>NWBJ01000108.1 GCA_002633115.1 Muribaculaceae bacterium Zag1
GTGGATATAGTCCGTTTTTTGCACTATGGCTCCATGGGCTTTCATGCCTCCTGAGTTGAGAATTACTTTAGGAGAGGAAGAAGCCTTCAAGAGCTCCATATCTAAAGACCCATAATATCTTCCCCATTCAGAGTAAAATGAATCTATTCCAGATTTTGATGTGAAGTTAAATCTATTCACCTCAAAATATGGCTCCATCAGTTCGTTTACGAAAATGTTTATAGCTTTCTCTCTTTCTGGATTTAACCATATATATTCAGAATCAGTTCTGGTAATATCAGCTAAATCCAGAAGATTGAGTTGTTCCTTGATGTGTTGCCAATCATGAGATCCACTCAGACGGGGAATAGAAATTCCTTCGACTCGGTCTTCCATTATTTTGTCATAGACCTCTTGACATGAAACTTTGCCTTGAAGTACATGAAGAGAGTTTAGTACATAGTAACCTATCTCTTGTTTAGTGAGAAGCAGATTGTTTGGTTGTTTTCGAGCGTAGTCTAATAGTGCGACGATGTAGCAAAGGGGCTTGATTTTTATTCCATCTTCAATTCTTTGTCGTACAGTATTGATTTTCTGGGTACCATTAGGAAACTGAAAACGTATACAAAGATTTTATCGGGGAAAGATTGCAATCTAGCGCTTTCTCTGACAGTCGGTACCCGAGGGTATTCATAATGGAAATGATGGTTATGGCCACAATCAATCGTAAAGCTTGGTTTTTTGCTATTTAATCGTGTCCATGCGATATGAACCTTCCTGATATTTTGTAACTCGATTGGCAAATCTTTATAGTTTCCTCCATCAGGAACCATTGAAATAATCCTTCGTGTATTCTCAGTATGCACCGTGACTTCATGATTATACACTCCTTTACTCCCTCTCCTTATCAATTCTTGATAGGGAGAATTAGGTGAGGAGGTATAACTACTCCCATTAGGCAAACTTTCCAGTGGTAAATCGGAAAGAGCATCTTTTGAGGTAATGGGGTCTTCTTTGGTTTTTTCTGGAAATTTAAAATTAATATCTGGAGTTCCTACAAAGAAAGCGCGTCGACGGTTTTGTGGAACGCCATAATCAGAAGCGGTTAAGATTTTGTAAGAAATCCTATATCCTATATTTTCAAAATCATGAATTATGGAATTAAGAATGATTCCATTTCCCATTGTCAGAATCTGCGGTACGTTCTCCATCACAAAGGCTTTGGGAGAAAAAGCTTCAACAAATTTTACGAAAGACCGATAGAGAGTATTTCTCTTATCATCAATTATTCTCTTTCCAGCTACAGAAAAACCTTGACATGGAGGACCACCAATTATGATATCTATTTTTTTTGTACCCAGTTGAGCTTTTATTTGGTATGGGTCAATTGTCGACAAATCGGCACAAAGAGTTTTGGCTCCTTTCCTATTGTACGTATATGTTGTTAAGGCATCTTGCCAATTATCAATTGCTAATGCTGGCGAGAAACCACACATCTCAAATCCCAACGACATACCACCACAGCCGCTGAAAAGATCGATAAATTGATATGTAGATTCTGTTTCCAATTCAATTCAATTTTTTCAATGCAAAGTTACGATTTTTTATCTAATATCCAATCTTTGGTCTATGGTTTCGTGAAAAATTCTGTTGATGTCTTGATTTATCTGTTCTTTGAGTCTTTGAGAAAGACTATGAAGAACATCTATCGGAGAAGTTTTATCTACTGGAATGTTCAAATTCATCTCACCTCTTAGTATTTTATCGAGATGGAGAAGGAGGTTGGCAAATCCTCGATTTTGAGATAATATTGAGGGGAAATCTGTTGTAAGCCATGGTTTAAGGGCGTTTGTGGCGATATCATAGAGATCCCAAAGGGACACTTTAAGATGGGGTGAGGTATACAAACGTTTTAGTGCCTCCTCTGAGAAATCCTTAATTTGACCAAAATTCATTACAGGTGCCAGTTTTGTAAGGACCAAATTTGAAGATTCAAATCTGGTCTTCTCCTCAACCAATACCCCAAAGATATAACGTAGGGTATTTATTTCTATAAGGGTTCCTTTAAGACGATCTATAATTTTTTGTTCTTCTGTAAATGCGTCGCTTAAATTTCTAATCCAAACTCTTATGGCTTCATAGAGGGCACGGTAGTCTTCAACCTTTGTGGATATGCCATCGTCAAAGGTCGCTATATAGGAGTCAGCGTTTAGTAGCATTTGATTATGGCACAGCATAACTTTCATCCCTAATCCCACCTGTATCCCTTTTTGATGGTAAGCGATGGCTATGCAAGGATAAGATTGTTTCTCATCATTGGGTAGCCTTGGCGAGCCGAGCTTGATAGAGGCGAAAATACGGCGTAGAATGTGTGCTTCAATAGCAAGAGGGCCTTTTTCTTCTTCTATTTCGCGAATAACCGTAACGCCAGGGAGTCGTAATACGCTATTCTGAGCCGCGAATAATTCAGTAATTTCAGACACATAACCCTCCCTCTCAGTGATTCTCATAACGTGTGTTATGAAGTCATCATGATGAACACCATTTAGAGAGGGGCTCCCTGTGCGAGGATCCTTTTCATGATTAGTACGAGACAATTCATCCAATGTCAACTCTTGGATGCTGTTTTCTTGCGTGAAGGCATGAAAACTATTCCTTTGATTCCCGAATAGATTCGGTCTATCTACGCATGGTTTTAGAGAGGGGTAGGTAGGCATTATTGATTATATGTTAAGGGTCGTGATAGAAATGGCAGTAAATGCCTTTATCATATGTCAGCCATATGCAACCTTGGCCTCTGCCGATAAACATATGACACTGCAAAAATAGTCAATATTTTACAATTCCACAATAATATTGAGGAATTTTTTTTGATTAGGGTGCTTTTTTAGTGTCTACTTTTTTAGGCTGGTACAAAGATAACATTTTTATTTCTTTCCACTACAGCAATGTTTGGATTTTTTTCATCGATAGAGAGATAATGTCTATTTTGAGCTAGATGGAAAATGGGTTTGAGCCTCAAGGAAAGAGGAATTAAGGAAATCTGTAGTATCTTTGCAAGTGAAATATAAAAGCAAGAGATATGACGACAGAGAGATTTCAAGAGATGATAAAAGAAGGGCTTCCTCTGGAGGGAGCGGAGATGATTGAGTTTATGCGCGAGCAGAGCGACAGGTCGCGCCGTGTGCAAATGCGCCTAAATACTGAATATCATACCCCTGAGGAGGTGCGCCAGCTGATGAGCGAAATCGTGGGCTATGAGGTAGACGAGACCTTCAGGATGTTTCCGCCTTTCTACACCGACTTCGGGCGCAATACCCATCTTGGCAAGAATGTGTTTATCAACTCTTGTTGCCAATTTCAAGACCAAGGGGGAGTCTATATCGGCGATGGTTGCCTAATAGGCCACTCGGTGGTAATGGCCACTCTCAACCATGATTTTGACCCCGAGAAGCGCCAAAACCTAACTCATGCTCCAATCCGCTTAGGTGTAAATGTATGGGTTGGCGCTCACGCCACTATTCTGGCTGGCGTCACCATCGGAGATGGCGCCATCATTGCCGCTGGCGCAGTGGTAACCAAAGATGTTCCGTCCCGTGAAATCTGGGGAGGAGTCCCAGCCAAAAAGCTACGCGCGATCTGAACTGTCTCGGAAAATCGGGAAAGCCTGAAAGCTGCCAAGTTGGCTTTCGAGAAGGAAACGGGCATATCTCTGTCAAGGACAACGCTAAGACGTTTTTTAGAAGTCTTGGCGCACGATAATCCTTGGGGAAGAATTCCTTGATGGCCACTGGCCTGTCCAATGAGAGGTCTGTGACGAGGTATGTTATGCCGAAGCCGCCGCGTCTGAGGGTCCGCTCGATGCGGTACGCCCCATGGCGCAGCACGGTGCTGGGCCTGAGTTCTTGGAGAGGCAAGAGGGGAAGTTATGGTTTGGGATAATAATCAAAGGCGGAGATGTTACAGTCTTCGGAGCTGAATACAATGCCGATTTTGAAGAGATGGCGGTGGTCGGTGTGCCATGGGAGCAAATAGCCTTTATCATCGATTTGGGATAGGGCCTCGGCTGTGGTGCCATCAAGTTTGAATTCCACGACATAGAGGTATTTGAATGTTCCAATCACCATATCGACTCGGCCTCCAGCCACTGCAATCTCACTGTGCGCATTGATATCGAGCATTTGAAATATCATATGCGTGATGATATGGTAAGTGCGCTCAAAATGAGCCACAGAGACCTCGCTTGCGTGTTTTCGCGCCTCTTCTTCTGCGAGATGGCTTTTCTGAGAGCCAAATAGATGGTAAGGAATACCTGAAATCAAGGATTTTACTTCTTCTATCCAACCCGCCACATCCCCATTCCTTACTTTTTCTTGTAGACGAGCCAAACGCAATGGGAATTCATTTTGCTTGATGCCAGTGTAAGCGGGCATGAGTTGATCGACAAGAGCGCTCCGCACTTCCCCATTTGGAATGCCGAGACGGTACAGATTGGCAATAGGATTTACATCTTTTATGGTTAGGTATCCAGTCTGGAATAGGAGGGGGATAGAGTCTTCGTTAGAGAACTTGCTTTCCCGTTTTTTCATTGATATTCCAAATGAGATTTTTGAATCTCCGACCCACGTCAGTGATATGCGAGTTGATGGAGACGCCAAATCTCCTTTCTTGGATTTCAAAACATTCCAATAGAAAAGCTTTCATTTCCTCGGCGCTTTCGCCGCTTGTTTCTGTCATGTCGAAATGGAGCACTGGGTATTGATCCCATTCTTTCTCGTGCGTTCCAAGCCATGTGCCTTCAAAAAGCTCTTTCTCTCCCCGATAAAAGGCTTCTACCGTAGAAAGGAGTAAGCTCTTACCGAATCTGCGGGGTCGAGACAGGAAGATGAATTTGCCTTGATTTAGCAATTGATGGACAAGCTGGGTCTTGTCAACATAGGCATATCCTTCTTGACGCAGTTCTCTGAAACTGTGTTCTCCCACGGGGTACTTAACTTTTTTCCCTTCCAAAGTCGACATAGTGCTTCTTTTTGATTTGGTCAATCCATTATTGATTCCTTTTAGACCACAAAATTACGACATTTATTTGAAATCCACAACTCTAATGTTGACGCATCGTCAAAAGCCGAAGGCTAACATATCAAAAAAACATCCCGCTCCTTGGGGCAGGGGCGGGATGGGCCGTGGAATCACGGGTTAAAATTTGGAAACACGCCTAATTTGTAGGGTTGCTTGCCAAGCATAGCTCTGCAATCCACAATGTGGATTTCTATGCCTCAGAGCTGTGCATCAGCCGACAGTACCTGAATCGCATTCTCAACTCATATACCCATAATTCGGCCAGCAAGTGGATAGCCTTTGCCCTTACGGGCAAAATTTCCAACCTCCTCTCAAATACCACTATGCCTATCCAGCGCATAGCAGAGACCTTGGATTTCCCCACTCAGGCCGCTTTAGCCAAATTTTTCAAGCAGCAGACAGGCCTCACCCCCACTGATTTCCGCATTCAGAATTTCCCCATGGGATAGCCTTCCTGAAACAACAAAATTTGATTTTAAAGCGAGACCATGCTTAATTGGTCTAAAGAATTTGAGGAAAGTTATGATTTATTTGGTGAATTGAGGGAATATTACTAATTTTGCGGAAAATTTGTGTAAATGGTTATAATTTTTAAGGTATATGAGCGATAGGCTTTTTATTTTCGACACCACGCTCCGCGATGGCGAACAGGTGCCGGGATGCCAACTCAACACTGTAGAGAAAATCCAGGTGGCCAAAGCCCTTGAGCTGCTCGGCGTCGATGTGATCGAGGCCGGTTTTCCCGTGTCAAGTCCCGGCGACTTCAATTCAGTAGTAGAGATATCCAAGGCAGTGACATGGCCCACGATCTGCGCCCTGACTCGCGCCGTGGAGAAAGACATACGCGTGGCAGCCGAGGCACTGGAATATGCCAAACGCAAGCGCATACATACCGGCATCGGCACCAGCGACCCCCATATAAAATACAAATTCAACAGCAACCGCGAGGAAATCATCGAGCGCGCCGTTGCTGCCGTGAAATTTGCACGTCGATTTGTCAACGACGTAGAATTTTACGCCGAAGATGCTGGCCGCACCGACAATGAGTATCTGGCCCGCGTGGTCGATGCCGTGGTCAAGGCTGGCGCAACAGTGGTCAATATCCCCGACACTACGGGCTACTGCCTCCCCGCCGAATACGGCGAGAAGATCAAATATCTGATGGAGCATGTCGATGGCCTGTCGGCTGATAAGGCTATCCTCTCGACCCACTGTCACAACGACCTGGGCATGGCCACAGCCAATACCATGGCCGGTGTGCTCAATGGCGCTCGCCAAGTGGAGGTGACAATCAACGGCATAGGCGAACGAGCTGGCAACACATCACTCGAAGAGGTGGCCATGATCCTGAAATGCCATCACGATATCAATATCGACACCAACATCAACACCACCAAGATCTACCCGACGAGCCGCATGGTTTCGAGCTTGATGAATATGCCCGTGCAGCCCAACAAAGCTATTGTGGGCCGCAATGCATTTGCCCACTCGAGTGGCATACATCAGGATGGCGTGCTGAAGAATGTGCAAACTTACGAAATCATCTCGCCCAAGGATGTCGGCATCGACGACAACTCGATTGTGCTGACTGCTCGCTCAGGGCGCGCCGCGCTGAAGCATCGCCTGAGCGTGCTCGGAATGGAGATCGATGGTGAGAAGCTCGACAAGCTGTATGAGGCCTTCCTGAAACTTGCCGACCGCAAAAAGGAAATCACCGATGACGATATTTTGATGCTCGCTGGCGCCGACCGCTCGGCATCGCATGCCATCAAGCTCGACTATCTGCAGGTGACTACCGGTATGGGCGTGCGCAGCGTGGCTTGCATGGGGCTCGACATAGCTGGTGAGAAATTTGAGGCAAGCGCCAGCGGCAACGGTCCGGTCGATGCCGCCATCAAGGCCCTCAAGAATATCATCAAGCGCCAGATGACCCTCAAGGAATTTACTATCCAGGCCATATCGAAAGGCTCGGACGACGTGGGCAAGGTGCACATGCAAGTTGAACATGACGGCCGTGTTTACTATGGATTTGGCGCCAACACCGACATCGTGAGCGCCAGCGTTGAGGCCTATATCGATTGCATAAATAAGTTTAAGAAATAAGGCAAGGGCTTGCGCCTTTGCTGAGACCACAAAACCATAAGGGCTTGCGCCCTTTGTGACCACAAAGCCACAAGGACATAAAACCACAAGGACATAAGAGACATAAGGACATAAAACCGTAAGGACATAGGGCCTCCCCTTTGCACTTTTGTACTTTGTATCTTTGTCCAAAAACTAAAAGCCAAAAACCAAAGACCATTATATGACACTATTAGATAAGATATGGGATGCCCATGTGGTGCAAAAAGTACCCGATGGCCCCACACAATTATATATCGATAGGCTGTATTGCCACGAAGTGACAAGCCCGCAAGCCTTTGAGGGGCTGCGCAGCCGAGGACTCAAGCCGCTCAGGCCTGAACGTATCTATTGCATGCCCGACCACAATACCCCTACCCACGACCAGGACAAGCCTATCGAAGACCCAGTGAGCAAGACCCAGGTTGATACCCTCAGCCGCAACGCCCAAGAGTTCGGCCTCAAGCATTTCGGTATGATGGACCACAACAACGGTATCATCCATGTCGTAGGACCCGAGCTCGGTCTGTCGCTCCCTGGCATGACCATCGTGTGTGGCGACAGCCATACCTCGACCCACGGAGCCATGGGTGCCATCGCCTTTGGCATCGGCACGAGCGAGGTCGAAATGGTGCTTGCCTCGCAATGCATCCTGCAACAAAAACCCAAAGCCATGCGCATCATCGTAGATGGCAAGCTCGGCGAGGGCGTCACAGCCAAGGATATGGCTCTCTACCTGATGTCAAAGCTCACCACCTCGGGCGCTACGGGTTATTTCGTGGAATACGCTGGTGAAGCAGTGCGAAACCTGTCGATGGAAGGTCGCCTCACCCTCTGCAACCTCAGCATCGAGATGGGTGCTCGCGGCGGCATCGTGGCTCCTGATGATGTGACATTTGAATACATCAAGGGTCGCGAGTATGCGCCTCTTGGCGAGGATTGGGATCACGCCGTGGCCTATTGGCGCACACTGCGCAGCGATGATGATGCCACGTTTGACTACGAAGTGCGCTATGATGCTGCCGATATCGAGCCGATGGTGACCTACGGTACCAATCCTGGTATGGGCATCGGCATCACCCAGAGCATACCCGAGCTCGACTCAATCGATCCCGCAGGCCGCGAGTCGTTCCTCAAATCGCTCGACTATATGGGATTCAAGCCCGGCCAGAAGATGGAGGGCACCAAGGTCGACTACGTGTTCCTCGGCGCTTGCACCAACGGCCGCATCGAGGATTTCCGAGCTTTTGCCTCAATTGCAAAGGGGAGGAAGAAGCATCCCGATGTCACCGCATGGTTGGTCCCCGGCTCATGGCGCGTGCTCGACCAAATCAAGGCTGAGGGCATAGACAAGGTGCTCGAGGAGGCTGGATTTGAAATTCGCCAGCCCGGCTGCTCGGCTTGCTTGGCTATGAATGACGACAAGGTGCCAGCAGGTAAACTCGCAGTGTCAACTTCGAATCGCAACTTCGAGGGACGCCAAGGCCCTGGGGCTCGCACCGTGCTAGCCAGTCCGCTCACTGCTGCCGCAGCAGCCGTCACCGGCGTCATCACTGACCCCCGCACACTGTTAGTGAATAAGTAATAGTGGTTAGTGAATAAGTAATAGTGAATAGTGAATAACGGTAAGTAGGGAAAGTAATATTTCCAAAAGCCAAAAGCTAAAGACTAAAGACCAATATGAAGCAAAAATTTGAGGTGGTGACATCGGCGTGCGTGCCTCTGCCGCTCGAGAATGTCGACACCGACCAGATAATCCCGGCCCGATTCCTCAAGGCCACAACTCGCGATGAGAGTTTCTTTGGCGACAATCTATTCCGCGACTGGCGCTATGACAGCGAGGGCAATCCGCGTCCTGATTTCGTGCTCAACGATCCGCGCTACGCCGATGCCCGTGTGCTTGTAGCCGGCAAGAATTTCGGCAGCGGTTCATCGCGTGAGCATGCCGCTTGGGCCATCGCCGGATACGGCTTCCGCGCCGTAATCTCGAGCGCCTTCGCCGATATCCACAAAAACAACGAACTCAACAATTTCGTGCTCCCCGTGGTAGTGAGCCCCGAATTCCTGGCCGAACTCTTTGCCACCATCGAGGCCGACCCGGCTGCTCAGGTCGAGATTGACCTGCCGCGCCAGACAGTGACCAACCTCACCACTGGCCGCAGCGAGCAATTTGAGATTTCGGCCTATAAGAAACATTGCCTGCTCAACGGCCTCGACGACGTTGACTATCTGCTGACTAAGCAGCCCGAAATAGAAGCTTATGAGAAGCGAGCCTATGGAGGCCGGTGAGAAGACATATACCCACAAGCGCATGCCTCGCGGAGGACATGTCGAAATAATGGATACCACGCTGCGCGATGGCGAACAGACCTCGGGCGTGTCATTCTCAAAGCAAGAGAAGCTCAACATAGCCAAGCTCTTGCTCACTGAGCTACACGTGCCGCGCATCGAGGTGGCATCGGCGCGCGTGTCGACAGGCGAGAAGGAGACAGTCAAGGCAGTGCTCGACTGGGCGCATCGCCATGGCCGCGCCCATCAGATCGAGGTGCTGGGTTTCCTCGACAAGGGCGAATCTGTCAAGTGGATATCAGATGTCGGCGGCAGCGTGATCAATCTGTTGAGCAAGGGTTCTGAGAATCACTGCATCCATCAGCTCAAGCAAACCCCCGAGCAACATGCCCAAGCCATCAAGGAGGAAGTGCGCCGTGCCCGCGAGGCTGGCATGAAGGTCAACCTATACTTGGAGGATTGGAGCAATGGCGCAAAAAACTCGCCCGACTATGTGTATTACATAATGGATGCCATCAAGGATGAGGAGATTGAGCGATTCATGCTCCCCGATACTCTGGGCATCTTGACACCTACGCAGACATTTTATTATGTAAAGCGCATGGTCACTCGCTATCCCGGCCTCCATTTTGATTTCCATGCCCACAATGATTACGACTTGGCAGCAGGGAATGTGTTTGCGGCAATCCAAGCCGGAGTCAAGGGTGTGCATTGCACCATCAACGGCTTGGGGGAGCGCGCTGGCAACGCTACGCTATCAAGCACAGTGGCCGTGATTCATGACCATCTGGGCCTTGTGACCGGCATCGATGAGAAGAAAATCAACAAGGTGAGTCATATCGTCGAGTCATTCTCGGGCATCTCAGTACCACCAAATAAGCCAATCATTGGCGAGAATGTATTCACGCAATGCGCCGGGGTGCATGCCGATGGCGACAGCAAGAATAATCTCTACTATAACGACTTACTGCCCGAGCGCTTCGGACGCGAACGCGAATACGCTCTCGGCAAAACCTCGGGCAAGGCCAATATCCGCAAGAATCTCGAGAGCCTCGGCATCGAGCTCGATGAGGAGGATGTGCGCAAAGTGACCGAGCGAGTAATCGAACTTGGCGACCGCAAGGAGATAGTGACCCAGAGCGATCTGCCCTACATTGTGGCCGATGTGGTTAAGCACTCGCGCATGAAATGCCGAGTCAAGATAGTCAATTACTATCTGAGCCTGGCCAAGGGCCTCTCGCCTACAGCCACTATTTGCATCGAGATCGATGGCAAGAGATATCAGGAGAGTGCCACGGGCGATGGCCAATACAATGCTTTTGTCAAGGCAGTGCGCAAGGTGTATGAGCGCCGGCTGAAACTGAAATTCCCCACCTTGGTGAGTTATCAGGTGAACATTCCCCCGGGAGGTCGCACCGATGCCCTGGTGCAAGCCACCATCGGTTGGGAATACAATGGCCAGACCCTCAAGACCAGAGGCCTCGACCCCGACCAGACCGAGGCGGCTATCCAAGCCACAATCAAGATGCTCAACATGATTCAATAAATCGAGGCTTGCCCGAGACAATCGAGGCACTCGAGGCAATCGAGGCGAGCGACCCATCGAGAGAATCGAGTAATTTTTTAGGGTGTCCAAAATTTTGTGA
>NWBJ01000109.1:0-1671 GCA_002633115.1 Muribaculaceae bacterium Zag1
GGTATGCGCCCATAGCTAGATGAAATAACCCCTAAGGGGTAGCCATCCGGGCGACCTCCATATTTAACTAATTGAGCCCTTACTTAGCTTAATCCTTTTCCCAACAAAAAATCCGTGTAATCCGTGGTTTTTGGAATATAATGCGGTTTTTTCGAGATATTTTTGTACCTTTGTGTAGTATAATTTTTGTCTACGCATATCCATGGATAACTTCACTTTCTGTACGCCCACACGCTACACCTTCGGCCGAGGCGCCGAAGACAAAGTCGGCGAAATCGCCGCATCGCTCGGCTTCCGCCACCCGCTCATAGTCTACGGCCAAGGCTCGGCCGTGCGCTCTGGTCTGCTCGACCGAGTGGTCAAATCCCTACAGGACAAGGACATCGAATGCAGCCGCCTCGGCGGCGTAAAGCCCAACCCCGAGGACGACTTGGTGATTCGCGGCATCGAGATGTGCCGCGAGAATGTCGAGATTGACTCTTTGCTCGCCGTTGGCGGCGGTTCGGTCATCGACACAGCCAAGGCCATTGCCGCTGGAGCCTGCTACGATGGCGACTTCTGGGACTTCTTCTGCGGCAAAGCCAAGGTCGAAAAGGCCCTCCCCATCGGCGTAGTGCTCACCATCCCCGCTGCCGGCAGCGAGGGCTCAGGCAACTCTGTCATCACCAAGCGCGAAGGGCAGGTAAAAATCTCTATCCGCACCGACTATTGGCTGCGGCCAAAATTCGCTCTGCTCGACCCGGAATTGACATTCACCCTCCCGGCCTACCAGTCGGCTGCCGGCATCGTCGATATGATGGCCCATATCATGGAGCGCTATTTCTCGCCCACCGAGGATGTCGAGGTCACCGACCGCCTCTCTGAGGGCCTCCTCCTCGCCATCATCAATGAGGCACCTAAGGTAATTGCCCGACCCGACGACTATCAGGCTCGCGCCAACATCATGTGGAGCGGCACGCTTGCCCACAACGGCATCTGCGGCTGCGGCCGCGCCGAGGACTGGAGCAGCCACGCTCTGGAGCACGAGCTGAGCGCCCTATATGGCGTGACCCACGGCGCAGGCCTGGCGGTGGTATTCCCGGCTTGGATGACGTATATGGCCGACCACCGGCCGCAGAAGATTGCGCAGTTCGCTCGCCGCGTGATGGGCGTCGACCTCGCCGACGACCGCGCAGCTGCCCTCGAGGGCATCTCGCGCCTCAAGGCCTTCTTCACAAGCATCGGCATGCCCGTCACCCTCGCCCAACTCGGTGTCTCCGATCCCGACATCCCCTCGCTCGTAACCCGCCTCCACGCCCACAAGGGCGACCCCCTCGGCGTCTACCTCCCCCTCTCCCCCTCCGCCACCACCGCCATCTACCGCCTCATGCTCTAAATGTAGAAACGTAAGCACGTAAGCTTGACGTAAGCACACATCGAGGGATAAAAAATAATCCCGACAGTGTGCTTACGTCAAGCTTACGTGCTTACGTTTCTCCCTCAATCAAAAGAAGCATTAACTTGATGGCTCCTCTTAAATTAAAATCGAAAAAACGGTTTTGAATTGGAGATTTTAGCGCTGTTTTTAGCATAATTCCGACCTCAACCCTTCAATCCAGAAAAAAAACGCCATTTTTGATTGAGGGAGGTCCCTATGAAAGAGAAGATTGACTCTACCAAATTTGATGGGGG
>NWBJ01000109.1:1707-21958 GCA_002633115.1 Muribaculaceae bacterium Zag1
CCCCATCAAATTTGGTAGAGTCAAAAAATTGTCTTAACTTTGCTGGTGACCTAATATTTAGTGATATGATACAAGAATTCCAAGTATCCAACTTCTATAGCATACGAGACCCACAGACTATCAGTTTTATTCCTGCTACTGATAACAGGATGCTATCGGACTATACATACCAAGTGAGACCTGGCTTCAAATTGCTAAAGCTGGGCATAGTATATGGCTCTAATGCCAGTGGCAAAACGACCATCCTTAAGGCTTTGGATTTTTTCAGAGCCTTGATGGTCAATCGTCCCTCAGATAAGAAGAGCGGTATAGATTATATGCCATTTATGTTAGACCAGACGAGCCGGGAAGAACTAACGAAAATGAAAATGGTATTCTATATCAATGAGGTAAAATATATACTGACAGTGGAGTTTTCTCCCAAATGTATATTTTCTGAAGAATTGGTGGTGTATCTGACCAGCCGCCCCACGTTGCTTTACAATCGCACTTATTCTACCGCTACAAATCATACTAAAATTGTGTTTGGTTCAAAGGCTGGAGTGTCGAGAAAAAGCCAAAAGGCCATAGAGGGAGCTACTATTAACAATTGCTCAGTGCTCGCCGCTGTAGGACAATCTAATATCGAGGATTCGATGCTCACTAAGGTATCAGATTATTTCTCAACACAGATGCTTGAGATGATTACACCGCGCCTTGACATTTTATCATACGTGAAGAAGGTGATAAAAAATGATGAGGAGGGGAAAATCAAGCGATTTGTTCTCCAGATACTTAGGGCTTCAGATTTTAACATAACCGATTTAAAGTTGGATGAAGGAAATGGGCTGGTACCTACGGATGACCTTATCTTCCAACACCGTGGTCCCAATGGCAATTTTGAATTGCCTGAGATGGTCGAATCAGCCGGAACAAAAAGATTTCTCGGAATGGGCATCATTCTGAGCGACCTGCTGACGCGCAATTGTTTCATGTCTATTGATGAGATAGAGAATAGCATCCATTATGAATTGCTATCCTATTTCATCAAAATGTTTATAGCCAACAGCGAGGGTTCTTCTCAACTGCTTATGACCACTCATGATTTGAATCTTCTGGACGAGGATTTTGTGCGTCGTGATGTGGTCTGGTTCGCCGACAAGGATTCGGATGGCGTTACCTCAATCAAACGCCTTTCCAATCTGGGTTTACACAAGACCCTCTCGCCCTACAATGCCTATAGGCAAGGCAAGCTCGTGCCTCTGCCGTTCCTTGAAAGTATATATTTGCCTTTACAGAGTGATGGAGAATAAAGTCAGTATTGCTATTATAGGTGAGGGGGAGACGGAATGGCATTATTTCGACAGTTTGAGATGCGCACGGCGTTTTGCCTTTAAGGTAATGCCAAGCATGCCTCAACATTCCGATATCCAACATATAGCCAGTCTGGCAGATAAGTATGCGAGCCAGGAATACGATTATGTGGTTTGTCTTGTGGATATGGATCGTCTGTTGACGCATCCTAAGGAGATGGCTGATTATCGCGCTTTGCGTAACAATAGTCGTAAGAATGTGATATGGGTTGAGACCAATCCTTGTACCGAACTTTGGTTCCTGCTCCATTTTAATCAGTCAGGAATTAAACGTTATTCCAAATATGAGGAACTGGAACGCGACTTGCAACGGTATATGCCTGGGTATGCAAAGACCAAGAAATATTTCGTACGCCATCCCTTATATCCATCGTTAGCCAAAGATGGGAATTTGGATGCTGCGCGGACTTATGCTAAGAAGTTGTGCCAACACAAGGCTGAGCATCCTAAAGATCAAATTGCCTACTCAGAAATATATAAAGTATTTGATTTACTTGACCGGATCACTTCAAATGATGAGGAGGTCTCTTCTCAAGTATCAACCAATGGCCAGAGGCAAATCGGTCAAAAAGGCCAAGAAATACTAGATTATTTGAGTCAAGTAAAGGATGTGACTTTAAAAAGCATTTCAACAGCCATATCACTTAAGGAGTCGCAGACACGCACCTATCTCAAGGAATTAATTGATTTGGGAATGGTCGAAACTGTGGCCGATAGCCATCCAAAACTGTATCGTAAGAGGCATTAACTTGATGGCTCCTCTTAAATTAAAATCGAAAAAACGGTTTTGAATTGGAGATTTTAGCGCTGTTTTTAGCATAATTCCGACCTCAACCCTTCAATCCAGAAAAAAAAACCATTTTTGATTGAGGGAGAAACGTAAGCACGCAAGCTTGACGTAAGCACACATCGAGGGATAAAAAATAATCCCGACAGTGTGCTTACGTCAAGCTTACGTGCTTACGTTTTATTATCGGACGATGATTTTGCAGTTTTCGCGGATTGTGGTGCCATCATTGATGTTGACGATGTAGACCCCTGAGGGGAGGTTGCTGGTGTTGATGATGGCGCCGTTGTCGCCAGCCGAAATGGGCTGAGACTGCATCACGCGCCCGGTGCTGCTCACCACGGTCACCTTGCAAGAGCGTTCAGCAGGCTGACTGAGAGTAACCTTCACTTGGTCGTTGCGGCGCACGCTGGTCGGACTGACAGATGCACTCTGCTTGATGAGCTGCTTCTCGGCTATACCGGCACCGCTGCGGTCGATTGAGTAGAACAGGTGGTAATAGTCTACATCCTTGCCATTGGGGATGCAACCGTAGAATTGGAAATATACGTCATCGCCCAAGACTACCACCTGAGGATCATTATCATCAAGATAGAATCCATTGCTGAAGGTGCAATCATACATTACATTGCCAGTCTCCGACACCACCTGAAATCCTACGATTTTGTCCTCAATGCGAGTGCCGCGACGATATTCTATCTCTGTTGTCACAATGCCCACACAGCAGGTTGTAGTATTTACAAATGATTTGGTCTTCTGCCCATATTTAGGCACAATGTATTCCCAGTTGGCATCAGTGTTGAAGAGGGTCTGGGTGAAAGTGCACTCAGCATCTATGTCGTATAGGAAATCCTTGGTACTCACCCAGTTGAGATAGCCTCTGGCGCTGTAGGTAGAAGTCTCGGTCTGCTCCTCGCCCCATTCGCCGTAAGGGCCATAATCTGTCTCATAGTCGACTTTGACCACCCACAGGCTCATGTCTGCGCATAGCTTCAGATAGGCCCTGGGGTATTCGGTGAAGGTCTCGCCATTGAGCTCCAAATATTCGGTTATGTAGAGGGTAGCGCCATCGTCACCGGCGACGGTGTCGAGGATGGCCGGTTCGTCAGCGAGGACATTATCGATTTCTTCTTGGCTTGAGCCAGCGGGGAGGATTTCCCACTCGTCGGTATTCCTCACGCCAGTGACTATGTAGCCATACTCTCGCTCTTGGTAGGTGGTGGTCTCAGTGAGTTGTATGCTAGGGGGCAGGGCGAAGGTGTTGACCTCGTTGAACTTTGAGTCGTATATGACGACTGCCTCATCACCTTGTTGGAACAGGTAGCGAGTATTGTCGACAGTGAATTGTGGATACACGCCATAGAGGTCATAATCCATCTCATCGATCAGAATCTGATCGGCAGCCAAGGCTGAAACGCCAGCCATTGAGGCTGCGGCAAAAAGGAGTAATGTTTTATTCATGCGGGATCATTATTTAGTTTACCCCACAAAGTTAAGCATTTACTCCCATTTCTCCAAATTTCCGCCTAAATTATCCCCCGAATTAACCATTTTAACGTAAAATCGTATGGAGATAGAATTGGATTTTGTGGTTTGGGAATAAAATCGTAAATTTGCTTTTTAATAACACCAAATTTACGATTATGAAGAAGATACCTTACGGCATTGATGATTTTGAGGTAGTAATCAAACAAGGCTATTACTATATTGATAAGAGCGAATACATTCGCAAGGTGGAAGAGAGATGCAATTATATACTCTTGGTACGTCCTCGCCGAATGGGCAAGAGCCTATTTACAAATATGCTTTTGTCCTATTACGATATTAACAAAAAGGATCAGTTTGATACCCTCTTCGGAAATCTTGCCATTGGCAAGAATCCTACCGAGTGGGCTAATAAGTACGTGGTATTGCGCCTCGATTTCTCTCAAGTTGGAAGCGGCACTGACAACTTAGAGAAGGATTTTAATGCCTATTGTTTTAGTAAGCTGGCCGACTATTTCGACAGATATAAGCACCTGTACACTGAAAAGGAAATAGAAAGAGTGATGAGTTTAGACGTGGTAAAGCACGCATTTGGAAGCCTTGTGGACATAAGCAAACTAAAAGGACTCCACACTTATCTCCTTATCGATGAATACGATAACTTCACAAATACTATCTTAGCAGCACGCGGAGTAGAGGCTCATGAGGCAATTACACGCGGCGATGGTTTCTATCGCAGCTTTTTCCAAGGGTGTAAGGGCACTTTTGAAAGAATCTTCATGACTGGGGTGTCGCCAGTCACTTATGATGATCTTACATCGGGTTTTCACATTGCAGATGTGGTGGCTTTGCTCCCAAGATTCAACCAAGCCATTGGCGTTACGGAAACAGAATTGCGGCAAATGATCGAGTATTATATCTCAGAAGGCGCAATCTCTCAGACTCCCGATGACATCATAGAGGAAATAAAGCCCTGGTATGATAATTTCTGCTTTTCTGACGAGAGCTACGGAGTAGAAACCACCATCTACAACACCGATATGGTGCTCAGATATATTAAAGAGCTAATATTGGAGGGGCGAGTTCCAAAAACAATGATTGATTATGCGGCTCGTACCGATCCTAAAAAATTAGACCATCTTGTTCTTTCAGAGGATCTAAGCAATCGTGAGCGTCGCATTGACATTGTAAAGGAAATATGTGCTCGGGGATACATAACCGGAATGGTTGAACCTGAATTTCCTGCTCGTGACTGTGGCGACGAAAAGAATTTTAAGAGTATGCTCTATTATTACGGTACACTTACCTTCGGAGGATGGGAGTTGGGCGAGCCTCGCCTTATCGTACCTAATAAGAATATGGGTGACCTGTATCTTGACTATATGTTGAAACTGGTCGAAGACCAAGGTTTTAAACTCAATGGCAGATACAAGGAGCTCCAGTTTGCTATCCAAAAAGCGGCCGTCGATGGTGAATGGGAAGTAATGACCGATAAAATAGGCGAGATTTGCAAAGAATATTCCAGTGTTCGTAATGCTATCCGTGGTGAATACGACATACAAGGATTCTTGCGTGGGTTGCTTTGCCTAAATCGATTCTACGATGTGTGGCCCGAATTGGAATTGGGGCACGGGTTCAGTGATATTCTCCTTGTGCCGCGTGGCAACAAGGAATGCCCTACTCGCTTCAGTTATATCCTTGAAGTAAAATACATTGGTGCACTTCCTCAAGGGAAAAGTTCTGAATCTCAATTGAAAGCTCCCATCGATGCTAAAATCAAAGAAGCTCGAGCTCAATTAGAAAAATACATCGCGGACCATCATCTTAATGCCAGTGCCCTGCTTCGCGGCACCCCCCTTACTCCTCTCTATCTCATTTTCCATACCCACAATCTTGTAGCCCAAGGAAAATTGGATTAACATCGATCTAGGGCACCAGCCTTTTTAAGGTTGAGAGATAACACCTTTGACAGTTGCCTTTGGTTTTACCATGCCTCTAAACCTGAGAAATCCTTACCTTCCTTTTTATACTCCTAACTCTGGCCATAGAACTCCTCTGGCTCTGCGGCCAGCGGGAGGGTGTCCATGGCAGCATAGTCGTAGGTGCCTGGGATATTTGGTGCGACAGGGGTGGTCTCTGCCTGGTCGCGGAAATGGTCGTAGAGGGCGGTGGCGATCTGGGTCATGATCTTGTTGTATTTTTCGTTGTTTTCGAAAAGAGAGCGGTAGGCCTCGCTCTGCTCTTCGTACAGCGTGGTGGCAGTGTCCTCGAATATGCCTGGGAAGATCGACTCGACAAACTGCGCCCGCTCGGTGCGATTGGCTTGTCGCTTGAGATTGCGCGACCCTCGCGGCGAGGTGAGCCTCGTCACAATTGCCTCGACTATCACACGGTCGGCCGGCGAGAAATTGCCCTTGTACATTATGTTGATCTTCTCGATGATGTTGCTCAGCAGGTCGCGCTTCTCCGGCGGCTTCGCGCCTCCCTTGCCCCGCTCCCCCTCAACCGGCTTGTACCCCTCGAGCGAGATGGCAACCGGGTCGCCGAGCTTGAACTGCGAGTTGACGAGCATAATCTTCTTCTCCAAGTCGGGGCGTTCCTGCGGCGTCTTGGGCAATAGCTTATAGAGCGTGTCGGCCAGGACGTAAGCCTTGTAGAGGCTGCGGTCGAAAGTGCGCGCAATCTGCGCCATATAATTGTAGAAGCGCACGAAATTCTTGACCTTAGAGCGCACCTCAAATCGCTTCTCCTCAGCCAGTTCACCGTACCGGTCCATTATCGGTTTGAAAAATCCCGACAGCGCGCCCAGCGCATTGCGCTTACCACGGTATTTGAGGTAGATGTCGTAGAATTGCTCCTCATCCTCCTCGCTCCACAGATGGTACTGAGCGATGTCCTTGCGGAAGCGGTACACATAATTCACATCCACCGGATCGACCAGCTCGGTGCCCGTGTAGAACGGCTCAAACGCCTCCTTAATCTCCTCGGGAGTGTTGGCAAAATCAAGCACGAAAGTGTCCTTCTTGAGCCGGTGCCAGCGGTTGAGGCGCGACAGCGTCTGCACCGCCTTGACTTTCTGCAGCCGCTTGTCGACAATCATCGTGTGCAACCTCGGCTCGTCAAACCCCGTCTGGTATTTGTCCGCCACGATCAGCACGTTGTAGAGGTCGCTGGCGAAATACAGCGGCAAGCGCGTCTCGGATATCTTGCGCCCGTCGGCCGAATTGACCTTGCTCTCGGTGTACTTCTCGTCATGCCATTCCAGTTCGCCCGAAAATGCCACCAGCGGCTTGACACCCTCATACCCCTTTTTGCGACAATACTCGCGCATGGCGAAATAGTACCTGAGGGCATGGGCGCGGCTTGGGCACACCACCATGGCCTTGGCCTGGCCCTCCATGCGCTGCAGCGTCACTTCGCGCAGTTTCTCGACCATGATTTCCACCTTCTGCTCAATCACATGCTGGTGGCCGTCATGGAAGGCGCGGATGGCCCGCGTGGCAGGAGTCTCCTCATACTCGGGATTCTCCACCGCCTTCTTGGCTATCTCGTAGGCGGTAGTGGTGGGAGTATAATTTTGCAGCACGTCGACGATGAATCCCTCCTCGATCGCCTGCTGCATCGAGTAGACGTGGTAAGGGCGGTATTTCAGTTTTGCCGGGTCTTCTGGGTCTGGATAAGGCACGCCGAAGGTCTGGAGCGTCTTTGGCTTGGGCGTGGCCGTGAAAGCGTAGAACGACAAATTGTCGTGCTGCCCCTGCCTGAGCAGGTCGAGCATCATGGCGTCTTTCTCCTTTTCCAGCTCTTCGACTTCCTTCTCCTCGATTTCCGCCAATTCGCGCATCGCCTCGTCGGTGTCGGCGAGGGCGGCTTTGGTCTTCTCAGCGTTCTTGCCGCTCTGGCTGCTGTGGGCCTCGTCAACGATGACGGCGTAGCGCTTGCCGGTCTGGCTCCCGACCCGGTCGTAGATGTAGGGGAAGCGGTGGAGCGTGCATATCACTATGCGGGCGTTGCCGTCTCGGATTATTTCGCCAAGCTTGGTCAACGGGTCGTTGTCGCGTATCACCTCGATCTGGCCCACGCGGTGGTCGAAGCCGAGAATGGTGTTCTGCAGCTGCTGGTTCAGCACTCGGCGGTCGGTGATGACGAACACCGAGTTGAACACGTCCCGCTGCTCCTGATCGTGCAGCGAGGCGAGCCGGTAGGTGAGCCACGCTATCGAGTTGCTCTTGCCCGAGCCGGCGGAGTGGGCAATCAGATAGTTGTGTCCCGGCCCTTGGCTGAGGGTGTCGGCGGTGAGCCGCTCCACCGCATCGAGCTGGTGGTAGCGCGGGAAGATGATGCGTTCTGAGGTCTCTTTCTTTTCCGTTTCTGCCCCGTGTTTGTTGACGATGATTTTCAGCTTCTCTTCTTTTTGCACCGAGATATAGCGCTGCAAGATGGCGAGCAGCATGTCGCGTTGCAGCACTCGCTTCCAGAAATAGGCGGTCACATATTCTCCCTCCTCGACCGACGGATTGCCTGCGCCGCCCACGTTGCCAGCGCCTCGGCTGCCTTGGTTGAAGGGCATGAAGTAAGTCTTCTCCCGCTCCAAGCACGTGGCCATTATCACCTCATAGAGGTCGGCTCCGAAGTAGGCGAGGATGCGGTTGTTGAAACCGAAGATGAATTCCTTTGGGTCGCGGTCCTCGATCCACTGGCATCGCGAGTTCTCGACGTTTTGGCCCGTGAGTTGGTTCTTGAGCTCGATTGCCACGATAGGGATGCCGTTGAGGGATAGCACCATGTCGATGGTGTTGTGGTGCTTTGAAGAGTAGCTGAACTGGCGCGTCACCGCCAAGCGATTGGCGCGGTATCGGCGCGTCAGCTCCTCGTTGAGCGTGGATGCTGGGGCGAAATAGGCGATGCGGAGCTTTACGCCCTTGTCGTCTACGCCGTTGCGCAGCACGTTGATCAGGCCGTAGACGCCGATGTCCTCCTGGACCGTCTTATAGAGCTGGTCGGCTGCGTTGGGGCCGTAGATCTTTTGGTATCGGGCCCATTCCTTGGGCTGCGATTCGGCGACGAAGGCGGTGAGGGCCGCGAGGTCGATGGCGCGGTCCTTGTCGTAGGTCGATTGGTCGGCGTGCTCGTATCCGCCCTCGGTGAGGAGCCAATGCTCGATGTCGGCCTCGAAATTCTTCTCTTTCAGTCCCTGGGTATCCATGGCGTTATTGCGGTTGGGGTATTTCTATTTTTCCGGTCACAGCCTCGAAGATGAGGCTTTGGCGGTATTGCTTTAGGGTCTCTATCTTTTCTCGCTTCACCGAGATCAGCTCGTCAATCTCGGCACATTTGCCGTCAAGGTATGAGACGATTCCTTGTTGTTCGGAGAGGGGAGGAAGTGCCAACCATGTCTGTTTGATGTTATCAGCATTAATATTTGGTTGAGTTCCTCCAAAACTCAACTCCATCCATTTATCTTTAAATGAGTATAATTGGTAGAAAAGATATTTTAAATCCGTATCTTTTCGGTTCCTTACTAAAGAAAGACATGCCTGATTAGTACATCCCTCTATTTTGGATATGGCTATCTTTCCAATGGATGCTCCGTACATTGCAATAATAATACTATCTATCGGATAAACTTTAAGAGCTGGTAAATCCTCCAATGCTTTGGGGTCAAGGCTTTTCTTTACCTTCATCAAATATCCAAAATTCAGTTCTCCAGAATTTATCCAAGGAATACCTCCCTCATCTACCAAGTAAGCCCCTCCTTTGGGTGTAGTGCCACTCCCAAAATATTCAAAGGTCCTCAATACTTTATCTTGTTTCCAATGCTTTGGTATTTCGAAAATCCATGGATTACGACAAGTGCACATTTCCACATCAAGCTTAAGGCCATGGGTGACAGTTTCGGTGATGAGGGCCTGACGATAAGCCTCCAACTCCAAAACCATCTTCTCCTCAACCTCAATCAACTCATCCACCTCCCCACACTTCACATCAAGCCAAGAGGCAATCTGCGTCTGTTCTTCAATAGAAGGAGAAATTACAAACACATTACCCAATAAAGACTGAGATACACTATATACTTTTATTCCACTTACTTGGGAATGTATTTGTGCTCTCCATCCTACAGTTTGGAAAAGGTAAGCTAAATATTTATTGTTCTGATGGGTTCTCGATTTTGCCGTTATGCTATGATATCCAGCAAAAATCACCATCGGCTTATCCACGTAACAACAATTTCCGCATCCGGCGACATCTTCAGAAGTATCAGCAAATACAAAATCTCCTTCGTTAACAAGACAATTGGAATCGGTTTCAAGATATTTCTTTGGTACATATTTGATAATTTCGGGGAAGATACCTGTTCCGTGGTTCAATTTTGAATGGACTTGACCATAATTAACCACAGCAATTCCCTCCTCGGTCAAGTCTGCTTTAGTTATATTCAGTCCCTTCCCTAAGGCAAACAAATACTTAAACCGATTAACCTCCCATTCCTCTGGAATCATGCCGATCCAGGGTATGCCGCTGTCTTTGAGTTTCCGTGACATACTATTGATTGTTTTCCCGGTTTTGGATTTCATCTTCCAGCAACTTAATCTGCATCTTCAAATCCTCGACTGCAGAAAGTGGTTACAAAACTTGACCAAGTTGGTCAAGTTTTGTAATATTCTCTAATACAGAGGGTTGTAATTCTGCACCAAGTTGGTGCAGTTTTTCATGAGTAGTACTATGAGGGTAAAAGGATTTGCCATATTCTTTATCTATAGGTACGTCATATCGAGAGGATATATAGTTTTTTTCTTCCATTTTTTTATTTTCCTAAGATTTTGGCCATCAGTTGCTTCTCTCGTTCGCCAAGGGCGCGGAATGTCTCGAATATCTGCGCAGCTGGGCGCGGTGGGGTGTAACGGTAGAACTCGCGCGTGAAGGGTATCTCGTAGCCGATTTTGTTTTCGGCCGGGTCGTACCAGAAATCGGGGGCGTAGGGGCGCACGTTGGCCTCGAGGTATTCGTCGATGTCCTGCTTCCAGGGAATGATTTCGCTGTCGCGCAACTCGGGGTCGGGCGCCCGGCCGCTCTTGGGGTCGGTGGGCGTGACGTACGCCTCGTGCATCTCCGGATTGCGCTTGCCGTAGAAATTGCGCACCATGCCTATCTTTCCCTTTGGTACCTTTACGCCTCCCTTCTTCAGCTCGATGAAGAACGTACCGTCGGGGAACGCCACGTGCTGTGGCATCCGCTCCTGCCAACACTCGGCAATCTGCCTCAGCAGCTCCTGGTCGGCGCCCTTTAGGTCGCGAGCGCGCTCCTCGTCAAATGCGATGTTGCGGTACTCCAAGCGCAGCGGGCGATAGGTCGTGACCTTGCTGTACTTGAAATCATCGTTGTCCTTGATGCGGCTCTCCACGCGGATGTCGCCGTCATGGTACTCCCAGTCCGAGTTGTCGCGGTAGGCGCGAGTGATCATCTCTCGGCACCGCTCGGTGATCTCAACGCGCTTGTTGCCCAGACTCTTGCGGCGCTTCTCGTAGCACTGCGAGGCATCGATCAGCTGCACGCGGCCACGGCGCCCCTCCTCCTTGGCCTTGGAGATGACCCAGACGTAGGTGGCGATGCCGGTGTTGTAGAACAGGTCGTTGGGTAGCTGGATGATGGCGTCGACCCAGTCGTTCTCCAACAGGAAGCCGCGGATGTTGCTCTCGCCGCTGCCAGCGTCGCCTTTGAAAAGGGGCGAACCGTTCTGGATGATTGCCATGCGGCCGGTGTCGGCGAGCTTGCTCACGCCGTTGAGCACGAAGAGCATCTGGCCGTCGCCGATGGCGGGGAGGCCCGCGCCAAAGCGGTCATCGGGACCGGTCTCTTTTTCCACCTGCGCCCGCGAGGTCTTCCACTCGATGCCGAATGGCGGATTGGAGATTATGTAGTCGAATTTGTAGCCTCGGAACTGGTCGTTGCCCAGGGTGTCGCCGAGGCGCATGTTGTCGGCGTTGCCTCCCTTGATCAGGGTGTCGGCCTTGGCGATGGCGTAGGTCTGCTTGTTGAGCTCCTGACCGTAGCTGGTGACATCGGCCTCGGGGTCGATGCGGCGCAGGCAGTCGGTGAGGATGGCGAGCATCTGGCTGGTGCCCATGGCCATGTCGTAGATGTTGACAACGACCCCCTCGTCGCGCAGCCGCTCAGCGTCGTTGCCGACCAGCAGGTCGGCCATCACCTCGATGATATCACGAGCGGTGAAATGGGCACCCGCCTGCTCGTCGTAACTCTCCGAGAAGCGACGCACCAGCTCCTCGAAGATGTAGCCCATGTCGACCGACGATATGCGGTCGGCCCCGAGGTAGGCTTTGTCGGAGTTGAACTCCTTGATTATCAAGTAGAGCAGCCCGGCGTCTTCGAGCTTCTTGACCTCGTCGTGGAAGTTGAAATGCTTGATGATGTCGATGACGTTGTCGGAGAAATGCTGCAGGTAGTCGGCAAAATTGTCGGCTATGTTGTCGGGGTCGGCGAGCAAGGTCTTGAAGGTGAAGCGGCTGGTGTTGTAGAACTTCTGCTTCGCGGCCCGCATCAGCAGCGGCCCCGGCGCCTCCATGCCCGTCAGCTCGTCGGCGCGTTGCCACACCGCCTCGCGCGTCGGCGCCAGCGTGTCCTCAAACCTCTTGATCACGCACATCGGCAGTATCACGTTGCCGTACTCGTGGGGCTTGTACACCCCCACCAGCTTATCCGCGATCGCCCAAATCAGCGCCGCCTTCTCCTGCCTATTCACCGTCGTCAACCGTTCAGCCTGGTTTTCCTTCATCATAGCAAAATTTTTATTCCACCGCTAAATTACAAAATTTCTGGGAAAGAGACAAAAAGATGTATCACTACAATTGAAATAACCCCCAATTATTTTATACACTCACCCTAAACTGACAATTTTGAAGAAATATTTGAGAAAATTCTCTCTATTTTCCAAAATTACTACTACCTTTGCCTATCACCTGATAATAATCCAATAATTTTAAATCAACATACCTGACTATTCATTACAACTTTCAAAAAAAATTACCTATGGAAGGATTTGTTCTATTTATTGCCATTCTCTATACCGTGTTTGGCATACTCAACATCATTCTTTTCTTCAAGATATGGAAAATGACAGACGACACTGCTCAAATCAAAGAGTTCGTCCCCAAGAAACATAATCCAATGCTTGAGGCTATAGGTATGTCTGACAAACTCCCGGCGTATATGAGAAATGCCAATTCTTATTTAGATGAGGCTGAGAGAATATGGTCAATAGACAACTCACGAGAGCAAAAATGAACCTAAATCACATATAATTTGTTTAAAATTTTGTAAAGAGTAGAACATTTCCTACCTTTGCAACGCTAATCTTAAATATCAAGATGAAACGACTCAAAGTAAGCGAGGTGATAAAACTGCTTAGAAAAGACGGATGGGTACTTGCCTATACCAAAGGAGACCATCGCCAATTCAAGCATCCTGACAAATCTGGAAAGGTTACCGTAGCAGGGAAACCTAGTGATACATTAGAGCAAGATATTCTGAATAGCATCTGGAAACAAGCTGGCTGGAAATAAACTTCCACCGATTAGTAAGACACGAATTAGATTCAAGATTATGGAAACAATTAAGGCAAATATTGGTTTTTCCGATAAAAATTACAGCTGCGGATGGGGATACCCAGGGATCGGTGTTGTGATGGCTACCTCGAAGACCTTTGATGGGGTCAAAAAGGAGTTTGTTGACGCTCTGGACTTTCACATCGAGGGTATGCTCCAAGATGGCGAAGAGATGCCCCAATGGCTTCTCAACAAGGATTACGAAATCGTCTATGAATTAAGTGCAGGTGCACTTATCCGTCAGGCAGAAGAATTCACAACCATGGCTGCAATCAGCCGAGCCACAGGCATCAACCAAAAACAATTGAGCCATTACGCCAACGGCACCAAGGAGGCACGCCCGGCCCAGCGTGCCCGCATAGTTGAGGGCCTCCATAAAATAGGCCGTGCCTGTATGGCTCTGTACTAGAAAACTTAATAAGACCAACTGGTAACAGTCTGTTGCCAGTTGGATTATTTTTCCTCTAACAATAGGTTTTTATTTCTCTAAAGCTGATGCAAAAAGCATTTGGCCTAACTCTTCGGGATTGACCTCTATTCTTTCGGTGGGGAAAATGGTAGAGGAGGCTAAATCTCTTTTCCTTTCTAACAGTTCGTCAAGGCTAAGATCAAAGGAACGGAAATTCTTGCTTACTGCCATGGGGTAATAGACATAAACATCTTTGGTCTGGCCAATGCGATAGGCTCGATCAGTAGCTTGGTTTTCTTTTGCTGGATTCCAATGTCGGCTAAAATGTATCACATGATTAGCTGCCGTCACATTCAATCCCATACCCGCAGCTATTGGGGACATAATAATGACATTGAATCCTTCTACAGACTGAAATTTATCAATCGAGCCTTGCCTAGACTCTTTACCTTTCCTAAGGTTCCCAGAGGTAGGTGTATCTCCATTGATGATCTTGGGAACAACACCATATTTTTCACGAATAAGGCGTTGGAGCATTTTTTGAGATTCCTTTCGCTCGGCAAATATTATTACCTTCTCATCCTTTGCCTTGATCGTACTCAGTATCTGCATAGTTGTACTGAGACGAGCCGAAGCATCTATCAACTCATTGCTTCCTCTTGAATCCAGAGAATCATCATATAAAAATGGATGCTCAGAAACTGTCCGTATCCCATGGATGGCCTGCAACATATTCAATCCTTGGCCAAAGCTATAGGCTTTCACCACTCCTTGATACATTTCTTGTTGCACTGGAGGCATTTCTACTTGCTTCTTGTACTCGTGTTTAACAGGCAAATCACGAGCCACATCACTTTTCATTCTACGGATAAAGTAGAAACCCAAGCGGTCATGAAGCTCTTTTCCCATGGTCTCAATATCCACATCTGATGTCTTCAACGGGGATTGGTATTGGCGCACAAATTCCTTAGCATTGCCCAACAGTCCAGGCACACAATAATCCATAATGCACCATAGGTCAACCAAAGTGTTTTCCACTGGAGTACCAGTCATGGCTACTTTAAATTTGCTTTTCAATGCTTTAGCAGCATTAGTCTTCAGCGTACCAGGAGTCTTAACATTTTGAGCCTCATCAAGAATTGCCACATCATACTGAACCGCGCATATATTCATCTGGGAAATCCTAAGCGTATCATAGTTGGTGACCACTATATCCATTTTTTGGATTTCCTCTATCTTCTCACGATTGAACTGGCGGGGTACATCTTTTGATGTCAACCGACATATTTGCAACGAAGAGGCTGGGAAAAAGCGCTTGAACTCTTGCTCCCAATTCTCCAACAATGATATAGGGGCCACAATCAGATAAGGCTTATGATCTGGGTATTTCTGGCTGTGCCAATCCAAGAAATAAAGGACTTGCAATGTTTTACCAAGACCCATGTCGTCGGCTATAAGAGCCCCACTTGCCTTATTGAGATAAAGATGCTGTAACCAAGCAACCCCTTGTTTTTGATGCTCTTTCAATTGGAAACCGCTATCCAATCGAGGATTATGGAAAAGAGTGTAGGAGTCCTGACGGGTAACATCGTCACCTTCAGCTTCATATCCTAAATTTTCAGCATTTTCCTCTATAATCAAGACACGCTTATCCTGCGGAGATTTTACAGGGCGCGATGGAGAATCTAATTGGCGCCGCGCTACATCAGCTAAGAATTGAGCGTCAGCCAAATCCATCTTAGTGTCCTTAAATTCAACCAAATCCTCATGCTGCGACTGAGCCACTTCGATGCTTTCATTGAGTTGAGCTAATTCCTCCTCGGTCTTTATTGTCACGCGAGTAGTACCGCTAAAGGGCGTTTCCACACTTGCCCCAGCTATCCATTGGGATTTGTAAGGGCATATAAACGAATAGAATTTAGGCTTATATACACCTATTTCTATTACTCTATCGCTATAGAACTCTGACAAGTCAAATTGCTCAGGGTCAAAAAATTCTGTGGGATTTTGTATTATAGCCTCTACATCTTCTCTATTACGATATCTACAGCCTCTCTGCTTCAGAGTGTTCAACCCCTCGATTTGATTTGGTGCGAGCACAACGCGCGTACGCTCGCCTTTATCGTTTTGGACCGGGTATACTGGAAGCACTTTACGCTGACGCTCAAAGGTCGATTGAAATTTTCGATTTTCTTCAATATCAACTGAGGGCAATATGCTAAACTCATCCCCTTCTCTGTTTATTTCCAGATGAATTTGATGAGGAACCATTACATTCTCATTCGCCAAATAACTATCCAATTGGCATCCAGCTTGATGAGCCAGAGATTTCACATTGGCAAATTGACGAAGATTAAAGTCTGTGGTTTTATTCTCCGAAGCAACTGCATTATACTGGGTCACTGCCTCGGCTAATCCCCATTGCTCTCTTGACAATAGAAAAGCGCCGTAAGGAGTGGTCAGAATATTTCCATGCCTTTCGGCCGGAATAAGATTACCATCTGGCACATGATCCAAGAACTCCAAATTATAACTAAACGATGTGGTATTCAACATACCTTCCCCTCTTAGCCGCATAGCATAGCGATAGGGAGAAGGCACCCCTAACAACATTTGCTCGGTGCTATCCAAAAGATACAGGCTCTCTGAGGGTACGAAGCACTTATTTCCTTCAACCTGCGCCTCGCCATTATCAACCAAAATAGACAGGGGTTGATAATAGATGAAATCATCAGTGTTCTGCCATTCATTGTAAGGCAGAGGCTCCCTATTGTGATAGGCCTCTATCACAATTCCCGAATCCTCAATTTTTGGTTGTATCATATAGAACTCAAACTAATCATTACAAATTTTCCTTCTGGATGGTTAAAGAAAATAGAATCATTCCTCCACTTAATGGAACCCATGGGTATGTCTTCCTTCTCGGTATGACAAACGATGGCTTGGTAGCCTCTCAGATTCTCCTTTTTCACCCATACCTGTACATCAGGCATATCTGCAAAATCCCGTTGGACCAACAGTTTATCTCTATTGGTCTTTAGATTTATAAGATGCAATCCTTTAGGAGTAGCCATCAACTGACAATGGCCATCAAAGATAGTCTTGCTCTTTTTCTTGAAAGAATATTCCTCCTTGAAAGAAAAGCCAGAGAGCTGAGGCGAAGTAGACTTCTTTTTTGTGTCCTTAGTAGTTCGACCCGTAGTTTTGGGTTTACTGGTTTTTACGTTGTCCTTACTGGCTGCCGTCTTTACATCCCTGCCTGTGAAAAGGGATGGCTGAGAAGAGGAAGGGATAGCCGTCTTTTCAGGGATTGTGCACACTGGAATTGATTGGGAGATGTCTACACGACTGCTTTCATTAGGAACAATTAGTTTCTTGTTAATCCAGTATCTTAACCTTTCTTGCCAATTTTGTGCGTGACGCAGATATCCAGTCTCCTGTAAACGCTTTCCGTAATAATCGGTACTAACTAAATTTCCCAAGTCGAGATTTTTCAATCCGCTTAAGCTTTCGATAGATTTCCGATTTTTCAATGGAGCCACGATAGGGTCATTGGGACGATACACATATACACATCCTACATCAGAAAATTCAACTATGACTTTATTCCTTATGTAGAGAATCAAGGCGGCAGTAGATAATGTTGTGGAACTGGTTTCTATAAATATTCTTGACAAAAGTCCACTTACTCGAGAATCACTTTGCAAGGTAGTTCTGACTGCCTTTGAACCTGCAATTCTAAAGCCTCCATCGATATAATTGATATAGTTTAGCCAAAAAGCCTTTCTATCTGATTGATCATGACAAACCACCTCGAAGAACGTCTCAATTACTCGACGAGCATACCATTGGTTAACAATGAGGTTAGCCTTCTCCAACTTCTCTATTTCTATTGGAGTTGCCTCTCTAAAAGGTGCCCAGGTAGTGGATAAAGTTAAATCCCCCAACATGCGTCTTGCCAATAGAGCAACTTGCTGTTGTTTTAGAGCATCATTTGAGCGCTCCTCAGCGAGAATCAAATCACAACACACCAATTTATTGCATCTGCTCGATTGGTGATCATCAAGCATTTGTTCTATGTCACTGTACTGCAAATCGGGATTGAGCTTCACATATTGGATTATCACCTCGTCATAATAACTATGGAGGAAAGCACTGGGCCGATAGCCTAAGATCGTAGGGCTCTCTTGCAAACTGATATTCCGAGCCTTTACCAGCATAGCCATTCGCAAGGGACCATTTTCTTCAAAGAGATTAGATAAATTCTGTAATGCCACGTAACGCTTAATAGACCCTTGATAGCCCGTGAGCTTCTTCATTATTAGCTGACAGACCTTATTTCTGATTACCATTGGGGCAGATACCCAATGAGCAAACATGTAATAAACCAATCCATTGAAATATAGATTTCTCCAATTGGCATCAACTAATTTTATTAGTTGATCTACCAGGTCCTGCTCCTCATGAATTAAGGCAACATTATAGCATAGTATACGCAATTCACGAGCCTCCAACTTTTTAGTGTTTGATGTCAGACTGCTACGCAATTTCTTTATTGCTGCCTCTATAGTTTCTTGCGGTACCGTTAAAGGTTTGTCGCTAAGTAAAAATGAATCCTCTATTTTGCGGAGTCTGGTAGCGGTCACATCAATAGCTCGGGCATTTACGCGATTTTCCAACATATTAGCGCGTAAATGAAATTCTTGTATTGATGCGATATCTATATCCAATAGGCTGTATATGTCCTGGCCTTCTGCTGACATGTCTACTTTACCTTAAGTCTTTTTTCAGCTATCTCTTCTAATTGCTTTTCGGCGTTTGTTCTAATTCTAAATTCCACTCTACGGGAAAGCTCCTGGTTCTCTGTACCATCCTTATTGAATATCAAATGACTTGAAGACAATCCATTTGCTGTAATTCTGGCTACCGTCCAATCATATAAGACGCTGTCAACCATTACGAGACAATAGTTTAGTACTGCTCGAGTTCTGCCTTGCGACAGTTCCATATTATGTTCGTATGTTCCCCTACTGTCAGTATGGCCTTCGATACGTATCTCTTCAATGTTATCTTTGTATTGGTCAGAGCTAATCAATCTTAGGTAACGAGGGAAGAAATCATCCAAGATATCCTTGAATTTTACCTTTAGGGTAGACTCATTCAGGTCAAATAGGGTTGTAGGCTCCTGAAACCGCACAATCAAATTGGTAGAATCTATGACTGCATTCCATACCTTGAGATCATCCTTAAATTCTTCTTCCAAATCAATGTACAACTGAGTTTTGATTCGGTCATAATTTTTGACTATTTGTTCGTCTTGTTCAGCCTTCTCCTGTACTTGCAGCAGCGCTCCCATTAGCAAAAGGATAAAGATAAATAGCAACCCTGCCATAAGGTCGCCTGTCGACAGCGAGAAAGCATTTTCTTCACTGGGCCCTAATATGACTATCTTTTTCCTCATTTACGATTACCAATGACTTCGGTGAGGGAATCTACAATTTCGCCCTGTTGGCTAACGGTAGAGGCCAACGCTTCGGTGGCTCTGGTCAAATTCTCTGTGTATTTATTCAGATACCCCTCCAACGAGGTTTTTACAGTTTGGCTATAGTTGTTCAGCCCATTCTGGAGATGTGAGAAGATTTGAGTTAATCCACTCTTGATAGTCTCAAATTTCTCAACATACTCATTCGACATTTCTCCCGAGCCTTTAAGTAGCTCGTTGACGGCTTCAATATTGTCTTGAGTAGTTTGTTGTAAGGTATTCATATGGTCAGCATACTCGGTCTGTGTCTTGTTGAACTCTTGAGTAGCATTCTTAATGTCAGTCGTAATGAGACGCAGATTAGATGTGGTGTCAGAAATCTCGCCATAGGCTGAGTGGAAGGTTGACAATGTGCTGCTGATAGCAGAGTTGACTTCCTCCAATCGTTCAAGGCCTTTGTCAAAGATTTCCAACATCTTCTTGGTTTCTTCAACCGTAGATTCCTGAAGAGCCAGCAAGTCAGTCTGCTTATCTGTGAGGTCTGTAGCCACATTCTTCATGGTTTGCTCAACCGTATTCGACATATTTGACATCGTAGATTGGAGGGCTACACCCATTTGGTCAGCAGCTTGCGCCAACTTTTCTATCAAACTCTGCGAACTACTCTCAGATGCTTGCGCGGCCGTGCCTACTGCCGAAGTGAAGTCTCTCATTGCTGCGTTGATTCCAGATAGCATCTCTCGCATAGAATCTTGCATCGATGTCGACATCTGATTGACTGAAGATGTCATCACACTATTAATTTCCGCTTGCTTGCCGGAGATGCCATTTACTACATCTCGCATCGTTTGTTCTACAGAATTAGAAACGTTTGTCACGGTGGACTGAAGCACAGTACCCATTTGCTCAGCGGCAGATGCAAATTGTTGTCTCATGCTTTGGGAAGTGCTTTCTGAAGCTTGAGTCACTGATCCTACAGCAGAGGTTACCTCTTTCATGGCTCCGTTTATTCCCCCCAACATCTCTTGAATGGAGGCTTGCATCGATGTTGACATTTCAGAAATAGAGGAACTCATGAATTTACTCATTTGCTAGGGTGTCCAAAATTTTGTGACA
>NWBJ01000110.1:0-14784 GCA_002633115.1 Muribaculaceae bacterium Zag1
ACTTTTTAAAGCGGACTCAAATTTTCATTTTGAAAAAATACCAATTTGCCCTGAATCCTCCAAATGTGGGAATATGTTGTACAACATCTGTAAATTAAGTAAAGTGTCAATTTAAAATTAAGTTTCATTCTTGGATGTAACCGGATGGCTACCCCGTAGGGGTTGTTTCATCTAGATATGGGCGCATACTCCTCCCCCTCCTACCCCGTAGGGGTTGTTTCACTAACCCTCTGAGTACTAGAATGAAACAACCCCTACGGGGTAGCCATCCGGGTGTTAACCTATATGCTAGATGAAATAACCCCTACGGGGTAGCCATCCGGGTGCACCTAAGAATGAAGCTTAATTTTAATTTGACCGGTTACTTATTTTGCCGATTTTGTGGTTCTGGTACATCTATTGTAAAAATTATGATGAGCCAGTCGCCAAAAGTAATTAATCTTAATAAAAAAGGGGATTGCCTCGGGTGGAGGCAATCCCCTGGGGGTAGCTATGGGATGAAAGAGTTAGTTCCAGTCTTTGGTGTACCAAGAGCCGTCGTATTCGAGTTCGGCATTGTAGAATGCCTTGGTGGTCTCGCCCAGGTCCTTGAGGATGTAAGAGGTCATCCAGAAGTCGGGGTTGCAGGTGAAGTTGTACACCATCATGGTGCCGTAACCAGCTTCGCGCATGCCCTCGAGGCTGAAGCAAGCAGTCCAACTGCTATTTGAGGGGATGCACAGCGACCAGTCAGAGCAGTTCCATGAGCCGGTGCCAGCCTGATCCTGAGCAAGGCCGGGATAGGTCGTGGTGGGGTCAGAGGTCACCCAGTAGTCATTGACCACATAGTCGACAAATTGGCCGGGCTCAACGCCGTTGATGGCGACAGCCGAGTAGAGGTCTTGATATCGGTAGCTGATCATCAGGCGCTCAGGCTGAGCCTGCTTGATGTCGTACATCATGCGCGAGGCAGCCTCGGTCGAGCGGGTTTGGAAGCCTGGATAACGGCCCGAGGCGGCGCTGTCATAATCGGTGTATTCGTCGTCGAGGAAGATGCCATCGAGCTGGTACACATCGCATACAGTCTTAACCTCTTGAGCGAACAGAGCCGAAACCTCGGGAGTCATGGTCGACACGCCCGATGCGTCGTGGTTGCCAAGCAGACCGAGCACCACCTTGATGCCACGCTCCTGGAGCGGACGGATGTAGGTGTCAGCGTTGCTGAGGATAGCTTGCACATTGTCGTTGCAATATACGTAGGGCAGGCCAGTGGTGGCATTGATGTTGATATTGGCAGCGAAGAGCACGCACATGTCAAAGAGCTGCTTGCCGCTATCCTTGAGGGTAAAGCCCATTACGTTGAGGGGGTTCACATCGTTGACCTCGAGCACAGCCATCATCTTCATGCCGGGAGCGCCATTGTAGGTCTTGTCAGCGCCGGGGAAAGTCGAATAGTCCTTGACGAGCACCACCATAGTGCTGTCGCCAGCAGCGAATTGGTCGTTGACGGGCACAAATCGCAAGGGCAGAGCGTAGGTGAGGCTCGGGTCGAGCTGCCCATCGCCGCTGATGGTGATAGGCAGGGCTGCGCCCTTGGTCTGGCCAGCAGCGAGGGTCATCTCATTGCTGGGGATTGAGATGCGGCTCCATACGAGCAGGGGATAGGAGGTGCCGTTGGCAGCATTGTATGCGTCGAGCACGTCGGTGTCAAACATTACCTCGGCTCCGCAGTCGCTGACAGCGGCCTTGGATGATTGGAGATAGAGGTTGATGGTGCCTGAGCCGTTGATCGAGATGCTGGTCTCGCCGCGCTTACCCTGGGCATCGGTCACGTACACCACATTGGTGTCGGGACCGAGCAGGTCGCTTGCCGAACCGTCGGCTGCGATGTGGAGGTCATCGTTGTCGCAAGCCGCTACGCCCATGGCCACGGCTGCGCATGCCATCACTTTATATAGGTTGCGATACATGATATTTGGTCTTTGGTTTTTAGCTTTTAGTTTTTGGAAAGATTACCATTGTTTGGCTTTTAACTTTTCACTTTTAACTTTACTTGCTCTTCTCGGGGAGGGATACCTCAACCCATCCCGGACGGGTCACGTCCTTGTCATCGTTGGGCATGCACACCAGGTCGTAGCCGTTGGCCGAATCCTTGAACTCGTTGCCGGCGCCCTCGTTAAGCTTCCAGTAAGCCACGAGGCCCTCGCTGTCGGCATCAACGGTGTAGAAGTGGAGGGGAGCATTGATCTCATCCGAGGTGAGCACGCGGTTCCATACGCGCAGCTCACTCATGTAGCCGGGGAACCAGCGGTCGGCATTCCAGGCAAAGCCTACGTAGAAGTAGCTGTTGCTGCCGTCGGTGAATGGGCCAGTGCCCGAGTTCCAATCGATTGCGCTCAGGAAGTTGCCGTATTGGGTAGAGCCCTTCTGCACGCCGTCGAAGTACACCTTGGTTTCGCCAGTGGCGGTGTCGTAGGTGAAGGTGAGGAATGTCCACTTGTTGGTGTCAAAGCGCCAAGCCTCGTCGGTGACATTGCCGTTGCTGGTGGCAAGCTGCAGCTGGTTGGGCTCGATGCCGGCATCGCCGATACGCACCAGGAAGTAGCCCTCCTTGCCCATCACAGTGGCAAGCATGTTGGGGAATGATTGGGGATAGAGCAGAGCCTCTACGGTGATCTGTGTGAGGCCGCTGAGCTGGTAGGCTTCAGCCTCGGCCGACTTGAAGGTAGCGGCGGTCTTGGTCATGTCTGCCACAACGTTGATGATGGCGGCTTCGCGGATCACGAAGTAGGTCACATCGTTGTCCATCGTAGCGAAGGGAGCGCTCACGATGCCCACAGGGAGCACATAGAGCTTGTCCATGTCAAGGTTGGCGAGGTTGATAAAGTCAACAGCCACATTGTCGGTGGCCACGAGGCCGGCAGTGATGGTAGCGGTGGGCTGGGGGATAGTATAGTAGCCCTCGGGGAGGAGCTCAGCCTCTTGCGAGTAGATCGAGTTGTAGGCGTCAACCTTGTCGGCCATTACGCCAAAGGTGATGTTGACATCGTAGCTCTCTTTCTTGGCCATCTTGGCTGAGACATAGCCGATGGCGTCGGTGGTGCCCTCTTGCACCAGGATGCTCGACACGGGGTTTACCGTGGGCGAGAACACCTTGTTGGGGAAGTTCTCCATATCGTCTTGGCACGAAGCAGCGAGTAGGCCGATGCAAGCCAGAGCCGGAATATATATCTTGTGTTTCATCGAATCTAAGGAATTGCGAATTGGTTATTAACTATTCACTATTAACTACTTTGCTGCCGGATTGAGGATTTGGATAGCTTCGCGGCTTACAGGGTAGATGAAGGTAGGATTGTAGTAGTCGTTGGCCAGGTTGGTCAGACCAAGAGCTTTGACGCTGGCTCCGCGGCTCCACTCGGCAGCGTCCCAGCTGGTGTAGGTCGAGCCCCAAGTGCCTACGGCGTTGCCGTTAGCGTCGGTGCCGGGCAGGGGAGCTACCACTGCAAAGCGGTCGGTAGGTACGCCAGTGGCGCTCGAGCGAGCGATGGCGAGGTTGTACTCGGCGGTGCTGGTGGCTGATGCAGTCTCAGAGAGGAAGATCACGCCGGCGCCGGTGAGGATAGTCTTGTCGTTGACGGTGGCGGGGGTGCCCATGAAGTCGTAGGCGCGGCCATCTACATTAGCGGCCCAGGTCATGATGCTCTGGAAGAATGCAGCCTCGTTGGCGGCAGCCTCGGCAGCCTCGGCTGAGGTCATCATTGAGAAATCCTTGGTCTCGTAGGCGGCAATCACGCGGTCGAGTTCGGCAGCGGTAGCGCCCGAGAGGATAGCCTCGGTCTGCTCTTTGAGGTATGCACTCCAGCCTGAGGCATCGGTGCCAGTCTCAACCAGAGCATTGAAAGCGCTTTGGATTGAGTTGTAATCTACGGTGCAAGCCATCTGCATACCGGTCTGGGTGCGCTTTTGCTGCATATCGTAGAGGGCATCGCCAGTGACGATGGTGGGGTCTTTAAGCACCAGCACATCGATGCTGTCGGGCACAGCCGATACGTGGTCGGCTTGCGAGGTGAATGAGCCTTTGTTTTCATACCAGGCGTATACCTTCTTATGGCCGTTGGCGCGGTAGTCGCGCAGATTCTGCAGATATTTTGCGTAAGCCTCGGCGTCGGTCTCGGCGATGCCGTCGTAGACCACGTCGACGCGCTCGGGATCGGTCCAGTCGCTGCAAGATGCCATTGAGATCACCGCGGCTGCGGCAGCTAAGCCGCAATATATTTTATTTTTCATTGTCTTAGGGATGATTTTTCGATAGTCTCGATAGTTTCGATAATCTCGATATTTTCGAGAATTTTCGAGAGGTCTCGAAAATTCTCGAGAATTCTCGATCACTATTCACTATTCACTATTCACTATTCACTATTCACTATTACTTATTACTTAATAATTGGCCCACCAGAGCTTAGTGGCTTGGTTGTCGGGACCGCCGAGCATGGTGTTGACAGCGTTGGTGACATTAATCGAGTTGTTGGTGTATTCCTCTTGGGGATAAGGCATACGCTGGGGACCCAGGTTGCTATCCACGATACCGCCCGACAGGTTGGCTGCCACGGGGATGAGTTGGGGATAGCCGGTGCGGCGCAGTTCGGCCCAAGCTTCGTTGCCGTTGAGCCAGAGAGCAATCCATTTCTGGGTGATGATGCGCTCGAGCTTGGTCTGGGTCGAGGCTGAATCATCCCACTTGATAGTGATCGATGAGAGCGAACCGGTGTAGGGGTTGTAGCCAGTGGGGTCGTTGTATGCTGCGGGACGCGAGGTGCTGTCTTCGCAGTAGGCCGATGCGCCAGATACTCCCCATTGCTCAAAGCTCAGGTGGATACCCTCGTTGTAGAGGTCGCCTGCGCTCTTGCCCATATTCCAGCCGTGTACAGCGGCACCCTCAGCGCGGAGGAAAGCTACCTCGGCAGCGGTCATCCAGATATAGGGGTCGGTGCTCTTGAGGTTGAGGCCGCAGAAGTTGAAGCCCCATGACTTATCGAAAACTTCCCAGCCGCGACGCAGACCTACGTAGTCCATATCGGCCCAAGCCTCTGACTTGACGTAGTAAGCTGAGCGGCGGTTGTCGTTGTAGCCGTTCATGTAGCAGATGAGGTCGGCAGCAGCGTGGGTGTCACCACCGGTCTCGCAACCGTCGCTGTTGTATTCCTTGGCTACATACAGGCCGTTGACGGGATTGCCGGTCTTGAAATAGTTCCAGCAAGCGTTGTCGTCGTTGCTCTCGATCACGCCATCGGTAACAGCCTCCTCGGCCATCTGCTTGGCCAGAGCGGGCTCAACAAACGATATGCGCATAGCGAGACGCAGCTTCAGAGAGTTGGCGAATTTGATCCACTTGGTGATGTCACCATAGTAAACATAGTCGCCGAGGGCTGAGATGCTGACGGTCGAGTTGGCCATCAGGAAGTCAATCTGCTCAGACAGCTCTGAGAGGAACGACTTGTAGATTTCCTCCTGCGAGTTGTAAGGCACATAGAGGTCGTCGCTCTTGCCCAGCTCGAGGTAGGGGATGGGCCCGTAAGTATCGGTGACGCGGCTCATGGCAGCGATCTTGATGATGGTGGCTACCGAGTAGGGTACCATGTTGTTGATTTCCTCGCAGTCCTTCTCGAGGGCGTTGAGGTTGGCATAGAGGGTCGAGACAATCTTGTCGCTCTTGAGGAATACGCGGCTCCAGTCGTCCTTGGGATTGTAGCGGGCGAATGATTCAGCGAATCCGGCATTGGCGTCAGAGAAATAGCCTCCGAGGGTGCCACCGAGCAGAGCGTCGGTGAACTGTATGGTGTTGACATCAGCCGACATCACGCAGCTGGCGATGTTGTTGAGCTGGCTGACCATCTTGTAGGAATCGCCTGAGAGGTCGCCGGGCTCGTATGGGTTTGAGTTGATGTCGAGGTAAGAGCCGGTGCAGCTGGCCGCTGCTACGAGCAGCGGAGCCACGAGGCACTTAGCTATATGAGAATTCTTTATGTTGCGCATGACTTTTATAAGGTGTCGATTGAGGTGGTTGTTAGAAAGAGAAGTTGACATTGAAACCAAGGTTGCGCATCGAGGGCATCATAAAGTAGTCGATGCCTTGGTAGTAATTGTCGGTGGTGGCCACCGATTCGGGATCGAACGGAGCCTTGTTGTAGATCATGCACAGGTTGCGGCCTACAAACGAAAGCTTGATGTCGCATACATTGTTGAGCCAGCGACGAGGTATGTTGTAGCTTACAGTCACTTCGCCAAGACGCACGTTGGTGGCATCGTAGATGTAGTACTGAGGCACAGCGGTACCGCCGGCGATGATTGAGTACCACATTTGGGGATTCACGCGGTCGCCATTGTTGATTGAGACGTAGCCCAGGTCGCGAGCGTCGGCCGAAGCCTCAGATACTCCGTAGTAGTCGAGCACGGCTTGGGTGCGAGAGAACACTTTGCCGCCGATGCGAGCGGTAATCATGGCGCTGGCCGCCCAATTCTTGTAGTGGAATGTGTTGTTCCAAGCGAGGTTGCCCTTAGGCAGCACGGTGCCGAGCTTGATGTAGTTCTCTTTGTCCTGGATAGCCGAGGTTGACACTGCGCCAGTCTCGTCGACATAGATAGCGCCGTTGCTGTCGCGCACCAGATCGATGGTTGAGTAGATGTCGCCCATCGAGCCGCCCTTCTTCAGGAGGAAGCGGGTCGAGCCGAGACCGCCCATGTCGAGCACGTCCATCGAGAAGTATTCGCCGGTGACGGGGTTGAGCACGTTGTCGGCCAGCTCGGTGATCTTGTTGCGGTTGAACGAGTAGGTCAAGCCGGTATCCCAGGTGAAGTTGCCCCAAGTATGGCTGTAGTTAAAGGCAAATTCCATACCCCAGTTGCGCACGCAGCCAGTCTGAACGAAGAGGTTAGAGTAGCTGTTAACAGGGAGACCAGGGTTGAAAGTCTGGTTCTTGGTGTCGGCGTGGTAGTAGGTGGCATCAAAGGTGATGTCGTTGAAGAGACGGAAGTTCATACCTACCTCAAACGAGTTGGTACGCTCGGGCTGCAGGTCGTACATCGGGTACTGGGTGAGCACTGACCAAGAGTTGGTCGATGAATCCCAGGTGTAGCGCGGGTTGGCGATGTAGCGGCTGAAAGCCGAACCTACCGAAGCGTAGGAAGCGCGGATTTTCCAGAGCTGCATTACGCGCTGCGATACGGGGATAATGTTGTTCATCAACACCGAGATACCAGCTGAGGGGTAGAAGAAGCAGCTGTTCTGCGAGTTGGGACCGGCGAGCTGTGAAGGCCAGTCGTTACGACCCGTGAGGGTCAGATAGTAGGTGTTGAGATAACCGATGTCGGCAGATGCGTAGAGCGATTGGGTCTGCTCATGCCAGCCGGTCTGCATGTTGGTGGTGTGGGTAGGCGAGAGGTTCTGGATGGCGAAGAAGTTGGGGAGACCGGCAGTTACGCCCTCGAAACGGCCTTGGCCGTCAGAGATGGGGCCGCTGGTAGCGGCAGCGTCGTAGCGCATGTCTGAGATCGAGCCACCGAAGTTGGCCTGAACGCTCCAGTCGTTGCCAAAGTTCTTGTTGAAGCTAACCAGGAAGTCGCCAAAGATCTGCTTGTCGCTCGACTTGGTCACACCGTAAGAGCCGCGTGTCGAACCGCTGGTGAGCTGGTCGTTGGTCGAAGCGTAATTCTTCTGGGTGTAGGTGTTGTAAGAATTGTCGATGCGGATGCGGCCAGAGAGGGTAAGATAGGGAAGTATCTTATAGCTGAGGTTGGCACCCATCATGAAACGATCCTTAGAGTTCTCGTTGAGGTTGCGGTAGTTGATCCAGTAGGGGTTCTGCACGGTCATGCCGTAGTCGCCTACTTGCCAGTTCTGTACGCTCAGAGCGCGGCTGGGATCATAGAGTTCGTAGGTCTTGATGTCCTCCCAGCTGTTGCCGCGGGGGAAGAGCAGGGCGCCCACCATGGGGTTGCCATAGGTACCCTGGTTGATCATGTTGCGGTCAGTCTGGTGGATGAAGCTTGCGTTGAGGTCAAGGGTCATCTTGTCCTGGAGGAACACCGAGGTGTTTCTTACGCTGAAGTTATAGCGGTCGTAGCGGTTGTTGGGCACTACGCCTTTTGAGTTGACTGCTGCAGCAGATGCGTAGGTCTGGTTCTTCTCGTTGCCGGTGCTGAAGGTCAGCGACTGGGTTGAGAGGAAACCGGTCTGCAGGTAGTCGGTGTATGGGTCAAAGTTGTAAGTGTTGGCAGCTACCAAGGGAGCACCCCACGACATGTTGCTGGTGGGCACGAGAGCGTCGTTGGTGCCGGTGCCGTAGCGGTTTTGCAGCTTGTGGCGCACCAGAGCCTGATCCCAGCTGAGCGAGCTGTTGTAGGTGAGCTTGGTCTTGCCAGCCTGGCCCTTCTTAGTAGTGATGACGATAGCGCCGTTGGCAGCCTCAGAACCGTAGAGAGCGGCAGCGGCAGCACCGGTCAGCACCGACATGCTCTCGATGTCCTCGGGGTTGAGGTCAGCGATGGGCTCGGTGGTACCTTGCGAACCGAACTCGGTCGAACCGCCAGAATTGGCGCCGCGCATAGGCATGCCGTCGACCACATAGAGGGCGTTGGAGCCTTGCATAATCGACTTGGTACCGCGCATCACCACCTTGGAGATACCGCCCACACCCGATGATGAGGCGTTGATGGTCACACCGGCTACCTTGCCAGCCAGGCCGTTGATGAAGTTAGCATCTTTGTTCTCTGAGAGCATAGCTCCGTCGAGCTGCTGCACATTGTATGAGAGAGATTTCTGCTCGCGCTTGATGCCGAGAGCGGTAACCACCACCTCGTCGAGCATCTTCGAGTCCTCGACCATGGTGATGTCAAAGTGAGTGTGTTTTCCTACTTTCTGCTCCTTGTTGAGGTAGCCGATGTAAGATACGATAAGGGTGTCGTCGGGGCTGGCCTTGAGGCGGAAGTTGCCGTCATAGTCGGTAGTGGTGCCGATGTTGGTGCCCTTGATGGTCACGGCGGCGCCAATCAGAGGCTCGCCGTCGATGTCGAGAATCTGGCCAGTGATCACCTCAGAGGCCTCGCTTGCGGTTTGAGCCTTGGGGGCGTCGGCGCTAACGATCTTGATGGTGTTGCCAGTGATTTCGTAGGTGTATCCAGTGCCCTGGAGTATGGTTGAGAGAGATGAGTTGAGGTCGGCATTGTCGAGATTGAGACTGCCGGCGTTGAGGCCCTCAAGCTTTGAGTTGCTGAATCCGATAGAGAGGCCGCTCTGCTGCTCCACTTCCCTGAGGGCTTGGATCACAGAGATGTCGTTGCCGTGGATGTTGATGCGAGCTTGCGCAGCGTCCTGGGCAAAGGCCGAAGCAGAGAAAATCAAAGCTGTGGCAAGCCCGGCCATGAGGCGCTTCGCTCTGCGAGGCCCATGGGGCTGTAATGCTTTTCTCATTAGGTGTGGCATTTTGCTACTGGTGTTTAGTTTGATAAAAAATAGGAAAATAAGATTTACGAATTTCGAGTTTGGGTTGACAAAGGCGTAGGCCCGGTATCCGTGGCGCCCTGGGGCGCTGCGGTTTGGGCTTGTGGGCCTATGTCGCTAAGCGGTTTATTAATTGTTACTGATTAAGTCGTATGGTTGGTGTTTGAGGAAGAGTATTGTGCGTGTCTGTGTGCCTGTGCGCGTGTGTCTTATGGCGTGGTTTTAGTTGTGATTGAGCATTGCTCAGCGTCAACATTGGCTTGAATCGTGCCAGCCACATCGCAAATCACTGTCATCACCTGTTGCAGGGGCGTGCCTTTTGCGAAAATGAATGTGTATCTTTCGGTAGGCAATTCTGATGGGGTAAATACGAATCTCTGGGGGAATTGGGCATCGAGCGAGTTGAATATCTCATTGAGGGTGGCATTGTTGAAAGCGAGTTCGCCGCTCTGCCATGCCGTGATGTCGTTGAGATAGGGATGCTCGACTGTGGCTTCCTTTGTGGCTCGGTCGTAGACCAGCTGCTCTGAGGGGTTGAGTATTGTTTCGCCATCGTCACCGTAATTGACCTTTACGCTGCCTTGGAGCAGGGTAGATTCAACTTTGGGATTGTGGGCGTAGGCCTTGACGTTGAACTCTGTGCCGAGAGCTGTTACCTTGACTCCGTCGGTCTTGACTACGAATGGGTGCTTGGGGTCGGCTTTAACCTTGAAATTGGCCTCGCCTATCAGCACCACCTCGCGTTGGTCGGTCAGGAACTGGTCGGGGTAGATCAGCGTTGTGGCTCCGTTGAGCATTACTTCTGAACCATCGGCCAGGGCCAGCTGAGTCATTTGTCCTGGCGGGGAGTAGGCCTGGAGCAGCTCAGTGGGCCTCTCGGTGCGTGTCAGGTAGGCTGTAGCCACGACCAACGCCATTACCAGGAGAGCTGCTATTCCTTGCCAGAGGCGCAATATGCGCTTGGAGCGCGAGTTCAGGTCGCTCACGGCCTGGCTCATCCTTTGGCGCGCGCTCCAGCGCTGATAGGCAGTCTCGGTGCTGTCTGCCTCCTCCTCGCTGGCTTTTGCGCAGTCGGCCCATTGCTCCGAGAGGGCGTCCTTGGCCTCGGTATCACGACCATTGTTGAGCCAGAGACCCACGGCCTTAACCACCCTGTCAGAGTATGTGTCGCTCGTGTATGTGCGTATTACGCGGTTAATGTATGTCTGTTTCTTGTTGTCCATTTAATGTAGTAGTTGATGGCTTAGGTGTGCCTTCTATATAGTACTGCCAAAATCGGTGGTGGGTACTTAGTCAAAAAAGCCGAATTAACAATCGTTAACTATTCTATCCCATGATTTGGGAGCGAATATATACAAACTGGATTAAAAATCTCCTATTTTTATAAAATGTAAACCTTTGTAAGTGTGGGTAAAGGAAAAAATTCGTAACTTTGTGGCCGTTGATGTCTAACGCCATGCTCAACTGCTGATGCACAAAGAATTTGAAATAATCTTCAAGAGCTATTATGGCCCCATCCGGGCTTTCATCCTGCGGCTTGTCAAGTCGGAGGATGACGCTGAGGATTTAGTGCAAGATGTGTTCAGCCAGTTGTGGATCAAGCCTGATGTATGGCAAGACAATCCCGAGGTTGACCGCTATATCTATCGCATGGCCAAGTATTCAGCGCTGTCGTTTCTGCGCGACCACAGCCGCGATGTCTGCCATGGCTTGGTGGATGCCGACCTGGATATAGTCGAGCGAGTCGAGGGCGATGTTGGCACTCTCGACCCCCTGATTCACGATGAGGCCAACCTGCTGCTCGAGATGGCCCTCGACAAGATGCCACCCAAGCGCCGCGAGATTTTTTCGCTCAGCCGCTTTGACGGCCTCTCTCACAAAGAAATAGCCGACAAGCTCGGCGTCTCAATCCGCACCGTTGAGAGCCACATCTATTCGGCCCTCTCATCACTCAAATCTATATTCATTGACTAAAAAATAAAAATCGCGCCAAGGGTAGAGCCTTGGCGCGATTCTTATTTTTTGCGGATTTTGAGGTCTCCAGAGCGGAGGAGGTCGGAGTGAGAGATGCGATATGGGGCCTTTTTGCCCGAGAGGGAGATTGACTGGATGTAGTTAGAGGGTGATTCGGGATTCTCGACTGAGATTACCAGGGCATCGCGCCCATAATAGGCGGGGTCGAGATGAATGGTGACGCGGTCAAAGGTCGGGGTGGTGACCGTGTACGAGGGGTTGCCCGGGATGTCGGGGTAGAGGCCCATCATCGAGAAGATGGCCCAAGCAGACATTGTACCCGCATCGTCATTGCCGGGGATGCCATCGGGCTGAGTAGTGAAATACTCGGCCAGCAGCTCCTTGACCAATTTCTGAGTGCGCCATTCTTCGCCAGGAATCTGCGAGAAGAGGTAGGGATAGGCGATGTCAGGCTCGTTGGCTGGGTCATAGTTGCCACGGTCGAATACGCTCTGCAGCTTTTCGACAAATGGCTTCTTGCCTCCCATCAGTTTGATCAGGCCCGGGATATCATGAGGCACATAGAAGGTGTAATTCCAAGAATTTCCCTCGTGGAAACCCGGCGACGGTTCGAAATTCTCGCCCTGCTTGGGGTCGAAGGGTGTAAGAAACGAGCCATCAGGGAGCAGCGGACGCAGAGTGCCATACTCCTTGTCATAATAATGCTTATACCCAAGTGAGCGCTGGCGTAGAGCTTTGGCATCATCCTTATGGCCGAGGCTGTCGGCCATAAGCGACAGGGCATAGTCGGCGATGTAGTACTCTAAGGCGTGGCTCACCGAATTGTCAAACTCAGAGCGCAGAGGCACATAGCCGAGCGACATATAATCGTCATTGTCGGGACGCATCAGATTGTCCGAGCCCGGAGTGAAGGCGCCCTTGCGCATAGCCTCGTAGGCAAGTTCGATATCGAAATTGCGCAGTCCCTTGTTCCAAGTGTCTACGATTACGGGAATCGAGGGGTCGCCCTCCATAGTTAGGGTCTCGCGTCCATAGAGTTCCCATTTGGGCAGCCAGCCATGCTCGCGATAGATGTCGAGCATTGAATTGACCATAGCCTCTTGGCGTTCTGGGTAGACCAGGGTGAGCAGCTGATGGAGATTACGGTAGGTATCCCACAAAGAGAATACGGTGTATCGCTCTTCTGGAGCGATGCCTCTGGCCTCAGCATTGGCATAGATGTTGCCAATCGAGTCGCTCTCCATGATGGGATAGTCGCCATTGACATCATTGAGCACGTTGGGGTGAATCAGGGCGTGATAGAGAGCCGTGTAGAATACGCTGCGCTGCTCGTCGGTGCCACCCTCGACCTCGATGCGGCCGAGCAGACTGTTCCACTCAGCGTTTGCCTCTTGGCTTACGCGGTCAAAAAGGCCTTGAGCGGCATCAAGGTCAGCCGATGCCCAGCCAAGTTCTTGGTTGAGGTTCTCGCGGGCATTGTCGATGCTGACAAATGACACGCCGATGGCTACTTGCACTTGCTCGTCGGCCTGGGCATCGTAGGTCAGCCATACGCCAATGTCATCGCCCGAGAGCACGCGACCATAATTTTTGTAGAGCTTGTATTTGCCCTGGTCGGGATCCCATTCCGCCTCGACGCCATGCATGGGGCGCTGCTTTTTCCAGAAGCCAGAGGCTGCCGGAGTCTTGTCGACGCGCATCACGAAATAGATTGGGAATACGGCTTGGGGCGCGTAGCAGAATGTGCCGAGCAGCTTTGAGCCCTCAAATTCGCGCTCGTTGACGCGCCTTACGCTGGCGCCCGACTCGTTGGTCAGGCCTTCGCCAAGATTGAGCAAGATGTTGCCCTCGCCGCTCACCGGGAAGGTGAAGCGGCTTACCCCTACGCGCCTTGTGGCCGTAGCCTCGGCTGTGATGCCCCAATCGTCCAGCTTCACGCTGTAGTAGCCTGGATGGGCCTTCTCGTTGTGGTAGGTAGTGCCATAGTTGTGATAATCCACATCGAGCGGACCCATGGTGGCAGTGAGCAGGAGCGAACCCAACTCAGGGCAACCCACGCCTGAGAGATTGACATGGCTGAAGCCAGTGAAAAAGCGATTGGTGATATCATAAGGCGTAGACCACCAACGCGCATCCTTGTCGTAAACATTGAGGTCAGACCCCATCACATTGAATGGGGTCACCGACATCATGCCGTTGGGCCTTACGGCTCCGGGGTTGGTGGTGCCGAAATTGGTGGTGCCGACAAATGGATTCACGTATTCAGTAAAATCCACGGTAGCCGGCTGCGCTTGGCCAATCAAGGCCAAGGCAAGAGCCGGAGCGGCTATAGCGCGGAGGGGCAGGAGGGTCATAAGCTGTTGTTCTTTAAGAATTCAATGATTTCGCTGATGCGGCCGAAGGCGAGGCATACGCAGGTGTCAGCGGCACCGTAGTAGACCGATACGCGGTCGCCATCGGTGATAGCGGCGCAGGGGAATACCACGCAAGGCACATCGCCAGTGAGTTCGTATTCGGTAGCTGGAGCCAAGAGATAGGGCTTGGAGCGATAGAGCACATTCTCGGGATTGTCTTTGTCGAGCAGGGCGGCGCCCATCGAGTAGCGATAGCCTCGGCAAGTGTTGATCACGCCGTGGTAGAAAATCAGCCAGCCCTCATCGGTGAGGATAGGCACAGAGCCGGCGCCAATCTTGGTGCACTGCCAAGCGCTCTCGGTGAATGGAGCCACCTTCATCAGGCAGCGGTGCTCGCCCCAGTATTTCATATCTGGGCTATAAGAGAGGAAGATGTCGCCAAATGGGGTGTGGCCGTTGTCGCTCGGACGCGACATCATCAGGAAGCGGCCATCGAACTTCTGTGGGAACAGCACGCCATTGCGGTTGAATGGCAAGAAGGCGTTCTCGCACTGGTAGAATGTCTTGAAATCAAAGGTGTATCCGATGCCGATGGTGGGGCCATTGTAGCCATTGCACCAGGTGATCCAATAGCGGTCTTCGATCCAGGTGACACGGGGGTCGTATTTGTATTCCGATTCAATCATGGTGGTATTGCCCGGCTCAAACTTGATGGGTTCAGTCGAGATATCCCAGTTTATGCCGTCGGATGAGAATCCGACGTAGATATTCATCTGCACAGCCTTGTTGTCGCAGCGGAACACTCCGGCGAACCCCTCGCCAAAGGGCACGACGGCGCTGTTGAAGATACTGTTGCTAATTTCGGTATGGTAGCGATCAACGATGGGGTTTTTACTGTATCGCCACATTATGTCGTTGCAGCCGGCAGGCCGCTCTTCCCAGGGAAATGTCATATTGGTTTTTGGTTTTTAGTCTTTGGTT
>NWBJ01000110.1:14841-16354 GCA_002633115.1 Muribaculaceae bacterium Zag1
TGGAAAAGAGAGGATATTGGTTTTTGGTTTTTGGTTTATGGTTTTTGGAAATATTACCAAAAACAACAGTAACTTTTCCAAAAACTAAAAACCAAAGACCAAAAACCCATTATGGGGCGTCGGGGCCGAGGAGGGCCGCGTCTTCAGCCTGGAGGATGTTGCCCTTGTCATCGTATTTAAAGGGCACCTTCCAGGTGATGATAAAGGCCGGGATGGTGGCTATGAGCACAAACACAAAGTAGGGCGCATAGCCCAAAGCATCGCTAATCCAGCCACTGGCCATGCCGGGGAGCATCACTCCGAGATTCATAATGCCGGTGGCAAAGGCGTAATGGGCCATCTGGTGTTTGCCCGGAGCCACTTGCTGCATCATGAAGAGCGTAAGGCCTACGAATCCGAAGCCGTAGCCGAAATACTCGCATACGATGCCGCCAGCAATCAGCCATCCCTCCTGAGGCTGGAAAACAGCCATCAGGGCGTAGACTATAAAGGGGATGTTGAAAAAGCAGCAGAGGCTGAAAAGCGTACGCCTTAATCCCCGAGCTGAGATGTAATACCCAGCCAAGAGAGAACCAAACACAAAGGCTGCGGCTCCGAAGGTGCCGAAATAGATGCCAATCTGCTGGTTGTCGAGACCCAAGCCGCCCACGCTGCGGTCAGCTTTGAGGAAGAGGGGCACGATCTTGACCGCGAATCCCTCGCCCATTCTATATAGGATGATAAAGGCTATGTAGATCCAGATAAACTTCTTGCGGAAGAAATCGCGCAGCACCGACCACAACTGGCCCATCACCTCGCGAGCAGTGCGCTTCTGGGGCGCGGCTGCCTCGCCTTTCTTGCTGCCAGGCAAGATGAAGATATGGTATGCGCCCAACACGAGCATCACCCCCGATAGCATGGCCATCACTATGGTCCAAGCATGGCGATTGGCGAGGAATGAGAGGTCGGCGCTTGGGAGAGCGCTGGCGGTGTAGCGTTGTATGAAATAGCCAGAGAGGTAGACCAAGCCCCCAGTGGCTACGATTTTGGCTATGTTGTAAAATGCTCCCTGCCAGCCTATGTATTTGGCTTGCTCTGAGGGAGAGAGAGCGCTCATGTACACGCCATCGCATGCGATGTCGTGGGTGGCTCCGCTGAAAGCGATTACTGCTAGGATAGCTATGGATACGGCAAAGTAGCTCGGCAGCGATAGCGAGAGGGCTACAAGGCCGAATCCCACACCCGTGAGGAGCTGCGTGGCCACTACAAAGAACTTCTTGGTCTTGAAAAGCTCTAAGAATGGGCTCCACAGGGGCTTGAGGGTCCATGGCAGCAGGATCAGCGATGTCCAGAAGGCTATGAGCGCATCATCTACGCCCAGGCCCTGATACATGAGCACCGTCACCATATTTAGCACCACGAATGGGAACCCCATGGCGAAATACGCCGTGGGGACCCATGCGATGGGACTGATTTGCGTGTGTGTCATAGTGGTTTTTGGTCTTTGGTGTTTGGCTTTTGGAAAAGTTACCAA
>NWBJ01000110.1:16469-97788 GCA_002633115.1 Muribaculaceae bacterium Zag1
AGGTTTGTGGTTTTTGGTCTTTGGCATTGTTTCCAAAAACTAAAAACCAAAGACCAAACACCTTACTGGAGTTCATTAGAAAAAGAGTATGGGGCGGAATCGGCCGAGGTGCCACGGCTGAGGTTGGGCTCGTCGGTCATTGTGAACACGATTGTGCCGCCGTCTTGCACCATTGGATAGGTGATGTAATTCTTGTCGTAGGGCTTGCCATTGACAGTCATCTTCTCGATGTACCGATTCTCGGGCGAGTTGGCCGGGGCCTCAATCACGAGCTTGTTGCCATTTTCGAGATTGATGGTGGCCTTTTTGAACAAGGGCGAACCGAGAGCATACTCGTCGGTGCCGGGAGCCACGGGATAGAAGCCGAGGGCTGAGAACACATACCAAGCCGAGGTCTGGCCATTGTCTTCGTCTCCGCAATATCCGTCGGGAGTGGGACGATACACGCGGTCCATCACCTCGCGGGTCCAGTATTGAGCCTTCCAAGGCTCGCCAGCCCAGTCGTAGAGGTAAATCATGTGCTGGATGGGCTGGTTGCCGTGAGCATAGTTGCCCATGTTCATCACTTGCATCTCGGTGATCTCGTGGATGGGGAATCCATAGTAGCTGTCATCGTAGATTGGCGGCACGGTGAATACTGAATCCATCATCTCGACAAAATTCTCCTTGCCACCCATCAGGTCGATCAGGCCCTGGGGGTCGTGGAATACGCTCCAGGTGTAATGCCAGGCGTTGCCCTCGGTGAAGGCATCGCCCCACTTGAGCGGCGAGAAGGGAGTCTCGAAGGTGCCATCGGCATTGCGGCCGCGCATCAGCTTGGTCTCGGGGTCAAAGAGATTTTTGTAGTTGAGGGCGCGCTTGGCGTATAGCTGTTGCTCGGCCTCGGGGCGCCCCAAAGCTTTGGCCAACTGGTAGATGCACCAATCATCATAAGCGTACTCGAGAGTGCGGGCAGCGCTCTCGTTGATCTTCACATCGTAAGGCACATAGCCGAGCTCGTTGTAGTACTCATGGCCCATGCGGCCAGTTGAGGGTACGGTGGGGTGCTGGTTGTTGGTGCCGTTGACGATGCCAGCCCAGAGGGCAGCGGTGTCGGCCACGCAGATGCCCTTGAGGTATGCATCGGCGAGCACTGAGGCTGAGTTGTTGCCCACCATGCAGTTGCGGTGACCGGGCGAGGCCCATTCGGGGAAGAAGCCGCTCTCTTTGTAGGCATTGATCATACCCTCTTGAATTTCTTGGTTGATTGAGGGGTAGGCCAGGTTGAGCAATGGGAAGAGCGAACGGAATGTATCCCACAGTCCAGTGTCGGTGTACATGTAGCCAGGGAGCACCTCGCCGTTGTAGGGGCTGTAATGCACGGGCTGACCCTGAGCGTCAATCTCGTAGAATTTGCGGGGGAAGAGGAGCGAACGATAGAGGCAGCTGTAGAAGGTACGGTCTTGGTCGAGGTCGCCTCCCCCAACATCGATGCGGCCAAGCACATCGTTCCAAGCCTCACGGCCCTCATCGACAAGCTGGTCAAAGTCCTTGCCATCAAGCTCCTTGAGGTTGAGAGCTGCTTGGTCAAATGATATAAAGGATGAAGCCACGCGAGCAGTCACCTGTTCGCCCTTATGGGTTGAGAATCCAACCACGGCGCCAGTGTGCCAGCCTTCGCGCTCAAGCTGGCTCTCGCTCAGGGTGTAGTCGGCGGGAGCAAGCTTTTGGTCTTTGTTCTTGGGGGCCTTGGTGTTGGCAAAGGTAGCGGTGTATTCAAACGGCTTGCTGAATTCCATCACAAAGTAGTTGCGGAAATTGTCAGGCACGCCACCGCTGTTGCGAGTAGTGTAGCCAATCACACGCTGCTGTTCGGGCAGAACCTTGACATAACTGCCTTGGTCGAAAGCATCGATGACAACCATCGAGGAGTCGCCCTGCGGGAAGGTGAAGCGGAACATCGCAGCCCTCTCGGTAGGGGTAATCTCGGTGACAACGTCAAAGTCGGCCAGGTACACCTTATAATAATAAGGCTTGGCCACCTCGCCCATGTGCGAATACCAGCTCTGGCGCTGGTCTTGGTGGAATAGGGGTGCGCCAGTGACGGGCATGATTGAGAACTGGCCGTAATCGTTGATCCAAGGGCTGGGCTGGTGGGTCTGCTTGAAACCGCGCAGCTTGTTGGCAGTGTATTGGTACTGCCAACCGTCGCCCATCTGGCCGGTGACCGGGGTCCAGAAGTTCATACCCCAAGGCCGAGCGATAGCCGGGTAGGTGTTGCCGGCCGAGAGCTCAAAGGTTGACTGTGTGCCTACCATCGTACTCACCAAGTCGGCGTAGTCGCGCTTTTGCGCTTGCGGCTCGTTGCTGGTCGAGCAACTCGCCATCACAGCTGCGGTTAGAGAGGTTACCGCAGCTGTGGTGATAAGGTTGGTTTTCATCCTATATAGGGTCTTTGGTTTTTAGTTTTTGGAAACATTACCGTCTCATTTCCTCTGCGATGAAGGATTATCTATAGGAATGTTTTATGGGTTATTTTTCACTTTTCATTTTTCGCTTTTCATTTTGAAGCGCAGCTCGCCGCCCTGCATCAATTGCTGGTGGGAGAGGAAGGGTTCGGGGAGTACCTCGCCGTTAAAGCTCACGCTCTCGACATAACGGTTATTACGGTCGAGACCCTCGGCTACTACGTTGAGGGTGTTGCCGTTGCCGAGCTTGACAGCCATCTCGGGGAAGAACGGAAGGCCCAGCGAGTAGACCGGGTTGCCGGGAGCTACTTGGTAGATGCCCATAGCGTTCATGATGAGCCAAGCCGACATCTGGCCGCAATCCTCGTTGCCTGACAGTCCGTCGGGCTCGGCGCGGTATTGTTCGTCGTATACTTGAGCAATCAACTCTTGGGTGCGCCAGGGTTGGTCGGCATAGTTGTAGAGATGGATGATGTGGTGGGATGGCTCGTTGCCGTGGGCATATTGGCCGATAAGGCCGGTGATGTCGGCTGATACCAGGTCGCCTACCAGCTCAGATGAGGCTGAGAAGAGCGAGTCGAGCCTTTCGGCAAATTTCTCCTTGCCTCCCATCAGTTCCATTAGGCCGTCAACATCGTGGGGCACAAACCAGGTCCACTGCCAGGCGGTGCCTTCGCAATAGTCGTCCCCTCGGTGGTCTGAGGCATTGGGCACAAAGGGTGTGCGCCATGAGCCGTCGCTCATCTTGCCGCGCATAAAGCCGGTCGAGGGGTCGTAATATTGTTGGTAACCCTTGCCGTACTCAAGATATTTCTCAGCGGTGGCACTGTCGCCAGCGGCGAGAGCGAGCTGGGCAATGCACCAGTCATTATAGGCATATTCGAGAGCCTTGGCTACAGCCTCGTTGTCCTTGTCGGCAGGCACATAGCCGATGGTGTTTTTATAGTATTTGGCAACGGGCATCAGGTGGGGGAGGACAAGAGCCGGGCACTTGATGCCAGTGGTGTCGTATTCGGCTACGCGGACCGAGGCGCGGAGAGCGTCGTTGATGTCAAATGAGTTCTGACCCTTGGCTACGGCATCGGCGAAGAGGGATACGGCGTGGTATCCGATCATGCAGCCAGTGTAGTTGCCAGCGAGTTCCCACATGGGGAGCACACCGCCCTCTTGAGCCTTGGTCAGGAGCGAACGCATAAAATCGTTGTTGATGTCGGGGTCAACGATTGAGAGCAGGGGATGCAGAGCGCGGAAGGTGTCCCAGAGCGAGAAGATGGTGTAGATGGGTTGGTTCACATCGCCCTGGTGGGGCTTGCGATCCATGCCGAGATAGCGGCCATCGACGTCCATAAAGAGGTTGGGCGACACGCCGGTATGGTATACAGCGGTATAGAATATCTTCAGGTCATCCTCGTTGGCGCCCTCGGTGGGCACGTCAAAGCGGCCGAGGTATTCGTTCCAAGCCGAACGAGCGGTGGTGCGGGTGCCGTCAAAGTCCCAAGCGGGCATTTCGGCTGCGAGGTTGGCAGCGGCTCCGTCATAGTCGACAGCTGACACTGCTACCTTTACGAGCAGTTGTTCGCCTTCTTGCATAGGCTGGAATTTGAGCAGGGCTTTGCAGCGAGCGTAGGGGCGTCCCTTGGTGTCGATGATGGTATCGGTAATCATTTGGCACTCAAAGGACTTAGAGAATTGGGCATCAAAGTAGATTTGCTGGTCAAATGCCCAGTATTTGGTCAGTTTCCAGCCGCGCATCTCGGTGTCGCTCACTTGCTGGAGCTCCATCTCGAGGTTGTTTTGGTGCTGGATTGAATAGTCCATATCGAGGATGATTCCCGGCTCGTCGGTGGCGGGGAAGGTAAAGCGGTGTATGGTTGTGCGCTTGGTGCTGGTCATCTCGGCCAGCACTCCATAGCGGTCAAGTTCCACGCTGTAATAGCCAGGTTCGGCTACTTCGCGGTCGTGGCTGAATCCAGAGGCGTAGGGCAGATTTTGCAGCGTGTCGATTTGGGCATCGATCACCTGCTTGCCCACGGTGGGCATAATCAGGATGTCGCCATAGTCGGCGCACCCGGTGCCGCTGAGGTGGGTGTGGGAGAAGCCGTTGATTAGGCTGTCGGCGTAATAGTAGCCAGATGAGGCATCCCAGCCGTCGATGCGGGTGTCGGGGCTGGGCTGGATCATGCCGTTTGGCACGATGGCGCCGGGGAAAGTGTGGCCGTGACCGCCAGTGCCGATCATTGGATCGACATAGGCAGCGTAATCGGTCTGAGCAGGCTTAGAGCAAGAGCAAAGGACAGCTCCGGCTGTGAGGGCAAGGATTAAGGTTTTATCCATATAGGTTTTTGGTCTTTGGTTTTTAGTTTTTGGAAACATTACCAATGGTTTTTGGCCTTTGGCTTTTAGGGGCCTTTGGTTTTTAGTCTTTGGTTTTTGGAAATATTACTGATGGCTTCAGGTCTTTGGTGTTTAGATTTTGGTATTGTTTCCAAAAACTAAAAACCAAAGACCAAAAACTATTTTTTCATTTTTAGTTCCAGAGTGCCTCCGGCGAGGATGTCGGCATGCGAGATGGTATGGCCGTTAGGCAGGGGCTGACCGTTGAGGGTAGCGCTTGCTATATAACGAGCGTCATCGCTAAGTCCTACGGCGCGGATGGTGAACTTGTTGCCATTGGCCAGGGTGAGGGTTGACTCAGCGGCCATGGGGGTACCAAGCACGTATTCGCCTCCCACGGGATTCACGGGATAGAATCCCAAGGCCGAAAGCACAAACCAGGCAGACATCTGGCCCATGTCCTCATTGCCGCACAGGCCATCGGGGGCGTTGGTGTAGAGGGTGGTCATGATTTCATGCAGACGGTCGGCTCCCTTTTCTGGATTGGGAGTGTAGTGATAGAGGTATGCGGCGTGATGGCCCGGCTCGTTGCCCTGGGCGTACTGGCCAATCATGCCAGTGCTGAATATGGGCAGCTCGATATCGGGATTGACGTGGCTGAACATATCGTCGAGCTTCTTTTCAAATGCTTTCACTCCGCCCATAGCCTCGATCAGACTAGGGATGTCGTGCTGCACTGAGAATAGGTACTGCCAGGCGTTGCTCTCGCAGATTTCTTCATCGTATTCCTCGGGCACGAAGTTGGCTGAATAATTGCCTTTGCGGTCGCGTGGTTGGAAGAATCCGGTGGCGGGATTGAAGGTGTTGAGGTAGTTGGCCGAGCGAGCCATGAACTCGTCATAGATTTCTTGCTCGCCAAGCTGCTGGGCAATCTGAGCGATGCACCAGTCGTCGTAAGCGTATTCCAGGGTCTTTGACATTGACCAGTCGTGATTGCCCGATGGCACGTAGCCGAGCTGCATGTAGTCGCCGAGTTGGCGATAGTCAGCATTGCGGGCAGTAGCTACGCTTACATCAAGTGCCTTGCGCATCAGTGCCTCGTCGGTGATGAGGCCTTTGAGGATGGCATCGGCGATTACGGGAGCCGAATGATAACCAATCATCATGTCGGTCTCTGAGGCCCACATGTTCCATACCGGGAGGCGTCCCAGCTGGTCGCCAAACTCGATGAGCGATTGAGCCATGTCGGCAGCGCGGTCGGGGGCGATTATGGTATACAGGGGGTGGGCAGCGCGATAGGTGTCCCAAAGCGAGAAGCTGGAATAGTTGGTCCAGCCATCGGCTTGGTGCACCTGGCCGTCAGGACCGAGGTATTTGCCGTCAAAGTCGGCAAAGATAGTGGGGGCGAGCATCGAGTGATAGAGGGCGGTATAAAATACGGTGCGGCGGTCGTCGCGCTCCTTGCCCTCGGCTACGTTGCTGAGGTCGAGCTGGATATTGGAGAGTTCTTTGTTCCACTGCGCGGTGCATTCGTTGAGGTATTTGTCAAAGTCGATGCTGGTGCCCTCGGCGATAAGGTTGGCGAGTGCGCCTTCTTGGCTTACGCCTGACAGGGCGGTGACCACTACCAGTTGGTCGCCAGCCTGAGTGTCGTAGTCAAAGGTGGCGGTTACGCCTACCCCCTCGGGAGCGTCAGCGCCGTTGTCGATGGGGGTGCGGGTGAAGCTCACTGCGCGGAATGGGCTTGAGAAGCGAGTAGCGAAATAGACCTTCTGGTTGCGAGCCCAGCCGTCGGAGTAGCGGTAACCGGCGATGGTAACTGAGTCGAGCACCTCGATTTGGCTGTCGACGGTGCGGTCCCAGTTCATAGCCTTGGCCAAGTTGAGGATTACAGCGGCATCACCCTCGGGGAAGGTGTAACGCTGGATGCCGCAGCGAGGCGAGGCAGTGAGTTCGACATCGATATCGTAGCTGTCGAGGTGCACGCTGTAATACCCGGCGCGAGCCTCTTCGCGCTCGTGGGAGAAATATGAGAATACGCCCAGTGGCTCGGGCCCTCTGTGCAGAGGCCTCATCACGGGCATAAATGAAATATCGTAAAGGTCGCCAGCTCCGGTGCCGCTGAGATGGGTATGAGAGAATCCAGCGATTGTGCTGTCGGGATAGAAATAACCAGAAATGCGGTCCCAACCGGGCAGTCCGTTGTCGGGGCTAAGCTGCACCATACCGAATGGCGCTTGGGCACCGGGATAGGTGTTGCCAGTAAAGTCCGTGCCGATCATAGGGTTGACCCATTGGGTGAGGTCAGAGGTATGTGTGTTTTGGTTTGAGCAGGCGCACAGCAGCAAAGCGGCGCCAGCCACAGCTGCGCCGTAGCGCGAGGAGCGGGGTGCCTTGAGGCAAGAGGTCTTAGTACCTTTATTACGGTGTTGATTTGTCATTAGTATAGGGAAAATGGTAATGGTCTATACTATCTACTCTCAAAATCGCCCTTCACTACTTAGTCTAAATCCTAATTTTTTAAACAAAAAAGAGATGTCTCACGACATCTCTTTTCCTTTAAACCTTTATCTTAATCTAATACTATGAAAAACACACGTACAAAAGTACATCGATTTTTTTAACCCACCAAATAAAAACACACGTACAAAAGTACATCGATTTTTTTAACCCACCAAATAAATGTAACAAAAAATGTATATATTAACATTTTTTCACGTAAAATTCACTAAATCATCAGATTTTCCCCTTAGAGGGTGTGATGCTAAAGATATTTTCACAATTTTAATTTTTTCTTGATGTGTTTTTGGCAGGGGCATAAGGCGCTTGAGGCTGATGTGGTGGGCAAAGTTTGTGGGAGTGAAAGAATTTTCGTAACTTTGCACCCAGAAAAATAATCACTCGGACTAAGAGCAGAGTTTTGTAATCCTCATCGGAGGGTCCAATCGTGGAGTTTGGGCTGGATAAGATGACTGGGTAAAACCAATCATCTGGTCCGGCTAAAATTTTATTATGGAAAGAGACAAGATTGATTTTGGAAAGGATCGTGTAGCCACATTGTTCCGCAAGATGTTTGTGCCCACCCTCTTTGGCATGCTCTCGATATGCGCTGTGACGATGGCCGATGGCATATTCGTGGGCCACGGCGTGGGCAGCAGCGGCATCGCGGCCGTGAATCTGTGCATACCTTTGCTGATGGTTTTCACGGGCCTGGGCTTGATGCTGGGCGTGGGCAGTTCGGTCGTGGCTTCGATTCATCTCTCGACGGGCAACGAAAAGGCTGCTCGCATCAATGTCACGCAAGCCCTCTGGGCTTCGTCATTGCTTACCCTGGTTGCCGGTCTATTGATTCTGGCGTTCCCCTCGGCTACAGCTCGCCTATTGGGGGCGTCAGAGTCGCTTGAGCGTGACACCATATTGTATCTGTGGGGATTCATACCGTGCTTGGTGTTCCAGATGTGGGAAAGCATAGGACTATTCGCTTTGCGCCTCGATGGTTCGCCAAAGCTGGCGATGTGGGTCAATATCATCGGTGCAGTGGTGAATGTGGTGCTCGACTGGTGGTTTATATTCCCGCTCCAGATGGGGGTATTCGGCGCTGCGCTTGCCTCGACTCTTGCCATAGGCATCGCCGCTGCGATTGTGTTTGTATATCTTGGTTGGAAGGCTCGCCATCTGAGATTCTACAGCCTTAAACTCACAGCCAAAAGCCTGAGGCTGAGCATTCGCAATCTTGGGTATCAATGCGAGATTGGATTTTCGTCATTGTTGGGCGAGGCTACCATGGCAGTGTTTATGTACATGGGCAACCTGATGTTTATGCGATATCTCGGCGACAATGGGGTAGGGGCTTTTGGCATAGCCTGCTACTATTGCCCCTTTGTCTTCATGATGGGCAATGCAATCGCTCAGTCGGCGCAGCCTATCATCAGTTACAATATCTCGACCGAGCGAGTGCGCTCTGTCAAGGCTCAGCATTATGCCTTGATTACGGGCCTATTTATGGGCCTGTTGGTGATGGGGGCCTTCATATTTGCGCCGGGCGAATTGGTTGGTCTCTTCATACCCCTTGATGATGCGGCTGCAGCCATAGCGATTGAGGGCTTCCCGGAGTTTGGTCTTGGGGTAATTCCCTTCATCATCAATCTCGTAGCCATAGGCTGGTATCAGAGTGTCGAGCGCCCCTGGCCAGCCACCTGCTTCGCCTTGCTGCGCGGCGCCGTCTTCCTGATCCCCTCCTACATCATCCTGCCCCACCTCCTTGGCCCCTCCGGCATCTGGCTCTCCATGCCCGCATCCGAGTCCCTCGCCCTCCTCTCCATCCTCCTCTTCTACCTCCTCACCAAGCGCCAATCCCTCCAAAACCAACCAGTATGACACCCCTATAGCCCGAAAAAATAGGGAAATTTTCAGAAATTTCCCTATTTTTCCCTATTTTTTCCCTATTTCCTCATTTGATGTATCCTTGAAGGGGCCATTTTTGGATAAGGTTTCGATAATCATCTCCATTCGTTCAGATTTTTTATACCCATATTCTCTTCCATTGATAGGCACTTGGACCACTAACCCGATTTTCATAAGATCTTTTAAATCGGTTCGAATTGATTTTGGATTTACTCCAAATCGATTTGCTAATTCTTTCGCGCTGAATACAGTCTCGGGATTGTCAGCAAATCCCTTAAGTAGGTAAGCCTGTCGTTGGGAGACATTGGGGAGTGAGAAATAGGTCTGGAGCGAGGAACGTTCATGAATTTTACGACTTAGATAGCTTTTCAATTCAGTGAAAGCCTCATCCATAACCTCTAAATGATATAGAATAAAATAAGAGAGGTCATTGTCATCGTGCTCAGTACACAAGAATGTCTTTTCATACTTAGCTTTGCTCCGATAGATTATACGTGAAATGGATAAGTACTGTACAAACCAATATTGATGTTTAAGCAGGTACCAGTAGATTAGGGAGCGCGCCGTTCTACCGTTTCCATCGCAGAATGGGTGGATGTAGGCCAGCATGAAATGGATTATAATACCTTTGATTATAGGGTGAATGAAGCCATCTTTGTTGTCCTCATTTGCAAATGTGCATACATCCTTTATGAGGTCGGGTATCTGAGAGAATGCTGGTGGTACATGCGCTATCTCTCCATTGATGGCATTCATAACGAGAATGTCATCATGGTCACGAAATTTTCCTTCATCTTCCGTATCGTCAAGAGTAGAGAAGGATATCATCTTATGGAGACGTAAAATTAAGTCTTCACATAAGGTGTCCTCAGAATTTTCCGATATGAATTTTATGGTCTCATAATTATTCAAGATCATACGTTCGCTCTTGTTCTTCGGCGTGAGTTGACGGCGCAGCATATCTTTTGCCACTTTTCGAGTAGTATTTGCTCCCTCCATTTGGCTTGAGGCAATGGCTTCCTCCATTATTGAGCTGCTTAGAAAGTATTTGCGGTCGTTTGGGGTGAGAGCCCCCTCACTGCTTAAACTTCCACCAAAATTCAAGTCAAATTTATGGAGTAAGGCCAGCATCTTTTCTGTTATGGTAAAGTGGAAGTGGTGATTGCCAAATTTGACAGTCTTTACGGGCACCGTGCGGGTGAATTTTACTGCTTGCCAGAAAATGGTAGGATTTATTGATTTAGGGCATAGGTATTTCACTTTGTCCCAATAAAGATATTTCTGTTCAATCTTGTTAAAGACAGGGCGTAGATCTTCTCTTCCCAAAAGAGCAAGGGCTTCATTTAAGGTTGACGGGTCATATTTTGGAGTTGGCTCTATCATATTAGGAATGGCTATAGTTTTCGACTGCAAAGATAGGGAAATTTTTGAAAATTTCCCTATCTTTCCCTATTTTTTCCCTAATTTTTCTTTTCTCCCTGAATGATTGCTATTGTTTCATGGAGGGAGTCATCCAAGGCCTCAGTGGAAACTTGGGTAAATTTGCGGTTCAAATTCATTTTTTTAATTAAACTGAGTTTTTCACAAAATTACAGAAAATTTCCGTATACCCAAATAATTGTTATCTTTGAGGTGAGATAGAGAAAAAGCTGTATAGAGTAAGCCCTACCTCCATCCTCCTCTTCAACCTCCTCACCAAAAAAGATAAGCTCCACAATCAACCCCCATAGGGATAGCCCTTTAAGTGGATGCAGAACATAACATCAGTTGCTTAGAAAATTTCTGTTACGGCGGTAACTGTTACCGCTGTAACAGAAATTACGAGTTTGGTTAGTTTGTGGCGATTTTGTAGGTGCGGTCCGAGAGGCGCAACAGGTAGATGGCAGGAGCGAGGTTGGGGATTTCGTTGCTGCCTGAACGCAGGGAGATGCGACGGAGGAGTCGGCCATCGATGCTGTAGAGGATGGCCGACTGCGTTTGGCTGACCGTTACGAATATAGTAGAGCCAAGGCTATAGACGCGCTGCAGAGGGTCAGTGACCATTGTGCTCACGATTCCTCCTACTTGGCTGCCAAGTTCGGCTATGCGTACTGGGGCATCCATTGGGCTACCATTGGCATTGGTCAAGTAGGCCTCAAACGGAAAGACTTCGCGCAGACCTGGAACAAATGCCGAGCCCTCTGTTAGACCCCCGATATTCGCTTCTTGTCCGCCAGCCATAGAGGTATTCACTGGAGCTACAACATTGCTGGCATCAATTCCTACCATAGTGCCCACAAATCGGTAATTGCCACTCTCACGAACGGGGATTTCTGTCACTGCGAAGTCAACATCCTCAGCGCTGAACTCAACCTTGCCCGCAAGCAGATAGTCATCTATATAAACGGCATTATTGGGCATCGAGATAACATAAGGCTCATAAGCCTCAATCTCGGAGGCAGCTTGCCATTGACTGGCAAGGCGGTGTAGCCAGAAGGGCTTGGCATCGCCAAGGTTATCACCAAGAGCGGCAAATGGGTGGATTTCACCTTTGGCAGCCACTTGGTCGTTACCGAGATGGAGAATTGTGCTTGGCGAGAAGGGGAGGGTGAGCGTCTCCCAGCCTTGAGTGCCACCGTCAATAGCCGTCTCCATAGTGAAGGTGCGAGTATAATATGCGCTTTCAGCTCTGAAGGCTATGGGGCAATAGAAATCTTCCCCTTCTTCGAGTTCAATGAGACTGGCAATCCCATCAACTACCACATTGGCGTGGCTGATTCCATTCATTACCTCAAGACTGGTGATGTAGACGAGGCGGTTGAAGTTGGTGTAAAAGACTCTGTCTGATAACATCACGGGCTGGCTAGTCCATTTTACGGCAGCCAAATGTGGATTCCCGAAATAGAAGTCGGGGTCGACATCAGAGTCGCCAAAGTCAACGAAGCGTAGTCCGTCGAGTTGTTGCAAAGTCTCGGCATCAACGGTGTTGACAGAACCGGCAATTGTTAATTCGGTGATGGCGTCTTTGTCTTCAACCCAACCGAAGGCAGTCTCCATCTGCCCAGCCTTATGCACAGTGGCTGTAGTACCATCGTAATAGGCTGGCACCTCGTAGACCGCCGTCTGGCTGTCATAATAACCATCCTTCTCGGCCCAAGCCTCAATCTTTGTTGCGCACTCCACATCCAATGGGGCCGTGTAGACCGCTTGATTGCCACCGTCGAGTTTATAGTACACTGTTGCTCCGTCTTCGCATGCAATCACCGCATAGCGTCCATTATAACTAATTGTTGGCATTACACACTGATCGTCTGGACTTACCTTCACCTCACAGATTGCCGATACACTGCCACAAGCTGCAGTAATTGTAGCATTCCCCACAGAGACGGCTGCCACCATACCATTCTGGTCGACCGTGGTCACCGATGTATCGGAACTGCTCCAAATCACAGTCTTGTCATTGGCATTCTCAGGAAGCACTGTAGCTGTAAGTTCCCAGATATCGCCAATATGGAGATTGAGAGATGACGCGCTCAGGGTGATTGATTGGGCGTCTATTTCAATATCGGGAACTGTGACAAAACAACTAACATTGTCAAGATAATGCTCACGCAAAAGATAGTCTGTTATCAATACATTCTCTATATCAATTTCGTATTTTCCGGCTCCTCTAACGATATCAAGCTTTAAATAAAAGATGTTGCCATTATAGTATTCAAAGGGATAGATGTTTCCACTTATTGAACTTTTGTAGGCATAAGATATGAGACGGTAGACTTGCGGTGCAATTTCATTTATGGCACATTCCCAATCCGTTAGGACATAGGGACATTTGCCAGCCCTATAACTTCCGTCTTCCTCAGTCGCGACCCTCAAGCCTTCTGGCATCACAATGTCCATTTGGATTCCCAAAATTTGAGAAGAATTATCTATTCCAATGTACATTGATTCATAATCTCCCATTGTGTTTCCTTCTTCATCATACTGAAGTTGGGCTTCAAAGTCGTCAAGCACAAGATTGGTAGGAAGAATTTTCAATGCCACGGATACGTCCTCAAGCTGATGTTCTTGTAGGTCACTGTCTGTAACCAAAATGTTGTCAAACAGTATTTCATACTCTCCTGGAGCACTATCATATAGAACGTAAAAATCGAAGATAGATTGATTAATCTGAGGAAGTGGAATGTTATTCTTAGAATAAACCAACAACCTATACCTATTTGTTTCCATCTCACTTATGTACCACTGCCATTTTGATTGAAGGTCAGTGCCATTAAATTGTGCATCATACTGGCCTTCAGAATCTTTATAGAGAGTTGTGCCTTCTGGAAAAGTGATATCACACTGAATGGCTATTATTGACATTCCATCTGGATGGTATCCAATAGGAATAAAGTCCTTTCTAAAACGTCCTACTTCTAGGACATTAAAATTTTGTCCAATGTCATATTGGTCTACATAGATAGCGGTGGCTTCCGCGCATAGTTGGCCTACAGCTATGAGCAGCAGGGTTGCAAGTAAGCGTATATGCAATTTCACTGTTTTCAAGATTAAATTGATATTTTAGCTAACTATGTCACTTTACAATCACTTTCTTATCTCCTACTACATACACGCCCTTTGCATGTATTGGATAAGAATTTACGCCAGCATTAACATCGAGCATGAGGCTCACGCCATTGAGAGTAGCCAATGGTACTTGACAATCGTGCGGGGCCACGATGTAAAGCACACGGTCGATTACGTAAGCGGATATCTGGTCGCTATCGATGACTGAAATGCTGGATGCGTCGGTGATTTCTGCTGTGCAGGCTGGCAGACTGTATTCATGGCCATTTCGCTCGGCAGCACGAGCATTGTCAATGAGCATAGTCTTGTCCTCAAGCATTTGGGTGGTAGCCACCAAGTCAAGCAACAGTACTTCTCCGGCATTTCCTGTCAGCAGCGCATTGTTGAGTGAATAAGACACTAGGCGATAGCATCCATCTGACAACTTATTATAATCCAATGTGTGGGTAGCACAGCGAGATCCAAGGTGAGCATCGAGGAGTTCTACTCCTTCAGGGAGATAGAGGTCAATTTGCAGCCCTGTCAAATCAATAGTATTAGTAAGGTCGATGCTCACTGTCTGAGGCACATTTGTCATTAAGGTTACATTGGATATTGATAAGCTGCAATTTGATGCATTGCGGCGAGGAGCGCGAGTCAATTCCTCTGGATTGAGACCGAGGACAATATTGATAGTGCCCACGATATCGCTGAGCGATATCTCATCGTCCTTATTTACATCTGCTGGAATCAGCATGAATGGGTTTGGATTCGAACCAATTGTATATGCGGCTGTAACAGCTACATCGGTTACGGTGACGGTGCCGCTGCCATTGGAATCACCAAGCGGGAACACTGTTTCATCGAGCACCTTGACATCGCATTGAACCGTGTAGTCTGTGTCTTTGAGGCTTACAGTGATTGTGGCTTCGCCATCAGCCACAGGCTTCAGCAAGCCCTTGCTGTCTACTGTCACCACAGAGTAGTTACTGCTTGTCCAGGTGAGTACATTCTCCCAAGTGTTGTCAGGATTCACCTCGGCATTCAGTTGGTGAGTGTCGCTGAGTGTACGGAAACGGACAAAGTCCTCATCAAGGCTCAGGCCCTCGGCATGTACAACAACGAATTCTTTTATGTAGCTTGTACCCCAACCACCCGTCTGGCTATGGGCGCGGAAGGTGAGATAATAGGCATCTTCACCCTCGGCTGGAAAGTCAAGGTCGAGGCTTTCGATATTGACAGTTTCGCCGGAGGTGATTGCCACTGTGGTACCTTTGCCAAAGCCAGGGTCGGCACCCCAGAAATACTCTACTGCATCTACGCGATCGCTGTTGCTTGACTTTACGTAGACAATATTCTTTGTGGTCGGGCTCCAGTAACCATTTACTAATGTGCGTAGGCCCAGGATGTGCAAGCCAGGGGTTATGGCGTTGGCATCAATATCAAACTCAGTGTCGCCAGCCGAGTTGATAGTGAGGGTCAACTGGTTGGCCAAGCCGATGCCTGGGTCTTCATCCCAGAAGTATTCACAGAGCGAACTCGTGGGTGCTGGATAGTCGGGTGATATATATACGTAGCGGAAGATTGTAGGACTCCACTGACCATTGAACACGCGCAATCCCAGGATGTTGAGACCAGCATGTGACCCATCCACTTCGACATTGGTGTCTAATATGTTGTTACTGCCTACATTGACGGCAGCTATCTTGTTAGCCTGTCCTATGCCGGGGTCGGTGTTCCAGAAATATTCTCCGGTATAGTTGGTGGCAAAAGCAATCGAGCCGCACGTCAGAGCTGCAATGGCAGCGACGTTTCTCATTGCTTTATTCATTTTGTGTAGTGATAGTGAGTTTTACATTGATTTTGCCATCAGTAGGCTTACTCGATACGTAAGCTTCGGTAATTTGTGGCATGAAGGCTGGAATGCCGCTCAATATGTAAGGTTCAGGGCCACCGAAAGCTCCGCAGTCACCGCCATCAGATGCAGCGCCAATAGCTGGGCTGCCCTCCTTAAGCATATACATGGCATCGAGAGCCCCACTATTCACGAAGGTGTTTTCTACCGTGGCCCCAACGTAGAGATTGTTGGGGAAGTTTTCGTTGGCGTAGTCTGATACGATGCTGAATACATTGTTGAAGATAGCGATGTTGTTGCTGAGAGCGTGGTCAAAATCAATCACATTGTTGCAGTAGGGAGCGCCTGTTGAGCTGTCAACCTGGTTGGAAGTGTTGATTATGATATTGTTGTAGATTCGTGAATTGGCTATGATGCTAGAGGTTAACAAATTACTGGTGCTTTCGAATATGAATACATTGTTGAAGATATCTGATGGGGTGCTACCCGAGAAAGGCCTAATCCCTCCGTTTACAAATATATTGTTGAAGAAGGTTCCGTAGTTGAATTGGTTAAACCATCCTGTAATATAACAGTCATGCACCAATAGATTACCCACATAATACTTACCATCCTGATATACTTTACATTTATAAATCTCATTACTGCCCCCAGCGTTAATGGTAGAGATTTCCAACCCTATCATTTTGGAATTGTCTTGTGTGGTTAAAGTACTGAAATAGGCAGCTCCAGTTTCAGACCAATCTGTATTGAGGCCCTTGAAATATCCAGGTCCCATAATAGTTATGCTATCTCGTTGCACTGTAACTTCGCCATAGTTGCCAGCATCGCATAGGATAGTATCTCCAGCTTGGAATTCATAATTGTTGTTGAGGTCGCTGATATTGGTGTATTCAGCTCCGGCATTGGGATTGGGGTTGACGCGCCAGGTGCGCGCGTTGGCGGTGGTGAGCATGGTTGCGCATACCACCATCATGATGAAAACATTTACGAGTTTCATAGCATGAAATGTTGTGGATTGGTTTATTTGCCCCCTCGGCCCTAAGAAGCATTACAAATTAAAAGCGTGGACCGCTATGCCACAGTTCAGATGAAGGTCCTAGGAAAACCCGATATACAACATGTGGTTAGTAGACCACGCATATATGCGCGGAGCTACTACGCCATCTTCTGTATATCGTATGAAAATTTCCTAGGTTCTCATCTTACAGATAAGCATAGACGCTTCTATTATCAATATGTATTCAGCACCGCCTCTGCGGCACTGATAGGTAGCACCAGTGGGTATAGTACTCCTCTGTTGCAAAATTAATGCAATTATTCGTATTATACAAATTTTTGTTTAAAAAAGTATAAATAGCGGAGGTATTAAAGAGAGAAAGACCAACTTGTAATCCGAATTTGGAGAATAGAGGTAATTTTCGTAATTTTGTGCTGTAGATTATCAATTTTATATGCTGTATGGATGCTAAGGCTGCCGATGTGCGTTGGAAACAGCGTTTTCAGAATCTCCAGAAGGCCAACTCTCGGTTGCAGAATGCTGCGGTGAGGGTAGGGGGCTCTGCGCCTGATGAATTGCTGAGGGCTGGGCTGATTCAGACTTTTGAGTTCTCTTTTGAGCTCTCTTGGAAGACCCTAAAGGATTATCTCTTTGAAGGCGGAATAGAGGTGAATTCTCCGAGAGAGACATTGCGCATGTCTCTACAGCAAGGAATCATTGACGATGGCGACAAATGGATGAAGGCCATGGTTGATCGTAACAAGACTTCTCATATATATGATGAGGAGGAAGCAGAGGAGATTTCCGCCGCAATCCTTACAGAGTATGCTGAGATGATTGATACGTTGGTAAGCAAGTTGGGGGGAGAATTATGAAACCGATACCAGGGCTTAGCGATTGGTCAAATGCCATTGTGAGTGATATATTGGATAAATATCCTGAGGCTCAGCCCATAGTGCTGTTTGGGTCGAGAGCCAAAGGCACTTTTCGCAATGGCTCTGACATAGACCTAGCAATTATGGGCCAGTGTGACTCTGACCTGCTCTATCGTATTCAAGGAGATTTTGAGGATTCATATCTGCCATATTTTGTTGACGTCCTCGCCTTCTCTAAGCTAAAGAATCAATCCCTTAAGGACCATATAAAGCGCGTAGGAATCACTTTGTGAAAACATAATACAACCCCATAGAGAAAAATACTTATGACAGAGCAGAATTACCCCATAGGATTGCAGGACTTTGCCGAAATACGTCAAAGCGGTAAGGTGTATATTGACAAGACCTCTTCTACCACCCACAACATCTCCAAATGGAAAATAATGGCCACATGAGCCTTAATTCAATAGGGATTGATGGCCTGACAATTCAAACTCCTACTTCCCTCCAAGCGGATGAATGTTTCGACCTCGTAGAGATACAGGTTTTATCAGTCCCTTGGTTTTCATGTTGAGCACAAAGCCTCCCTGCATGGAGAAAATTTCCTGAAAATGGAGAGAGGCTCGGAAGGAGAGACCCTTTACATATCTTCCATGGTCAGGAGGCGAGGCTCAATATCGTAGGCAGATAGGACTATGGATTTTATTCTGTCCACTTTCTTTAGGCACATAAATACCCAAGGCGTCTGAAATCAACTGCGAGAATTCCTGGCACAGCGCAGCCTCATTCTTGCGGCTCACAAACAGATACACGGTGGGCTCCTCACCCTTAGCGGCTTCAACGGCAAGAGAGGTCTTGCATTCTGCCATTGGCCGAACTGTTTGTCCACCTTACATTAAGTTGGATGGTGAATTTCGCTCTACTTTCGGAAATCGGTTGGTGTCATTCCGGTCTGTTTCTTGAAGAATCGCACAAAATGCTGGGGGTACTCGTATCCCAGGGCTTCTGCCACTTGCGAAACACTCATATCGGGGACAAGCAGCAGTTCCTTTGCTTTCTCCAAAATGCGACTGCCCAGATATTCTTTGGCCGAGACCCCTGTTTCGCGACGGACAAGGTCGCCAAAATAGCCGGGTGAAAGACAAATCTGGTCAGCAAAATAGTTCACCGTAGGCACTCCATGCTGTTTGGCCTTGCCACTGTTCAGATAGTCGGCAATCAGATTTTCAAAGCGCAACAGCACGTCATGATTAAGCAGACTGCGCTCTGTGAACTGGCGGTCGTAGAAGCGCACGCAGTAGTCGAGCAGCAATTTGATGTTGTCGCACAGCACCGACTGTGTGTGAGCGTCACCTGCATTCTCCAGCTCGATTTCCATAATTTCTATCAGATGGCTTACTACGCTAAACTCCGACGGCGACAGATGCAACGCCTCGTTGGAGGAATAGCTGAAGAAGTTGTAGCGTGAAATCTCACGGCCCAGGGCTGTGCCGTGGATGAAATCCGGGTGAAAGAGCAACCCCTTAAATTTAGGGTCTTTGCCGGGTATGGCCTCAAACTCGCATATCTGGCCGGGAGCAAAGGCGATGATGCTCTTGTCGCCGTGGTCGTAACTGGTCTTGCCATAGGTAATGGTGCAGCTGGCCATGTCTTTTAAGAACAAGGCATAGAAGCCCCAATGCATCATGTAGGGCTTCAGCTTGTCAGGCTCCTCGCAATTCACAACAGCCACCAGCGGGTGTCGCATCTCGAAGCCGAACAAACGGCAGTAGGTATGTATTGAATCGAGTTGTACAACTTCCATGATCACGTCATTTTGTTGGCAAAGGGAGTGCAAGCCGAGAGCAGAAGCCAAACTTGTTTGGCTTTGCCGAGGCGCAGCCTGCTTTCGCGTAGCAAAGTTACTCATTTTTGTTGGTTTACACCCATTTTAAGAGGCCTGATTTGACACAAAGAGGGAAAATGGTAATCTTTCCCTTACTTCGGGTATGGTCTCCAGGGCCGTTTCGGCTGTAACTTTGCATCATAACTTTAAAACCAGAAAAAATGAACAGTCATGTTTTATCCGAGAGCTTCATGCTCTCCAACGGGGTGCGAATCCCTAAAGTAGGTCTCGGCACATGGGAAATCGCCGATGACAAGGTGGCCGATGCAGTACGCGCAGCCATAAAAATAGGTTATCGGCACATAGACACGGCCCAAGGCTACGGCAACGAGCGTGGCGTGGGCGAAGGCATCCGCACATGTGGACTGAAGCGAGACGAAATATTTGTGACCACAAAACTTGAAGCGGACATCAAAGGCTATGACGGCACGCAAGCCGCCATTGAGAGCTCGCTTGACCGGCTTGGGCTCGACTACATCGACCTGATGATCATCCACGCTCCACAGCCGTGGAAGCATTTCCGCGAGGCTGACCGTTTCTTTGAAGGCAACCAAGCCGTTTGGTGCGCTTTGGAGAAAGCCTACAAGGCTGGGCGTTTGCGTGCCATCGGTCTGAGCAACTTCCAAGAGGAAGACATCGAGAACATCCTCGGACATTGCGAGGTGCGTCCAATGGTGAACCAGATACTTGCTCACGTAAGCAACACGCCATTCGGTCTGATTGACTATTGCCACGAGAACAACCTCCTTGTTGAGGCATACTCTCCGATGGGGCATGGCGTAATGCTGCAAGACAAAATTGTTGGCGCTATGGCTGAGCGCTATGGGGTAAGCATCGCCCAGCTCTGCATCCGCTATTGCCTGCAACTCGGTCTTGTAGTGCTTCCAAAGACTTCCAATCCGGCACACATGCAGAGCAATGCCTGTGTGGACTTCGAGATTTCTGCCGCTGACATGCAGGTGCTCAAAGATATTCCTAAAATCAAGAATTACGGCGAGTGGAGCATCTTCCCTGTTTACGGAGGCAAGGCAAACGGCGACGGCACATATACCGCAAGAGATTTCCATTAACAAATAAGAACAATAAGCATATGAATAAACTAACGCAAATGGCATTGTCGCTGTATTTTGCAGCGTGCATGCCGATTACAATGATGGCTTGCACCTCGTGCAGCAACGATAACAACGAAGACATGGAACAAAGTATCAATCTACAGAACAGTACTGCCTCTACAGAGGGAAACGGAGACCGCACGTTCTCCGTAGGTGGCGTGGATTTCAAAATGGTATTTGTGAGGCATGGCACCTTTACAATGGGAAGCAGCGACACGAGCGTTCAGTTCAGTGAATCACCCGCACACCAGGTTACATTGACCAAGGATTTCCTCATTGGCGAGACAGAAGTGACAGAGGCTCTATGGAACGCTGTAATGGGTAGCAGTGGCGGTTCTGCCACGCTGCCAAAGACCTCTGTAACATGGACTCAGGCTCACAATTTCATTGACAGACTTAATGAAATTGCACGTTCACAAGGCCTGATTTCCGATAACGAAAGTTTCCGCCTTCCGACAGAGGCCCAGTGGGAGTTTGCTGCAAAGGGCGGCAATAAGAGCCAAGGGTATCTCTATTCGGGGAGCAACAACATCAACGATGTGGCTGTAACTCGCGAGAACTCCGGAAGCGATGCGCCTATACATGTCAAGAGCAAACAGCCCAACGAACTCGGTATCTACGACATGAGCGGCAATGCTTACGAATGGGTGGACGATCGAGGGGCGGCTTACAGTTCAGAGGCACAAACCGACCCGCAGCAGACCACCGGCTCTGGCTACGTGAAACGCGGAGGCAGCAACTACCACCGATTTTCTTCAGAGCCTTACCTCTTCACCACAACTGGCCGATATTTCTATAGCAGCACCGACTGGACTATCGGTTTCCGAATTGCTTTGGAGATAGATTCGTCAGCGACAGCTCTAGCCAGTATTCAAGCAGATAGAAATGGCAAGGAAACCATCTATGACCTACAAGGCAATAGACTAATGGCGATGAATAAAAGCGGCTTTTACATCGTGAACGGGAAAAAAGTATTCAAGAAGTTATGAGACTTCCAATCAAAAAATGGATGCCGCTCATCAGTATGACTGTGTGTACAGGGGACAGTCCCCTGTACACGGTTGAAGACCTCTTGAGCCCTATTATTTGATTTATCTGCGGAAAAAATCTGACTACTTTTCCAATCCGATTAACCAAAGCGGAAGTTTGGCTCCTATGGGATAAAGTAAATCATCGGATAACACGTAAGAATTTGGTATATCCGCAATTTGTGAGAAAGATTTGTCTGGACCTCCAACCTCGAAAAGCCATTTACCATCCACCAGAAAATCCCCATGTTGCTTGCCATATTCCACTCGGTGGCGACGCATTAGCTGCTGCACAGCAAATGTTTCTCTTGCTGTGCCTATTTCAGGCATTTGATCATAAGACAATATCTGAAGCAGATTGTTGTTTTGGATGTAAATTTTGTCAGGTTTTTGGAGCTTTTTGATAGAATTTACATCAGCATACAATAGATTCAGTAGCTGAGCATCATTGAGGGCATTTAAATAATTCAGCACTGAAGGGCGGCTAAGTTCTAAGAGACGGCCAAGGCGAGTAATGTCAACCTCATAAGGCTTTGAGGAAGCGCAAAAACGCAGGAGAGCTTTAATCTTTCGCGCTTGTCCAGGCTCAATTCCTCTCAATAACGGTATCTCCTGGTCAATAATGAAATTGATTATATTTTCTATGGTGAGATTATACTCCTCTCTATCTTCTCCATCGAAAAAAGGATAATAACCAGCCTGTAAATAGTTGCGGAATTCACGTATCGGTACAAATTGTTGGTTTACTTTAATGCATATGTCTCCAGCATTCTCAAGAAGTTCGTTGAGAGGATAGGATGGAAATCTTAGATCATGATAGAATTCGAGATACTCAACAAACGAAAGCCCATGCATAAGATAAGGGCGGCATCTGCGTGAGAGGTCGGCATCAGCATTTAGTATTTTAAGCAATGAAGAGCCTGAAATTACTACCTTAAGTTCTGGGAAGGAGTCATAAATCTCCTTAACCTCACGGCTCCAATTATCATATTTATGCACCTCGTCGAGAAAGAGGCGTTTCCCTCCGGTTAGCTGGAATTGTGAGGCCAATTCCACCAAAGTATGGTTGGAGAAATAGATGCTATCGAGCGAACAGTAGAGTGCCTCACGGGTGGTGATGGGATAATTCAACTTTATATATTGCAATATGAGGGTAGTTTTTCCTACACCTCTTGATCCACGTATAGACAGTAAACGTTTGTCCCATTTGATTTCATACATGAGGCTGCGTATGTGCTCCGTCGAGGTTAGAGCCAGCAGATGTTGTTGTCGGGCGAATAGGGTATCCATAACAGCATAGAATTACACGGCAAAATTAGGAATAAAAAATTGGAATTCCAAATAATTTTAGCAGAGTGTAAATCGCGATTAACAAATTTGGGCCAAATTCGTTAATCGCGATTTACACTCTCGGTACCTAGGTCTTTCAAGGTGAGCAGTTCTCCATCGTTATTGTAAGGAGAATAAGTGTGTACAGGGGACAGTCCCCTGTACACAGTTGGTTTCCTGTTCACAGTTGGGACTCCCTCAGCAGGCGGTAGCCTTCCCCCTTTAGGGGGTTAGGGGGCTGAGCTTAGGGGCTGAGCTTAGGGGGCTGAGCTTAGGGGGCTGCCCGTAAGAATACTCAAAAGTGAGTATGGTGTAATTGATTGGAATTTTGTAACTTTGCACAAAATATTAAGGCAATTACAAAAACATCCAATCAGATTATGAGAAAGACCATATCATTCATGGCTGCTATAGCCATGATCTGCCTTATGGCAGCTTGCGGCAAGAAGGCCGATACCCAACAAGAAACAGTAGTCTACAGCGTAGAGCAAGTGCTCGAAGCTGGCGATAGCCTCTCGGGCCAGGAAGTGACCGTCGAGGGCGTATGCTCGCACCTGTGCAAGCACGGCGGCAAGAAGATGTTCCTCAAAGACAGCGAAGATGGACGCCTGCTGCGCGTCGAGGCTGGCGAGCTTGGCTCATTCCCCCAGGAGACCGTAGGCCAGACCGTAAAGGTGACTGGCGAACTGGTAGAGCAGCGCATCGACGAGGACTACCTGATGGGCTGGGAGCGCCAGCAAGAAGAGGCTGAGGCCAAAGCCGCAGCCGAGGCTGCCAACGCTGCCGCCAACGGAGCCGAAGTGGCCGAAGCAGATACCACCAAAGAGGCCAAAGGCCACTGCGACACCGACAAGCAAGCTCGCCAAGAAGTCGGCGACACCCCCGCTGAGCGTATCGCCGGATATCGCGAGCGTATTGCTGAGCAAGTTGCCAACGGTGGCAAACCCTATCTGAGCTTTTTCCACATCGTGGCCAACAGCTACGAAATAGTAGGGGAGGAGTGAGGATATGAGGAAAGCCATTTTCCCCATCTGCTGCGCCTTGGCTATCTCGGCCGGGGCGCAGTCTCTGTCGCAAGATTCGACTTTCCGCATCGGTCGTCTTGACAACGGCCTCACCTACTACGTGCGCCACAACGACCAGACCCCTGGCGTTGCCGACTTCTATCTGGCACAGCGCGTAGGCAGTATCCTCGAAGAGCCTCGCCAGCGCGGCTTGGCCCATTTCCTTGAGCACATGGCTTTTAACGGCACCGAGAATTTCCCCGGCAACCTCAATGGGGGCGGAGTGGTGCCATGGTGCGAAAGCGTAGGCATCAAATTTGGGGCCAACCTCAACGCATCGACCAATGTCGACCAGACCATCTACAACATAGCCTCGGCTCCCACCCAACGCATAGGCGTACAGGACTCGTGTCTGCTCGTGCTGCGCGACTGGGGTTGCGGACTGCTGCTCACCGATGAGGAAATCGACAAAGAACGTGGCGTGATTGAGGAGGAGTGGCGTTCGCGCCGCACCGGTTTCGCTTCGCAGCGCATGTGTGAGCCAGCCTACGCTGACGCGTATCGAGGCTCGAAGTACGAAGACTGTCTGCCTATCGGCAATATGGACGTGGTGCGCAACTTTGAGTACGGCGCCCTGCGCGACTATTACCACAAATGGTACCGCCCAGACCTGCAAGCCGTGGTGGTAGTTGGCGACATCGATGCCGACCGCATTGAGCAGAAAATCAAGGAGATGTTTGGCTCAATCCCCATGCCGGCCAACGCTGCCGAGCGCCCATATTATGAGGTGCCCGACAATCAAGGCACCATCGTTAGCATCCAGAAAGACCCGGGCCAACCGACATTCAACCTCTCGCTGTATTTCAAAAACTCGGCTACACCCGATGGCGAACGCCGCTCGGCCAAGCATCTGCGCGAGACATTCATAGAGCAAGCCATAGGCACCATGCTCTCAGGACGTCTGGCCGACCTGGTACAAGCCGAAACCACCCCATGCGTGGGTGCCTCAGCTCGTTCGGGCCAATTCTTGGTGTCGAGAGTAAAGGATGCCATATCATGCAGCGTGGTGAGCAAAGAGGGCCGTGTGCTTGAGAGCCTCAGCGAGGTGGCCCAGGAGGTAGAGCGTACTCGCCAGACTGGTTTTACCCAACCCGAACTTGACCGCGCCATCGCTCAGACCCTCAACCACTTGCAAAAAGCCGCCAACGAAGCCGACAAGCGCAAAAATGGCGCTTATGTCAAGGGTGCGCTCCAGCATTTCTTGTACTTTGAGCCCCTGCTCTCGCCAGCTGAGAGGCTCGAGGTGATGACCCAAATCACCGAGCAAGTGACCCTCGATGAAGTCAATGCCCACATGGCCGAAGTGCTCACTCCCGACAATCGCGTGCTCATCGTGTATTCGCCTGACAATGAGAACCAGCCCATCCCTACCGAGGCTGAATTCCTCGATGTCCTCGCTAAGGCCGCTCAAGGCACATATCAGGCTTACCAAGAGCCAGAAATCAGCGACTGCCTCGTCAAGAATCTGCCCGAACCGGGCACTATCGTCAGCGAAACCCAATGGGAGGACTATGGAGTGACCGAACTGCGCCTGTCAAACGGTGTGCGAGTTTGCGTCAAGCCTACCGACTATGCCGCCGATGCCATCTCGATGAGATTTTACAGTCCTGGCGGCACATCGCAATATGACACTGCCGAACAGGCCAACATAGCCTATATCACTCGCGTTGTAACCGCCGCTGGCGTGGGCGACATGGATGCAACCACCCTGTCAAAGGCTCTCGCTGGCAAGACCATCAAGTGCGGCCCATCGATAGGCGAACAGACCGAAGCCATCAATGGCAACTCCTCAGTCAAGGATTTCCCCACCCTGATGGAGCTCACCTATCTGTATTTCACCTCGCCTCGAGTGAGTACTGATGATTTCAAGAGCTTGATGAGCAAGCAAGAGTCATTCATAGCCAATCGCGGAGCAAGCGACAAGGTGGTCTACAACGATTCAATTCGCTCAATCCTCTATGGCGACCATCCGCGCATGCAACCGATGACCAAGGAGCGCTTGCCGCTGGTCGATTATGACCGCTGCTTTGAGATGTATCGCGACCGCTTTGCCGATGCGTCAGATTTCACTATGATTCTGATTGGCAATGTCGACCTCGACCAGCTGCGTCCGCTGCTCTGCCAATACATCGCTTCTCTGCCTTCGACTGGGCGCCAGGAGCAGTATGTCGACCGCGGAGTAGAGGTGCGCCGTGTAATTGAGCAGCATCGCTGGGTACGCCCCCAGAATACCCCCACCGCCAAGGTGAATGTCTTCTACACCGCCGATGTGGCATTCAACGCCAAAAATGACCTGGTGCTCGACATGTTGTGCCAAGCCATGCGCGCACAATACACCGAGCGAGTGCGCGAAGAGCAAGGAGCCAGCTATGGCGTGGGAGTGAATTTCGACCTCGACCGCATTCCCACCGAGGAGGCTACTCTCACCATTTCTTACAATACAGCGCCTGAGAAATATGCTGGTTCAATCCCCGTGATCTACGAGGTGATGAAAGAAATGGCAAGCCTTGGGCCCTCTGAAGAGCAGATGGATAAGACCCGCAAATTCCTGCGCAAGAATTACGAGCAAAATCTCACCAACAACGGCTACTGGGATTACGTGCTATATAATCTGCTCTACAAGGGCGTGGATTTCCACAAGGGATACCTTGAAATGGTCGACAGCGTCACAGCCGATGACCTGAGGAATATGGCCAAAACGCTGGTTGATGCTGAGAGTTGCATAGAAATCACCATGGCTTCTGAGCCTCTTGAACAATAAAAGCCATGGCCAGAGCATTGATAATAATGGCCCTCGGCCTATCCTGCATATCTGCTGCCGCGCAAGCTACTGATAGCATTGCGCGGCAGCGTACCGATTCTCTCTCTTCAGCCCAAAATGTGTTGCGCGAAGTGGTGATCACAGCCAAAGAGGGAGGCGGCTTGACTGCTGCCTCAAAGATTGGCCAAGATGCCATCCAGCACATCCAGCCATCAAGTATCGCCGACCTGCTTGAACTCATCCCCGGCGGAAGCGCCAAGGATCCTGAGTTTGGCTCAGCCCAAACCATACGCCTGCGCGAGGCCGACCCGGTGTCGTCGTACAACACATCGTCGCTCGGCACCCAGTTTATGGTCGACGGCGTGCCTATCAACAATGATGCCAACCTGCAGGCTTCGCCCGTGTCTTCGACTCTTGGCACATCCTTTACCAGTTCGGGCGTAGACATGCGTTCTGTCGCTACCGACAATATCCAGAGCGTAGAGATTGTGCGCGGCATTCCCTCGGTAGAGTATGGCGACCTGACCAGCGGTCTGGTCAAAATCGAGCGCAAGCGCGGTGGCTCAAATCTCGACCTGCGATTCAAGGCTGATATGAACAGCAAACTCATGTCGGTGGGCAAGGGCATAGAGTGGCAAGGCGACATGGGCGACAATTTCACCCTCAACGCCGACCTTAGTTATCTCGACTCGCGCACCGACCCCCGAAATACGCGCCAGAATTATCAGCGACTAACCGGCAGTCTGCGCCTCAGCCGCCGCTGGGCCAATGTTGGCAATTTCAGCTTGGTGGGTGGTCTGAATCTTGACTATACGGGCAGTTTTGACGATGAGAAGTCGGATGCCGACCTCAATGATGGCACCAACGGGCCCATCGAGAAATACAAGTCGACCTACAGCCGCTTTGCTGGCGCTCTCGACTTTAAGCTCCGTAATCAAGAGGACGGATTTTTTCGTCGTCTTGACCTGACCATGTCGCTCACAGCCGAGCAGGACAAGATTGAGCAGTGGAAGGTAGTAGAACTCGGCATGGATAGCCCTGTTTGCACTGCCCAGGCTCCCGGCGAGTGGGATGCGACAATCGTGCCTTACACCTACGAAGCCACTCTCTCGGTCGAAGGCAAGCCAATCTACGCCTATTCCAACCTTGTGGCCCATTTTAGCCAAGAGGTAGGCAAAGCCGTGCTTGGATTTAAGGCTGGTGCCAATTGGAACCACTCAAAAAATCGTGGCAATGGTACCGTGTTTGACCTTGAGCGCCCCTACAGCGTGGATATGAATGTCAGGCCGCGAGTGTTTAAGGACATCCCAGCCCTCAACCAGCTGCATTTCTTTGTGGAGAATAATACCACTGCCACCGTGGGTCAGACCAAGCTGGGCCTTATGGCTGGCGTGAGGGCTATGAGCCTGGTAGGACTTGACAAAGCCTACTCGCTCAACGGCAAATGGCATTTTGACCCGCGTGTGAATCTGCGCATCGACCTGCCAGCGATCGCCATTGGCGAGCGCGACCTAAAAATCGCCCTCGTTGGCGGGGCTGGGTGGCATACCAAGTTGCCCACGGCCGAGCAATTGTATCCCGATCCTCTCTACTACGACATCATCCAGCTTAACTATTGGCCCTCAGACCCCAATCTGCGGCGAGTGAATATGGCGGTATTCCAGACCGATGTCACCAACTATGCTCTGCGCGCCGCTCGCAACCTCAAATGGGAGGCAAGCCTGGAGGCGCAGTGCGGCGGTTTCTCGATGGCAGTGACAGTGTTCCGCGAGGATATGAAGAGCGGTTTCCGTTCGAGTTCGACCCCAGTGAGGTATATCTACAAGAATTATGATTCGTCCGGAATTGATGCAAGTACTCTTGGCGGTTTGCCCCCGGAGCTGTCATCTATCCCCTTTGAGATGGATACGCTGCTCACCACCCACAGCTATACTACAAATGGCAGCCGCACCATCAAGAGCGGCGTGGAGTTTACGATGCAGTCGCCTCGCATTCCGGGCATTATGACCCGAATCAGTGTGACGGGAGCGTATTTCCGCACTCAATACCGCAATAGCCAACCGGAATACTATCGTCCGTCGGTGTCGATAGGAGGCAAGGCTTTTCCCTTCATAGGCTATTACGCCTCAACCGACAATTATCTGCGCGAGAGATTCAACACCAATTTCTCGACCGACACGCAGGTGCCAACATTCGGGTTGATTTTCTCTACTTCGTTCCAGTGCGAATGGTTCACTGGCTCGCAGAGCAAATACCGCGACCCGAATCCTCTGCAGTACATCGACAAAGAGCTCACTTGGCATGACTTCACTGATGCCTCGGCCAAAGACGGTGTGCTGAAACAGCTGATACGCAGCTACAATCAGATGGCCTACGTCTACACTCGTGTGCCATTTCAGATGAATGTCAACCTGAAGGTGAGCAAGCGCCTCTATCAGAATCGCATATCGTTGGCCCTCTTCGCCAACAAGCTCATCGATGTCTCTCCCTCATATACCACGCCTCTGGGCGTGAAAGTGCGCCGCGAAGTAAATCCCTATTTCGGCATGGAACTCAACTTCAGACTATAAATCAGTTTTTAGTCTTTGGCTTTTAGTTTTTGGAAATATTACCAAAATCCAACTGTAACTTTTCCAAAAACCAAAGACCAAAAACCACCTACTAAGTAAAGTGTCAATTTAAAATTTAACTATGATATGGAAGCTTAACCACGAAGGACACGAAGATCTCACGAAGGCCACGAAGGTTTTTCTGTCTCTCTCATCTTGCGTTCTGGAGGAGCGCAAGGCCACGAAGGCGCAAGGCTTAGTGAAGGCCACGAAGGCCATCCGGATACGCCAGTGTAGGAAGCGAGGAGCGACGTATCCGCTTCTTCGTGGCCTTCTTGAGGCTTCGCCGACTTCGTGGCCTTGCGCCTCAATGCCCAATGGGGATAAAGAAGCCTTAGTGGCCTTCGTGAATTCTTCGTGTCCTTCGTGGTTAAGTTTAAAAACAAAGTGAACCCTTACCTATGAATAGAATATTAACAGTGGTGATGGGCGTGATGCTGGCCTGGGGGCTGGCAGGATGCGATGTCGACCACGACGAAAATATATACTGCGAGGCGGAGATTGCTCTGCAACTCCCCGATAATGCGCAGATTGCCCTGCTCAGGCCAGATACTGACCTCGAGGGCACCTTTTTTCGCAATCTCAATACTCAGATTGAGTACACCATACCCACCTTTGTCAACAATCGTGCCACAGCTCGTGTGCAAAAAGGTATCTATCTGATTGCCTTTGAGGGCGAGGCGGTGATGGCCGATGGCACAGTGCGCTCGGTGCGTCTTGCCGACTATTCGGTGACGCGCGAGGCCATCTACCTGCTTGGCGATTATGAATCAGTAACCCTCAACCTAAGCTATTTGCAATGAGACGGTTGCTGAGCATATTATCAATCGCCTCGGCTTTGGTTTCTTTTGCCGATGATAGCGCCAATTACCGCACTTGGGACCACTTCCAGCCGACCGATCAGGCTGTAGATTTTGTCTATGGCAAATCCTCGGTCAACCGGTTTTGGCAATATTCGACTTCGCTGAGCGAGATCTCGGCTGGTTATCAGATGCGCCGCGAAGACCAAGCGGCCGAGACATGGAATGGCGATGGCCTCGACCAGGGCTATTTCGACGCTCAGGCGTATGTGCGCATGGGCAAGAATGGCGTGGCCTATGCCGGAGCCGGGTATGAATACGGCGAACAGCGCAATGTGGTGTGGAACTCTACTGCCGACTATGAGATGCTCTATCCCTATATCTTGGCCGATAGCGTGGGCGGTGACCTCAGGAGTGAGCAATATCATTTCTACGGTGGCTTCGCCCATCGCGGAGGCGAGTGGGTCTATGGTCTTAGTGGCAGCTACAGGGCTGTCCACAGTTATCGCCAGGTTGACCCGCGTCCTCGCAACATGGCCACCGACTTGGAATTTGAGTTGTCAGCTGCTCGCATACTTGGCAAGTATGCCCTGGGCGTGGCTGCTGGTGCAAGATTCTACAAGCAGGTGCTCGATGTGGAATATTTCAGTCAGACCGGTGCCAACTCTACCCAATTTCAGATGACTGGCTTGGGTCAGACATATCGCCGTTTTGATGGTGTGACCTATACTGAGACGCGCCATAAGGGCTTTGGTTTCAATGGCGAGGTCTCGCTGTTGCCCACCGATGGCAATGGCCTCTTCGTCTTGGCGCGATTCAGCCAACTCAAGATGGATCGTCAGATACACGAACTCAACGAGGCCCCCATTACGCGCCTCTGGACTCATCGCCTCTCGGCTGCCCTTGGCTTTAAACGCCAGACTGAGGCTTTTGTTCATGCACTGTCCCTTGAGGGCGCTTATGAGAGGCGCCAAGGCGAGGAGGCAGTTGTCGACAATGGGTATCTTGGCAGTTATGAGATACTCGACCGTCACACCCTGTATGATAGCCACAGATATGAGGGCAGCCTAAAATGGGCTATGCAATGGCAGAACGACTGCCATCGAGTCAGCATTGTGCCGCAAGCGACTGCTATGCGTCTTGTGGAGCAATACATAGAGCCTTGGGCAGAAATGAAGCGCACCGAGGTGCTGCCGGGTTTGCTGATTGATTACCAGCATGCTACCGATGCGTGGCTATTCCAAATAGGAGCACAAGGCAGTTGGCGCAAAAATCTCAATGCCGATTTCTCAGTGCCAGCTCGCCATGTCGAACCGGAAATCCTCGCCAAGCTCGCTTATGACCATGAGCGCGCTACAGCTGATGCCGTCTTGATTCGCCCCTACGCTATGGCGCAACGCGCTTTAGGGCAGGGAGCAGTATTCTTTAAGGCCGAGTATCAGCGCGTATTCTCTGACTACGGCCTCAATCATGGATTACACATCTCAGTTGGTTACCGATTTTAATGAAAAATGAAATATGAAAAATGAAAAATATTTGATTTTGGGATTGGCTGTCGCTCTTTGCGCTTGCGAGGGGGATAGGCCTGATAGCATTGATTTTATACAGATTGACGGCAAGGATACCGCCGATATAGAATTGCCAGTCGAGGGCGGAGAGGCTTCCTTTTCGATTTCCGCAACCGGTTATTGGACAATTGCTGACGATGGCCAATCCTGGTATACCTATTCTCCCCAAAACGGAGGGGAGGGCGATGCTGTGATTACCGTCTCGGCCGAAGAATTTGACGTATTCAGCAGCGCCTCGGCCTCAAGAATCGGATTCTTGACCTTCTCTTGTGGCTCGTACACCAAAAAAGTTGCCGTAATTCAGAGCGGCGCTGGCGCCTCGGTCGAGCCTACCGACCAAACCGTTGCAGTGCGTGCCTACGGGGGAGAAATTTCGGTCGAAGTGCCATCGGGCGTGGCGTATACGGTGTCGATTCCCACAGCGGCTCAGAGTTGGGTAAGTTGCACGGCTCGCGAGTCGGGCCTAATGACCCTGTGGTTTGAGCAAAACCAAACCTCGGATTACCGTACTGCTGAGATAATTGTCAATTCTACTTCGGGTCAAGAGATTGCCTCGGTGACTGTAAAGCAGAGTTGGCGCAATATCGAACCGAGCGAAATGCTCATCGAGGAGATATATTTTACCGGTACCCCGTTGCCCTCTACCGGCGTGCCCAATGGCAAGAACAAGGATCAATATTTCTTGCTCACCAACAACACTGATGAGACCCTCTATGCCGATCGCCTCTTGATTATCGAGTCGAAAAATGCCAACGCTGGCAAGACCTGGAAAGAATTCTTGGATCCCATTATCGATGACTATTGCGAGGCTGGGGCAGTGATGTGCATCCCCGGCACAGGGCAAGATGTGCCAGTGCTGCCAGGCGAGTCTCTAATAATAGCCTCGAATGCAATCAATTATCGCGAGGGATATACCCAAGGCAATTCTGACTTTATGATCGAAATCAATCCTGACGGCATCGACTTGTCACAAGCTGACTTTGAGTGGTACACCCAGTCGACCAACTCGACCATTGACATTGATATCCCCGAGGTGCCGAATGTCGAGATGTGGTATTGCTATTCGCTGTCAATCTTTATTCTCCACGACCGTGGTTTCCAGAGCTATGCCATTGCTACGCCGCCGGCTGAGGTGACTCAGGAGAGTTTCCTGGCTGATTACAGTTGGGAGAATGCTGATTACATCAGCCACAGCTTGGCTGGCGATTTTGAGATGACGCTCACCGATGCCTACAAGGTGCCAAACTCATGGGTGATTGATGCCGTGATGTGCACGGTGCCGAGTATCAACCAGACGCGCCAATTCTCGACCACGCTTGATGCGGGCTACACTTATGCTTCGCCGCAAAACATCGATGCCGATTCGCAGCGATACGGCCTGAGCGTGCGCCGCCGCACCGACCCCTCCACCGGTCGCCTCATCGACACCAACAATTCCACCAACGACTTCACCCCCAACTCCATCCCCTCGCTGAAATAGACCCGCCCCCTAAAGGGGGAAGGCTACCGCCCGCTGAGGCTTGATTATAAATTTTGCAAAAATATGAGGTAAGAAGTATTGTTTTTCAAACTTTACCCTTACCTTTGTAGATTGATATTAAATAAATATAGCAAATTCTTACAAATCTCATAATACACGATCTACATGAAGAATCAACTATTGGCCGGTGCATTGGCAGTTTTGGCCATTTTGGGTGCTTCAGCGCAGAAACCCATGAAAGCCCCGCAAGGCGGCAAACCCATCAGCGACAACCTTATTGGCATCTTCTTCGAAGACATCAGTTCTTCAGCCGATGGCGGTCTCAATGCCGAACTCATTCAGAACGGCTCGTTCGAATACAATCCCATGGAAAGAGACGGCTGGGGTCCTGGCACAGCCTGGAAGATGGTGCGTCCAGGCCATTCTCTCGGAAACATCACGGTGCTGCAACAGGATCCGATCCATCCTAACAATCCCAATTACATGCGCATCATGACCGAGCGCACACGTCGCTTCAAAGACTATAGCGGATTTGATGGCTTTGGCCTCCAAAATGATGGCTTCAATGGCATCAATCTGAAGGCTGATTCAGTGTACAACTTCTCGCTCTTTGCTCGCAACATCAAAGGGGATGCCAAGAAAGTGCGCATCGCTTTGGTTGATCCCAATGTGGAATGGGGAAAGAATCCCATTCTCCTTGCCGATGACACAATCACAGTCGGTAGTAATAAGTGGGAGCAATACTCATGCAGCCTTGTGCCCTCGGTGTCTTGCCCAAATGCAGCCCTGCAAATCCTGGTGCTCAACAATGGCGAAATGGACGTAGATATGGTTTCGCTCCTCCCACAAGACACATACAAGGGTCACGGCCTGCGCCGCGACCTCGCTGAGGCCCTCGAAGCTCTGAATCCTCGCTTCCTCCGATTCCCGGGTGGCTGTATCGTGCACGGGGGTGGCGATGGCTTCTGGAATACCTATCGCTGGAAACAGACAGTAGGCCCGAAGGAAACCCGTAAGCAAATGAAAAACTGCTGGGGCTACAACCAGTCGATGAACCTCGGATATTACGAATACTTCCAGCTCTGTGAAGACATGGGCATGGAGCCGCTTCCAATCCTTCCCTGCGGAGTTAGCTGCCAAGGTGCCAATGGCGGTTGGGGAATGTGGCCCGAACAGGCTCAGGACGTTAAGCCTATGGAAGAGATGGACGAATGGGTTGACGAAGCTCTCGACCTCATCGAGTGGGCCAACGGACCTGCCGACAGCAAGTGGGGGAGCGTGCGCGCAGCAGCTGGACACCCCGAACCATTCAACCTCAAATACCTTGGCATCGGCAATGAAGAGAAGATTTCGCCCGAATTCGCCGAACGATTCAAATATGTATATGATCGCGTGCGTGCCGCTCATCCTGAAATCATTATTGTGGGTACCGCTGGCCCAGGCTCTCATCCCGAGAATCCCGACTATGAAGCTGGTTGGGTACTTGCCAACGAATTAGAGATTCCTATCCTCGATGAGCATTATTACGAACCTCGTGAATACTTCCTTAAGAGCCGTCAATACGATTCCTACCCCAGCGATAGCAAAACCAAGGTTTATCTTGGCGAATATGCTGCAAAGGACAAGAAGCTGATCGATGCTCTGGCCGAAGCTCTTTACCTGCTCCATGTCGAGCGCAATGGCGATGTGGTGACAATGACCTCCTACGCCCCTCTCTTTGCTCGCAAGGGCGCTGAAAATTGGAATCCTGACCTAATCTACTTCGACAACGAGCGTCCATACCTCACCTGCAGCTACTATGTGCAGCAGATGTTTGGGCAGAGCCCCGGCCAATACTACTATGGTGATGTCCTTACCATCCAAGATCCTGACAAGTCGGAAGGCGAGGGCTACCTGCAGGAGCAATCGGCAGTACTCGACGTAAACAAGCACAAGCTCTATGTAAAGGTTGCCAACGCAACCGCTAATGAGAAGGAGGCTACCCTCAACCTCTCGCGTTTCTCGCCCAAGGGCACAGCTGTAAAGACAGTGCTCAGCGGACAGCCTGAAGATGAGAATAATTACGATGTTCAACCTATCGCGCCAGTGCGCGAGGACATCAAGGTAAAGAAAAATATGAACCTCACCCTCGCTCCCTACTCATTCACCCTGCTCGAAATCCCCCTCAAATAGCCAACTATCAAATAGCGCCCCATGCCCTCACTGACATGGGGCGCTATTTAGGTCATAAGGGAAGTTGGGTTGGATATACTGATGAAGACAAAAAGGAATTGTTCTCTGAAAAATACTCATTTTTAGGGATTGTAATAATAAGGTGGAAGTGTTAATTTTGCACGATTTTAGGAATGCCTAAAGCAAAAGACTAAAAAACTATAAACCAACTAATAACAACCCCTGAAATGAAGAAATTTTTACTGCCTTTGCTCTTGCTTGGAGCTGGCATCGTGGGCCAAGCCCAGGAGGATTATCCCGAGGCTCTGTGGGCCGGTAGGATGACCGGCGTGGCCGGCGGCGATGTCCTCCAAAACATGATCGTTGACACCGAGGGCGACCTCGTAGCTCTCAGCTACATCGCCTCGACAGCCACTGTGACCTCGATGGAGTGGATGGGCGCAGCCGTGCCCGGCGTGACATTCAGCGACGTCTACGCTGGCAACTCCAACAACAAAAACGCTGTCATTACCAAGCACAATCCCGAAACTGGCGAAATCCTCTGGACAGCCTATAGCACTGGTGCCGACTGGGGTACCGGTCAAGGCGCAGTGCGCCAGACTGCCGATGGCGGATTCGTTTTCGCCTCAAAGCTCCGTCTTGAAGATGGCGCAGCTGCCGATTCGCAGCCACTGTTTGTCGGCGCTGACGGCACCCAGACCGAACTCACAGCAGCTCAGTGGACCTACAACGACAGTCGTATCTACAACGTCGGCATGGTCAAGCTATCGCCCAGTGGCGTGGTTGAATGGGTAAAGGTGCTCCAAGTCAATCCTCTCGTAGCTGATGACAACACTCCCGAGGAGGAATGGGTATTCGCATCTGATGGCGTTGAGCTCGCCGATGTGGCTGTCAATGGCCAAGGCGAAATCCTGCTCGGCGGTCGCGTGGCTACTGCCATAGAGCTTGATTCCAGCAATGAACTCGTGGCTACCGCCAATCAGGGCTGGAACGGCGACTCGCAGACCACAGTGGGCAACCTGTTTGTGGCTCGCTTCGCTGCCGACGGCGCTTACGAGGCTGTATTCTTCCTTGATAATGACGATGCAGTATCCAAGGCCGTTTCGCTCGACTACAAAGATGGCAAACTCCTGCTCTGCGCTACCGTCACTGGCACCGAGGACGACCAGGCTTACAACTTTGGCAGCATAGCTGACCAAATCACTGTTTCTACCCTTCCCACCCTGGTGGTGGCCGCTATGGATCCTCACTACCTGATGCCGAGCTGGGTTAAGGCTCTGCCGAGCGTTGGCTACAATGGCAGCCAAGTGTACCAGAATGGCCGCGCTAACCTCATCGGCGATGACGCTTATGCCGCTCTGCAATGGCAAGGCGCTATCGACCTGGGCGATGGCGAGACCCTGTCGGTGACCGAGGCTAAGCGCGAAGGCCTGATTATCTGCCTTGACGGCGAGACTGGCTCGCTGAAAGGCGCTGCCACTTCGCGCGAGACATTTGGTGAGGCTGGCGCTATCATTGGTTATCACAATGTGATGCAAAGCCCAGTATCTGAGGATTCAGTATACGTATGCGGCAGCTGGCTCGCAGCCAACAAGGGCTTGATGCTGCGCTCTTACACCAAGGGCGACCTCCAGACCAACGGCCTCACCACCTATACCCTCACCTCGGCCGGCATGAATGCTACCGGTTATGCCGTTGAGAATGATGGCGTGGTGTACTCATATTTCCGCCCCAACAAAGAGGCTTTGGTTATGGGCAGCGACGAAATCGTAGAGTTCGCTACCAACGGTTACACCATAGTGATGGCCGCTCACCGCTTTGCTCCCGCAACTGTCGATGAAGATCCCTCGGTTTGGAATGGCGTAGTGCCTGAGGCTGATGCGGACTATGCATTCTCAGGTGGCGAAGGTTCTGAGTTCGCTCCTTATATGATTGCTACTCCGGCTGACCTGGCACAACTTGCTGCCAATGTCAATAGTGGCATTACTTATGCCGATATGTACTTTGTACAGACCACCGATATCGCTCTCAATAGCGAGACCACAACCCACGAATGGGCAGTGATCGGCACCAGCAATGCTTCGAGCTTCCAAGGCACTTATGATGGCCAAGGCCATGCTATCAGCCGCATGCGTTGCACCGTGCGCCAGAACTACTCGGGTCTCTTCGGTTTCACTAAGGGCGCTACCCTGATGAATATCTCGGTTGAGGACGCTTATGCTGACTTCCAGCTCGACAACCTGTGCGTATTCGGCGCTATCGCTGGCGACGCCATGGGCACTGTGATTATCAACTGCTCATCGACTGGCGACTTGGCTATGAATCTGGCTGTCACCAACAAGAGCGGATACCTCGGCGGTATCGTGGGCATGGGCGCTGCCAACTCAGGCATTGGCAACAATATCGTTAACTGCTACAGCTACGCCAACCTGCTCTACACCGCTGATGACGAGTGCATCCCATTGATGCAATATGTTGCTGGCATATCGGCTCAGGTCAATGGTAATATCCAGAACTGCTTCTATGGCGGTCACATCGAGTTTGAGATTGAGACTGGCGCTAAGTATTTCGCAAGCGCAATCGCAGCCAACCTGAATGGCGCACCGGAATATACCCACAACTACTACGCACTGGCCGAAGGCAGCAGCAATGGCATCTACGGCATCAACACTGCCGATGACGAAGGCGCTATCGATGCTTCCAACCTCACAGTTGCCGACCTGGTAGCCGAACTCAACCAAGGTGCCAACTCGCTGGCTGGCAATGGCTATCAAGGCAAGGTTAAGAATTGGGTAGAGGCTGGCAACCAAGTGGCCTTTGGCGAAGTGATCAGCGAATCTGGCATAACCAACGCTGTGGCTCCTGCCACCGAACTTGACCCCAACGCTCCGCGCTACAATGTGATGGGACAGCGCGTCTCCACTTCATACCGTGGCATCGTAATCCAAAACGGCAAGAAATTTTATGTGAAATAAAGATCCAAAGCCCCCTAACCCCCTAAAGGGGGAGGGCTGTCGCCTGCTGGGGAAGCATTTCTTGAAACCTAATTGAAAAACAAATAAAAGCCACAGGAATTCCTGTAGCTTTTATTTGTTTTTCATATCCGTTGGTGGATTAGCTACACAGAGCCGACCCTACGGGCCGCGCTTGGTGGAAACCCAATAGAGCTACACAGAGGCGACCCTACGGGCCGCGCTTGGTGGAAACCCAATAGAGCTACACAGAGGCGGTAGCCTCCCCCTTTAGGGGGTTAGGGGGCTTAGAACGGATACCCTATCGCCAGGTGGAAGGCGAGGGATTTGCCAAAACTCTTCATGTTGTAATAACCCTTCTTGCCAGTATCGTAGGGGGCGTGGATGCCGATGCCGAGGTCGCCGCGAAGCACCAACATACCAATGTCATAACGCAGACCAAAGCCGGTGCCGGTGGCCAATTCCTTGAAGAATTTGCGCGCCTCGAGCTTGCCTCCGGGGCGCAATGGGTCATTCTTGAGCAACCATACGTTGCCCGAATCCAAGAATAGGGCTCCATTCAAGTCGCCTATGATCGGGAAGCGGTACTCGACATTGGCCTCAAACAGGAAGGTACCGGTCTGGTCGAAATAATCATTCTTATTATACGGCTGATGATAACTGCCGGGGCCTATCGAGCGCACCGTGAAAGCGCGCACCGAGTTTGCGCCGCCGCAGTAGAACTGCTCAGAATAGGGCACCTGAGTACTATTGCCATAAGCGTGGGCAGCACCCACGGCTACGCGGCTCACCATCCACTGATTGGTGCGTCCGAGCCTTCGGCCCCATACGAGCTGCGTCTTGCCCTTGACAAATTGCGAGAACGGAGTGCCGAACAGTGTCTTTTCGCCCTTCTTGCCGCAAGCCTCGTAGATGGCCCAGAACAGGTTGCCAGCCTCTTGTACAGTGAATGTCCAGTTGAGCGTATTGCTGTAATTGAGCTGGCGATCAAAGGTGAATGAGTACATCATCTGAGGTATATACTGGCTCATAAAGCTCTGTGCCACAGCTGGGTTGGCTGCCATAATGGAGTCAAAGTCGGTGGTGGTTTTCATCAGCTTGTTGTAGCTGAATTTGAGGGGCGTAAAGGTGTTGCTGATGTAGCGGGTGACCTGCCAATCGTAGTTGAACGAAGTGTTGAACTGCGCCAACTTGAAATAGTGGGGCCTGTTGAGCACTTCGCCGCCGAGGGTGATGCGCGTCCAGTTTAGCGAGTGGCGCCTGCGCTTGATGAAATTAGGCGCGAGCAGACGCGGGAAGGCCAGAGAGGCGTTGATACCGAACTCGTACGAGTTGAAAATCGAACGCGAGTGGCTACCCGTCTGCCATTCGTAATTGCCAAATAGGCTGACGCTCAGCTGTTCGCCTCCGCCGAAGATATTGTGGTTTGTCACCGTAAACATCAACCCCGGGCCGATGTAGCTATTGCTCTTTGATGTAGCGTTGACCTCAAAAGATGCCTCGAGCGGCATGTCAAACGTAGTGTAGACATTCACATTGAGCGTAGGATCGGCGGCTGTGGTGTCGGGCACAGCATCGATGGTGATGCCGTTGAAGATACCCAGGCGCGATAGGTAACTCTGGGTGTTGTTGACATCGCGCACCGAGAAATATTTGCCCGTGCGGAATGTCACATTGTCTTGAATCAACTGTTTGCGCAGTTTTGATGGCCGCATCTGTATGAGCTCCATTCCCTTGAGAGGGATGGTGTCGGGAGTGCCTCCGCCTTGATGGCGATTGGCGTAGACGGTGATGGTGCCCGTGCGGAAGCGCTGCAATGTGAATGGCACGATATTCTTGGCCAAGTCGAGCTTGAGGGATATATGCTCAGGATTCTCGAGGCTATCGGCCAAATATTCGATATAGTCGGGACGGAAGTAGTAATATCCTCGGCGCTTGAGCACATTGGTGATGCGGGTGCGCACCGAGGCGAGAGAGTCCATGCTGAATCGTGAGCCAGGCCTCAGATAGGGGTCGCGCTGAGCCACCGAATCGATGATATGCACCAGATGGCTGGTGTCAGGGAGCATGATGATAGAGTCGAGATGGAAAGCGGGACCGGGGTCGATGGTGTAGAGCAATGCGGCCTTTTTCTTGTTTTTGGGTTGTACCATTTCATAAGAGGCTGTGCCTCGGAAATAGCCATTGTTGTCAAGAATCTCATCGAGCATCTTGACGCGCAGCTCGGGCTTGACATCGCTAACTAATACTGGCTGTTGCACCCATTTCTTATACAGCCATTTCTTTAGGCCGGAAGATGAATCGGTGACATTCCAATTGTTGTAGACCCAGAGGCCCACTGGGGCCATGGGTATGAGGATGCCCCATTTCTTGTTGGGGGCGACGTTGACGGCGTTGTGGAGCGCCTCCTTCACCCCCTTGGGGAAGGGCACGCTGTCGCTCTCGATGTCCAATCCCTTGAGCCCGGTGTACAGGTATTGCCCCTCGGGGATTCTCCTCGTGGTCGAACAAGCAGCGAGCATCGCCGCCGCCATCACAACAGATAATATCTTAAATACACTCTTCACAATCTGTTTAGTAAAGAATCACAATGTTACCTCTGAACACTTTATCACTTATCACTTATACTTTATCCTTACTCTCACTGTTCTATGTGGCGGTATTTCTTTGGTCGCATAAATCGAGGCAGGATTTGCACCAGATAGTTGATCTTGCGCTTGTAGACAAAGCCCACGCCCGTCTCGGTGATTTCGCCCTCAAGGATGCTCTCGTAGCCAGTGTGGCGGAACAGCTTGATGAGCATCGTGCGCCTATCGTTGAGATAGTAGACAAACGATATGTCGCTGATCAGATTCTCTGCGATTGTCTCATCGGCAGTTGGCTCGGTGTTGTAGTTGCCGCCAACCACGATTTTGAATCGGTCGTTGAATAGCGACTTTGACATCTGATAGCTGTAATTCATAGCCGACGATGTGGTGCCATCGGTGGTCTGGTTATACTGGTCGATGCCAAACGACAGGTCGACAAACTTGACATTGCTTGCCAGCCAGTTGTTGGCTTGAGATTCGAGGAACGAATAGAGCGGGTTGGCGCTCAGAGCATTTGAGGTCGAGGCTCCAGGGCCGGTGTACATATTGTAGAGCAGTAGGTTCATGGCCTGGTTGGCTCGCTGGTCGGGCGACATGGTCTGCAGCTCGTTGGCCACGGCCAGGTCATCGTTGGTGGTGAGGTCAAATTGCACGTCCATAGTGTCGAGGGTGCCGGTGATGGCCACGAGGATGTCGAAATTGACCATGCGCGAATTATTGTCCTCGGTGACATTCGACTTCACCGCATCGGTAGCATTGATATGCAGTGTGGGGTTGAGTATGTCGCCGTTGAAGGCTATGTAGCTGCCGGCATCGATGGTGAAATATTTCTCCTGGCTGATCACGGGTATGGTGTAACGAGCATAGCCATCGCTGATGATGATGCGGCCGGTGAGGCGTCCGTCAGAGGCCGGGGTCTGGGTGTAGGTGAGGTTGGCAGTGGGCTGCACTTGCACCTTGTCGCGCGAGGCTGAGGATAGCGAGGACAGGTCGACAGTGAATGTTGTGCCGCTCTGTATCACCAGGTTGGCATCAATCGCCATCAGCATCGACGAATCGCTGATGGTGTCGGCCTTGGCCACTTGCAGCGAGTCGGAGAAGTTGACAAATTTCACCATATCGGTATATGTCTGGGTAGTGGTGCCAGCCATTACGTCGGATAGCACGTAGGTGACATTGGTGCCAGAGAGTATCGACAGGTCGGCGTTGACACTCATGAAATTCATATTGCCACGCACCTTGGCATTGGTCGAGATGTAGGCCTTGCCGAATATTTCGGCCCCAGCGGCGGCTTGCTGGCTATTGACCACCATCATGTTGTCGGCCTTGAGCGCAAGGTCGAATTTGGGGGAGATGAATGATGACAGGTCAACTGTACCGTTGAGTGTCAGTGGATTCTCGTTAGTGCCTGAGATGCCGAAATCGTTGAATGTCACCAAGTTATCCTTGACCGGAATCTCTACTGGCGAGATGGCATAGGACGTAGCGGTGATTGCAACCTCGACCGAGGCCGAGTCAAATTGCAAGTTGCCGTTGAGCAAGGGCTGGTTCATATCGCCCGACACATCCATTGAGCCTGACAAGGTGCCGGTCATTGAGGCCGTCCCTGGCGGCATAAATGGGTTGGCAATCGCCAATGGGAACTTGATTACCTTGAGGTCGAGATTGAGCGGACTGGTGGCTGTGCTGTCGTTGAGGGCGCCATCGATGGTCATTGTCTGTATGCTGTCGACCATTAGGTCGCCCTTGGCGCGGATCATGCCAGCATTGTTGGTGGCCACATCGAGATGGCTCTCAAATGTGCCTACGCGCTGCTTGGCATAAGTGAAATCTGCCAGGGTGACCGTGCCGTCGCCATCGATGTCAGCGCCTCCGGCCCAGCGCACATGCATGTCGGCCGACAGGTCGCCCGAGATTGGGGGTGCGAATGGGTTGATTGATATCCAGTCGGCCAGGTGTATGTCTTTGATTTGTAGGGTCACATCGTTTACGCCGATGCTGTCAGGGTTGGCAGTGTCATCGGCCAGAATGGTGAGCGATGACTTATCGCTCTGCATTGTCAAGTTGGCTCCGATTTTCTGCAGCGGGAAGTTGTAGGCCAGATAGTTGTCGAGGTTGACTGTCCATCGCTTGTAGCCAATCGTGGGCGTGATGGGGAAGATGCGGGCGGTCACTACCGAATCGGAGAGCATGGCAAAGGTGCCAAAGTCAAATCCGGTCTCATCTTGTATATTGCGCTGCATGATGCGCAGTGCGGCTTTGTTGGCATCGAGCATGCAGTTGAGGTCGACGTGGGCAAAGTCGTCCCAAGTGCCGGGATTGTTGTTCATGCGCGCCTTCATCTGCATCTTGTCGCCAAGCTGGTTGATGCGCAGTCCGATGGTGTCGATGCGCACTGATGATGTCACAAGGTTGATGGCGCGACCCTTGACATCGATGGCTGTGTCGTTGTCGGCCCTCAGGTCGAGGCGCCTCAGCGACATCTGGTGGGGCGAGAGGATATCGTTGATCAGGTTGTTGGCTCCGGCTGAGACGTACAGCGAGAAATGCGGCAGCACTTTCTGCAGGGTGTCGGGTTGGATTTGGCGCACCTCGATTTGGTGGGTTATGAGTTCGCCCACGTGGCCGAACCGAGCCGAGAGGGAGTCTAAGCAGTATGGAGCTGAAGCATTTGCCACCAAGTCGCGGTTGGTGATGGTAGCCTGGGTCAGCGAATCGTTGGCCTCGAATTTCAGGGCTATGTCAGATAGCGTGTAGGCGGCTGTCTCTGACTCGAAGTCGACGCTGCGCACATCCAGATTGGCGTTGATTTCGTTGAATGAGGCTGAAACCGACCCTTCGCCCTCGACTGCGCATGACACTGATGCCGGTGTCTCAGACATCTTCATGGCATAGAGGTCGATTTCGCGGCCGTCGATGTCGGCAGTCCAGGTATAGTTGGGCCCTGACAGGTTGGCATGGGCCGTGATGGTGGCATCCATATCTTGGTTTTTTGCTATGGCTTGGATGTCGGCCTTGCATGAATCTAGCTGCAACGCCAAGCTGATGCCTTGATAGTCGTATCCCTGGTAGTAGACTGATATGATGTCGAATTTGCCGTCGATGGCTGTCGATGGCGCGAATGGGTCGAACCCTTGGCCCTTGATGTCGAGGTGGGCCGTGGCCTTGCCTACGCCCATGTCTTTGACAAAGGCGTTGACTGGGAATTGGTTGGCAGTGAGGTCGAGGGCGTAGCCCTGCGAGTTGCCGTTGAAATGGCCATCGAGGGCCAGTTCGCCGCCGAGTGCGGTGGCTTTGAGGTCGGCCTTGATGTCGCCGCGATTCATGGCTACTTTGCCGTCGAGGGTCATTGGCGGTATGTCGAATGGGGCGCCGGCGGCTACGGCCTTGACTATGCTGTTGACATCGATGATGTTGCCCTTGATGGCCAAGTTGCCATCGATTTTGGTGTAGTCGGTGATGTTGGCAATCTTGCCTCGGGCATCGATGGTGGCGCAATGGTTGATGCGCAGGTTAGCCTTGTCGATTGACAGGTCGGCGAGGCAACCGCTCACATTAAGATTGATATCCACTGGGGTATCGTCGGCGATGGGAGCGAGGTAGGCTTTGAAGGCTGGGAACATCAGCCTTAGGTCTGGCACGGCGGCGTTGCCGTTAGCTTTTAGGGCGAATGGCAGATGGGGGTCGGTAGTCAGGTCGCCCACGCCGAGCATGCCGTCGGCATAGAGGTTGGTACCCTGGGTATGAGCCTCAAAATCCTTGAAATACATTGCGGTCGAGTCCATGGCGAATGTACCCGAGGCTCGGAGGGTCACGCCGCAGCGTTCGGTGGCTGAGAGCTCGATGGGGAGGCGTATGGTGGTCTCTTGGTTATAGAAATTGCGCACCAGCAGGTCCATGTCGTAGCCCTCGATGTAGGCGAAATCGAGGCCCGGCTCTGGCACTATGCCTCGGGTGGTGTATAGGCCCTTTGAGTTGGTGAAATGTATGGAATCGACGGTGACGGTCCAAGGTTCTGTTTTTGCCGTATCGACTGGCACCACTGGGGTGGCGAGGATTTCGGCCGAATCAGGCGCGATGTAGGCAGCGGCGAGGCGCTTGCCAGTAAAACTCTTGATGGCCACGGTCTGTTTGATCAGGTCGATTTCACCCTTATCGAGAGTGCCTTGGCCTACGGTCACGCCGAGGCTGTCGATGGTAGGCATCAGGTTCATGCGATAGGTGAAATCGCTGAGGTCGAGTTGGCCGACATGTATGTTGAGCGGGGTGGTCACGGTGGCTGGGGGCTTGACGGTCGAGGTGTCGGGACGGATGATCATATCGACCAGGGCGCCGGCGATGCGGCCGCGCTCAAGGTTGATGTCGAGCGGGGATATCTTGACGGTGGCGGGTGCGATGCTGAGGGTATCGGCTGTGATGACCATTTGCAGCAGCGAGTCGGCGTTGCCGAGTTGGAATCGGGCGCGTGTCAGATCCAGGTTGTTGACGCCCACATGGCCCTTGAGCAGGGGCCACAGCTCGACATCGGCGCGTATCGCATGGGCAGCGATCAGGGTGTCGCCTTTGTCGATGAGGCGCACATTGTCGAGAGCGAGGTTGAGGGGGTAGGTGAGGCGCAGGCGGTCGAGCTGTACCTCTACGCCGGGGATTGTGTTGAGCTTGTCGACCAGATGCTCGCGCATCAGATTTTGTCCCCACGGCGAGTAAAGCGCCAGGATTATTCCTGTCGGCAGGAGCAGAATCCCGAGTATCACCCATAGGATTATGCGCACGGTGAGTGAGGCGGCAGCCCAGAATTTCACGTCCTTAAATAGTTGAAATCGTTAATCTAAAAAGAAAAACACATGTGCCGAAAATTTGTTTTGCACCGTGATTCGTTTTTAGACAACTACTGAATTTAAAAACCACGGATTCCCCGGATTTTAAAATTAAATTATAAGTAAAGGTTCAATTAGTTAAATATGGAGGTCGCCCGGATGGCTACCCCGTAGGGGTTATTTCATCTAGCAATGGGCGCATACCCCTCATCCTCAACCCCGTAGGGGTTGTTTCACTAATCTTCTGAGAACTAGAATGAAACCAACCATAGGGGAGCTGCTTGGATTCGCTCTGGGGCGGATGGGTATGAGCTTGGCTGATTTCCGCCGCCTCACGCCGAGCGACTTCGAGGAGGCGGCTAAGGCCTACCTCGAGGGGCAGAGCCTGAAGGAGCGCGGAGCTTGGGAGCGGGCGAGGATGGTGGCGATGTACGCCGCGCAGCCTCACTGCCGCAAGCGGGTGACAATCCCGCTGCCTTGGGACAAGAACAGGCCCCAAGGCGAGGAGAAGCGCGGGCGCGAGGCCAGAGCCGAGGCTGAGCGCAGGTTCAGGGAGCTGACGTGGCAGAAGCCTAAAGATTAGGCTCTCTCATTCCAGCCTTAAAGCCAGTCACCACAGCCCAAATCATTGGAACCCAAAACAACAGGATGCCTAATATTTTCATCAAAAAGTCTTCCATGACAAAACATAAATTAAATCATGTGCAAATATACTGATTAATTAGTAAATAAACAAATAAATAAGTCAAAAGTTAAAACAAAATTCCAAGAAAAACTCCCGTATGGCCAGTTCGGTAATCAACATAAGGATCGACCAGATCGTCAACGGCTCGGGCAACGTCACGGCAGCCACCGCTAATCTCAGCGCCCTGTCGGCAGCGGCTGACAGAGCGCGCGAAGCTTTGTCGCGCCAATCCAGCTTCGACAAGACTGTTATCAACATGGGAGCATTCGCCTCTGCTGTGGGCGGGGTGGATGATTCCCTTGGTAAGCTGTCGGAGGACTACCTGTCGTTCGACAAGGCGATGAAGGCGGTTAACACGATGGCAGGCAAGGGAGCCGAGGGCCTCTCGGCCATGACGGGTCAGGTGGCGGAGCTGTCGAAGACGATACCGCTGGCGAGGGAGGAGCTGGCCAACGGCCTATACCAGGTGATCAGCAACGGCGTGCCGGAAGAGAACTGGCTGACATTCCTGGAGGCGTCGGCTAAGTCGGCTGTAGGCGGCATGGCTGAGCTTGGCGGCGTGGTGACGGTGACCTCGACGATCATCAAGAACTACGGCATGGCGTGGGATGAGGCTGGTGCGATCCAGGACAAGATACAGATGACGGCTAAGAACGGCGTGACGTCGTTCGAGCAGCTGCAGCAAGCCCTGCCCCGAGTGACGGGCAACGCGGCAACGCTGGGCGTGAGCGTGGACGAGCTGATGGCGAGCTTCGCGACGCTTACCGGCGTGAGCGGCAACACTGCTGAGGTATCGACGCAGTTGGCGGCCATATTCACGGCGCTGGTCAAGCCGTCGACGCAGGCGGCTAAGATGGCTCAGGAGATGGGGGTGCAGTTCGACGCGGCGGCCATCAAGGCGGCCGGGGGGTTCCAGAACTTCATACAGAAGCTGGACGCGTCGGTTAAGGCCTACGCCGCAGAGAGCGGGATGCTGGCTCAGGAGATATACTCTAAGCTGTTCGGGTCGGCTGAGTCGCTGAGGGCTCTGATACCGCTGACCGGGGAGCTGGCGGATAAGTATGGGGAGAACGTGTCGGCGATGGCCGATGCCTCGGGGTCGATCGAGGCGGCGTTCGCTGACATGGCAAGCACTGGGGAAGCGAAGGCGCAACTGCTAAAGAATGCCTGGGCATCGGTGACGGACATAATGGGCAAAGCGGCTGCAGCCCTCCAGCCGATACTCTCGCCTTTAGCACTTATGGGACAAAGTGTCGCAGGCGTGAGAGCGCTGGCTGTCGCAGGTGGAGAGGTGTATAATTCGTTTAAGAAGGCCCTGCCGGTTATCAATTCCACCACAGTGGCGGCAAAGGGTGCGTCTTTGGCTCTCAAGGGCATGGGCGTAGGACTGGCAGCATGGGGAGCTGTGAAGCTGTTCCAAGCACTGACATCCGAAGGCGCTAAGGCCGAGACGCAGGCTCAAAGGGTGGGAAAAGCGCTGGCCGGCATTGAGTCGGAGGCGAAGTCGGCGTCATCGGCTGAGAAGGCGCGTCTCGATGCGCTTTACCGCGCAACGCAGGACGTAACCATATCTACTGAGAAGAGAATAGGAGCCCTGCGGGAACTGCAAAGACTCTACCCCGAGTATTTCTCCAGCATGAGCGATGAGGCCGTATTGGCGGGGCAAGCAAAGGACCAGTACGACAAGCTGGCAAAGTCGATCATGGCCACGGCCAAGGCGAGGGCCTACGAAAGCAAGATTGAGGACCTCAACCGCAAGAAGCTGGACAACGCAGAGTCGTTCAGAAATGCGGGCGGGCACGAATGGGCGCAGAAGATGCAGACTGCCTTCATGAAGGAGACGATGGCGGGGCGAGACCCGGAGAACAGCCCAGAGTACAGGGCGGCTCGCAATGCCTGGCAGATTTTGCATGACACCTATCTGGCGGCCAACGACCAAATCGACAAGGACATTGAAGCTCTGTCGAAGGCTTACGAAAAAAGTTTGGCTGAGCGTACATCATCAGGTACTACAGGAATTGGCGCATCAGGGACTAATGGGAAGGGGGGCAGTCCAGAACAGGCCAAATTGACGGTGTCTGAAATATCCGCAAGGAACCTCGCGAGCCTGAACGACTACAGCAAAGCTATCAGCGACTTGCAAAAACTGAGAGGCGAGGCGACGTCAAGAGATGAGATTGAGCAAATAGACGCTCTTATAGAACGCATACGCGCGGCTCGCGACGAGTTCGAGGGGCTGAAGTCGGAGATGGAGGAGGCGCCGAAGCGAGGCCTCCCCGACATCCTGATGAGCGAGCGCAAGACTCTGGCCGACTACGACCGCGACATCCGCGACCTGCAGGAGCTGAGGGACACGTCCTCGGTTGAGTACGTTTCGGCCATACAGGATGAGATAGACGCCCTCGAGGAGGAGAAGAAGGCCATACTGGGCATCCGCAAGGAGGCGGAGAAGCCGATAAGGGACCCGTTCTCTGAAATGAGCGGCTGGGAAAAGTTCCAGTCGGGCTGGGGCTCGGTCAAGGGCATGGCTTCGGCTGTCGACAGCCTGAACCGCGTGTTCTCAGACGATGCGAGCGCCTGGGAGCGCGCCAGCGGAGCTATCGACACGTTCATCGGCATCGCCAACGGCGCACAGAGCGTGATGAAGCTGCTGGATTCGCTGGGCATAGCCCATACGGTTACGAAGAGCGCCGAGGCCGGCGCGATAGCAGCCACTGCCGCTGCAGAGACCGCTGCCGCGGCCGAGGGCGCGATATCGAGCGGAGTGCAGGTGACGGCAAACAAGATCGAGGCGGCGTCGTGGAAGGAGCTGGCCGCCGCCAAGTACATGGCTGCGCATGCGGCGATACCCTTCGCGGGGTTCGGCATAGGCGCGGGATTCGTGGCGAGCATGGAGGCTCTGGTCACCGCCGCGGGCATCCCCATGCTGGCGGAGGGCGGTTTGGCTTACGGCCCCACTCTGGCGCTGATGGGCGAGTACGCGGGAGCATCGAGCAACCCCGAGGTAATTGCCCCCCTTGACAAGCTGAGAGACCTGGTGAAGACTGACGATTTGGGAGGCCTGGCCAAGGTCGAGTTTGAGATACGGGGCGACAGGCTGGTGGGCGTGGCCCAAAGAAGAACCAACAAAGTGAGGAGGACCGTCTGATGGCAATGGCTAAGAGATACCAAGGGAGCTTCCTCGACATCGCGAGCAACGTCTGGGCTGTCGAGATATGGCTTGATTCGGCTGCGGAGTACGACTCCTCGGCCCGCGAGCTCATATTCGCCGGCGATGAGCCGCTGGTGATCGAGTGGCCCGAGACGGCCAAGCACGACGTGGTGTGCGGCTCGACTGCCACGCTGAGGATCGAGAGCCCCGGCGACCGCTCCTATTTCAACATGGCCAGCCTCTACGATTGCCAGGCGAGGATGGATGTCTACCGCAACGACTCGCTCTTCTGGTCGGGCACCATCGACCCTGAGTTCTATGAGGAACCGTACGAGAAAGCCCAGAACTACGACATCGAGCTGTCGTTCTCCGACTTCGGGGTGCTCGACCGCCAGAAGTACGACCTCGAGGGTCGCCAGTCGATAGGTACGCTGATGGCCGAAGCGCTGAGCCGCTGCGGCATGCTGGCCCAGTCGATAGACTGGAGCCTTTGCACCACCCGCTTCGGAAGGAACACGCCGGTCTACAGCGCGATGGTGGATTCGGCCAATTTCTACGATGAGGACGGCGAAGCCAGCACATGGAAGGAAGTGCTCGAGGGTGTGCTCCAGCCTTTGGCCGTGCGCATAGTGCAGAGGCTGGGCAAATGGTGGGCCTACGACATCAACGGACTGGCCACGCTGGCCGACGTGCGCGCCGTCAACTGGAGCGGCGACAGCCAGATTCTGTCGATGGATCCAACCTATAAGACATTGAAGGTGACATGGTCCACCTACTGCCGCGACCAGGAGCTGCAGGAGCTCGACTGCTGGGGCGACGAGCCAGAGACCGATGCCGAGCTGACAAACCGCAACACTCACAGCGCCAACTCAAATGCATCGTCTCTCGGCGCGCAATATTACACCTATCCTCAAGACACTGACGCTGAGGACTGGCTCGGGTCGGCCAACGACGGATTCACTCTTTGGCTTAAAGACGATGCCGAGGGCGCAACGCTGGCGGATGGAGTGAAGGCTGCGAAAACCGTGGCTCAAGCAGGGGGAGCCGACCAAGAGTGCGTGGCCATCTGTTATGGCACATTTGTGGGCGACAACGGGCGCGCGGCTGGCACGACTATAGGGCAGAGCGACCCTGTGATCTCTGTGGAGTATGAGAGAAAAGGCATCAATCCCGCATCAGTCGTGGCTCCTCCGCAATGCACTGCCACATCTGCTCTGGTTAAGACTTACGAGTCAGAACTGCCTGTAGCCAACGATGGGAGCCTCAGACTGTGCGTATCGATGGAAGCGCTTTTCGGCAGCTCGGCCAACCCCTTCGATTCATCCGAGCCCGAGACCATAGGCGACAATCTCCTGCTGCACGCTTACGACTGCTGGAGGGGCTGCTGCAATTACTTTTATCTGCCCGTGGCCATTCTATTCAAGAGCGACGCCACCGGCAAAACATACGTATGGAGAAATCTTTCGCCGCTGACCGCGTCCAAGGTCTCGCGGCAATCTTACAGCGGCACCGTGGGCTCATGGAAAGAATGGGGCGGCTATCCGTGCACCGTGCCTGGATATTTGAGCTGGTATGAGCAATCCCTGCTTGCCAGCGACGAGGACTATCCTAAGTCGACATGCGCAAACAATGGATTCCAGGGAAATCGCCAAGCTGTGTCGCCACTCGTGTGCAAGGTGGATGCGCGACTCGGCCGCATGGGCACAGGGCAGCGCATACCTTACCCTCCCGCAGCTCCGGGCAAACTCTGGATAGAAATCTTGAACAATGGGGTGTGCATGGGCAAACATAAGGTCGCCATGCAAAACAGCCAATGGTCAGTGGTCGATTCTACGCTCGACACCTCGCAGCGCTACGCTCGCTCCAACTTCCCTTATGTCACTATGCACTGGCTGCTCGTGACGCTCCCGAAAGTCACCATTGAGAAAGATGCGGTGTACGACACTGATCTCGATACCGACGATGTGGAGTATTCCTTCGCGCTCGACGGCAACGCCGCCGAGGAGCTGAGCATCGACACCGTGTGCGGCACAGCCGAAGGGGGTGTGCCGACGGCAAGGGGCGCGTACCTCGATCCTACCGACTGCTCCCAGGTAACCGAGTTTGCTCGAGCAGGGCGCACGGCCCAGGCGGAGGAGCTGCTCGGCGGCACGATTTACAGCCAGTACGCAAGCCGCAAGGTTAAGCTCAGCGGCGAGGCCGACCTCGATGCTGGAAGCCTGTGCGCTTACTCGGAGCAGAACCAGTCGGGCAAGGCGTTCATGAAGGTGGCCGAGACGATGGACTGCCGCATGGGATGCGGAGACGTGGCCATCGTTGAGATTCGGCCAGACGAATATGACAGAGAGGAGGGCGAGTCATGAGCAAGAAGTACCGCCTGAACGTGAACCGCGTGGCCGCCGTGCCGAGAAGCGAGCGTCTGCGCAAGGCTGGAGGCTCGGTGGCCTCGTCGGTGGCCAAGACCATCATCGAGAGCAAGACCGAGTCGGGGGCCCTGGGCGACGGACACACCCATGCCAACCTCGGAGACCTCGACCGCTTCGCATCGGACACAAACGGCTACGGCTACCTGGACGGCGAAAAGATAAAGTCGGGGTACGCTGACGAGGCATGGGTGCTGTCGGATGACAGCCCGACGAGGAAGGAGTTCCTGTCAAGAATCAACCCCGACACGGCGGCAGGGCGCATCACCTTCCAGCAGGGGCTGACATCCGAGCAGAACGCCTACTTCGATGCCCAGGCGCAGTCCACCGACTTTCTGCGGGACATGCTCCTGGGCAAGGGGTGGGGCGTGGATGCTTTGGGCAATGCGGAATTTGAGTCTCTGCGCATACGCTCCAGCCTCACCGTGCTGGAACTCATCTGCAATAGATTGTCGGCTCTTGAGGGAGACCAGATACTCACCGAGAGCGACACTATCACCGGCTTGCAGTACTTAGCGGCAACGGCCACCTACAGGATTGACGAGGACACAACCAAACAGGTATCCTACTCGGTCAACTCGGAGGGGGAGATGGCTGATTCTGAAGGCGCCGTCCTTGACGAGTCCGACAAGTCGATAGAGAAAATCGAGAAGACCTACCGTCTCTTCTTCAAGTCGAAGTACGAGGGCTATTTCACCGCACACACCCGTGGGAGCATCCTAAAGGGCATATTCAACAACCTCCCCAAGGTCGCCGCTGACGGAAGCACAACCGGGGCTTCCTACTTCACATCGTGGATGAGGGTCGATTCCGTCAACGCCCAAGCCAATTCGGCGGTGGTCACGCTCTATCCGGACGACCAAGTCCCCTCTGGAATCAACTACGCGCCGTGTGAGTTGATGGTCGTGGCGAGAATGGGGCACCAGACCGACGAGGAGCGCCAATCGTACATCTACCTTTCCTCTACTGAGCAAAGGATGCTCATAACGATGGGCGTGATGTCGCCTACGACAGAGTTCTCCAACATCGGATGCTCCATAGGCAAGCTGCCCACTCCTTTGCTCAATTGGGCGAGAGAGAACGTCAACTCATCCCTCCCCGACACCCCTGAATACGGGTGGTTCCGCAGATTGTTCGCAGTCGGGGGCGTGATAACTGTAGACAAGGAAGGAAAGGTCATCGGACAGCAGCTCACGATGGGCGATTGGTACGAGAGATGCAATCCCCCTTGCAACCGATGGATCAGCGAGGACGACCGCTTCTACAACGCGGTGACGGCAGAATGGATTTCAGAGAAGTGCATCACTGGCGTTTACACCCACTACGGCTGCCAATGGCTGTGCTGCAAGGACGGGACTGAGGACGAGCCTCGCTACGACTCCACGGATTGGGCGTTCCTCAGCGGAAACCCCGATTTCACTCTGGAGTTTGAGGAAACGGACTACAACGTGTCAGCTGACGGGCCAACCCTCACCCTGCACATAGTTGCCAAGTACCACAACAGAGTGATCACAGAACTGTGCGACGTAGGCAACCTGGAATTCACGCGGCAGTCGTGGGACGTTAACGGCGACGAGCAAGTGGCCTCCGACCTGCAATGGAGCCTCAAATTCGCGGCAGAAGGAAGGATAGGGTGGACGATAGAGCTGCAAGGCTTCGATGATTTCAACATCGTCAACGGCAACACTCCGTCAAAGCTCACCTACACCGCCACGCTGGAGATACTTGACGGGTCGATAGCCGCTGCGGCAACGATTGAACTTAAATAGCAAAAAACCGAAAGTCATGGCAATCATAAGGAAAAGGACATCAGTAAGGCTCAACTACCGCTCGGTGGAAATCACCAAGTCGCTCAGAGTAGGCTCCGGAGTAGGCGCAGTGCAAATCTACGACGGAGGCATCGCCACGTATGAGCCGAACTACGAGCTCGTGCCCTTGCTGCTCATTCCCGAGGTTTCGATATACGACTACAACGGAATACACGCCAACGGCTCAGTCATAGAGGATTCGGCCCTGCAATCCATCAAGTGGTCGAAGATCGTCAGCGGAGTCGAGACAGAAATCACCTCAGAGCCATTCTACGGCCTCGCATCAGGAGTGTCGCCTAAGGCAGGGTGCCAAGTGTTTACGGCCACCGACACCGACCTTGGCATAACGAGGGGAACGCTGGCAGTGCATGAGAACGTGGAGCCAGGGTCGGCTACGACCTACGTGTTCACAGCCGTCTACTACGATTCTACCAAGGGGGAAACCCATCAGATCAGGATGGAGCATTTGGTGCAGTGCGAGAGCGCCACATCAATGCCCGTAGTGGCGATAGACGCTCCCAACACCATCTTTTGGAATCCTATGAGCGACATCGAGCAGTGCACGGTCACAGCCCGATTCACCGTAGGAGGGAAGACCCCGGACGCCTCCAAATTCATCGCCGTATGGGAGGCCAAGGATTCCAACACAGATTGGCACGAGGTAGGCACGCTGCTGTCGGACTTCTTCGCAAAGGTCAGCGCGGACGGAATGAGCGTGACGGTCAAGTACGAGCTTATGGGCGCTGGCACGAGACTGAGGGTGAGAGTCAAGTATGACCCGTCTGGCGCCCCATCCTCAGTGACCCTCGATGCCCAGTCGCCAACGGCTCAGGTGAGGTTCCGCCGGCAGTTCCCCAACCTCGACGGGCAGCTGTCCATACCCAACAGCGTAGACCCCACGCTTACGGCTGTGTCGGTCAAGACTGTGCTCACCGATATGAGAGGGCACCTTGTGGATAACTCCAAAGGCATAGCCGTGCCGAAGATATACGTGGCTCCAAATTCCTCAGCCTACGATTCCTCGCTCAGCTACACGCTGGCCGGGCAAGGGGAATTGGTCACAATACCCACCTCCACATTCGTCAAGCTAGACACCGGCAGGAACGGCGCCTGCTTCGGATTGGAGATAGCGGATTTGGGGTACAACAAGATACTGACCGATGCGGACGGCAATTACTTGACCGACGGCGACGGAAAGATACTGCTCGGAAGATAATCAGCAAAATAGATAAAGATATGGCATACTACATCAAGGTAAGGAAAGAGATAGCCAAGGAGTTCGGGCTTTTGAGCCGAGGCAAAATAGCCGACGGAAGCTACCTCCTTTGGCAGAACGACATGACGCGCCTCGGCCCGATGTGGAAGTTCCAAGAGAACCTCGCACGGATCGGAGGCGTAGCGCTCACTCCCGAGCAAGCCGCCAAGGAGCGAGTGGGAGTGCTGTGCACGGAAATGCCCATCCCGACTGACGATTACTACAAGTCGCTGTGCGGATTGGCTGAACAAGAGGAAACCTCAGAGGAAGAGCCTACGGGGGAGGCTGACGCATGAGCACCGCAACAGTAACCTGCTCAGTCAAGTTCGTGCAAGGCGTTGGGTCTTACACCGCAGCCATCACCTGCTCGAAAGGATCGCTGTGGCAGATATACGACCAAGACACCGGAGCCCTAACCCCATCCTTCGCCACACTGAAGCCGGTGCTTGAATTGGTGGTCTACGGCTCCAAACTCAACTCGTCTGGAAGCTCGACAGTCACTCCAGCAGCTTTCAGGGCGTGGATTAACGGAGAGGAATTGTTCTTCTCAGACACCACGAACCTCTGCACCAACTCATCATTCCTCGGAGTGTTCAAGCGAATACTCCCCACGGATTCGGAGGGCAACGGCCACTACGGACTGCAGATCGTCAAGGACTTCGTGGGCGACCTCGCATTCATATCCCCGACCATAGAGCTGGCCGGCCAACTGCCAGCCTCGCTAGGAGTGACAGACACGTGGGTTAAGGCCACCACCACCATCTCGGTCAAGCCAGGCCAATCGGACGTGGCTCAGATGAGCATCTACGCCGCATCTGGCGACTTCACCTTAGAGGAGGAGGGAGAAACCGTTGTATTGGCCCCAACCGTCTACAAGGGATTCACAGACGTTACCTCGTCCTGCTACTACAAGTGGTACAAGATGGGCAGCACTGGCGAGTGGTCGGAAATCACTGGCTCGGCTCTCCAATCCATAGTAGCCACGGGAGCAACAGGCTTGCTGGTGACCCGTGACGACGTGGACGGAATGCAAGCGTTCCTATGCCGCGCGTTCACCGACACGACCTACGCCAATATCCTCTGCTCTGCAGTGCAGACGGTGCAGGACACCAAGGACGAGTACTACATCGACCCCAACCCCACGCCCGCAGACATGATCATCACCAACGATGACGCAGACAGAAGCCAAGTGGTGTTCGCCCCCAAGCTGATGAGGTACGTCAGCGGAGTTGCTACCGCAGTGTCGCCCCAACCGCAGTTCCTGTTCTACATTCACGACGCGCTCGGAAATCCACTGAACGAGTGGCAAGACGGGGTTGAGGGCGACCAAGGCTCGGATTTGGAGAAATACACTGCCCCACTATCATCTTACACCGTCACGCTCGCACAATGCCAGCAAGCGGACGGGGACGTGGGGGTTATCATACAGACCGCAGATTCCTAACCATACAGAACTATGTCAACGCCGAGAGTGACAGCAGTGGCATCAGTCCACTACCAAGTTAACGGAGTGAGCGCGGCATCAGCCACGCTCAACCCCTCGTCGCGCGTTGTCGCCAAGGGATTCAGCGGAACGCTCACCGCCTCGCTGTCGGTCAAGCTCGGATCCGATGAAGTAGCCTACAACTCATCCTCATACCCCAAGTACTCGTACAGAACGTACTCGCTCTCCAATGCAGACGAGTTGGGAGCGCCAGCCTACGTCAACGGCCAATTCTCATTCCCCATCTCAAATGCGAGCCAAGGGGGAGAGTGCGTTATCACCATTTGGCTCTACCGCTCAGAATCCTCCTACGAGGTGGTGACCGCCACGTTCTCGGTCAGCGTCAATGGAGCCAATGGAGAGGATGGCGTATCCGCCTTGTCGCTGAAAGCCTCGCCGCAGGCGGTAAGCCTCAACGCCACCTCCGCCGCCCAGGATTTCAAGGTCTACGTTTGGTTCGAGGAAGGAGGGGCAGACGGGGAGCAAGCGCCAGACTACCTGTCGCCTTGCTTCAGGGATTTCTCAGACGCTGACGGATACGACTACAACGAGGGAGCCTCGGCATACGACAGCAACGCCTACATCTTCAAGGAGGGCGACATCATCATCTCCGGCCCCTACGTAGACCAAAGCACCGGCAAGCATTACTACGCGGCGAGCGTGGCGAAGGGAGCCGAGTTAGACAACGTGCCTTGCTACATCAAGGCGTGGATTGGAGGGGTGAGCCGACTGCAAGCGTTCTACGTGACCTCCGTCACTGACGGGAGCAAAGGAGCAAACGGCAACTGGCCCTCCCACGCTTTCAAGCAGGTTGATAAGGCAGTCGCCTCGCTGCCCCGACCCGACGACACCGTAAACTACATACCCAAGTCCACGAACGCCAACTCAGCCAACTACGGATGGGTAGACGCTCCCGACAACAACAATGACGCCAAGCGGTGGTGGATGACCAAGGCCACGATCAGCGGGGACACCGGCAAGCCGATAGAGGATTCGGACGGCGAGTGCTGGTCCGTGCCCGTGCCCGTGTCGGGAGAGGACGGAGCGGAAGGGCCTCATTGGGATTTCAAGTACATGGTTGCGCCCGCAGGCTCGACACCTACCATTCCCCAAGACCTCGACATCTCCGAGCCCGACGATTGGATTGATGAGGCTCCGGCCTCAGACATAGCCAACAACAACGCCGCAGACGTTCCGTGGTACGTCTACTCCACCGCCGACAACGTGTGCGCTGGCAAGTGCACGGACGAGGTGCCAAGCTACAACTCATACGCAGAGTGCCTTTGGATGACGATGGCCCAGAGGGACGCTGACAACAACGTGGTGGGGATTTGGCAGAAGCCGATAAAGGTGTCGGGCGAGGACGCTATGGACGGGAACGATTCAGTGAGCGTAGTGGCAAATCCCTCAACCCTCACCATCAATCCCTCCGACACTGGGATAGCCACGATAGGGGTGACTTGCTTCATAGGAGCCACTCAAATCAGCGTCTACGAAAGCGCATCGTCTGTTATCCCGTATTTCCGCATAATCGGCACACGTTTCTCGGCAAGCAGCGGCATGGATTTCGAGGTGTCTGGAAACACCGTGACTTGTACCTCAGACGGAAAGACCGCTGGCACGATATACATAGGGGTGAGGGTGACGAGGAAAGTCAACAACGCCACGACACGCCAAGTCGAGACCGTCAACGAAACCCATACCATCCAAATCCCGCTGCACATAGCCCTCCAAGGAGAGCAAGGATACAGGGGCGCTCAGCACCGCCACTTCGTCTGGGATGATTGCGAGCCAGGATTCCAATTCTACTGCGGAGGGGTCGACGAGGACGGAAACCCCGAAGAGTACTACGACACCGTGCAGTACGCCGCCGATGGAAAGAGCGACACCGACGCGGCGAGGTATTTCCTCTGCAAGGTGTCGCACCAAAAGGATGCGACAGTGCCGCCACCCAACAGCGTCTACTCTGACACCAACAAGGATGGAGTGTGGAACGAGGGAGTGACCAAGCAGGCCCTCATAGCCTCCTACGTGATATTGGCTGACAACGCCGACATCAAGCTTCTGCAAGGCCAAGGAGTGCTGATGATGAGGGACGGGGAGGTCACGTGCGGAATGACCAACGGCACGGGAGACTTCGCCTCGTTCTTCGCCAATCCGAGGCTTGCTCCCATCAGGGTGGATTCTTTCCAATACGCCACAAAAGCCACAGGCTCGCCCCTCGTCAACTACACGTGGGAAGATGCGCCGCCCTCAGTGAAGAATGGCTACGATCTGATATGGAGAGCAATCGTGCTGATGTCTGACGGAAGCACGACCACCACATCTGTGAAAGTAGGCTATTCCAATTCGTCGGGCATTTCCAGGATACCCACTGTCGCCATCACCTACGCATTGGTGCCTACTGGAGATTCAGTGACCTCCGAAGACAACGACTATTCGTGGGGGAAGAACGCTGTGGCTCCTTGCGACGGATATTCCTTGTGGGCGAGGATGGACTGCTCAGGAACAATCTCATTCCTCAAATTGGGCGACTGCGTAGCCTCTGACAACTTCGACAATGCGAGAATGGTGCTGAGCCACAACGGCAGAGCCTATTGGGGAGAAAGGTACGGTTCACGATTCGGCATTGTACCGCAGGAGGGCCTCAATCCACCGATGGGCTACATCACCGACAGCAACGGGGAGATAGTGGTGCAGATGGACGGAAGCTACATCTACTCCATCAACGACATATTCGGCACTGGAGCCGACCCCACGATAAGCGATATGTCGCTCACCGCCTCGGATATGGCTGAAGAGGTGTCGCAGACGTTCTCGGTAGCCTCTCCCTGCTCCGCAGTGGTCACAGGCACTGCCACCGCAGCTGCCACCACTGAGCCCGCATCGTCGGATTCGACCACCACAACCACCACCTACACTGGCGATGGCACCACGCTCACCAAGACCACCACGACCACGACCCAAAAGGCCAAGAACGTAATCACCGCCAAGGCTTACCTCGACGGAACATTGATAGGAGCCATCTCGGCTTGCAGCACCCACGACACGACCACGTACCCCGTGACGGAAACATCATCATTCACCAAGAAGATGATTCTCGCGGCCGGGGTGCACACCATCAAGCTTGTGAGAGCCACCAACTCCAACGGCAACGGCACTGCCTCGCTGACGGGAGTGGGGATAAGCCTCACTTTCTCGAGGAACGTCAATAGGCACTTCGCCAACGGAGACATCCTCGGAATTGACACCGACAACTACTACATCAAGTACATCGACGAGGACGGGAAGCTCCAAGTGAAGCTCAGGAGCAATGGTGGCTCGGTGATAGACGTGATAGAGAAACTGAACAGCATAACATAACCCACATAATCAATGAAGATATGGCAACAGAAGAAAGAACATTGGCAGTAGGCAGCATAGCCTCGGGCAGCATAGCGAGCACAGACAGATTCCTCGCCGTCACAACTGGGGGGGGGATTAAGCCAGTGAATATCAGCGAGTTAGATAGCCACGTGAAGACAACGATGCAAGATGGAGGTGAGTCGCAGAAAGCCATCGGACTGAAAGCTACCAAACTCGGCTCTTTCAAATCTGGAAGTACCGTGGGGGATTTGCTGGACGCCTTGAAGGACTGGGTGGCAGGATTGCCGAGACCGACAATCGGGTGCTGCTACGTAAGCGGAAAGGCGGCGACAATCCTCGACAACCTGCAAAATAGCTCGGCGGAGCTCGACGACGGCACGGAGGTGATAACGTTCCACATCGTGAACACGCACACATCGGCCAATTATTTCACATTGATGGCGATGTACCAAAACAGACTCCGATTCCTCTGCTACACGGCTGGCACGTGGATTATCTACGGCATCGCTCTTGAGAGACAAACATCGTAAACCCGGGGAGACGACCCCTCCCCACAACACAGAAAGAATATGGCAACGACAGTTACTGACAATGACATGCTTTCCCTCATGAAAAATGGGGGGGGGTGCAACGCAATGCTAATCAGCGAGTTAAGAAAAGCGACAAATGAGGCTACCCAAATCTGCGCGGTCACTACGGGAATGACCGTAAAGGACATCTACGATGCGATACTGGCGTGGATGCAAGGAGGAAACTCTTTCCAATTCGGATTCGGCTACATATCCTCTTGCGACCCCGTAGGATTGCTGAAAAACCTGCACGACACCTCCTGCTCTTTATCCTCAGGAACTGGATACCTCGGAGTGATAGTCGCTTGCAACCACAAATCGTCGGGACAGTATTTCTCGGTGATGATGCAGACCTACAACTATCAGGTTTCAATCAGGTTTCTGGCTTACAGGAACGGAACATGGGAGGTCGGGTACATTCCCATAACGGCGCAGACATCGGTAGTCAACTAACCATCTAAACACAAAAGAATATGGCAGCACAACCATTAGCTATAAACGATGTGGACGTAGTGTCCTCGCTCGCCTCTACGGACGCGCTGATCACTCGCACCGCAGCCGGCAAATTCCAGAACATACTCCCCGAGAACGTGACGGTGGGAGGGGCCGCGCTTGCAGATGGCGCAAGCCAGCTCATGCTAACGGAGGTTTCCACTCCCTCGACCATAGGCGACCTAAAGACTTATCTCAAATCAATGGTGGGCGCGCTGAATCCGTGGAAAGGCGTGACGCTGACGATGAGCCCCACTTGGTTCTTGGGATTCTATGACGATGCCACAAGCCTCACTGGCACATACCGCCACAACATTATGATGATTCAGAATTCCAACCAATCCAGCTACGGAATGTGGATTGTCACATGCGCCTCAGCGGCGGACAGAGTGTATCTGATACGCTTAGCCTCTGGCGTGTGGGACCTCACCAAGATTCCGCAGATCCAGCCCACCACGTCAGGTGTTGACACCTATTCAGTGCAGACCTACAGATTCACCATAGCGGCAGGAGCGACAAAAGCCATTATAGCCAACGCTGACTTATATCCGCTCTACCTATCGTCTGGGTTTGAGAATGTCAACAACGTAACCCTCGCTACGATATGCGGGTACAACACCGAGGCGAAGCGGTACGTTTGCGCCTACCAATCTGTAGGCACGCTCAAGGTTGGAATGTCTGACACCGTTAACCGCTGCCTCATACTCAACAACGCGGAGACGATAGAATCGCGCATACACAAAGTCTCTATTATGACATCTGCTCAACTCACCATAGAGGACTACGACGCAACGACCCACGGAACGTACACATTGTTTGAGTGATGGACTGGACAGTGATAATCTCGATACTCGGCGCGATAGGCGGTTTGGAGGGATTGCGATTCCTGCTGAACCGCAGCGCCGAGAAGCGCGCCGCAAACGCCAAGGCCGACACCGAGGTGTTCCACTCGCTGAAGGAATACAATGAGTTCTTGCAGCAGCAGCTCAACGCCAAGGAAGAGCGGTTCCAAGAGCAGACGCAACTGGTGAGGAAGCTCCAGGCAGAGCTGATAGGCCTCACCAATGAGAAAGCCAACGTGGAATTGCAATTGGTGACCTTGCGCTGCGAGTACTTAGATTGTCCGTGGCGCAAGCCTCCCAACGCAAGCACTCCGCCGCCTCCTGGCATATCAAGAGATGAGTGGCACAAGGCACGGCTGACCGAAACGGCCAAGGACGATGCCGAGTTGTTTGCGGAAGCGAAAACCCTTACCTCGGAATGAAAATTTCCGAGGTGGGCGCTTTGGGTTCAAATAATGTTGTAAACTGATTTCTAAGACCAAAAATTTCCGAGATGCGATATTTCACCACTGAAGAGTTGACACGAAGCGAAACAGCTCTGAAAAAAGGCATTGACAACACGCCAAGCGAAGCCGTAAAGGCTAACCTGATGGCGTTGGTCGATAATGTGCTCGACCCTATCCGGGAGCGATGGGGAGGCCCCATCAAGGTTAACTCTGGCTACCGATGCAAGGTGCTCAACACGGCCGTAGGGGGATCGCCGAAGAGTCAGCACATGACAGGTCAGGCAGCCGACATCACGGTGAGCAGCAAGGTGGCCAACAAAAACCTCTTCCTGATGCTGAAAGAGTCGGGGCTTCCCTTCGACCAGCTCATCGATGAGTACGATTACCAGTGGATCCACGTCAGCTACCGAGCCGACGGGACTAACCGAGGGATGGTGCGCCACCTCAGCTAATGCCTACGGTCATGAAGGACAGAAACGATGGCATGCTGGCCATGTTGTATGTAATATCCTATGCGCTGATTTTGGCTGTGCTTATAGCGTGCCTAAGCGGGTGCCGGTCTCAGACTGTGGCGGAGGCTGGCACCGCCAGCGCGACCGCATCGGTGCGAATCGACACCTGCATGGTGGAAATGTGGCGCACTGACAGCGTGATCATCAAAGAGAAGGTCGTGGTCACTGAGGCTGGCGACACCTCCAGGAGCGACCGAGAGACGGTCAAGGTGCGCCTCGTCAGAGACAGCGTCTACATCTGCCGCACCGACACGCTGAGGGTTGAGAGACGCGAGACTGTTGAGGTCAATCGGCTCACCGACGCTCAGCGGTGGCAAATACGCGCATTCTGGGCCATGCTGGCGGTGGCTTTGATGATTTGCCTATGGAAGAGCCGCAACGCCATCAAGCGAGCGGCAGAGTGGCTCGCTGAGGCTCTGAGGAAGAAATAAGGAGCAGGGGAGGCTCGGATAACTTTATGTGTTTGGTTGATTTGGGGCCGATAACCTCCCCGCTCCTGATCCTATTGCGTCTTTTGCACTACTTTCATTTTGGTATAAATTTTAAGGTGAGAGCCGCCAGTCCGTGAGGATAGGCGGGTTTTTACGCTTTGCCGTAGAGGACCCAGTCGATGACGCGGCGATTGGCAGCGTCGACCTTTGCCTGGTCGAAGTCGATGTAAATGTCGGTCACTGTGGTGTCGCCATGACCGAGAGCCGCAGCGATGGTGTCCTTCGGTATGTCGAGGCTCGATGCTATAGTGGCCCATGTGTGGCGAGCCCAGTAGGTAGTCAAGCCCGGCAATATCGATGAAAGCCCCGCGTCGCAAACGCGCAGGAAATTAAGATAGTATGAGCGCGAATCCATCACGCTGATCATGTGGGCCGAGCCTCTGAGACGGTCGATGATGGCTTTGGCTTCCGGCTCGACCTTGACCGAGTAGAAGCGCCCCGTTTTCGCTCTGTAGTACTCGATGCGGCCAGCGGCATCGGCTTTGGCTGGCAACATCAGCAGGTCTTTGGCATTGATGCCAATCAGCAGGAAAGACAATTTGAAGAAATCAAGATAGAGCATGGCCGCGCCATCTCGCTCAAAGGCCCAGAGTCGGCGCAGATTCTCGACCGAGAGTGAGCGCTTCGGTGTGCGCGCCATCTTGATTTTGAATCGCCTAAAGGGATAATTATTAGTCAGACCCTCGTCTATGGCATAGTTGAACACAGCCCGCAGATTTCTCAGATGCATGGCTCGACCATTGACTGACGGATTGGTATCTTTGAGGTAAGCCTCGAACTCGGCCAGCCACGCGCGGTTTACATCATCGAGCAATGCCCCAGGCCGGAATTTGCGCAGGTGGGTAATCGTGCGCTCGTAGGTCAGCCTGGTGCTTTGGCTCTTCAGCTCGGCGAATCTCTGGGCGGCTTCTATGAGCGAATCTTTGGCCACTGGCAGCGCTGACGGCTTAGACGGTGCGCGGTCTGGATACATCTTCGCGCTGACAGCCTGAGCGAGATCCACCGCCTGATAGGGGCGGCCACCCTCCGCGAAGTCGATGGCCACAGCCTCGGCCATGAGCCTCAGGCGCGAGATCTCATTATTCAGTTTGACTGATGCGGGATGGCACTTGATTACTCGCTGGCCATCCCACATGCATGGCGGCAGGGTGATGCCTATGCGCACGTAGCGAGTTTTGCCCTGGTGGAAGAGCGAGAGGGCGAGAGGACACGCGCCATCCTTATCCGGTCTGCGCGTGTCGAGGTAGATGCTGATTTTTGCCATAGCGTAATTTGTGGCAAAAAGTGTAAATTTGCGGCAACGGAAGTTTGACACCGAGCGTATCGGTGTCAAACTATTGTGTCAAACTGCTTACGGATTTTTACACTTTTTGGGTCTTTTTTTTGCCCACGGCCACTCAGCCGCTTTGCCCTAAAGCATTGATTTTAAGCCTTTAAATCATTGATTCAAAACACTTTAAATCTTGGTAGCCCTGCCGGGAATCGAACCCGAATCTAAGGTTTAGGAAACCTCTATTCTATCCGTTGAACTACAAGGCCTGATGTATTTGCAGTGCAAAGGTAGGGATTTTTTTCGGAATATACAACCTCGCCCCCAATAATTCATAATTTTGATTTTTCTAAATATGAAAACTGTTCATTTGGGGGTGGGCTGGGCGCGTAGGCGCTTGGCGATTTCCATCAGATAGGATCGATTGCCTTCTTTTTACTCTTGCTGGATAGAATCTCTGCGAGTAAAGAAAGAGGTCCAAAACTTGGGTACAATCCACTTGTCATCATAATGCAACGGTTTTAGGTCGCTTGTGATAGTAAAAGAATATTAGGTTCCACAATCACAATTCTTGGATTTGGTCTGGTGTGAGGCCGGTGAATTCTGAGATCTCTTCGATGGGGCGCCCAGCGGCCTTCATCATTGATGCGATCTTCTTTGTGGCTTTGTCCTCGCCGATGGCGATGCCTCGTTTTTCGCCTCGCTCCTCGCCGATGGCGATGCCCTCGTCCATGCTCTCGGCAAGCAGGGTGCGCTGGTACGACACCGCATCCCAATAGCTGTCGTAGCGGGCTTTCTCCTGCTTCGTCAGGCTCATTGTCTTCAGGCAGCTGACGGCTTCGCCCACCTCGGCGTTGCTCTCAAGCTCGGCGGGGATTATGCCTTCGCGATTGCCGTCCATCATCGTCAGGAACGAGAGCCACAGCTCGGCCAGCTTCTTGTGCACCTTGTTGGCGGTCTTGAACTTCTTGAGCTCAACGAGCACGAACGTCATGCCATCCATCACCAGGTCTTGGTGCAGCTCGTGCTTGATCAGGAACACATGGCGGTACTCGTCCTTGTATTCCTTGGTCATCGACATGTTTTCATTGAGCAGGCACAGGCTGTAGACCGGCTGCAGCTCCTTGTAGAGCATACCCGGCTCCGACTGGTTGGCGAAGACCTTGGAGGCATTGAAGAGGGCGCGCATCAGGAAGCCGTCGACCCAGTACATCTGCATCTCCACGATGAAGGTGCGCCCCTTTGCGTCGGTGCACCTGACATCCACCACCGAGTTTTTCGAGTTTGGGTTGTCGGGCAGGATGTCGGGATCTTGGTACTCGATTGATTCGATGGGGGCGTCGCTGGGCAGAGGCAACAGAGAATTGAGCAAGCTCATGCAAAGATGCTTGTGCTCGCCGAAAATCTTGCGGAACACTATGTCCGCCCTTGGATCCAAGTAGTTCATGCCAGTAGTTTTAGTCGGTTCCACATGTTGCAAAGTTACAACATTTCTCCAAATAAAACAATCCCCGCCGCCCAAAATCACCCCATTCCTTTTGAAAATCCAAAAATTGGCCCCACATGTCCCTAATCAGGGTTCGTAAAAATACTAATCATCTTTGGATACATCAAGACCAGTCTTATGGCTAACTGCCTTAATCAGGCGCCTAAAACGATTGCCTACATCGGTAATATGGGATTCCACCTCCAGCCCAAACTCTCTCTCATAATCCTCCATGCAAGTTAGGAGATAATCAGTCATTTGCTCGGCCGACTGGCCTAGCGTGCCAGTCATATCGAAACGCAACACTGGATAAGAGGTCCAATCCTTCTCGACTGTGGAGATATACAAGCCCTCAAAAAGTTCCTTTTGGCCTCGAAAATAGGTTTCAAGCGTAGAGAGCAACAGACTTTTACCGAATCGGCGGGGGCGCGAAAGGAATATGAAGCTGCTGGTCCATAGCAGTTCAGGTATGTATTGCGTCTTATCCACATATACGCAACCACTCTTGCGGAGCTTCGGAAAGCTCTGCTGCCCCACCGGATATTTTACTCGCTGAATCATCGCTCTTCAATTTCACTTTGTGTTTGCAAAGTAACAAAATATATTCCAACATTCCAAAACATAAAACCATAAAACAAAACATTTCCTCAAATCTCACAAAAATATCGAGATTTGGGGAAATGTTTTGAGTGTTTGTGGTATAAGCCTTAACGTATAGATACCTTGCGAGCGGTGACAGAGCCATCGGCTGAGATGGTGCGCTTGATATATAGGCCGTCGCGCGGATTGGTTACCTTTAGACCAGATATGGTATAATATTCTTCAGAGGTGACTTCACTCTTCTGAGCCAGGGCTTCTTTGATGCCGTCAGTCAAATTGACAGTAACCAAATCAGACGAATAAAGCACGCCATCAAATCCCTTGAAGAATACTTGCACGCCCATAACCTCTTCGCCCTCACTCATAAAGGTAATGCCCAGATTATTGCCAGTGTACCAATAGAGGTAATAGGTATAGATGCCACTGTAAGGCATATCCTCAAAGTCCTCCTCTATTGGGTCGCCAGTATTCATGTCTAAGAAGCCATAATCATCCCAATAGAATGTGTAGAGCTCGCCATTGACATACACATTGTAGTACATGCGGGTGCGGTCGAGCAGATAACCATTGACATTACAAATGGGCATCGTCCAGTTGTACTCATCGTAATATTCCACATATCCATTGTACGATGGATTGGTAGGCGCGGCATTCTGATCAGCCTCGGTCTGATACCGCACCATGGGATTGTCATAGAATGTGTAGTAGTAGATTTCATCGGTATAGACATTCTCAAACATAGTCTGAGGCACGGCCGAACTGAGGCATTTTGTCTCGGTGTCATAATCCATCACGATGTCCTGGATATTATCCCAGTCATAGTTGGCGCCTACCATGTAGAAATCCATATCATAGTAGGAATAGTATCCCAGATATTGACCCGTAGGAAACACGCACTGGCCATCATCGGTGAGGTAACCCTTGATGGGCACTTCGGGGAACAGATTTGAGAACCCAACCATGTAGACATCGTTGCCGTCAAATCCCATGGAGACAAACCTTCCGGCGTCAGGGCAAGTAAAGGCCCAGCCATCCTCCATGGCAATGCCTTCGGGCAGCTGAGCCACTTCTTGCGCTTGCGTATGGATGCCCGACACAAGGCATGCCATTACCAATAGAACGAGAGTAAAAATCTTCTTCATAAGCGATATGTTATAGATTGATATAATTTATGGCAAAATTATGATTAACTTTTCCGAAAAAAGTTAGGATAACCTATTTTTTTGACATCCCTCAGCTTTTCTACCTCAAAATTTCCCTAAATCTCAATAAATTATTAATTTTGTACATTAAATATCCCGACTATGACAAATGTAGATATAGAGGCCTTGAAGGAAGGCATAAAGACAAATAGCTATTTTACCCCCTCGACAACGCTGATTGAGGAAATATTGGCTCGATGCACCGAGGGCCGGGCGCGCAAGAACAAAGCGATTGTTGATGAGGGCGAGATCGACTCAAGCCTCTACATCATCAATGAAGGCACAGCCAGAGTGACATATTTCGATGGCTCAAAGGAGGTTACCTTCGGTTTTGGGCAAAAAGGCGTGATGTTTATGTCGATGTCATCTTTTTTGACCCATACCCCCGCGCATTTCATGCTGATAGCGTGCACCGACTGCACGTTCTTCAAGATGTCGCGCCACGACTTTGACGATATGGTGGCCAACAACAACGAGTTCGCTCGGCTGATGCTTATGGCTTGTTTCCATCAGCTCTATTGCATAGAGGTCAAGCAGCAAGTGTTTGCGGGTTCGTCAAAGAAGGGCATCAATATGATGACCAATAAGACCGACATAGAGAAATGGAAAGAATTCCAGATAAAGAGGCCCGACATAGTGGGCATAGTATCTGACAAGGTGATCGCATCATATCTTGGCATAATCCCCTCACATCTGTCTAATCTGCGCCACCAGCTAATACAGGAGGAAAGAGAAAAGCTATCGGCTGGAGAATGATGCCATAAAAACAAAGGTTGTGGGTCGAGCGTTGGAATTTTAAAGCTACGACAAATCAGGAAATTATAACCATAACCAAAAGATTCAACCGTATGGCACGAATAATTATCATGGGGGCATCTTCCGGCATGGGCTTGGCCACAGCCGAGGCTTTGGCCAAGCGAGGCGTGAAGATTGGCATTGCCGCTCGACACACCGAGACAATGCGCGAGCTCAAGGAGCGTTACCCCGACAACGTAGAGTATATGTCGATTGATGTGACCAAACCCAGCGCCAAGGAAAAGCTGCTCGAACTGATTGAGAAGGTCGGCGGCATGGATATCTATTTCCATGTGGCAGGCATAGGGTTTGAGAATCTTGACCTTGACCCAGAGCGCGAGGTGGAAATTCTCAAGACTAACGCTTGCGGGTTTGTGAGGATGATATGCGTGGCCTATCGCTATTTCCGCGACCGTGGGCATAAGGGGCAGATTGCGGCTATCACCTCGGTGGCTGGCACTAATGGCATAGGGCGCTTGTCGGCATATTCATCGTCAAAGGCCCTTGACCAGCGCTATCTGATAGCGCTCGAGCAATTGTCCCATGCCGAGGGGGCTGATGTTCGCTTCACCGACATACGTCCCGGTTGGGTCAAGACCCCTCTGTTGGTGCCTGGCGACAAATATCCCATGGAGATGACTGTGCCCTATGTGATACCCCAGATACTCTGGGCTATCGCCAAGGAGAAGCGTGTGCATGTCATCGACTGGCGCTGGAATGTGGCCGTTGGCCTATGGCGCATGATACCCGACGCTATCTGGACGCGCATCAAGATGCCAATCTCCAAGCCCGACGAACCCCTCCCAACCCCGCCCATAGAGCCCCCGGTCGACCCATTAGACAAACCTGAGGCCCCAGTCCCTCCCGAGCCTGAGAAAAAGCCCGAGCCAGAGAAAGCTCCAAAGCCAGAAAAAAATTCTGAACCCCCAAAAGCCCCCGAGCCTGAGAAAAAGCCCGAGCCAGAGAAAGCTCCCGAGGCTGAGAAAAAGCTGGAAAAAACTCCAGTTCCCACCGCGCCAAAGAAGAAGGATGCCCCAGAAAAGGCATAACAATATCAAACATTTCCCCAAATCTCGATATTTTTATCGAGATTTGGGGAAATGTTTCGGATTTTATTGCTAACTTTGTCATTGCGTCCCAGGAATCTTCATTTCGAGGACTCAAAAAGATTGATTTCCTCCCCGCTCTCCATAAAAATTTTATGACTTTTTTGTTATCCATTATCATAATTGTCAGAAATTTTGTATTTTTGCATAATGTAAGGCATTATAGCTGAATCAAGACCATTCCAAGTTCTGACAATGATACGATTTGACGAAGTAAGATATCCGATAGGAATCCAAGATTTCCGTGCTCTGCGCAAGGGAGGCTACCTGTATGTGGATAAGACAGAATATGTGGCTCGCCTGATATGGCGTAGCAAATACATATTTTTGGGGCGCCCGAGGAGATTTGGCAAAAGTCTGCTCCTGTCAACTATTGAGTATTATTTCCGAGGAGAAAAGGAGCTTTTTGATGGCACATGGATTGGGGATCGGGAAGACGAATGGGTGGCCTATCCGGTGTTGCATTTTGATATGAGCCGCACCATGGGCACCACCGCTGAGTTGATGCAAGCCCATATCACAAATCGCATCAAGGCCTACGAGAAGGAATACGGTATTCATTACGAAGGCAATCCCGATGATGTTGGCGATAGATTCAGTTGGCTGATAGAGTCCATTTCCAAGACTCTTGGAAAGGAAGTGGTCATACTCATCGACGAATATGACAATGGCATCCTTGAGACTCTTGACTCTCCAAAGGAGGAGCAAGAGGCGATGAGCAATGTGCTCAGGGCTTTCTACAAGCAGCCAAAGGCGATGGACAGGTATGTGAAATTCTGTATGGTTACGGGCGTGGCCCGTTTTGGCAGCTACACCCTTTTCTCCGGGCCAAACAATTACAGCGACATCTCTATGGACCCGCAGTTTGCTGCTATTTGTGGCCTCACTCAGCACGAACTTCTATCTGCCTTTTGCGAAGGCATTGACAATTTGTCTAAGAAATTGAATCAGAACCGAGAAGGTACTATTGAGGCTCTGCGTCAAAAATATGACAGTTATCGTTTTACGGAGAGCAAGGAGTTGGTCTATAATCCCTTTAGCCTTTTGAATGCTTTTGCCGAGAAGCGTTTGGCCAACTACTGGATTAAGTCAGGGACCAGCAAAGTGTTTGTCAAATATCTCACTCGCTCTGAGTTTGACTTGCTCGAACTGCAAAAAATCTGGGTAAAGAGTGACCGTATGGAGGAGAAATACAGCACAGAGGATTCTATCCCTCTGCTCTTCCAGACAGGCTATCTCACCATCAAAGAAGTTAAAGATGGCCTTTTCCGCCTCGGTATCCCCAACGGCGAGGTGCGCAGCGCCCTCGTCGACCAACTCATGCCTATATACCTTGGAATTTCCGAAGATGAATTTCCTGAAATGTTGTCTAAACTGCAACGCCTTGTGCGGAATGGTGATGTCCCAGAGTGGATTGCTCAGATCAAGGTGATGATGAGTAAGATACCTTACCGGTTGTTTGGCCCAACAGATAGTAAACTCACAGATGAAGAGGCTCGTAAGAAGGCAAAGGAACAGTCTATCGCACATTTCGAACGTTCCTACCATCTCATAGTAGATTTGTTTTTTCAGATGCTATCGGTTGAAGCTCGTAGCGAAATAGAAATAGCTGGAGGCCGTATAGATATGGTGGTTGAAACGGATCGCTATGTATATGTAATGGAATTCAAATTGGATGGTACTTCTATTGATGCCTTAAAGCAAATTGACGAAAAAGGATATCTTATACCTTGGAGTGCTGATGGTCGCAAGGTCTACAAAATAGGCATATCCTTTTCATCCCAATATCGCAACATCACCGATTTTGATTATTATCCAAAAATATAGTCGGCAACGCGCTCCTCGCTTGTAAGCCTCTTATTGGGGATATGGAAATTTTTTCGGAGGAAATTTTGAGAAATAGGAAAAAATGAGCTAACTTTGCCATTATGGCATTACCGATAAACATAAATACCCTGCTCAAAGGAAAAGTAGTGGAGTGGGAAAGGTTGGATTTCAAGAAAGGCTGGAATCCAGCTGACGTGTTACATACTGCATGCGCTTTTGCCAACGATGTCAACAATTGGGGCGGAGGCTACATTGTGGTAGGAATAGAAGAAGTGAAAGGCACGCCAGTGCTTCCGCCTGTAGGATTGGATATCCTTGCCATAGATGAGATTCAGCAAAAGCTGCTCAATTTGGTGCACATGATAGAACCTACCCCCGTAGTGATAGCCGAGCCGGTCACCTTTATGGATAAGACCATCCTCGTGATCTGGGTGCCGGGAGGGGAGTTGCGTCCCTACAAAGCGCCTGAGGATTTGGGCAAGGAAGCGCTAAAGAAGGGCAAAAGATACTACATCCGCAAAGGATCGGTGACGTGCATAGCCCGCGGTGAGGATGAGCGCCATCTATTGGCTCTGGCCAGCAAGGTGCCTTTTGACGATAGGATATGCCACCAGGCCTCAGAGAAAGACCTGAACCTTCTGCTCATCAGAGATTATCTCAGAAAGATAGAAAGCGGTATCAGCGATGACGAGGCCTGTAGGATGCCATTTAGCGACCTTTGTTGGAGCCTCCAACTCGTTGGCGGACCATCGGAATATACACGGCCAAAAAATTTCGCCCTGCTCTTCTTCTGTGATAATCCAGAGAAGTATATCCCTTATGCTCGCTTGGAGACTGTAAGATTCTTTGATGAGGTTGGCGACAGGTTTGAAGAAAACATATTCCATGGGCCTTTGCATATCCAGTACAAAAAGGTAATGGATTATCTCGAATCAAATGTCATCACTGAAAAAGTGATAAAGGTACCAAATCAAGCTGAAGCTCTGCGGGCTTTCAATTATCCGTATAGCGCCCTTGAAGAAGTGGTAGCCAATGCGGTGTATCATAAGTCGTATGATGACCGTAACCCGATTGAGATCCGTATAAATCCTGATTCTATACAGGTTTACAGTCTTGAGGGGCCTGTGCCCCCGATCAGAGCCAATGACTTGAAGAAGCAAAGAGTGGTAAGTCGCAATTATCGCAATCGCCGCATTGGCGACATATTGAAGGACTTGGATATCACCGAGGGGCGCTCTACGGGCTTCCCAAAGGTGTACAATGCCATGCGCAAGAATGGCTCGCCCGACCCAATATTTGAAACAGACGAGAATAATTTATATTTTCTGGCTACTATCCCTATTCACCCTGCTTTCTTAGAGGAATCAGCTCAAGAGCAGCCTCAAGATCAGAGTCAAAATCAAAAAGAAAGTAAAAGCCAAGCCCAAGCCCAAGAAGTAAGTAAAGGTCAAGACCAAGTAAAAAAGCAAAATCAGGAAAAAAGCCAAAAGAAAATTCGAAGTCTCCAATTGAAGATTTTAGAATTCTGTAAGCGTCCAAAGACGTTAGAGGAAATATTGAATAAATTTGGATATAAGGATAAATACGGATTTAAAAAGAAATACATAGATCCCTTATTGGGAAAAGGTCTTGCCTATACTTCTCCAGAACATCCTAGAAACAAGGATCAAAAGTATGTAAGTATTGCCCTTGATTGAATCTCAAAAAACCAAGGTCAAAAACCAAGGTCAAAATGGTTGTAAATCATTGGTATATAAGGTGTTACTAAAGGGAAGTGGGAAAATCCACTCTCAAAAAACCAAGGTCAAAAAACCAAGGTCAAAAACCAAGGTCAAAATGGCTGTAAATCATTGGTATATAAGGTGTTACCAAATAGAAGTGGAAAAATCGGTTCTCAAAAAACCAAGGTCAAAAAACCAAGGTCAAAAAAACAAGGTCAAAGGCAAGGTCAGAATTGAAATTCTATTATAATGTTCTAATCTTTCCCAATGATATCAAGCAGGGAGAAAAATATCCGCTGCTCGTTTTCCCCCACGGTGGAGTACTTGGAAGTGCAGCGCATGATCGATGCCCTCAAAGCCGAAGGCAAGGACTTTGAATACGAAATTTACCCCTGGATGCCTGGCGCCCACGCCTTTGAGCGCATCGACAACAAAGAATCCTCAGAAATCCGCCTCAAAACCTACCGCTTCCTTGAGTGCTACCTCCAGCCCCGCACCCCTTTGCCACCATCAATGATTTGCGCCAAGCCGGATATAAATACTATTAATCACAAACCATCTCCATTATGATTGACGATGCTAACCCCGATGTACCTCTGATCAAGCCGCTGTATCCCTTTTGGCAAGACTTAACCCTGATATGGGAGAAGAAAGGCAAAAGGGTATATGCCTTTCCTCATTCCAAGGATGGGGAGGGCAATCCCGTGCCCACAGGTCTCCCTCGCTTCATAGTAGTGGAGAAAGGCCACGCCAAGTGGGTCTATGGCACTGACGCCTTGTAGTGTACAGGGGACAGGTCAATGCACACATTTTTTATTAAAATTTCCTCCTCCCTAAACAATATAAAATGTGTGCATTGACCTGTCCCCTGTACACTTGCTGTCATCTTCCATCGTACCTACGACCCAGAGAACCCCATAGGCTTCATCCCCTCCTACTACACTGGGAAAGACTACCCAATGGACTATACTGAAAATTCCCCGGAGACTACCCAAAAGGAGGAAAAGTATACTGAAAACGGAGGAAAGTATGCTGAAAACGGAGGAAAGTATGCTGAAAACGGAGGAAAGTATACTGAAAACAGAGAAAAGTATACTGAAAACGAAAAAAAGTATACTGAAAACGGAGATCAACAATTAAAAAACTATACTGAAAAGAAATTAGCTCTAATAAATAATGTAGGGAAGTATGCATTTCCTATATTGGAACTTATAAATAATAACCCTAAAGTGACCATTTCAGAAATGGTGGCAGCGTTAGGTGTGTCCCGACCTACTGTAACTAATTATATTAAGAAACTACAATTGGCCAACATTGTAAGAAGAAGCGGATCAGATAGAGGAGGAAGGTGGGATATCTTACTGTAACTGTATTTTTGTTGGGTAGCGAATGACCACCTGTTGTGTAGTCAAATATTCACTACCCAGAGGGAACGCGAATAACTACCCAGAGCCAAAGAAATGCTACCCAGAGCAAGTAAAGGCTATCCAAAGCTGGGATATTACCTAAAGCCTGGTGATTAGTCTGAACCATAGGAAATTTTTTTCGGGGGAAATTTTTGAGAAATAGGAAAAAATACGCTAACTTTGCCATTGCGCTTGGGCTAATGGCCCGGCGCGCCATACATATGAGGCGTTTACTTGACGCTATTCCTTGGCTGTCGTAATCTGGACAATTACATCTGCTCAAAGGGTAGGCAACGGTAGATGTCTGCGGTAGGTATGTTTATGCCTGCCGCATACTCTGTATATGGGTATGCGGCGTTGCAAATATGCCCATGCGTAGGCTCTGCTTTGCTCATCTGAGTAGAAAGGCAGTCCAGAGCCACGACAGCGGGTGAGCAACAAGCAAGGATGCCTACGCTTTTTATGTATGGTCAGTAGGATATACCAATCATTCTCGCATTGGGCATCGGCGAGCCGTGAAGAGAGCCAATGCCGCGTCTGCCTCAGCAATTCGACAACATCAACAGCCGCATCGTCGACGATTTGCGCGCAACCCTCACTGAGGGTTGCCGCATCAGCATCGCCGCTGCGACATTCTCAATCTACGCCTACGAGACCCTCAAAAAGGAACTCGAGACAGTCGATGAGCTGCGCTTTATTTTCACATCCCCCACATTCAGCAAGGAAGGTCCCGAAAGGCAGAAGCGCGAATTCTTCATCCCTAAAAGAGGACGCGAACAGAGCCTCTACGGCACAGAATTTGAGATAAAGCTCCGCAACCAGCTCACCCAAAAGGCCATAGCCCGCGAGTGCGCCGATTGGATACGCCGTAAGGCGAAGTTCAAAACCAACGTTACCGCCGCGGCGATGAATCCATTTCTCAATGTGGCGCAGGATGGCGACACCTTCACATATCTGCCCTTCAAGGAATTCACCACTTCGGAGCTTGGCGCACAAGCCACATCAACCCTCAACCCTGGAGCCATGGGCTTCGGTGTCACCGATGCTACTGATATATTCTTGAGCCAGTTCAACACCCTGTGGCGCGACCAAGAGCATATCTCAGATGTCACCGAGGCCGTGATTGACGGCATCGAGACGGTGTACAAGGAGAACGCCCCCGACTTCATCTACTTCATAACCCTCTATCATATCTTCAGGGAATTTCTTGAGGATGTGTCAGAGGATGTGCTCCCCAACGAAGCCACTGGCTTCAAGCAGAGCCGTATCTGGGGAATGCTCTACAATTTCCAGCGCGATGCAGCCTTAGCAATCATCAACAAGTTGGAGAAGTACAACGGCTGCATCCTTGCTGACAGCGTAGGCCTTGGCAAGACATTCACTGCCCTGTCAGTGATAAAATACTACGAAGGCCGAAATAAGTCGGTGCTGGTGCTTACCCCCAAGAAACTGTACGACAACTGGGCCACCTTCAAAGCCAATTACCGCAACAATCCCATCGCCACCGACCGCCTGCGCTACGATATCCTGCTTCATACAGATTTGTCAAGAGCCAAAGGCATGAGCAATGGCATCGACCTCGAGCGCATCAACTGGGGAAATTATGACCTTGTGGTGATTGATGAGAGCCACAATTTCCGCAACGGCGGAAAGATAACTGGCGATCCTGATGGCGGCGAAGGCAAAGAGAACCGCTATCTCAAGCTAATGAACCAGGTGATGCGCGACGGAGTGCGCACCAAAGTGCTGATGCTATCGGCCACGCCAGTCAACAACAGATTCCTTGACCTCAAGAACCAGCTGCAGCTGGCTTATGAGGGCGATTCGGCAAACATAAACGGTTTGCTTGACACCGAAAGTTCAATTGAAGAAATATTCCGTCAAGCCCAGCGTGCCTACAACCACTGGTGCGACCTCGCTCCCGAAGAGCGTACATCGCAACGGCTGCTGTCGAGCCTCAGCTTTGATTTCTTCAAAGTGCTCGATGCTGTGACAATAGCCCGCAGCCGCAAGCACATTGCTCGATATTATGACACTGCTGATATCGGTAGATTCCCTGAGCGCCTAGCTCCCATATCCCGCACCCCGGCCCTAACAGATTTGGCTAAGGCTCAGACGGTGACGTTCCGCGACATCTCCGAAATGCTCGAGACCCTGAACCTGTCGATATATACTCCGTCGGTCTATATCCAGCCCAGTGCCAAAAGCCGCTATGCGATGAAGTACGAGGGCCGAGGAGCCATCACTGTCGATGGCCGAGAGAAGGGCATGCGCAAGCTTATGGCCATCAACCTGCTGAAAAGGTTAGAAAGTTCAGTCAATTCGTTCCGTCTTACCTTGGATCGCATACTGGTGCTGATTGACAAAAGCCTTGCGGCAATTGACAAGTTCAAGCGTGGCGGCAGTGGCGCAATAGATGAGCCTGATGGCATTGGCGATTTCGATTCAGACGATGCCGAGACCGACCCCTTTGTCGGGCGCAAGATGGCGATCAATCTTGCCGATATGGATTACTTGTCGTGGGAACGCGACCTAAAGGCCGATCGCGAGGTACTGCAGTTGCTCTTGACTATGCTTGTCGACATCACACCCGAACATGACACCAAGCTCCAGCAGCTTATGGATGATATTCGCCACAAGGCAGCCCGTCCCATCAATGGCCAGAACCGAAAGATACTGGTGTTTACTGCCTTTGCCGACACTGCTGAATATCTCTATCGCGAGTTGGCACCGAGAATCAAATCCGAACTTGGTCTGGAAACCGCTATGGTGACCGGCACAGTGGATGGGCGTTGGACTCTGCGGCGCAAAGACATTTCCTTCAACGCGGTACTTACCCTCTTCTCGCCTCGCTCAAAGGATAGGGAAGTCCTCTATCCCGGATGCAAGGACGAGATTGATATACTAATCGCAACTGACTGTATATCAGAGGGCCAAAACCTCCAAGACTGCGATTATCTTATCAACTACGATATACATTGGAATCCAGTGAGGATTATCCAGCGCTTTGGGCGCATCGACCGCATCGGCAGCCAGTGTGAGCGCATCCAGCTTGTCAACTACTGGCCCGATGTGGCTCTCGACGAGTATATAAGCCTAAAGGGTAGGGTAGAGAGCAGAATGAAGGCTACTATTCTTACTGCCACTGGCGATGACAATTTGCTGTCTGCGGATGAGCAGGGCGACCTTGAGTATCGGCGCCAGCAACTGCGCCGGCTCCAGGAGGCAGTTGTTGATATTGAGGATATGGACACAGGCGTCAACATCATGGATTTGGGACTTAACGAATTCAGAATGGACCTGTTGGCCTACGTCAAGGACCATCCAGAGGTTGAGAATGTACCCACTGGTATGCATGCCGTGGCGGCAACGGATGGCGACATCGACCCGGGCGTGATATTCGTGCTCAAGAATCGCAATCCCGAGGTCAATATCAACCACACCAACCAGTTGCATCCATTCTACATGGTTTACATTTCGATGGATGGCGAGGTGCTTATTGACCACCTCTCGCCAAAGAAATTGCTCGACACAATGCGGCTGCTATGTCGAGGCAAGACCGAACCGCTGCGCGATCTCTGCCGGCGCATTAATGCCGAGACACAGGATGGGCGAGATATGAGCTTCTACAGCGCCTTGCTGCAAGATGCTATCTCGAGCATCATCACAGTCAAGGCTGAGAGCGACATCGAGAGCCTGTTCTCAGAGGGTGAAACCTCATTCCTGCGCAACGACATCGACGGCCTCGATGACTTCGAGCTGATAACATTCCTAATAATAACAAGCCCCCCAACCCCCTAAAGGGGGAGTTGCTATGATGACGAATCTTTTGCGGTTTCCGACCTCGACATATGTGGGAAAGGCGATTCCCAAATCGAAATTCATTGCCGCCAGCGCAAAGCCCACGGCGATGAGGGAATTCCTTACTCGCGAAATAGAAGCTGTGCATCTGCTAAATGTGCTGCGCTATGACAACGTGGGCGTGACCATGGGCGACAAGGTGAGCGAAATTGACGTGTTCCACTTCCGCACTAAATCGGACAGTTACGATGATGATATGCTGTGCCAGCTTGATGCCCTTATGCCTCGCCACACCATGATGGTGGTCGAGCATGGTGGCAAGGCCGACTTGCTGATGCAGCACAAGGAGCGGGTGGAGCGAAAGGACACTTCGACATGGCGAGTGGTGAAGACCATAACCTTGCGGGATGTCGATTTGCTGGAGTGTCCTGTGAGGCTGGAGGGTACGGATATGGATTCGGTGTATTTCGGGTTGCTGTCGGCGTTGTCGGGATACGAGATTGACCGGGAAGAGACGATGCGTCTGGTGAACCAGCTTGAGGCCGACTTAGAGCAGAAGACACGAGCCGCCGCTGCACTCAAGAAGAAGCTCCACGCGGAGAAGCAGTACAATATCCAACGCCTCTACAACAAGGAGCTCCGAAAGCTCAACCAGGAGATAACGGAGATAACAACGCGATTAGAAGATATGAGGAAGAAACCATAGGAATAAAAACCACGGATTACACGGATTACACGGATTGATAATGGTGGGACTAAAACCACGGATTTTCACGGATTTCCTGCGTCAGCCCACCTTATCACTTATCACTAATACTTTATACCTAACGAAATGGAATTTGAACGATTACCACATACTACTGCTGATGGGGTGGAGCTGACGATGGAGGCGCTGTATCGGATAGCGCCATCGTGCTTCACCGAGGCCATGGGCGAGGATGGCAAGGTGCATCGGGTGGTGGATTTCAAGGTGTTGCGCCAACTGCTTGGCGATAATGCCGTGGACGATGCCGATGAGATGTACCAATTCACATGGCCTGGCAAGCGCCAAGCCCGATATGAGGCGGCGCGACCCATTGACAAGACGCTCCGTCCTGTCAAGGAGGATTCTGTCGACTGGGATACCACGCAAAACCTCTACATCGAGGGCGACAATCTCGAGGTGCTCAAGCTCCTCCAGAAATCCTACATGGACCAAGTCAAGATGATCTACATCGATCCACCATATAATACCGGCAACGACTTTGTCTACAATGATGATTATTCACAATCATCATCAGATTTCGATGCTGCCTCTGGCAATGTCGATGACCTCGGTCAGCGCTTTCGCAAAAACACCGACAGTAATGGCCGCTTCCATTCCGATTGGTGCTCAATGATGTACTCCCGATTATCGATAGCCCGTACGTTGCTTTCAGAAGATGGTGTAATCTTCATTTCTATGGATGATTCCGAGATTGAGAATTTAACGAAAATATGTAATGAAATCTTTGGAGAACAAAATTTTGTTGAGGTTCTTAAATGGAAGAAAAAGAAACAGCCATCCTTTTTGGCTAAACATACGGCTAAAATGATGGAGTATGTTTTGGTATATGCTAAAGAATGGGAATGTTTGGAAAAACTTTCGATTGAAGGCACATCAGACTCCACTAAAAAAGTGATTAATCTTTCAAATCCGGAGTCGGAGCGTGTATTCAAAATTGGAGTTCGTGTTAAAGGGATTGTTAATGGGATTATCCCAGCGGGAGCCTATACTGTTAGAACGATGACCGTGGAATATCTTAGCGATGTTAAAGTTCAAAATGGTAGAACGATAGAGGAAATAAGAGTAAAATCCAAATTCTCTGTATCCCAAGACACCCTGAATAAATATATGGATGAGGATCTCCTTTTTATCACCGCTCAAAAGGGATTAAGGAGGGATGTATCAAATGAAGAATTGGGATCCCGTAAATCTATAACAGATTTATTGTTATCTGATTGGGGCGATAATCAAGAAAGCGATAGAGAATTTTTGAGTCTTTTCCCAGCTAAATATTTTGATTTTGTAAAACCAATAAATTTGATTGGTAATCTGGTAAAATGTATAGATTCACAAAGTAAAATTATTCTCGATTTCTTCTCTGGATCAGCTACAACTGCCCATGCTGTAATGAAACTGAATGCTGAGGATGGAGGCAATCGTAAATTCATTTTGGTTCAGTTACCAGAAGAAACAGAAAATGATTCTGAGGCCAGAAAGGCTGGATACAAAAATATCTGCGAGATAGGTAAGGAGCGCATCCGCCGTGCTGGAAAGAAGGTGAAGGAAGAGGCTGGCCTGCAAGGCCAGGACTTGGATATCGGTTTCCGAGTGTTTCGAGTGGATAGCAGCAACTTCGAGGACGTGAAGAAGGCGCCGAATGAGTATGACCAGGCTACGCTGGATGTGTTTGAAGACAATGTGAAGCTTGACCGCAATGACCTTGATTTGCTATTCGGAGCTATGCTGGCGTGGGGAGTGCCGTTGTCGGCGCCGATGCGCACTGAGGTGGTCGATGGCAAGGAAATCCATGTTGTCGATGATGGTGACCTTGTAGCCTGCTTTGCCAAGGATATCGATGATGCAGTTATAGAGGCCATGTGTCAGAATGCGCCTTTGAGGCTGCTGTTCCGCGACAGCTCGTTTGCCGATGACAAACAGAAGATTAATCTCTTTGAGCGCATCAAGCAGCTCCTCGACTGGGACGAGGCGCAAGCCCTAAACTCCATTAGGGTAATTTGAGATGAACCTCCCTGCTACCCCGTAGGGTTGGGTGTTCAAAATTTGATATCATAAATTTAAACAGAATTTGTCAGTAAATTATTGAATACGAATAATTTTAATAAGATGTTTAACGTAAATTTGCAAATCTCGCATGGAATCCGTAACTTTGCACAAAAACTGACAAGTTATGGCATCAAAGAAGAAGGAAG
>NWBJ01000111.1:0-50367 GCA_002633115.1 Muribaculaceae bacterium Zag1
AGGCCTGGCCGGCATCTCCCTCAAATTCTAACCTCTCCAGCCATCTAAAATAACCCCTACGGCTATCTGAAATAACCCCCACGGGGTAACTTCTACTCTTGACTTTTGACTTTTGACTTGTTACTTAATATGACTCCGATAGTAAGTTTGATAATGGGCAGCACTTCTGACCTGCCCATAATGCGCAAGGCTGCCGACTTCTTAGAGCAGATGGAGGTGCCTTTCGAGATGTTGGCCCTCAGCGCTCACCGCACACCGGCCCAGGTGGAGAAATTCGCCCAGGAGGCTGATGGCCGTGGCGTTAAGGTTATCATAGCCGCCGCTGGCATGGCTGCAGCCCTGCCGGGCGTGATCGCCGCCATAACCCCGCTGCCGGTGATCGGCGTGCCAATCAGCAGCACCCTGCAGGGCACCGATGCCCTGTACTCGATCGTGCAAATGCCTCCGGGCATACCCGTGGCTACTGTAGGCATCGATGGCGCCCTCAATGCCGCTATCATGGTCGTGAGGATAATGTCAATAGCCGACAAGGCTCTCGCTGCCCGCTATGACGCATATCGCGCCTCGCTGACCAACAAGATCGTAAAGGCCAACGAGGAACTCTCCCGCATCGACACCTATAAATATAAGGTGTAAGTTATTTAGGGATAAACTATAAGTGATAAACTATAAGTGATAAACTATAAGTGATAAACTATAAGGTATGGCAAGCCCTTTTGATTATCATAGGCGCAAATCGTCGGTGGCCAGGATAGGCAATATAGAGATTGGCGGTGACAACCCAATCGCGTTGCAGTCGATGACCAATACCCCCACGCTCGACACTGCGGCCTCGGCTGCCCAAATCGAGCGCATTGCCGATGCCGGAGCTGACATAGTGAGGCTGACTGCCCAGAGTGTCAACCATGCTCGCAATCTCGCCAACATCAAAGACAAGGTGAGAGCCGACGGCTACGACACACCGCTGGTGGCCGACATCCACTTCACTCCCGATGCCGCTTTTGTGGCAGCCGAGATTGTGGAGAAGGTGCGCATCAACCCTGGCAACTTTGTAGACCCGGCTCGCACATTCCGAGCCCTTGAATACACCCCCGAGGAATACCAGGCCGAGATTGAAAAGATTGAGGCTAAGCTGGTGCCGCTGCTCGAGGTGTGCCGCACCCACGGTACCGCTCTGCGCATAGGCGTGAATCATGGTTCGCTCTCCGACCGTATCATGAGCCACTATGGCAACACGCCGGCTGGCATGGTGGAATCGGCGATGGAATTTCTGCGCATTTGCCGCAAGTATGACTTTGACAACGTAGCTATCTCAATCAAGGCCTCAAATGTCACGGTGATGGTTGAGACGGTGAGACTGCTTGCTCGCACTATGGAATCAGAAGGCATGCGCTATCCGCTGCACTTAGGAGTGACTGAGGCTGGCGATGGCGAAGACGGACGCGTGAAATCGGCCGTCGGCATCGGCACCCTCCTCTCAGAGGGCATCGGCGACACCATACGCGTATCGCTCAGCGAGGAGCCAGAGGCCGAAATCCCCGTAGCTCGCAAATTGGTTGCCCATGTGGCCGAGATGGCCAACGCCCCAGAGGTACCGGGTGAGATGGCTCCAGGCTACGACCCCATAGCCCCGCAGCGCCGCAAGAGCAAGGCTGTGGACAAGATAGGTGGCGACAATGTGCCAGTAGTGGTAGGACTCGATCTCAAAGCTGAGGAAATACCCGACGGAGTAGAAGTGGTGACAGCCACGAGCGCCAACGCGCCGGGCGAAATCAAGGCCCAATTCCATAAGCTGCTCGCAGAGGACAATGACGCGCCCGTGATAGTAAAACTGTCATACCCCGAGACTGCCACCCTCGACGATGTGACGATTGCTGCATCGGTTGATTTGGGCGCAGTGTTGCTCGGCGGTTTTGCCGACGGCATCTGGATTGATGCTCCGCATCTGCCAGCCGAAGCCATCAACTCGCTGAGCTTGGCCATCTTGCAGGCTGTGCGCTTGCGCATCAGCCGCACCGAATACATAGCATGTCCCAGCTGCGGGCGCACCCTCTTTGACCTGACCAAGACCTTGGCCCAAGTCAAGCAAGCCACCTCGCATCTGCCGGGACTGAAGATAGCGGTGATGGGCTGCATAGTCAACGGCCCTGGCGAAATGGCCGATGCCGATTACGGCTACGTAGGCGCTGGCATTGGCAATGTGAGCCTGTACAAAGGCAAAGAATGTGTCAAGAAAAACATACCGGCTGCCGAAGCTCTGCCCCTGCTAATACAGCTGATCAAAGACAATGGAGATTGGAGAGATGAGTAAGGGAAACGAGGCGGTAGAGATTGCGACATTGCCATCGGGCCTGAAAGTAGCGGTGCGACGCCGCAAGGGCGCGATGGTTGACTATTGCGGAGCCATTGTGGGGGTGGGGAGCCGTGACGATGCTCCCGCCGACCCTGGCATGGCCCATTTTGTGGAGCATACTATATTCAAAGGCACACAGCGGCGTTCGTCGTGGCACATCATCAACCGCATGGAGAAAGTTGGCGGTGAACTCAACGCTTACACCTCAAAGGAAGAGACAGTGGTGTACACAGCCGCGCCCTCGGGCAATCTGACGCGCTCGGTAGAATTGATAGCCGACTTGATCATCAACTCGCGCTTTCCTGATTCAGAGCTTGACAAGGAGCGCGAGGTGGTGGCCGATGAAATCAACTCATACCTCGACACCCCGGCCGAGGCCGTGTATGACGACTTTGAGGAAATCCTCTTTGCCGATACCCCGATGGGCCACAACATACTTGGCACAGTCGAGGCACTGTCGACATTTGACTCAAAGAAATGCTGCCGCTATCTGCATGACTGGTACACGGCTCCCAATATCACCCTATTCTACAGCGGCAAGCAAGGTCCGGAGGCGGTGATCAAAGCGGTGGAGAAGCATTTCCGCGACCTGCCAACCCACCAGGCGCCGCGCATCGCGGCTGACCTGCGCCCGGCTAAGGAGAGAGCGCAATTCTCAAAGGACAGAGAGATAGGCGCGCATCAGTGCCACACCGTACTGGGCGCTATCACTCCGGGGATGTATTCAGAGTGGAAACACCCGATAGCGTTGCTGACCAACATTTTGGGTGGACCGGGGATGAACTCGCTGCTCAATGTGCAATTGCGTGAGAAGCGAGGACTGGTCTACTCGGTCGAGGCCTCAAACACCTGGCTCACCGATTGCGGACTGTTTACGATATACTATGGTTGCGACCATAGCGACAATGCGAAATGCGCCGAGTTGGTGATGAACCAGATCGAGCAAATCGCCGCTGCCGGGCTGACACCCTCGCGCCTGGCTGAGGCTAAGAAGCAATACATCGGCCAGTTGGCCGTAGCCTCAGACAATTATGAGAGCATGGCCATCGCCACTGGGCGCTCGGCCAAGTATTTTGACCGCGTGCTGAGCCCCGAGCAAGTGGCGCAGCACATCCAGGCTGTCACGGCTGACCAATTGCGCGAAGCGGCTAAAATGCTGAGCCGCCTGTCGCGTCTTACCTTTTATTGAAACGATATGATGGAAATCAAGGAGACATATATGCGCCGAGCATTGGAGTTGGCCCGCAAGGGACAACTCTATGCCCATCCCAATCCGATGGTTGGGGCGGTAATCGTTGATTCGCAGGGCAATATCATTGGCGAGGGTTATCATCGCCGATGCGGCGAGGCCCATGCCGAGGTCAATGCCATCAACTCAGTGGCCGACCCGGCGCTCTTGACCGATTCTACCATGTATGTCACCCTTGAGCCTTGCGCCCACTACGGCCGCACGGGCCCATGCTCGCGATTGATCGTGGAGCGCGGCATACCGCGAGTGGTGGTGGGTGTGAGAGACCCCTTTGACAAAGTGGATGGCAAAGGCATAGATATTATGCGCGAGGCTGGTGTGGAGGTGGCCGTAGGGGTGCTCGAGCGCGAATGCCGCAACCTGAATATGGCGTTTTTCACCGCCCACACCATGCATCGGCCATTTGTGTGCCTCAAATGGGCGCAGTCGGCCGATGGCTGGATGGCGTCGGCTGGGGGAGAACCGGTAAGATTCTCCACGCCTCTGACCCAGACCCTGATGCACCAATGGCGCGCTCGCTTTGATGCCATAATGGTAGGGTCTGGCACAGTGCTTGCTGACAACCCGGGCCTGGACGTGCGCCTATGGGGCGGACCATCGCCTCGGCCAATCGTATTGGATCGCCGCCATCGCATACCCGATGACCATCAGCTGGCGCAGAGGGGAGCCATCATGATGCGCGATGACAAACCGCTTGCCGAAATGATGAAGCAGCTCTACGATCAGGGCATCACCTCGGTGATGGTCGAGGGTGGGGCTGAGGTGCTCGCCTCGATGGTCGAGGCTGGCCTCTGGGACATGGCCCGGGTGGAAATCGTCCCCAGTGTTTTGGGTCCGACCGGCGGGGCTCGAGCCCCACATCTGCCAGAATTGAATTTGGCAAAAACGCAAAGAATCGATGGGAATACGCTAAAGTATTATTCGCAAAGTCCCTATTTTGACGTTAAAAACCTATAAAATGATGAGATTTGAAAATTTTTAGTCTAAAGTCTTTGTTGGTTTGGCTTCTAAATTCTAATTTTGCAGATTGAAAATATTTAGTCTATGACAAAGAAACTGATCTTGCCTGTTGCAGCGGCCGTTTTGGCATCGGCCATACCGGCCTGTAACTCCTCAAGCGAAGAATACACCTACGAGTATGCTTCGTCGGTTTTGGTGTCGGCATTCTCGTTGGCTCAAAACGATGACGTGCTCGACAGCTTGCAAAATGTATTCTTCACAATCAACCTTGAGGATGCGCAAATATACAATGCTGACTCGCTCCCTTACGGCACTGACGTGAGCCGATTAATCACTACTATCACCACGGCCTCGACTGTATCGGCCGTGACACTTGAGTATCCGCGTGAGAACATGACCGACTCGGTGGTCAACTATCTCACCAATTCTACCGACTCGATCGACTTCTCGCTCGGGCCAGTAAAACTGCGCGTAACCTCGCAGTCGGGCCTGGTCGAGCGTCTGTACCAAGTCAGGGTCAACGTGCACCAGTGCAAGCCCGACACTTTGGCTTGGCATAGCATGGAGAGCGCTGAGCTCCCAACCGAGTTCTCTACCATTGACTCGCAGTACACTGCCGAGCTGGATGGCACATTCTACTGCCTAACCCAGAGCGGCGACTCATATTGCTTGGCTACCACAACAGCTCCCGACGATGGCGATTGGACGACTACCACCCCTGACCTCGGATTCTCGGCGCAAGTCAACTCGCTGCGCGCCAGCGACGATGCTCTGTATATGCTTGACGAGGATGGCAACCTCTACTCATCGGCTGATTTCTCGAGCTGGACTGCCACTGGCCAGACCTGGCACTACATCTATGGAGGCTATAAGTCAGAAATCCTGGGGAGCCGCGAGGCCGAGGATGGTTGGAAAATCTGCTCATACCCCTCGGGCAAAGAGGTGGCAATGCCGAGCCTTTTCCCGGTCGAGGGTACTTCGCTCCCAGCCGTGTTTGAGACCAGCATGGCTATATGGCCGCAGCTGATTATGGTGGGGGGCCGCACCGCCGATGGCGACTGCATCGCTAAATCGTGGAGCTATGATGGCCAGACCTGGGCCAACATCACCAACAAGGATCTGCCCACAGCCCTTGAGAAGGTGACCATGGTTCCTTACGACCTGTTTGAGGTGTCATCATCGACTTGGACTCCCGAGCAGTATCCCGCGCTGATAGCCATGGGCGGCCGCAATGACGAGGCTCTGAGTCGCTCTGTGTATTACTCGACCGACTGGGGCATGACCTGGCGCGAGGCTCCTGAGCTGATGGAGCTCCCCGAGGAAATCCCGGCATTCTACGACGCCCCGGCCTTTGTGTACTCGACCACTATGTATTACTCTCGCTCGTCGAGACGCTATGAGTGGCAACCCTTCTCGGTCAAGCCCCTGCCTAAGAAATGCTCATGGGTAGAAGCGGAATCAGAGACAGGGAGCTCGAGAGTCACTGAGGCTCCGACCTCGTGGGAATGTCCGGCTATCTATGTGTTCGGACCCACCGTGCGCGGTCCCGAGGTGCGCAACGAAGTGTGGCGCGCCCGCATCTTGAGATATACCTTCGAACCTGTATATTAATACCCAATCCCTGAATTGACGACAGTGAAGAAAGCGCTCGTCCTAATGATCGCATTTGCCGCTTGGGCTGCTGACATAGCCCAAGCCCAGGAAGCTCCCTACAAATTTGATATTGGAGGGGGCTTGGGCATGAGTGGCTATCTGGGCGATGCCAACAACTCCTCACTGCTCAAACATCCGGGATTCACGGTCGAGGCCGGAATGCGCTATCTGCCCAATGTGAGATGGGCATTCCGAGGAGTGCTTGGCTATACCACCCTGAGCGGTAACACCGCAGATATGGAGAATTATCTGCCAGGGGGAGCCGAGTACAGCTTTTCGGCCAATGTGTTCTCATTAGATCTGAGGGCAGAATTCAACTTCCTGCCTTACGGGATAGGGGAGACGTACAAGAAACTGAGTCGCTGGACCCCCTATCTGGTGTTGGGTACAGGATTCTGCATCTCGTCGGTCTCGGGCTCAAGCGCCGGAGCGGCGACATTTCCTATGGGGGCCGGAGTGAAATTCAAGCTTAAGCCCAGACTGAATCTGGCTGCTGAGTTCACGATGACCAAAGTGCTGGGCGACAAGCTCGACGGCCCCGACTTGCATGACCTTGCGGGCATCAAGACTTCGTTTATCAAGAATACCGACTGGTTTTCGCGCCTGACCATAGGCATCACCTATGAGTTTGGAGAGCGGTGCCAGACATGTCATTATGTAGATTGAGCAATCATGGAAAATAAAGACAATCCACAGCAAGACCAATTAAAACCAGTGCCCCAACATATAGCCATAATAATGGATGGTAACGGACGCTGGGCCAAATCTCATGGCATGGAGCGCTCGGCGGGTCACCTCGAGGGCGTCAACACTGTGCACACCATCACCCAAGCAGCTGGTGAGCTGGGAGTGAAGTATCTCACTCTCTATGCCTTCTCGACTGAGAATTGGAATCGGCCGCAAGCCGAGGTCGACTCACTGCTCAATCTCATCACTTACGCCTTGGAAAAAGAGACACCGGGCCTGATTGAGAACAATGTCAAGCTCTTGATCATAGGCGATGTCGACCGCATGCCAGCCGAGGCGCGCGCCCGACTGGACCGCAGCATGGAGGCTACGGCCAATGGCACGGGCCTGAGGCTCATAGTGGCATTCAGCTACTCGTCGCGCTGGGAGATTACCCGCGCTTGCGCCAAAATCGCCGAGGAGGCAGCCAAGGGCGAACTCGACCCGGCTACCATCACCGACGAGACAGTGCGCGAGCATCTGACCACTGCCCCGTATCCTGATCCGGACCTCTTGATCCGCACCGGAGGCGATTTCCGCGTCAGCAACTTCTTGCTTTGGCAAATAGCATATTCCGAAATATTCGTTTCACCCACCTTTTGGCCCGACTTCACTCGTGAAGAGTTCGAGGCGATCATTGACAATTTCCGCGGTCGCGAACGCCGTTTCGGCCTCACGAGCGAACAAATCAACCATACTCTATGAAAAGATCCCATCAATCCGCAATGCGAAAGAGTGCCATGATATTGAGAGCCGCAGTCCAGAAGGCTGGGGCGCGCTTTGCATTGCTGCTTGTAGCTGTTGCTTCTATTTTATGCTCGCCCTTGGCCGCAAAGGCTCAGGACGAGGCTCCATTGGATACCATTTACGCACCCAATGTGCTCTTTACCGGCATGCCGCGCACTTATGAGATCGCTGGCATCAAGGTGACGGGCGCCCCCAATTACGATGACTTCATCGTGATCGGATACACCGGCCTGAAGATAGGTGAAAAGATTGACATCCCCGGCTCGGAAATCACCGCAGCCGTCAAGCGTCTGATGCGCCAGCAGCTATTCGCCCAAGCCCAAATCAAGGTAGAGAAAACCTACGGCGACAAGGTATGGCTCGAAATTGCGCTGCGCACACAGCCTCGCATCTCTGAGGTCAACTACATCGGTATGAAGAAGGGCGAGCGCAACGACCTGCAGGAGATGCTGCAGCTGATGAAGGGCAACCAGATCACTCGCAACCAGATCAACCGCGCCGAGGCCATCATCAAGAAATACTATGCCGACAAGGGATTTGGCAACGCCGATGTCAATATCAATCTGCGTGAAGACCTATCGGAAGAAAATGGCATGATTGTCGACATCGTGGCCGACAAGCATGACAAGGTGAAGGTGCACCGCATCTATGTCAATGGCAATGATGTGTTGACTGACCGCCAGGTGAAGAAAGCCATGAAGAAAACCCACGACAAGGGTGAGTGGCAGAATATATGGAACTTGTTCCGCTCAAAGAAATTTGTCGAGACTGAATACGAAGACGACCTGAATCGCATCATAGAGAAATACAACGAGAAGGGCTATCGCGATGCCAAGATCGTTGCTGACAGCGTTGTGGCCATCGATGACAATCATGTCGATGTGTACGTGACCATCGAGGAGGGCGACCGCTACTACATCAAAGACATCCAATGGGTGGGCAATACCATCTATCCCAACGAGGTGCTCGACGCATATCTGGATATGCGTCCCGGCGATGTCTACAACCAGAAGATCATGAACAAGCGCCTCAATGAGGACGATGATGCCGTGGCCAATCTGTATATGGATCAAGGCTACCTCTTCTTCCACCTGATCCCAATCGAAAAAGAAATATCGGGCGATTCAATCTCTCTTGAGATGCGCATCATGGAGGGTCCTCAGGCAAGAATCAACAATGTGGTAATCAATGGCAATGACCGCTTGTATGAAAAGGTAATCCGTCGCGAGCTGCGCGTCAAGCCGGGCGACCTGTTCTCCAAGACCGACCTTATGCGTTCGGCTCGTGAAATCGCTCAGACTGGGCACTTCAACCCAGAGAATATGGATATCCGTCCTGAACCCGATGCTGAGAATGGCACAGTGGATATTATCTTCAACCTTGAGTCAAAGGCTAACGACCAGATCGAGTTCTCAATGGGCTGGGGCCAAACCGGCATCATCGGCAAGCTGGCGCTCAAGTTCACCAACTTCTCGATCAAGAACCTGTTCTACCCGAGTACCTACCGAGGCATCATACCTCAAGGCGAAGGCCAAACCTTCACAATCTCAGCTCAGACCAATGCTCGCTACTACCAAGCCTACTCTGTATCGTTTATGGACCCATGGTTTGGCGGCAAGCGACCCAACTCACTGTCGGTATCGGCTTACTATAGCCGCCAGACTGGCATCAACTCGTCGTACTATAACAGCACTTACTACAATCCCTATTCATATTACGGCGGCTACTATGGCAGCTCGTACAGCAGCTATTACAACGACTACTACACCAACTCGTATGAGAATGCTTATGACCCCAACAAGCTGCTGCAAATGGTGGGCATCAGCGTGGCATTTGGCAAGCGCCTCAAGTGGCCGGATGACTACTTCACATTCACTGCCGAATTTGGTTACAACTGGTACTTCCTCAAGAATTGGGAATACCTCTACTATATGAACAACGGTACCAGCAACGCACTCGTGCTTGGCCTCACCCTGGCTCGCACCTCTATCGACAATCCTCTGTACACTCGCTCGGGTTCGATGTTCTCGCTCAACCTACAGCTGACCCCTCCCGCCTCGCTGTTTGGCAAGAAGGACTGGAAGGCCCTCTCGGAGGAAGGCACCGAGGAGTCGAAGAAAGAGCTCTATCGCTGGATTGAATACTGGAAACTGCGTTTCCGCTCGCGCACCTATACCCCGCTGGCAAATGCCAACGGCCAATGGACCCCAGTGCTCATGACTCGCGCCGACATCGGTCTGCTCGGCAGCTACAACAAATACCTCAAGTCGCCATTTGAGACATTTTATGTGGGCGGCGACGGTATGTCGGGCAGCTACACCTACGCAACCGAGACTATCGCCCTGCGCGGTTATGACAATGGTCAGCTCACCCCGTGGGGATATGAAGGCTATGCCTATACTCGCTTCGGCCTTGAGATCCACTTCCCGTTGATGTTGCAAGCGTCGACCACTATCTACGCTCTGGGATTTGTCGAGGGCGGTAATGCTTGGACATCGATTGGAGCTTTCAATCCGTTCCAGCTGAAGCGCAGCGCCGGCGCTGGCGTGCGTATCTATCTGCCAATGGTGGGTCTGATGGGTATCGACTGGGCCTACGGCTTTGACCGCGACAACATCTACGGCACCAAGGGCGGCAGCCATTTCCACTTCATCCTCGGACAAGAATTCTAATATAAGGATAAGGTATAAAGGATAAGTGATAAGGTGGAGAGTGGGATAAAAATGGTATTGAAAATAAACCATTTGGCCGATTAAACGTCTTATAAATGTTAAGTTTGACATTAAGTAGGAACATTTAAAGTAAAGACAATGATTAAGAGAATAGCCCTCGTGGCAATAGTGTGCATAGCAGTCGCTCTCGGAGCCAAGGCTCAGAAGTTTGCCCTCGTCGACATGGAGTACATCCTCAAGAATGTGCCGGCTTATGAGATGGCCAACGAGCAACTCAACCAGCTGTCGCTGCGTTGGCAGAAAGAGGTTGAGGCTGTGGGAGCAGAGGCTCAGACCATGTATCAGAATTTCCTTGCCGACAAGGTATTCCTCACTGACGAACAGGTGAAGAAGCGCGAGGAAGAAATCGTGGCTAAGGAGAAAGAAGCGACCGAACTGCGATACAAATATTTCGGCCCCGAGGGCGAACTGTACAAGAAGCGCCAGAGCCTGCTCAAGCCAGTGCAAGACGATGTGTACAATGCCATCAAGAAAGTAGCCGAGGAGAAAGGATACCAGGCTATTTTTGACCGCGCATCGGCCTCTGACATAATTTATGCGTCGCCGCGCATAGATGTAAGCAACGAAGTGCTTGCTAAATTAGGGTATTCCAATTAATTTTCGTAACTTTGCGGAAAATTTGACAGAAACTAACAAAACACCATACAAATGATAAAGAAAGCCATTCTGGCGATTTTGATCGCCCTCCCCATGAGCGTCTTCGCTCAGAAATTCGGCGTTGTTGATGTGGAATCAATCATCACCGCTATGCCTGAATACGCAACCGTGCAGAAGCAAATCGCTGACGCCTCGCAGAAATATCAGGACGAGTTTGACAAGCTCAACGAAGAGATGAATAAGAAAGTGACCGAGTACCAGACCCTCGATCAAGATGCCACCACCCCCCAATCAATCAAGGAGCGTCGCATCCAGGAAATCCAGGAGCTTGACAACAAGATTCAGCAGTTCCGCAACACCGCATCGCAGGACATCGCTCGCCAGCAGCAGCAACTGATGGCTCCCGTTGAGCAGAAGTTCCAAGAGGCCATCACCTCGGTGGGCCAAGAGGGCGGTTATACTTTCATCTTCCAGAAGGGCGTAGCCCTTTACGATGGTGCTGGAGTGGTCGACGTGACCTCGGCTGTCAAGGCAAAACTTGGCGTGAACTAAGTAGAAATAAGGTAAAAGAATCAAATAATTGGGGCTCCGACCTTGGTCGGAGCCCCAATTTATGTTTTTTATACCGATTTTTAGACATTTTTGCAACTTGATTGAGATTTTATTCTTAACTTTGTCGCGTAATTTATTGACGGCCATGATTAGAAAACGATCCTATGTAATAACCCTATTAGCCGTGAGCCTATGTTGCTCTACAATGAACGCCGCAGTTAACAAAAAGTCTGCCGGAAAGCGAACGCAAAAGCGTTCGCTGACCGAGCAGGTAGCTGAGGGGCGTAGAGCCATTGTTGCCCCCACAGAAATCACTCCCTGGGTCAGCGCAGTCGAGAAGCCCAAGGCTCCAATGGGTCTTGACGGTACCACCATAGCCTTATGGCAGAGCCATGGCTTGTACTTTGAGCCCACTCTCAATCGATGGGAGTGGCAGAGAGCCCGTATCTTTGAGACAGTCGAGGATCTCTACACCCAGAGCTATGTGATGCCTTTCTTGATGCCCATGCTGCAAAATGCTGGGGCGTATGTGGCAAGTCCGCGCGAGCGCGATGTGCGCACCCAGGAAATCATCATCGACGGCGACATCAACGGCAGCGGATACTCTGAAGACAACGGACAGAAAAAATGGGCTGATAGCTCGATGCCCGGCTTCGCCTACTCAGGCGAACTGCTCACCGAGGGCGTGAATCCATTTAAGCAAGGCAAGGCTCGCAAGGCCGAGACAGTGACTGATGCCAGCAAGGCATCAGTGGCGCAGTGGAGCGCCTCAATCCCCGAGGCTGGCGATTATGCTGTGTATGTATCCTACCAGACGCTCCCCAACGCGACATCCGATGCCCTCTATACCATAAACGCCGCCAACGGCGAACACCATTTCAAGGTGAATCAGCAGATGGGCGGAGGCACTTGGGTGTATCTTGGACATTTCCCATTTGAAAAAGGCAAGTCGCGCAAACCTCTGGTTGAGCTCTCAAACCTGAGCTCGCAGACCGGCGGCGCTGTGTCGGCTGACGCTGTGAAGATAGGAGGCGGCATGGGCAATGTGGCTCGCATAGTCAAGAATGGCGACAAGCGCATCGACTACAGCTATGTCAGCAGCGGTTATCCTCGCTTCACCGAGGCCGCTCGCTATTTCTTGCAGTGGGCTGGCGCTCCCGACAGCGTGTACACTCCTACCGAGAATGAGAATGATTACAATGACGACTATCGCAGCCGTCCGTTGTGGGTGAATTGGCTGACTGGCGGCTCATCGATGTTGCCCAAGCAGAAAGGCCTGAATGTGCCAGTCGACCTGGCCTTTGCATTCCATAGCGATGCCGGCACCACGCCCGACGATTCAATCATCGGTACCCTTGGCATCTATTGCACTGACAAAAAGACCAAATACGCCAATGGCACCCCTCGCTTGGCTGCCCTTGATCTCACCGACAGAATCATGACCAATGTGACGCGAGATGTGAGAGCGCAATTCGAACCCAAGTGGACACGCCGCGATATGCGCGACAAGGGATACGCCGAGGCTCGCATCCCCGAGGTGCCTACTATGCTGCTTGAACTGCTGTCGCACCAGAATTTCGCCGATATGAAATACGGCCTGGATCCAACTTTCAGATTCGCTGTGTCAAGATCTATATATAAAGGCATGCTGCAATACATTGCCTCGCGCGATGGCCGCGAATACGTGGTGCAGCCCCTTCCCGTCAACGCCTTTGGCATCTCAGGCAAAAATGGCAATTACCGCTTGAGCTGGAAGGCTACTGCCGATGAGCTCGAACCGACTGCTACCCCAACATACTACATAGTTGAGGAGCGAGTAGGCGATGGCGTAGGCTTCACGACCATTGCCCAGACCGACAAGCCATACTATGATGTCAAGGTATCAGACCAAGATATACATTCCTACCGCATCATCGCTGCCAATGATGGCGGAGTGAGCTTCCCATCTGAGGTGCTTGCCCTTTGCGACATGCCCAACAAGCCGCAGGTAATGATCGTCAACGGTTTCACTCGCGTGAGCGCTCCCGACTGGTTTGACGCTGGCGAGATCGCCGGTTTTTGCAGTTGGAGAGACCATGGCGTGCCGTATCTCAATGATATCTCTTTTGTGGGAGAGCAGATAGAGTTTGATCGTTCCCTCCCTTGGGTTGATGACGATGCTCCGGGGTTTGGCACCTCGCGTGGCAACTACGAGACCAAGGTGATAGCGGGCAATACCTTTGATTATCCCTATCTGCACGGCCAAGCCATCGCAGAGGCTGGATACGGATTCGTCTCGGCAAGCGTAGACGCTTTTGTTGAGATGGCACCGGCCGATTGCCCCAAGATACTTGACTTGATCATGGGCAAGCAAAAAGAGATACAGCGTGGCACCGGCGCTTACGGCACCCATTATAAAACCTTTACTGCTCCGCTGCAGCAGCAATTGCAAGCCTATACTGCCTCGGGCGGTAGCCTGCTGGTGAGCGGCAGCTATATAGCCACCGACCTGTGGAACAATCCTTACTCGTCGGCGCAGACTGCCGCTCGCGACAAAGAATTCGCCCAGAAAGTGCTGGGCTACGCTTGGCGCGTAGGCCAAGCAGCCACAGTGGGTGAGGCTTATGAGGTAGCATCTCCTTTCCAAGCTTTTTATGGCGGAGAGTTCTCTTTCTCCACCCAGCTTGGTCCAGATATTTATGCAGTGGAATCGCCCGACTCATTCTATCCCGCATCAGACAAGGGAGCAGTGATCATGCGCTACAACGAGAACCAATTGGTGGCAGCCACGGCATATTCGCCGGGTCTCTACCGCGTGGTAGCGCTCGGGTTCCCGTTTGAGACAGTGCTTGGCACTGAGTCTCGCTCTAATCTTATGAAACAAATACTTAAATTTCTTAATTCTTGAATCTCATGATCAAAATCTTTTTGCCCTCAGATGCCGCTTCCGATGCCCAAGCTGTAGAGCGTTTGGCTAATCAACCCCTGGTTGACGAAGTGGTAGTGCTTGAAACCCCGAGTGCGGGCATGCGCAGTACAGAGACTATGCGCGATATCGCCGCCGCGGCAGGCGACAGCCAGTATGTGCTCATTTACACTAATGGACACACACTCGAGCTTGGATATTTCGCTCTCGAAAGATTCATAAGCATAGCCCAAGCCACCCAGGCTGCAATGCTGTATTCTGACTACTATGCCGTGACTGAGGGCAAACAGACCCCCTCGCCTGTGATCGATTACCAAAAAGGTTCGTTGCGCGATGACTTCAACTTCGGTTCGGTGCTTATGTTTCGCACCGACCTGTTGCGCCAAGCCGTCGCTGAGATGGATGCTGACTACCGTGCCGCTGGCCTGTACGACCTGCGTCTGCGCATAAGCCGCTTGGGCCCGGTGGTGCACATCAACGAGTATTTGTACTCTGACATCGAGACCGATAATCGCAAGAGCGGTGAGAAGCAGTTTGACTATGTAGATCCGCGCAATCGCGCCTCGCAGATCGAGATGGAGCAGGCCTGTACCGCCCACCTCAAAGCTATCGGCGCATACCTCGAGCCAAAATTTGAGGAAGTGAAATTTTCTGACGAGGAATTTCCATGCGAGGCCTCAGTGATCATACCGGTGCGCAATCGCGCGCGCACTATCCGCCAGGCCGTAGAGAGCGCTCTGAGCCAGGAGGCTAATTTTGACTACAATGTAATAGTTATTGATAACGGTTCGACAGACGGTACAACCGAAATCCTCCAAGAGATTGGCGCGACAGATCCGCGCCTGATACACATTATCCCCACGCGCACCGACCTGGGCATTGGCGGATGCTGGAACATGGGCATCGAAGACCCGCGCTGCGGAAAATTTGCCGTGCAGCTTGATTCCGATGACCTGTATTCGGGCCCCGACACCCTGCAGCGCATCGTGGATGCATTCTATGACCAGAAATGCGGCATGGTGGTAGGCACCTATCAACTGACCGACATCAATTGCAACCCCATACCCCCGGGAGTGATTGACCATAAGGAATGGACCCCTGAGAATGGCCGCAACAATGCTCTGCGCATCAACGGCCTGGGAGCGCCTCGCGCTTTCTATACACCGCTGCTGCGCAAGATACATGTGCCAAACACATCGTATGGCGAAGACTATGCTCTGGGACTTGCCATATCGCGCAAGCATCAGATTGGCCGCATCTATGATGTGTTGTACAATTGCCGCCGCTGGGAAGACAACTCAGATGGCAACCTCGATATCATCAAGATGAATGGCCACAACCTGTACAAAGACCGCCTGCGCACATGGGAGGTCGAGGCTCGAATCGCTCAAAACCAACAGTCATGATCGATATTGACGATTTTCTGGCCATACAGCTTGAGGCCTGGCCCATGGCTAAGGAGAATTTCCTGAAGCTTGACAAGGTGAAGACCAAATGCATCAGCACCGGCGATTCGTCGTGGGTGTTGGCTCAATGCAACCCGGCACGCATAGCATCGACCGGAGCAAAAGTCGATGCCGCTACACTGAAAGCGCGTCGTTGCTTCCTCTGCGCTGACAATCGTCCGGCCGAGCAGCATCGGATTGACTGGAACGGGTATGAAATATTGATCAATCCTTTCCCGATCTTCCCTCGCCATTTCACGATCCCCGCTAAGAATCATGCGCCCCAACGCATCAGCGGCCGTTTGGAGGATATGGCTCGACTGGCTGCTGAGATGCCCGGAATGGTGGTATTCTACAACGGACCCAAATGCGGAGCCTCGGCTCCCGACCACATGCATTTCCAAGCTGGCGATGCAGCATTCTTGCCCATGTTCTGGCAAGAGTGTGAGATTGAATGGGTAGAAGAGGGCATAGGCGTGCCCAAGTCGGGTCTCCCGGGATATCCGGGAGCGATCATTGTGGCTGGAGATAATCCGGCAGAGGTGGCTCGCCGAGGCGAGGAAGTTTTGGCTCTGCTGCCCGAAGACAAAGAGTCGGGCGAACCTATGGTGAATCTGCTCTGCACCAAACGCTATGGAGAATGGCGACTATGGATTATCCCAAGAAAAGCGCATCGTCCGTCATTTTATGGCGATGGCGAGGGTCAAATGCTGTTATCGCCAGCTTCGGTAGATTTGGCCGGCGTCTACATCACTCCCCGCTTGGAAGACTATCGGCGCATCGACGCCGAGACTATAGAGCGCACCTTGGCCGAGCTATGCTGGACAAATAAAGAGATACGCCAACTGCTGAGCCAGTTGCCCGCCAAAGAAAAAACCGTAAAGGTAGGACTGCTCTCACAGGACTATGTAAGGGTGGAATTTGTTGGCGGCTATTGGCATGGCTCAGAAATAGTCGAGGGTACATATAATGTAGCAGCCGAACATCTCAGCAAGCCAATGCTTTTCAAGCCTACCGATTCGAGCAAGTGCTATGCCGAGGTGAAGGACGTGACAATAGGCGTCAATTTCCATTGGCAGAGAAAAGAGAATCAGAGATTCCTGGGCGAGATATGCTTGATGCCCGAGGATGGCAAAATCACTGTGATCAATATCCTGCCCATTGAGGATTATCTGGCGAGCGTGATCTCGTCGGAAATGAGCGCCACATCGTCACTCGAACTGCTCAAGGCCCATGCTGTGATTTCGCGCAGCTGGCTGTTGGCGCAGATCGAGGCTCGCGAGAATCAAACCCACAAGAGCCATTGCCAAGGCGATGTGACAGAAGATAAGATAATACGCTGGTACGGCCATACCGACCATAAACTGTTTGACGTGTGCGCCGACGATCACTGCCAGAGATACCAAGGAATCACGCGCCAAACTACCCCCTACGCGCAACAAGCCGTGGATGAGACTCGCGGCGAGGTGCTGCGCTATCAAGGCGAACTGTGCGATGCGCGATTCTCGAAATGCTGCGGAGGCGTATTTGAGGAGTACGAAAGCTGCTGGGAGAATGACCATAAGCCATATCTCGTGGCACGGCGCGATGATGTCGATGAGAATAATTATCCTGACTTGTGCAACGAAGAAGAAGCACGCCGCTGGATACTGTCATCGCCAGAGGCTTTTTGCAACACTCATGACGCCAAGGTGCTCAAGCAGGTACTGGTCGGTTACGACCAAGAGACCCAGGATTTCTACCGTTGGAGAGTGGAATACACCACAGAAGAACTCTCAGAGCTAATAGCTCGCCGCTCAGGCATAGATTTTGGCACCATCTTGGCGTTGGAGCCGGTTGAGCGAGGTGTGTCAGGCCGCTTGATCGTGCTGCGCATAGTTGGCACAAAGCGCACCATGGAGATAGGCAAGGAGCTGGAGATACGCCGCATCCTGTCAGAATCGCATCTTTACAGTTCGGCTTTCGTGGTCGAGCGCACCGAGAGCGGATTCTGTCTGCACGGCGCTGGCTGGGGCCATGGTGTAGGCCTTTGCCAAATCGGCGCGGCAGTGATGGCCGACAAGGGTTACGACTATCGCCAAATCCTTAGCCATTATTATCCCGGCTCAGAGATCACTTTGATTAATGAAAAGTGAAAAATGAAAAGTGAAAAATGAGATTAAAAACTAAATCTATATCAACAAAGCGGAGCCCCTGGGCATGGATTCCGACTTTGTATTTTGCGCAGGGATTGCCGTATGTGGCTGTGATGACCATATCGGTGATCATGTACAAGCGCTTGGGAATGAGCAATACCGATATTGCCCTGTACACCGGCTGGTTGGGATTGCCATGGGTAATCAAGCCGTTTTGGAGCCCCTTTGTCGACCTGATCAAGAGCAAGCGCTGGTGGACACTCTCTATGCAGTGGATTGTAGCCTTCTCGCTGGCCGGCATCGCTTTCACCATACCTACGGCGCTGTACGTGCAGTTCACATTAGCAATATTCATGCTTATGGGATTTGCCTCTGCGACCCACGACATCGCTGCCGATGGCTTTTACATGATAGCGCTGACCGAGCATGAGCAGTCGTTCTACGTCGGCATACGTTCTACCTTCTATCGCGTGGCCACCGTGGTCGGCCAGGGCTTGCTGGTGATTCTGGCCGGTCTGATTGAGATGAATACTGGCTTGGAACCATTAGAGATGCAGCTGGTAGTAGACCCGGATGCCCAGGTGTCAACTGCTGTGTTGCCGGGCTCGCCATCGATTGAGACTTCTGATCCTCAGGAATTGCAATTTGCATGCAATTGGGATGCCCTCTACGGAGTGGCTATGCCCGAGGTCGCTATCGTTGAGGGCGACACCGTGACGATGGCGCAGATGATTGACAAGGCTAACGAATACAATCGCGCCGGCGGATATCCCGAAATACCCGTGGGCAAAGCCGCCGCTGTTGACCAGGAGAAAAACTGGAGCAAATTCCGCCTCTGGATAGAGCGCACATTTGGCGAGGAGAGAACAGCCTCGAAGGCTGCCGAGAGCAATATAGCTGTAGCGGCAGTGCGTCTCAACAAGCCTATCGAGGGTGATGACCAACGCATCCTCATCGTCAATTTCAAAGATGGCGACCAGAGCGTGAGACTGGCTCGTGACACCCGATTGGTGTTCAACTCTGACAATTGGGACAAGCCCGCTTATGTTGGATTTGTCATTGACCCTAAGATCAAGCAGAAGACCCAAGCCACATTTGTGGGCACATCGGGCAATATACCGATGGCTTGGTCGGTAGTGTTCATAGTGCTCTCTCTGTTCTTCTTCGCCGTGGTGATTTACCACAGTTGGGCGTTGCCGCGTCCGCAAGGCGACAGCATGCGAGGCGAGGCTACTGCCAAAGGCATCGTGATGGGCTTTGTCGAGGCATTCCGCACTTTCTTCACCAAGTTCCCAGTGCTGCAGACTGTGGCCGCTATCCTGTTTATGCTGCTGTACCGATTCCCCGAGGCTCAGCTCACCAAGATCATCCAACCCTTCCTGCTCGACCCAGTAGATAAGGGAGGCTTAGGGCTGACCACTGGCGAGGTTGGCATCGTGTATGGCACAGTGGGCATCATCGGCCTCACCATCGGCGGCATCATCGGCGGCATGGTGGCAGCCAAGGGGGGCTTGAAGAAATGGCTCATGCCGATGGCGTGGAGCATGTCGCTGACTTGCCTCACATTCATCTATCTGAGCTATGCCCAGGATCACTCGCTGCTGACAGTCAATATATGCGTGTTTATTGAGCAGTTTGGCTACGGATTCGGTTACACGGCTTATATGCTGTATCTGATCTACTATTCCGAGGGCCAGTTCAAGACCTCGCACTATGCTATCTGCACGGGCTTTATGGCACTGTCGATGATGACTGGCATGATAGCTGGCTGGATTCAGGAGACTGTGGGGTATCGCCACTTCTTTGTTTGGACTATCATCTGCTGCATAGCCACAATCGGCGTGAGTATGATCATAAAGGTAGACCCAAGCTTTGGCAAGAAACTGAAGAATGAAAAATGAAGAATGAGAAATGAAAAATAGACTGACCACATTAATAATTATTCTTTGCATGGGCATCAGCGGAGCGCTGGGTCAGGTGAAACCGGGCATCGAGCTGCTGCGCGACAATGACTTTGCCGCTCTCAAAGGCAAGAGGGTGGGGTTGATTACCAATCCCACTGGTGTTGACAATTCGTTGAAATCGACTATCGACATATTGCATGAGGCACCCGATGTTGAACTTGTGGCCCTGTTTGCTCCCGAGCACGGTGTGAGAGGCGATGTGCATGCTGGCGACAAAGTTGACAACTTTGTCGACCCCGCCACCGGGGTGCCTGTGTATTCCATCTATGGCAAGACTCGCAAACCCACCCCAGAGATGCTCAAAGATGTAGATGTGCTGGTGTACGACATCCAGGACAATGGGTGCCGATCATTCACATTCATCTCCTCGATGGGCCTGGCTATGGAGGCTTGCGCCGAGCTGGGCAAGGAATTCATGGTGCTTGACCGCCCCAATCCTATTGGAGGCAACAAGGTCGAGGGACCGCTGACCGAGGACGACTGCATATCGTTTGTTAGCCAATTCCCCATACCGTATCTCTATGGTCTCACACCGGGCGAACTGGCCCAGTACCTCAACGAAGAGGGACTGCTGACCGGAGGCAAGAAAGTGAATCTTAGCGTAGTGCCTATGGAGGGCTGGAAGAGAGAAATGGACTTTGACCAGACTGGCATGCCATGGGTGCTTCCCTCGCCTCATATCCCCACTGCAGATACGTCGCTTTACTATCCTGCCACTGGCATCATGGGTGAATTGAATTATATGAACATTGGCGTGGGCTACACTATGCCCTTCAAACTATTCTGCGCCGAGTGGGTCAAGGCACAAGAGCTTGTCGATGCCCTCAACGCCCTGGATATCCCCGGGGTGAAATTTCGCCCAATATACATTACTCCCTTCTATGGTTTTGGCAAGGGCGAGAATCTGCAAGGAGTGGAGCTGTACATTACTGACAAAGACAAGGCTCCGCTGTCATTGATCCAATTCTATGTGGCTCAAGAGATTGCCAAGCTGTATCCCGACCATAAAATGATGGAGACTGCCGACCCGGCCAGATTCTCAATGTTTGACAAGGTTGTGGGCAGCAAGTCGATTCGCCAGAATTTTGCAAAAAGCAATCAGGTCGACGACATCAAGGATTTTTGGAACAAGGATGCTGACGCATTCAAGGCCAAGTCATCGAAATATTATCTATATAAATAACGCCAGATGTTGTACCAGAACTTTGTAGATAAGGCATTGCAGTTCATACCGCGCAACCGCATCTTTACTGACGAGGTGCGGCGCTTGGCATGGGGCACTGATGCGGGTTTCTATCGGTTGATTCCACAGGTGGTCATCAATGCGAAAGACGAGGAGGAAGTCTCGGTATTGTTGAGATTAGCCTCACAGATGGGCCTTCCCGTCACATTTCGCGCTGCTGGCACCAGCTTGTCAGGACAAGCTATCACCGACTCGATACTGATCATAGCAGGTAAGAATTGGGAGAAATGCCAAGTCAATGATGACGGCGAAACCATTACCATCCAACCCGGCGTGGTTGGCAATCGTATCAACGAGATACTGAAGCCCTACGGCCGCATCTTCACCCCCGACCCGGCATCTAAGGCATCGGCAATGGCTGGTGGCATCATCATCAATAATGCCTCGGGCATGAATTGCGGCACCCATGCCAATTCTGACAAGATGATGATCTCGATGCGCATAGTTCTGGCCGATGGCACTATAATTGACACCGCTAATCCCACCAACAATCCACGCGAGAAAGAGATATACTCGCAATTGGCCGAGTTGCGTGATGAAATCCGGGCTGACCAGGAATTGGTTGACCGTATACGGCGCAAATATTCGATCAAGAATGTCACTGGCTTGAATCTGCGTCCCTTTGTGGCTTATGACGAGCCAGCCGAGATCTTAGCGCATCTCATGGTGGGTAGCGAGGGCACGCTCGGGTTCATGAGCGAAGCCACTATGTCCACTGGGTCACTGATTCCGTGTACTGCCTCGGCAATGGCTTATTTCAGCGATATGGCCGAGGCTTGCCGCGCCGTGGTAAAGCTTAAGAAATCGGCTCCCGAGGTGTACAGTTGTGAATTGCTTGACAAGAAATCATTGGCCTCTGTTGGCGATATCACTGGCAGCGGACTCACTGCTCTGCTGATTGAGACTCGCGCAGAATCGCCTTTGCATCTTGATGGCAACATTGAAAATATCGAGGCCATCTTGTCGCAATTCAAACTGTATAAGCCAGCCAAGTTTGAGACCGATCCTGCACGCATAGCGGCTCTGTGGAAGATGCGCTCAGGCGTATTCCCGACTGTCGGTGCCACACGCCCTATGGGCACAACCTCGCTAATCGAGGACATAGCCTTCCCGATCGAACATCTGCCGGAGGCGACTACCGACTTGGCACGAATCATCGAGGAGTGCGGCTATGCCGATGCTTGCATCTACGGCCACGCCTTTGAGGGCAATTACCACTTCATCATAGCTCAGGCTTTTGAGAAGGATTGCGATGTAGAGCGCTATCGAAACTTGATAGAGCGCATTGTCGAGCTTGTTGTAGACAAGTATGATGGTTCGCTCAAGGCAGAGCACGGCACTGGGCGCAATATGGCTCCGTTTGTCAAGAAAGAGTGGGGCGAGAAGGCCTACGGGCTGATGCGCCGAGTCAAGGACATACTCGATCCTAAGGGGTTGCTCAACCCCGGCGTAATTTTCAACGATGACCCAGAGTGCTATCTGCGCAACATCAAGCCATTGCCCATCGCTGACCCGATTATTGACAAATGCATAGAGTGCGGTTTTTGCGAGGTCAACTGCGTGAGCTGCGGCTTTACACTCTCAGCGCGCCAGCGCATAGCCACGACGCGCGAAATCCATACACTCGAGCAGACGGCTCCCAACAGCCGACGCTTAGCGCGCCTCAAAAAAGGATATGAATATCTAGGCGAGGCTACCTGCGCGGCCGATGGGCTGTGCAGCCTGTCGTGTCCGATGGGCATCAACACTGGCGACTACACCCATAAGGTGCGCGAATTGGCAACGCCTAAGGGCTCGAAGGCATACAAGACTGGCCGATGGGCGGCTGACCATCTGTCGACGATCGAAAATGTGTTGCGCCCGATGCTCACAGTGGCCAATGCAGCCCACAGCGTGATAGGAGACAAGGGAGTAAAAATCGTTGGGCGAGTACTGCATAAGGCTGGCGCTCCGCTTTGGACTCCCTCACTGCCCGTGGGCCGCGAGAAAAAGAAACCAACTAGCCCACCCATCCAATCAGATCTGAAGGTGGTGTATTTCCCATCATGCATCAACCAGACAATGGGACGATCAAAAACAAAGGGCGAAACCGCGCAGCCGCATCTGATTGAGACAATGGAGAAGCTTTGCGCCAAAGCCGGGTACCAAGTAATCTACCCAGAGAATATGGAGCAGCTTTGCTGCGGCATGATATGGGAGAGCAAGGGTATGCCCGACATCGCTGATGAGATGACAGCCAAGCTCCAGGCTGCTTTGCTCAAGGCATCAGAGGGTGGAAAGTATCCAGTGCTATGCGACCAGAGCCCCTGTCTGCATCGTATGCGCCAGCATATCAAGAGCATGCCGCTTTACGAACCAGCAGAATTCATAGCCGATTTCTTGGCTCCTCGGCTGAAGTTCCACCCCATCAAAGAGACTGTGGCAGTGCATGTCACCTGTAGTACTCGCCAGATGGGACTTGGAGACAAGATCATAGAGTTGGCCTCGAAATGCGCCGAGAGGGTAGTGGTGCCATCAGAGATAGGATGTTGCGGATTTGCTGGCGATCGTGGATTCAATTATCCCGAACTCAATGCTTGGGCGCTGCGCAAGCTGAAGCCGCAAATCCAAGCTGCTGGGGCCCAGCATGGCTATTCCAACTCGCGCACATGCGAAATAGGCCTGACTACCCATTCAGGCATCCCCTATCAGTCGATTGCCTATCTTGTGGACCAAGCCACCGAGGCAGGAGACAATTGACTTTATCCCTTATCCCTTATCCCTTATACTTTATAACTTATCCCTTATACTTTATAACTTATCCCTTATACTTTATCCCTTATCCCTTATAGTTTATACTTTATAGCATGGAATCTTGCTCGACTGCTTTACCTAAGCAAACCTTGAAATCTCATCCTAAGGCAGCACCTAAGCGGTTGTTGTCGCTCGACATCCTGCGAGGCATCACTATCGCAGGCATGATTCTCGTAAATAACCCCGGCACTTGGGGCAGCATCTATGCTCCTCTGGAACATGCTGCCTGGAATGGCCTCACGCCCACCGATTTGGTGTTTCCGTTCTTCATGTTCATCATGGGTATCTCTACCTATTTCTCTCTCCGCAAGTATCAGTTCACATTCTCTTGGGCTGCTCTTTGGAAGATTGTGCGTCGTTCGGCAGTGATTCTGCTTATCGGCTGGGCTATCGCTTGGTTTGCCCTGTCGCTGCGTGGAATAGCTAATCCTGAGGTATCATTTTTCGATGCCGTGACCAATTTCAGTAATATTCGCATCTTGGGTGTGCTGCCGCGCTTGGCACTTTGCTATGGGGCTTCGGCTATCTTGGCTATCTGCTTTAAAGAGCGTACCATTGGTTGGATTACAGCCGGGATACTTGTCGTCTATTCCGTGATTTTGGTGCTGGGCCATGGCTTTGAGTTCAGCGACCGCAACATCATCTCGATCATCGACCATCGCGTGCTTGGAGCCAATCACATGTATGCCGACACTATTGATGGCGTCACACTGAAGTTCGACCCTGAGGGATTCATCAGCACCTTGCCCTCGATTGCTCACTGTCTCATCGGATTCCTGTGCGGAGCGATGATTGTGCGCACCAAGGACAATGAGAAGCGCGCTTTCAATCTCTTTATTATCGGCGCTATCCTCACGATGGCTGGTTTCCTGCTGAGCTATGGTTTGCCTATCAACAAGAAAGTGTGGTCGCCGACATTCGTATTCACCACATGCGGCTTAGCCTCGACCTTGCTGGCTCTGCTGATTTGGGTTATCGATATCAAGGGCAAGCAGAGCTGGTGCCGATTCTTTGAGGTATTCGGCATCAATCCGCTATTCCTCTATGTGCTTTCGGCCGTATTGGGAATACTGTTCAGCTTTATCAAGCTGCCCATTGGCGATAGCATGGTTTCGATTCACACCATCATCTATAAATACATGCTGCTGCCTGTTTGCGCCGACAACAAGACATTGGCCTCGCTATTCTATGCCATTGTGTTTGTGTTGATCAACTGGTGCGCTGGCGTGCCTCTGTACAAGAAGAAAATCTATATCAAAATATAAACGATACACCTATAATGTCATGATACTCATAGCAGATTGTGGAAGCACCAAAATAGATTGGTGCGTAGCAGATTATTCAGTCTCAAACAATCCGATTGTCAAGAGATTTGAGACATGCGGCATGAATGCTGTGCTGCTGACCCCTGAAGAGATGCGTGAGCGCATCTCTCAGGAGATGCTCCCCCAATTGGATACTGATTTAGCCAACAAGATAACCGACGTGTACTTCTACGGTGCTGGATGCATTTCGCCGGCTGTATGCGGCAATGTGGCCGATGCTATCCGCCACAGTCTGCCCAATGCTAAGGTAGAAGTGGCAACCGACCTGCTCGGTGCTGCCCGGGCATTGTGCGGTCGTAGGCGGGGAGTAGCGTGCATCTTGGGCACTGGCTCAAACTCGTGCTACTATGACGGCGAGAAGATAGCTCGCAACGTCTCGCCGCTGGGGTATATCCTCGGCGATGAGGGGAGCGGAGCCGTGCTGGGTAAGCTGTTGGTGGGCAATGTGCTCAAAGGGCAGTTGCCTGATGATTTGTGCGAGGCTTTCCTGAAGCAGTATGACCTTGACAACCTGTCAATCATCGACCGCGTGTACCGTAAGCCTCAGCCCAACCGATTCCTGGCCTCGCTTTCGCCCTTTATCAAGCAGAACATCGATCGCCCCGAGATGCACCAAATGGCAGTGGAGGCATTCCGCGCCTTCTTCAAGCGCAATCTTGACAATTACAAGACTGAGGCTCCCGAGGGCTGCAAGGCTAATTTTATTGGGTCGATCGCGCATCATTACCGCGATGTGCTGTCAGAGGCTGCTAAAGATAGCGGCTGGGAGATAGGCATCATCGAGAAGAGCCCCATGGATGGCCTCATCGAATATCATCGTAACTTTTGACTTTTGACTTGATACTTTTGACTTGATACTTTTGACTTGATACAATGGCTTTTGTGAAAATTAGCGAACAAGATTCGCTCTACGACCATTTGGAGTCGAAAAGCGTGGACGAATTGCTCCACGACATAAACAATGAGGATAAAAAAGTGGCTTATGCTGTAGAGAAAGCCATTCCTCAGGTTGAAAAACTGGTGATCGGCATCGTCGAGCGCATGAAGCGCGGGGGTCGCATCTTCTATATAGGCGCCGGCACATCAGGACGTCTCGGTGTGCTTGACGCCTCGGAGATTCCTCCGACATTCGGCATGGATCCCACATGGGTTGTTGGCATTGTTGCCGGTGGCGATTATGCTTTGCGCCATCCGGTAGAGAATGCTGAGGATGACCCGATGCAGGGCTGGAAGGATTTGCAAGCCAACAATATCGGTCCAAATGACACGGTAGTTGGCATTGCCGCCTCGGGCACCACGCCTTATGTGGTGGAGGCGCTCAAGGAGGCTCGCCGCCAAGGCATACTCACCGCCGCTATCACCTCTAATCCTGATGCGCCGGTGTCGAAGGCTGCAGAGATACCGATTGAGATGGTGGTGGGTCCGGAATTTGTCACTGGCAGCTCGCGCATGAAGTCGGGCACCGGACAAAAGATGATCCTCAATATGATCACCACTGCCACTATGATCAAGCTGGGGCGCGTCAAGGGCAACAAGATGGTGAATATGCAGCTCACCAATGCCAAGTTGGTTGACCGTGGCACTCGCATGCTGCTTGAGGAGATTGACAACAAGCTTACCTACGAGGACGCACGCCGTCTGCTGTTGCTGCATGGCTCGGTCAAGTTGGCCGCTGACGCTTTCCTAAGGAGAGGAGAATGAAAAGGCTGCTCTTTCCTATCTTGGCTTTGACAGCCTGGATAGCTGCTGGGGCTCAGCAGACAACTTCGCCTGAGTATGGGGTGTTTTACTATCAGAGGGCTTCGCTCTTTGATGAACTGCCCATTGACTCTGCCGATATCGTGATGCTTGGCAATTCGCTCACTAATGGCGGTGAATGGCATGAATTGTTGGGTATGCCAAATGTGAAAAATCGCGGCATCACCAGCGATGTGATACAGGGTATCCGCGACCGCCTTGACCCAATCATCGCTGGTCAACCGGCTAAGATATTCTTGCTGACTGGCACCAATGATGTGAGCCATGACTTAGGGGTGGATTCTATAGCTACTGCCTACGGCGAACTCATCGACTATATGCGTGAGCAGATGCCCCGCACCGAGCTGTATGTGCAATCGATTCTGCCCATCAATATCTCGTATGGCAAATATCAGCGCATGGCTGATAAGGAGCAACAGATACGCGATATCAATGCTCGCCTTGCCGAGATGGCGCCCGCCAAGGGATATGTATATATCGACCTCTACAGTCTGATGGTTGACCCGGATGGTCACATGCGCAGCGACCTCACCAACGATGGCATCCATCTGCTCGGCCCGGGCTATCTAATCTGGCGCGATGCCATACTTCCATACTTCAATGAAAAATGAAAAATGAAGAATGAAGAATGAAAAATGAAGAATGAAAAATGAAAAATGTGGTAGAGATGGTCATTTTTCATTCTTCATTTTTCATTCTTCATTGAAATAAAAAGGTGGAGGCTTTCCTCGCGAGAGCCTCCACCGTCATTCTTATATTGACTGATTATTCAGATAGGATATTGAGTAAAAAACTCTGAGTACCTAAACTGGATGCAAATTTAGACATTTATTTTGAATTTACCGACAAAAATCCAAAGAAAATATACTATCGACCTAAATTATTTAATGTGGCTTACTCCACATCGATAATTATGGCCGATAGAATATACAATTTTGTCGAAATAGTTGTCTATTCTCCAGCTATTGTGGCCACAAGACGGCGCGAACCTCCATAGTCGCGATGTTCGCACAGGTATATGCCCTGCCAGGTGCCGAGGGCGAGGCGACCGTGGGATATTGGTATGGTGAGGCTTGGGCCCAGGATGCTGGCTTTGGCGTGGGCTGGCATGTCGTCATCGCCCTCGAGAGTATGTTGATAATATGGCTGCCGCTCTGGCACCAGATGGTTGAAAATACTCTCCATATCGCGGCGCACGTCGGGGTCAGCATTCTCATTGATTGTCAGTGAGGCTGACGTATGCTTAATAAACAGGTTGAGCAATCCCACTCGGGGCAGCTCACCGAGTTGGCTCACCACCTCGCGGGTCACCAGATGGAAACCGCGTGTACGCGGCGCCAATTCAATTTCTACTTGTCTCCACATAAGGTATTAATTAATTTGTTTTAACGGCGGTGTTGGTAGGAAGATGGTTGGGTGAGGCGGAGGGCGCTAAGGATGGAAGCGAGGATGGCGATGCACATGGCAGCCAGGAGGCAGGTGTTGGAGGCGTGCTCGTTGTTGGCTATGAGATGGAAGGCAACAGCTACGCCGGTGGTGCCGAAGGTCTGGCCCAGCACGCGGGCAATGCTCTGCATGCCACCGGCTGCTCCGCTGCGATTGCGCGGCGCCGAGGATGCGAGGGTGACATTGTTAGGGGTCTGGAAGGTGCCGTAGCCCAGACCGCATAGCAGCATGCGCCAGGCAATGTCCATGGCCGAGCAATTATGGGGAAGCAAAAAGAGCATAAGCAAGCCAAAGGCGAAAACGCCCATGCCGATAGCGCCCAGCAAACCACCGTGTACTCGCTCGACAATGCGCCCTGCTATCGGCGCCGCTATCATCACACCGATTGGCCACGGCGAGATGAGGAGGCCTATTTGGAGAGGGTCCTTGCCCAGGTCGGTGAGCAAGAATGGCAAAGACACCATGGCTAACATTTGGGCGCAAAACGAGCATATCGATGTGCATACCGACATCGAGAAGAGGGGTATGCGCAGTAGGTCGACCGGCAGCAGGGGATGAGCGAATTTATTCTGTCGGCGCACAAAGAACCAGCCAATAATCAATATGGCAGCGCATTCGGCAGCCACGAGGCGCCAGTCGGTCGACTTGGTGAAATCATCCATCACATTTACAATCAGCCACAGCAGGGCCGCGCTCTCGATGGCGCTTACTCTGTCGAATGGCTCCTTGTTGCGGTCAATAGTTTCGTTGGTGGGCAGATATTTGATGCCAAGAAGCACTGCGGCCACGCCAATGGGCAGGTTGATAAGAAATAGCCAGTGCCAAGAACTGATTGACAAGATACCGCCAGCCAGGGTAGGGCCAGCCACTGTTGAGAGGGATACCACCATGGCATTGTAACCCATGCCTCGGCCAAGCTTGTCGGGTGGATAAATCATGCGCACCAAGGCTGTGTTGACGCTCATCGCCATGGCTGCTCCGATGCCTTGCACCACGCGTGCTCCTACCAGGAATGGCAGCGAGGGGCTGGCGGCGCAAGCCGCTGATGAGAGGGTGAATAGCGATATGCCAGTGATGAATATGGGCTTGTATCCGAGCCGGTCGCCCAGAGCTGCAAAGGTGAGCAAGAGCATGGTTATGACCAGCTGATAGGCATTGACTACCCATACTGTGGCCGAAGCCTCGACATGGAAATACTGGGTCAGCGATGGCAGAGCCACATTGACGATGGTGCCGTCAAGCACTGTCAGCATGATTCCGCAATACACCGCCAGAATCCCGGTATATCGGCGTATCAAGTCGGTTACTCTCATTTCAATTCAGGTTTGCGCCCAGTATGAGGATTAATAAAGAGACAAGCAGGATGCCCAGGTCAATGGCTTTGGCGCGCACATTCTTCTCGTGGAGCACTATTACGCCATAGAGGAAGGACACAATTACCGACCCACGCCTTATCATAGAGATTATGGCGACCATTGACCCTTCGACGCTGAGGCTGTAGAAATACATGAGGTCGGCGCTCATCGAGAAAATGGCAATTCCGGGAATTGCCCATCGCCATTGGAAGGCTCCGCCCACGCTCTTGCCCTTGCGCCAGTCAATGTATAGCAACACTCCCACCAGAGCGCTCATCAGTATGCATTGATAGAGGCTGTACCATGCCAGCACGTCGGTAGGCAAGAAATATTGCATCAAGTATTTGTCGTAGAGCGCGCTGACTGCGCCGAGAAACATTGCTCCTATCGACAACCATACCCAGCGGCTCCCCTTCAGGTCAAATCCCTCCTTGCTCCCCAGGCGCGATATCATGAAGAGTGACAAGAATCCCAGCAGGATGCCTATCCACTGCAGCCAGTTGAGACGTTCGCCAAATATCAATAATGCTCCCACAAGCACCACCACGGGGCGCGAGGCATTGATGGGGGCTTGGATAGTGAGTGGCAGATGCTTTATCGCATAATAGCCCAGCACCCATGAGGCGAGCACTATCAGCGCCTTGATGATAATCAGCAGGTGGCCATGCCATGTGCCTCCCAATCCCCAGGTGCCATTAGCGATTTCGCTGGCCCACACCGGCGACATCAGCGCAGCGCTGAACACCGTGTTGAGCATCAGCACTATCAGCACATTGTTTCCCCGCAGGGAAATCTTCTTGAATATGTCGTAGAAGCCGAGGCAGAATGCCGACCCCAAAGCAAGCGCTATCCAAACCATTTATACCTATTTTGCTGGCAGCCAAAGGCTGCGGAATAACTTGTATATCACTTTTTAGACTGCAAAATTACAAAATAACCTCCTAACTGGGAAGAAAAAGTGATAAAAACCTCGTATTTTGTTTGTGAGAATAAGCAATTTACCAATCTGGAGGCCTGGAAGGTCCACCAGGTTAACCCAAAGTGTTTTCGCCAGTATAAATGATTGAACTTTTTAAATGGAAGACGAAATCTATAAAACACACATTTCGCTATTAGATTTCTATCATCGGATTTGGAAAATACGTGGAAATAGGCTAAATTTGCCATTGAAATTCTCAAGCCATGTGTAAGGAAAGATATATAAATCCTTTTACCGATTTCGGATTCAAGCGTCTCTTCGGGTCTGACGCTGGCAAAGCCCATCTTATCAGTCTGCTAAATTCAATTTTGGTGGACGAAGCCCCCATCGTGGACATAAGGTACCAGAATGTTGAGAAGCTTGGGATGTCTGCCAGCGACCGTAGCGCTATTTTCGACCTCTACTGCACAACCGATCAGGATACTCATATAATAGTGGAGATGCAGAATGCGAAACAGAGCTTTTTCCTGGACCGCAGCATATTCTATTCTTCGTTTCTAGTCCAGGAGGGGTCTGATCGGGGAGAATGGGATTTCCATCTTCCTAAGATCTATACTATCGGATTTCTAAATTTTGACGCAAAGGAATTTGCTCAATCCAATGAGTACAAGCATGTAGTGCGCCTTTGTGATATAGACACTAATACCCCTGTGTCTGACCGCCTCACTTACATTTACTTAGAATTGAAAAAGTTCGTAAAGGAGAGCAGTGAGTTGGAAGACTTATCGGATGAATGGTTGTACGCAATCAAGAATCTCCATCGGTTCTTGGATTTCCCTGCCGAACTAAAAGACACCATCTTCCGCCATTTCTTCAAATTGGCTGAAGTAAGCCGTATGAGCAAGGAGGAGAGAATGAGGTATGAAGAAAGCCTAAAAGAGATGCGAGACTACAACAACTGCCTCAATACAGCTCGCCAGGATGGCGAATTAGAAGGAATAATCAAAGTAGCCAAATCCCTTAAAGATTTAATTGCGCCTATCGACATGATTGCCAAAGCGACTGGTCTTTCAATCGAGGAAATCTTAAAACTCTGAGTTAAGGATACACGAGCGGCTCATCCCTACAGGATGAGCCGCTTGCTGTTTTATTAATATCTATGGCTATCGCACATGGAATCCTCTGATGATGGGATTTCCTTCTTCCCACGCCAGATAGCCTAAGCCAAACCCTACGTGGTTCTCACTGTCCCAGACAACGCCTGCTACGTGTCCTTTGCTATTTACAGCCTCAATGCTGCCCCAGGACTGGTATTCTATTCCGGTTGAGAGATTGATGAGAGAGTAGCTCCACATAGTAGATTGCCTCGAATGCTTTATATTTGACCACCGACCTATCGGGCATGGTGATCGAATCTATAGCATAGCACTCAGGGTTGAGCTTTAGCTTATCAGCATGGGCAATCCCCGCTCCAAGCATGGCAGCGAGAAATAGATTTATAGCCTTTTTCATCTTTCAATTCTTTACAGTTGTCAAAAATTCCACTGCAAAGTTACAAATAATTTAGGAGAAGTGTAGGAAAAAATGGTTGGGAGGATAAAGAGGCATACAAAAAGAAAGGTGAATCTTCAATTGAAAATTCACCTTGGGTGTGCTTACATAAAGCTTACGTGTTTACGTTTTTATTTGCCGAAGAGGCCACCGAGGAGCTCGCTGGCTTTGCCCTTGATTTCGTCGGCGAGACTTTCTTGCACGCCGTCGCCGTCGAGGTCGCCCACCAGGCCTTTATCCTTGAGATGGCTGATGATGTCGGTGAGGTGGAGGTTGCTGAGGTCCATGCCCTTGAGGCTCTCCGTCACCTTGCTGATGTCGAGGCCATTGCCGAATTTACTCTGCAATTGGCTGATAATTTCGCTAATTTCCATAGTAGATGCGTTTAAAGGTTTAAGATCGGACAAAAGTCCTTTATTCTCAACACTACTTTCGGCTCAATAGTTCAACTTACATTCGGCATCTAATCCTCCAGTTGGCTGCCGGCGAAGCCGAAGTCTTGGAGGGATTTTTCGCGGGAGAATTGGTAGTAGCATATTTCGCCCGATGTGCATACCTCATCGCGATTGTTGATGAGTTCGGCGTGGATAAAGATGTAGCTGCGCTTCTCGCTTGAGAATGTGGCTTTGACTTTCAGAGGTCCATCTGTGAGCATGATGGGTTTATGATATTTCACCTCCAGCTTGACGGTCATGCCGGCGGTCTTGCGGAATACGTTTATCCACCATTCAGCGGCTTCGTCAAGAATCAGCGACTGGATGCCTCCATGCAGCACATTCACCCAGCCTTGGTAGTTATGGCCAGGGTTCCACTCTCCCCACAAGGTCTCATCATCACCGGCATAAAATTGCATGTGCAATCCTATGGGATTGTCGGGCGAACATCCTATGCAATTATACCCAGGCTTCCCAAGCCAGGGATTTATCACTCGTTTATACATACCTTACGTAGTCGGCTTTGCGGGGTTTGGGCTCTGGGTCGGGGGCTGCGGGATAACCGATGGCTACGTGGCCGATGCCCTCGTAGTCACCTGTGATGCCCCACTGCTTGAGGAGTTCTTTTCCACGGGGAGAGTCAAACACCTGCTTGGCGCGGTGGATCCAGCAACTGCTGAGGCCCACGGCGTGGGCTGCGTTCATAAGATTACCCATCACCAGGCAACCGTCTTGCATCCAAGTCGGGGCTGATTTGTCGGCGAGCACCACGATAATGCACGGGGCTCCATAGAATGGGTCTTGGTCCCAGCCGAGAATTTCGCGGTTCATCTCTGAGAGCTCGTCGCGCGTAGTCTTGTCTTCAACTACTACGATAAGCGGCGATTGGGTGCCCATGCCAGTTGGGGCATACGTGCCAGCAGTTGTGACTTTGTCGAGCAGTTCGCGCTCGGGCATTTCTGGCTTATAGGCGCGAATGCTGCGCCGTGTCTCTAAAGCTTGTATTGCTTCCATAGGGGTATTATTCTTTGATTAGGTATTTGTCGAGCACTCCTTGCTCATGCTATCTGGATTTTCTATTTTCATAATACCTATTTTTACGGCAAATTTAGTGGATTTATGTTGATTTTCCAAATTGGGAGGTGTGAAATGAGTAAAAAGTTGTAACTTTGCGGAAGTTTAATTGCATTTTGCCATGAAAAGGATTGGATTGATATTGATTGGAGCTGCGGCTGGAGCAATGTGGGCTGCAGCACAGACTTACGAGGTTGTATCGCCCAATGGGGAGATACGCTTGGCGATTGACAATGCCCAAGAAGGGCTCAGCTATACTGTGGAATATAAAGGGAAGACAGCGATTGCACCATCACCTATGGGCTTTGAGTTGAAAGGCGAGGATCCGATGCAAGGAGGATTCAAAGTGATGGGGGAACCCAAAGCAGAGAGCGCGGTTGAGGCTTGGACGCCCGTGGTGCGCAACAAGCATGAGAGCTGCGAAGTGGCTTACACAGGCATTGCTATCCCATTGATGGAAACCGAGGGCCAACATCGCCGCATGGATGTCGAGGCGCGAGTGATGGACGATGGCGTAGCTCTGCGTTATCGCCTATACGGGGTGCCTACTCTTGGCAATCGCGAAATCACACGCGAGCTTACCGCATACCGAGTGCCGAGTGAGGCGAGCCTATGGATACCCGATTTCTATTTCGAACAAGATGGCAAAAGCTACAAGTCGTCACAAGAGGGTGTATTCCACAAAACTCCTGTGATAGAAATCTCGCAAGATGCGCATGCCGGCATCCCCGGCTTGATAGAGGCTGCCCCTGACCTCTATCTGGCCATAATGGAGGCAAACATCGACAATTATCCTGGCCTTTATTTAGGCCGGAGCTCCGAGGCTGAGGATGGATTTCAACAACTTGACACCAAACTGGCACCTATTTGGGGTGAGGAAGAGACAGGAACCAAGGCCAGATTTTCTCAAGAGATAACAACGCCGTGGAGAGTTGTGATGGTGGGCGATAACCCTGGCAAATTCATAGAGAGTGAAATCCTGCATTCTCTGAATCCTGATTGCGCCATAACTGATACCTCGTGGATTAAGCCCGGAATGTGCGCTTGGGACCATTGGTGGAGCGGAGAAGTAAAGATGGAGCAAGACGTAATAAAGGAGTACATTGACCTCGCTGCCAGCGAAGGGTGGCCATATATGCTCATTGACTGGACTTGGTACGGGCCCTATTGCACCCCCGAGGCCGACATCACCCAACCAGCACCTCAATTGAACATGCCAGAAATCATCTCATACGCCAACAATCGAGGGGTAGATATCTGGTTGTGGCTGAGATGTGAAGATGCAAACCACAACGACCAATATCGCCGTGCTTTCCCGATGTATCACAAATGGGGAGTTAAAGGCGTGAAGATTGACTTTATGGATCGTGACGACCAAGATATGGTCAATTGGTATCGCCGCATAATCCAGGCCACAGCCGACAACCAGCTGATGCTTGATTTTCATGGCGCTTACAAGCCTGACGGAATTGACCGCACCTATCCCCATCTGCTAACCCGCGAGGGAGTGCTTGGAGCAGAATACTACAAATTCTCTGACCGCGTGACACCGGAGCACAATGTGATGCTCGCCTATACTCGCCTATTGGCAGGGCCGATGGATTACACTCCAGGTGGATTCCTCAATGTCACAGCTCAGGAATTTAAACAACAGTCGCCAACCTTGGTGTCAAATACCAGAGCAGCCGAGTTGGCTAAGTTTGTGGTGTATGAGAGCCCCTTCACAGTATTCTGCGACCATCCCCAGCATGTGTATGGCCAGATAGGCGAGGACTTTGTGAGCCAAGTGCCAACGGAGTGGGACGATATCCGTTTTATAGGAGGTACCCCAGAGAGTTATGTGGTGATAGCCAAACGGACAGGTGACCTTTGGTATGTAGGAGCCATCAACAATAGCGATCAGCGCGAGGCACTGCTTGACCTCTCATTCCTGCCTCAAGGCAAATATCAGATTGAATATTGGCGCGATGGCAAGAAAGCAAACAAGATTGCTACCGACTGTGACCATTCTACCATGAGCCTCACCATCGACAAGGAATCAACCCATAAGGTGAAGATGGCCCAAGCCGGAGGCTATGCCGCAATAATTTCCCCGATGTGACGGCACTGAGAATCGGTAGATACTAAGAATTATTTGGGGGCTGTGAGCAGGATTTTGATTTTACGCGTTAAATTAAGGAGGCTTAACTGATTTCACGGCCCCGTTTATAGCAACCATGATTAAGAACATACTATTTGACATGGGAGGAGTTGTTTTCCTCCAAGATACTGACGAGGCTTTCCGCAGGTTTCGGGAGGCCGGGCTTGACCCTGAGCAATATATGGGGGCATTTGGGCAGAGGGATTTCTTTCTCGACGTAGAGTCGGGCAAAATCGGCACCAACGAATTTTGCCTGCGCATGGCCCAAGCTCTCGACCGCGAGAAGGTGAGTTGGCATGAGGCGCAGCAATGCTGGCTCGGATTTGTAAAGGGGGTGCCCACTGACCGCTTGCATGAATTAGAGAAGCTCAAGGAGCGCTATACCCTGGGGCTGTTGAGCAATACCAATCCGTTTATCATGGCTTTCACCAACTCGCCAGATTTCAGCGAGGATGGCAAACCGATTTCTGATTATTTCCACTATCTGTTTCTGAGCTATGAGATGGGGGTGTGCAAGCCAAGTCCAGAGATATTTGAGCGTGCCATAGAGATAGGCGGTATGGAGCCAGAGGAGACACTGTTTGTCGACGATAGCCCCACCAATATCGAGGCAGCCAAGCGCTTGGGCTTTGCCACTCTGTATGTGCCCACCAATGAGCCATGGGCGCCGCTGCTCGAAGAGTACTTGCAAAATAATCAATAAGAATAAATGCCATTAGAAACAACTGAAACCATTTAGACATGAAACATCTGTACCTACTCATGACGATGCTCATCTCGATGGGCTGGGGAGCCTACGCCCAGCAGATAGTGAAATCGTCGCCCTCCCCGCTGCAAGAAAACAGCGAAAACGTGGTGATAACCTTCTATGCCGACCAAGGCAACAAAGGCCTGATGGGCCTTACGGCCTCGACTCCAATCTATGCCCACACCGGCGTGATTACCAACCTCAGCAACGGCGGCTGGGCTTATGCTCCCAGTTGGCTCGACAATAGCGAGAAATACAAGCTCGAATATGTCGATACCAACACCTGGACTCTCAACATCGGCGATATCCGCACCTATTACGGCATCACCAATGAAGACGAGATAGTAGAGCAACTCGCCTTCGTGTTCCGCACTGCCAATGGCTCTAAGGAGGGTAAGACCGCAACGGGTGGAGACATCTTCCTCGATGTGCTGCCGGCTGGCTTCCAGCTCGAATTCAAGTCAAACAGCTCGATGGTGCTCAGCAGTCAGACAGCCACTGTCACCTTTACTGCTACTACCACCGCCAAGGCCGACATCAAGATTTACATCGATGATACCACCTCTACGCCTATTGCGTCGGCAAAAAGCGCTACTTCGCTTGAGAAAGTCTACACCTTCTCAGAAGGCGATGATTGCAATGTGATAGCAGTGGCCACCAACGGCATCGACACTGCAGAGCAAACCATTGCCATCTGCTATCCTGGCAATTCTCAGCAAAAGGATTATCCTGGCGGGGTGCCCCAGATGGGAGCAGTGGCTGATGCAAGCGGAAATGTGACATTCTGTATCGCCGCTCCCAATAAGACAAACGCCATGATTATCCCATCGTGGGACAATTACGCGCCCAAGAGTCACAATGTGATGTACTATACCGATGTCAATGGCATCCGCTATTTCTGGATTACCGTTGAAGATCTCGACCCAGACACTGAGTATCCTTATTATTACCTAATAGATGAGGAGACAGCAGTGGGCGATCCTTATGCTCGTTTAGTGCTGGATCCATACAGCGACAAATGGTTGAGCGATGGCACTTATCCGGGACTGATTTCTTATCCCTCAGAGGTGACCAACAATGCTATGCTCGCCGTGTATAAGGGCACTCGCGATGATTATGACTGGCAAGTTAAGGATTTCCAGGGCGTTGACCAGACCGAGTTGGTCATCTATGAACTGTTGGTGCGCGACTTCACCGGCACCGAGGGCGCAGCCGATGGCAATGGGACCTTGGCTCAGGCTATGGAAAAACTCGACTATCTTGAGAATTTGGGAATTAACGCAATCGAACTGATGCCTATCCAGGAATTCAATGGCAACAATTCTTGGGGTTACAATACCAATTTCTATTTCGCTCCTGACAAGGCTTATGGTTCGCCCGACCAGTATCGCCAATTCATTGACGAGTGCCATAGCCGTGGCATCGCTGTGATTCTTGACGTTGTTTTCAACCAGAGCGATGGCTTGCATCCATGGTATCAATTGTACAGCTCGGGCGGCAATCCATTCTACAATGCCTCAGCTCCTCACGCCTACAGCGTGCTCAACGACTGGAATCAGGACAATCTGCTGGTGCAACAACAATGGACCGATATGATTACCTACTGGATGACTGCATACAAGGTCGACGGTTTTCGCTTTGACCTCGTCAAGGGCCTTGGTGATAACGAGAGTTATGGAGGCAATGCATCGGAGGCAAATACCAACAAATACAACTCGAGCCGTATCGAGCGTATGAAGCGATTGACCGAAGTGATTCGCGGCATCAAGTCGTGGGGATATTCGATTAATGAGAATCTCGCCTATGCTCAAGAGGAAAATGAGATGGCAGCCAATGGCCAACTCAACTGGGCAAATGTGAATGACGCCTCATGTCAATTCGCAATGGGATACAGCGACAATTCTAATTGCAACCGCTTCTATGCTCCGCAGGATAGCCGCACATGGGGTTCGACTGTCAGCTATGCCGAGAGCCATGATGAGCAGCGCATGGGTTACAAGCAGGATGAATGGGGCGTAAGCTCGGTCAAGGGCAACCTTGCCAATTCAATGCGTAGGCTCGGCAGCGTGGCTGCTCAGATGCTGCTGTGCCCAGGAGCGCACATGATTTGGCAATTTGGCGAATTGGGCAATGCAACCAATACTAAGAATAATGATGGCAGCAACAACACTGATCCCAAGCCCGTGTACTGGAGCTATTATGATGTGCCTGATCGGCGCGGCCTGTATGACAATTACAAGGAGCTGATCAATATACGCAGGTCTAACCCTGACCTGTTTGCCGAGACGGCTAATTTCACCATCAATTGCGCTCAAGCCAATTGGTCGAACGGTCGCACCATCTATGCGTCGACTGATGAGAAGGAGCTGATTTGCGTAATCAATCCGGATGTGTCGACCAAGACTTTCTCGGGCATTACCTTCAAGCAGAGCGATAACGCGGCTTATCGTTCGCTCTCGTCGAGCTATGATGTCGATTATTCGTTTGATGCCTCGGCTGGCACTGTCACCCTGACTGCTGGCAGCTATGTGGTGCTTGTTAATGATGCCGTTGGGGCTGTCAACTCTGTAATCTCTGATTCATCGGCTGCTCGCGCTATTGGCGGCAATGGCGAGATTGTCATCAAAGGCCAGTATCAGCGCGTTGAAGTGTACAGCATCACCGGCCAGAAGATGCCTTCGCTCCGCGTAGCCCCGGGCCTCTACATCGTCACCATCGATGGCTCAGCTCAAAAGGTCCTCGTCAAATAAACCGACCTTTGTATAAAACCACAGATTCCCGCAGATTTTCACCGATTAATCTGCGGGAATTTTATTATTTTTGTGGTTGACTAAAAGCGTGCGATTGCACGCTTTTAGTCAATCTGAAGAATATGAGAAATAAAAATCTACCTATTTTTTAAGAGATTTTGTTGGATGAAAGGATAAAATTCACTAAATTCGCACTCAGAAGAAATTAGACTAAACAAACCATTATGGCTCAGCATCGCCAATACCCCATAGGAATACAGACCTTCTCTGAAATCATAGAGGGAGGGTATGTGTATGTCGACAAAACGGAGAACCTGTATAATCTCGTCAAATATGGATCGAAATATACATTCCTAAGTCGACCGCGCAGATTCGGCAAGAGCCTTATGGCCAGTACTCTCAAGGCTTATTTTGAGGGCCGTAAGGAATTATTCAAAGGGTTAGCCATCGAAAAATTAGAGAAGAACTGGATCCAGCATCCAGTGATATTGTTGAGTCTTGCTGGTATCAAGACTGACAAAGAAGAAACCCTAAGAGAATATCTGCATTCTCGTCTCGACCGCCTTTACAGAGAATTTGGGTACCAATGCAATGCCAAAGGCTTAGGAGTAAGATTCGAGAACCTTATTCACCACTGCTATGAATCCACAGGAGAAAAAGTGGTAGTCATAATTGATGAGTATGACAAACCAGTGCTCAATGTTGTGCATGATGATTATCAGCGAGATGTCATGCGTGGCGTAATGAGTGAGCTCTACGCTCCGCTTAAGGATTGCGACCCAGTGTTGCGGTTTGTTTTCATTACTGGCATCACCAAGTTCTCGCAAATGAGTATCTTCAGTGAGCTCAACAATCTGGATAATATCAGCCTCTTTGACCAATATGCGTCAATTTGTGGCATTACCCTTGAGGAGATGATGGCGCAGATGTACACAGATATCCAAGAATTGGCTGCTGAGCAATCCTTGACTGATGAAGAAACCCTCAAGAGACTGCGGTTTGAGTATGATGGCTATGGATTCAGCGAACACTCGCCGGAGATTTTCAATCCCTATAGTCTAATCTGTTGCTTTGATAAGAAGAAATTTGATGCTTTCTGGTTCGCAAGCGCTACGCCTTCCTACCTCATCAAAATGCTCAAGAAATTCAAAGTAAAGCCCTCTAACATAGGAAGATGCTACGCTACGGCAGCGCAGTTTGATACCCCCACAGAAAGCATGACCAATATTGTGCCCCTGCTTTACCAAAGTGGTTATCTCACCATCAAGGGCTATGACCCCATATTGAATCGCTACATCCTCGACATCCCCAACCACGAGGTGCGCATTAGCCTCTTTGGTTCCCTCCTCCCCAACTATATCCAGGATACTTTAGCCACTGAGAGTGCTCTGGCAGAAATGGTTCTAAGCATCTACCAAGGAGATATAAGGAAAGGACTTGACGGCCTAAGAACCTTCTTTAAAGAAATCCCTTACTGCCGAGATACCAAATATGAAGGTCATTGGCAACAGATGCTGTATGTAGTATTCTCATTGCTTGGAGCATGGGCGGATGTGGAAGTCCATACACGAGATGGGAGAGTTGACCTAGCCATGATTCTGGCTAATAAACTCTATCTAATAGAAATTAAGATAGATGGCACACCAGAGGAGGCCATGACCCAAATCGACCAAAAGAAGTATTCAGAGCGCTTTCAACGCACCGACCTACCCATCATCAAAATTGGAATCAATTTTAATACTTCCAATCAACAAATGGACTATCTGATTAAGAAATAACAAAAAATGTCGTAAAGTTAAGGTATACCTTGTCTTTACGACATTTTCATCTGGAAGTTAAGGGATAAAGTGCTAAATTTGTATATTATCGGATAGTCCAATGCCTCTTATGTCGATTCTGAAAATCTCTTACGCCTGAATGCATTTACTATTTGATTAGGGAACTGCGCAATGACCCAAGCCTTACTATTTACTTCTGCCACTTCGCCATCATACGTGGACGCTCCTATATCCTCCAAGTTTTCGACAATTGCCTCGGCTCTTATCCCCATCAATACCAAAACCCCCAATACCTTAAAGACCGCCTCTACCAAATGGAAGCAGATTGACTAAAAGCGTGCGATTGCACGCTTCTGGTCAATCACATATTTATTATTCTAAATGTTTTCATACCAGGCCTCTCCATCCCATGAACATTTTGGTCACTTCGCCATCGTGGTGGTCGAAGAAGAGCGAATGGGCAGTGTCGAGGCTGCGCAGCTGCTGCATTTCTTCGTCAGAAAGGGTGAAGTCGAGGATGTCGAGATTTTCGGCCATGCGTTCCTTACGCACGCTCTTGGGGATGATAATCACACCCTCTTGCAGCAGGAAGCGCAGCGCTACCTGAGCGGCTGTCTTGCCGTAGCGTTTGCCAATGGAGACAAGCAGTGGTTGGTTGAACAGTCCGTTGCGTCCCTCAGCCAGCGGGCCCCATGACATCAGCTTGCAACCGAACTCATCGAGGAAAGGCCGCAGCGAACGCTCCTGGTCAAAGACATTGGTCTCCATCTGGTCGACCATCGGCGCAATTTCGACATTTGAGGCCAGGTCGACGAAGTGGTCAGCAAAGTGGTTGCTCACGCCTATGGCGCGCACCTTGCCAGCCTTGTAAGCATCCTCCAATGCGCGCCAGGCATTGTAGCGGTCGCAGAATGGCTGGTGGAGCAGCATCAGATCGATATAGTCAGTGCGGAGGCGGCGCAGACTCTCGTCAATCGACTTCGCGGCTTTGTCGCCAGCATAATTCGAAATCCAGATTTTTGATACGAGGAACACCTCATCGCGCTTCAGGCCGCTCTTGGCCACAGCTGCGCCAACGCCATCTTCGTTGTGATAGGCCTGTGCGGTGTCGATCATGCGATAGCCCACGCTGAGGGCATCGCTCACACAGCGCTCGCATTCCTGCGGGCTCACTTGATACACTCCGTATCCGATTTGGGGCATTTCCACCCCGTTGCTCAATTTTACTGTCAACATAGCTTTTTAGTTTTTGGTTTTACTGTTGCAAAGTTACGGCGGTTTCTTGGTGTTTGCGTTACATAAATCGTGGTGAAATTTTCACATTTGGTGGATTTTGTTTACCTTTGCAGCATGGACCCATTAGAATTTCTACCACCCAGCGCCGAGTTATTCATAAAGGGCAACAGAGCCGCCCATACCATGCATGTGCTCCCTCAATCCGGGATGTTGGAGTTTGTGCTTGAGGGTGTGCACTGGTCGGTCAACCCTGGCGAGTACCTTATTCTGCCCTCGGGTTCGTTGGTGTCAGAGGTTAGTTTCTCAGCTGGATTTGTTGGGCTTGTCATGTCGTTGCCGCTCAGTGTCAGCAACCGCATGACGCTGCGTAGCAACTACGGGGCCATTGGCCACATGTCGCTGATGCGCCATCCGGTTATGAGCCTAACCGCCGAAGAGGTAGCCTTATGCCGCGCCGATTTGGAGCGCATACACCAGCGCGCCTCCAACACCTCTCATTTATATTATGAGCAAGCATTGCTCTCCCAGCTCTCGGCCCACGTGCTCGACCTCTTTGACATTCACGCTCGCAAGAACATGCGCAAAGACCTCTCAGAACGCTCGGCCTCGTTGATTGGGCGCTTCATCGATATGCTTTTTGATGGGGAGTATCGCGAGCATCGCGAGGTGAAGCACTATGCATCGCGCTTATGCGTCACGCCCCATCACCTTGCAGATGTATGCCGCGAGGTGAGCGGCGAAGCCCCTCTCTATTGGATAAACCGCTTTACCATGCAGGAGATAATGTGCCTTCTGGCCGAGCAACGCCAAACGCTTACCGAGATTGCAGAAAGTCTCAGATTCTCGTCCCTCAGCCATTTTACTCGCTATTGCCAACGCCATCTGGGCGTGCCACCCTCCCATTTGCTCCCAGTAAAGAAATGAAGATGGATAATTTATGGAATTTTGTTGGATGAAAGAATAAAATCCACTAAATTTGCACTCAGAAGACAAAAGATGGTTTGAAAGAGTAATCGGAAATCTTATGACTCTTAACGAATACCAACAGGCAGCTCTTGCCACAGCATGCTACCCCAAGGATATGAGCATCCTATATCCAGTGCTTGGCTTGTCAGGCGAGACTGGCGAGGTGGCCGATAAAATAAAAAAGGTGTATCGCGACCACAATGGTGAATTCTCAGATGAGCAGCGCCGCGCCATCGCCATGGAGCTTGGCGATGTGATGTGGTATTGTGCCTCTCTCGCCCATGACCTTGGATTCACCCTCGATAACATCGCCCAAATGAACATCTCCAAACTCGCCTCCCGCCTCCAACGCGGCGCCATCTCCGGCAATGGCGACAACAGATAAAAAATCCCCTATAATATTATGGCCACGATAGATTGTAAATACTGTTTTCTGGATGAACTTCCTGAGTACTGGGAAGGAATTTGGGACAAAGACGATTTTGTGCCTCACAGAACAGTTGATCCAGACCAAAAAAGCGATACACAACAAGAGTACCCTCTACCACTCCCAACAAGATTTCCTCACCAAACGCACAGCCTGCATAGAGGCATGGGCTAAAGAAAATTATGCGTAAATGTCCGCTTTTGTCAAATCAAGGAAAAATTAGAAACCTAATTTAGATGAAATTTTAGAGATTTAGTTGTCGGAGAGAATAAAATTCACTAAATTCGTGCCCATAAACCAAACTATTACAATATGAATATAGAAGAAAAGTCTATAGGTGAGATAAAGGGAAACTTTAAAATTGAAGCCTATCAAAGAGGTTATCGATGGACATCTCAAGAAGTCAAAAGGCTCCTGGATGACATCATGGAGTTTGGGGGAGAAAGATACTGTCTTCAACCAATAGTAGTAAAACCAACCGAAACACACTATGAATTGATTGATGGCCAGCAGAGGCTAACTACCCTGTATCTGATAAATCAATATCTCCATCATATATCTTGTATGCGTCCACCTTCATACACAATGGAATATACCACAAGGATTCATGATGAGAAGCATATTGGTAGCCAAGAATTATTAGAAAATATCAACAAAGTTGATATTGATATTCCCCCCCACATACATTGATGAATTATTCATAAAGCAAGCATATCGTACAATTAAAGATTACTTCCGTAACCCAGACACTGGAGAAGGCGATTGGGATAAGGGAGCGGAGTTTGCCAATAAATTAAAATCTCATGTGTCAGTTATTTGGTACGAAGTTGATGATGAAAATCCAACAGAGATATTTACACGGCTTAATATTGGTAAGATAAGTTTGACCAATGCTGAACTTGTCAAGGCGTTGTTTCTTAGCCGTGGACAAAAGGATAAGAATGGTAGCTACGCCAAGAATCAATCTGGTTTAGATGCCAAACGTCAACATGAGATTGCCTTACTTTGGGATCAAATGGAAAAAGGGCTTCGGGATGAGAAGTTCTGGGCGTTTATCACCAATGAAAAGCCATCCCTCTATCCAACGCGCATGGAGCTCCTATTTGATCTCATTGAAAACAAGGATGAACAAAACTCTGAAAACAGTAAATACTTTACCTTCTTTCGTTTTTACGAGCGTTTTAAGGACCGTAAGAATAAATACTCCACTTGGGAAGAAACGGTACGAGACTATCAGCAATTACAAGAATGGTATAAGGATTTCAATCTCTACCACATGATAGGATACCTCGTAACATGTGGTTGGAAAATCAGCCAACTCTTAGATTTGGCAAAGGGTAAAGGTGAGGGGCAAAATGGTAAAGCTCCTCTGAAATCAGAATTTAAAGACATTGTGGTGTCGAAGATACGTGAATCTATGGCCTTTACGACCAAAGAAAATGGTCGTACCATTGAACTCAACTATGAAGATTTAACTTACGAAACTCACTACGAAAAAATTAAGCAATTACTTCTGCTATTCAATGTTGAGACCATCAGGCAAAAAGGAGATTCAGGCAACCGTTTCCCATTCGTCAGATATAAGAATGAAGGATGGTCGTTAGAACACATCCATGCCCAGAATTCAGAATCCTTGAAAACAAATCAAGAATGGAAAGATTGGCTTTTATCTCACCAAAGCGCACTTAAAACGCTCCAAAAAAGCTTTCCTCAATTATCTCAGGCTATCGAAAGCGTTTTATCAGAAGAAGAACCGGTCTTATCCATAAAGACACTCTTGGCTCGCATAGACTCGCCTACATATCATGGCTCTATACGTGAAGATTTCAAAATCGTTTCTGAAAAAGTAATCCGATTGCTCTCGGATGATACTGATGGAGAAGGGATTTCGCAGATGCATTCTTTATCCAATATGGCTTTACTCTCGGGACCCTGCAACTCTGCTCTGAGGAATGCTACATTTGACGTGAAGAGATTTCGAATAATTGAGATGGATCGGCATGGAGAATATATACCTCAATGCACCCGTAATGTCTTCCTCAAATATTATTCTGATTCAGATACTAAAATTCATTTCTGGTCTCATAGCGATCGTGAATCCTACATACAAGCCATCAATGATGTTTTGTTTAGCAGAAAAGATATCCAAGGTAATGAGAAAACATTAAACCTATTAACACAGCGAATTAATTATGGCAGACAATAATCAAAAGACAAAATTTGAAGAGCATACCTTCAAGACATTCCTCAATAAGTACCATGTCGTAATCCCTATGGTACAACGTGACTATGCTCAAGGAAGAACCGATGATAATACGATACGAATCCGATCAAGATTTCTGGATGCTATTTCCAATCATCTGTCTACAGAAAGCACACAGACTATGAAGATGGATTTCGTTTATGGTGAGGTAGATTCTGTGTGGAGTAAGACTGAAGTTAATAAGTTGGAGGCATTGATTGTAACACCTCTGGATGGTCAACAACGTCTTACTACCTTATATCTTTTGCATTGGTATGCCGCAAAAATCGCTAAGGTAGAAAGTCAAGAATATCATTTCTTATATCATTTCACGTATGATGTTAGGCCCAGTTCCAGAGATTTCTGCAACAAATTTGTGGAATATATCCCTGATATGCAGTTATCTTTGAAGGAACAAATTCCCAATCAGCCATGGTTTCAGGCAGAGTGGAAGAATGATGCCACAGTTATGGGCATGTTAGAAATGTTGGACTCCATACAATTGAAGTTTGATAAGAGACTAGACTTATGGAAAGTTTTAACAGAAGAAAATCGCATAGTTTTCTTCTTCCTCCCTCTATCCGAGAATGGACAGTCAGACGAACTTTATATAAAAATGAATTCAAGAGGTAAAGAGTTGACCTCTTTTGAGCATTTCAAAGCTGAGTTTGAGAGCCTCTACGATCACATCTCCAGTTCTGAAAAATTTGTGATAGAGCACAAATTTGATGTAGAATGGACGGATATGCTGTTTCCTTATCGTAACCCCCGTAGCAATACCATTGATTCTGAGTGGCTGCGTCTTTTCAAGTTTATCAGCCATGCCATTTGTTATAAGCAAGGGTTAGAGCGCATCAATGATGAGTTGAATCTCATTGAGCTATTGTATGCATTGCCTGATTCCAAGCATCCCTATCGTAATCCTAACGCTAAACAAAATCAAGAATTCTTAGTACAAGCACTAGATAGTTGGGCTAACCTTGAATCCATAGATAGTTTCTTTAAGGAGTTCTTATGTATGGATCCCTATGTGGAGAATTATTCCACATCTAAGGTCTGTACCTATAAGAAAGATTGGAAAGGGACTGATTGTCAAAACTATCTTTATGCTTGTTGCAAATATTACTCAAATTCTACCTACTATTTTTCTTTAGGGGATTTTGTATTTCTCTATGGCATAACCTTCTATCTTATCAACAAAGACAAAATTTCTGAAAGGGATTTCAGAAAACGCCTTAGGGTTCTCCGAAACTTAATAATGGCATCAAGTAATGAGTTGCGCAATGATAGCGATGTCATTCAAGATATCCTTGCCCAAACAGAATCAATAATTCTCTCGGGGAATATCTCTCGAGAAGGGAGAAAATATGGCTTTAATGAAGCTCAAGCAACTGAAGAAAGTCTAAAACAAGCTCAGAATTTTTCTCTTGAGTTGGTCGGGCTGTGCAATCATTTGGAAGACCATCCTCTTCTCTATGGGTATATCTCCAGTGTTGGTATAAACAATTTGAATTTAGAAGGAGCATTCTATGAAGTGTTCTCAAACAAACATAATCATTTTGATGTACACAGGGCTCTCTTATCCATAGGAGATTATTGCCGACGCGACCGAGAGAGGCATTATATGGGGAATCATAATGAGCGCACTTGGGAAGAACTTTTTCATGCCAGTAGACGTGGAGGGTTTAACACTCATACTTCACCAACTTTGATCGCTTTACTTAAATCAATCAAAGCAGGGAGAACAATTGAAGACATCATCTCAAGTTTCCTTCAGGAATGTGAACACGCCCATACTTATCCATGGAGATATTATTTCGTCAAATATCCAGTAATGCTTTATGGTCAGAATGGCAACTTAGACCTGAAAAATGGTTGTCAATATGAATGGATCACCCTTAACAGAATCCAGTATAATGGTAAGCATTGGAGCTCTTTCGCTTTAGCTATAAAAGATGAATTCATACATAGAGCAACCCTATTAGGCATAACTCTTCCTAAGTCTTCAATTATGGTTGAAGATTATGACGTATACCTAAAGCTCCCGTTCTGTAATGGTTGGTTAGAATGTATCGAAACAGGTTTTGTCTTACATCAAGGCGATAAGGTGACATCTTGGCCAACTATACAAGAAGTTGGTCAAACTGACTCTTTTGATAGAGTGGATTTTTGCGTAAAAAAACTGCTACAACTTTACCATGATTCTCGACCGTCAGACCAATAAAGTTTTCGTTTCTGAGAAAACCTTAGAGTATTTCCCTACAGAGACCAATCATATTTTTGAGTGCTTGGCAAATCAAGGCGTGTTGGTAAAATATTTGCCATTTACCAAAGAAGGATGGTGTAGGGACTATATGCCAATCCAGGTGTCAAAGACTAAATTTGTACAGTATAGATATTGGCCAGACTATATGCGGAATATAGTGGACATGCCTTACATTACTGACCCTTCGGAAACTCTCTCATGGCTCGGCATAGAGACAGTCAAAACGACCCTCATAATAGACGGAGGAAATGTAATCAAGTGTCCTGATTGTGTGATTATGGTTGATAAGATTTTCAAAGAAAATCCCGATTGGACCAGAACACAAGTAATAGAAGAATTAGAATGCCTTTTTGAATGTGAGATACTCTTCCTTCCCTGGGATAGAGCGGAGAAATACGGGCATGCCGATGGAATTGTGAGATACATCAGAGATAATAAAGTCTTAATGACTAATTACTCCCAAATTGATGCTCGATTCGCTGACAAATTCCGTAAAGCTCTATCAAAAAAATTTGAAGTAGTAGAACTCCATTATGATGTAGAGAGACCTCATAAATATAATTGGTCTTACATCAACTTTCTCCAAATGCGGGATCTAATAGCTATTCCTAGCTTTAACGAGCCTGAGGACCAACAAGCTTTAGCTCAAATAAAGGATTGTTTCAAAGATTATCGGTGCAAAGTGATAACCATCCCCATGAAAGAAATTGTAAAAGCAGGAGGCGCTTTAAACTGTATAAGTTGGACAATAACCTCTTGGGTTCTCCCAAATTACTTATAGATGAATTTGGTTTATGATTTTTCTGGTATAGCCTTTGAATTTTGTATTTTTAGTTGTAGATTTGCAGTCTAACCATTAAATCCAATACTCTTATGATTGATGTAAAGTTTGTGAACAATAGAATATATTTTGATTTGGCCGCTGTTATCAAAGAAGCAGAGGGGCAACTCAAAATTGAAGATGCGCTGGTGATTGCAGCTACGCCTTGCGTATTGGTGGATTATGCCTCCACGCCAGATTCTGAATTGAAGTATATCTCACGAGCTATGCGACGCTTCTTCAAACGCAATCCAAGATACACTAAATTCACCAAAGCAGCCGTTATGGAGGGGCTCAGACAAGAATGGCTACCAAATCTTGAAGAAGAAGACAAGAAAGACCTTCTTACCGACCTGCCTATTACACCAGCCGTGGATGTCGATGGATACGTAATATATTCGCCGACATGGGTAGAAAATCTTAATGCCAAGCCCAATCCAGATCAGAATCAATATGGTAAACAAGAATTCACAAGGGTGAATCTTTCGGGGACCGAAAGAAAGCTTAGGCCTGGATCAGCTACGGCAAAGAAATACTGCTCATATCAGGATGAGGAAGGATTCTGGAGGGTGGATATGGAAATCACTGCTGATGAGTGGTACGAAATAATCAAGGATGCTTCGCCTCTGGTGCATGAGTATCTGAAATGCTATATACAGGTGCCAGATGGCTATGCCAGTACTGCGCAGGTAGAAAAGATGTTTGACATCCCTGCTGGCTGCATCAACGCTCGTAATACTGCCCTCGGCAAGCGTGCCCAGCGTATGCTCGACATCGAGGTGTATGACACTGAAGACAATCGGCGATTCTGGTCCACTCCCATGCTTAAAGGCCGAACCGAGGAAGGGCTATTCCGCTGGGTAATGCGCCCACAACTGGTTGAGGCAGCCAAGCGCCTCGCCAAAGAAGAAAATTGGGAACTCCCTCGCAGAATAGACCTCGAATGATCCCAACAAGCAGATTGAAGGGGATTTTTGGGTAATAGGAAGTTTAGGAATAACGACAATATTAATTTGTTTAAATATTTTAGCATTGTATACCTTAACTTCCAAACAAAATTGTCGTAAAGTTAAGGTAT
>NWBJ01000111.1:50378-50725 GCA_002633115.1 Muribaculaceae bacterium Zag1
GGCCTTATTGTTGGCTAAAAAAGAAGCGGAAAAGCGGGAGCAGGGTAATAAAGGGGGAGGAGAAGACGTTAACAATTAGAAACAATAAAAATCTGCTGTAAATGAAATTGGCTAAATCTTTTTGTCTATTATTCATCCTATTCGCTTTGGCGGCATGCTCGAGCAAAAGCGAAAGCGTAGACTTGTATACTCCCATTGACTTTGTGCAATTGACTACAGTCTCGGTCGAGGGCACCGATGATGAGGCCTTGCTCCCCTGGATGGGCCCGGCTTATGTGCAAATCATCAACTCGGTAGATGATGTCTATGCTACCCAGACTGAGCTGCAAAAAACGGACTATATCCAC
>NWBJ01000112.1:0-1293 GCA_002633115.1 Muribaculaceae bacterium Zag1
ATGAACGCATTACAAAAGCTGTTCAAACGGAAAACAGAACCAGCGCAGGGCATTTCCCTTGAAATACAAAGCGGCTTTACCGCTTTTTCCGGGACGGCATACGGGAGCGCGGCATTCCGGGGCGCAGTTGACGCTATCGCACGGCATACGGCAAAGCTGCAAGCCCATTGCGACCGGGCGGGCGTGGAAAACCTGCTGCAAAACACCCCTAACCCCTATATGACGGCCTATGACCTGCTGTATAAAACGGCAACGGCGTATTATTCCACAAATAACGCCTTTATCCTGATACAGCGTGAGCGGGATATATCGGCATTCTACCCGCTGACCCCTGCAAGCGTGGAGTTTATCGGAGCGCAGGACGGCACGATTTATGCCCGCCTGATATTCGCAGACGGGAAAGACGTGCTGCTGCCCTATGCTGACCTTATCCACCTGCGCCGCCACTATTCCACCAATGAACTGTTAGGGAGCGACAACGCGCCGCTGTACCCCCTGATTGATACGGCGCATACGCTGACAGAAGCGACCGGGGCGGCGGTCAAAAATGCAACGAATATCCGGGGCGTATTGAAGTTTACAAGCCTTGTAAATCCCGCGCAGGTGAAAGCGGAAAAGGAACAGTTTGTTTCCGACTATTTCAACCCCGCAAACAACGGCGGCATTGCCGCCACAGACCAACGGTTTGAATTCGTCCCCACGGCGCAGACGGCCTATAATGTGCCGTCCGAACTGACGGAAAGTGTAAACAAACAAATCTGCGCCTATTTAGGCGTTTCCCCGAAAATTGTCGCCGGGGAATACACAGAAGATGAATTTGCAGCGTTCTATGAAAGCCTGATTGAACCGTTTGCAATTCAAATGAGCCTTGAATTCTCCCGCAAATGCGGTGCAGAAATCAGGTTCACGGCGGAACGGCTGGAATTTTCCAGCGCGGCGACCCGCATTTCATTACTAAGGGAATTACTGCCGTTCGGCGTAGTTTCAATAAACGAAGCACGGCGTTTACTATCCCTGCCGGAAGTCCCGGACGGGGAAAAGCGCCTGCAATCCCTAAACTATGTGGCCGCAGACAAAGCGGACGCATACCAACTGGAAGAAAGCGAGGTAAAACAGAATGCAGAACCAGACGCAGACACGGGCGTATAACGTCCGGGCGGCTGAAAAGCCGCTAATCGTAGAGGGGACAGCCATTGTATTTGACAGTCCCGCCGAAATGGGCGGCTATACAGAACGCATTGCAAGGGACGCGCTGGACGGCGTAGACCTTGACAATATCGCCCTGTTAATCAA
>NWBJ01000112.1:1463-3650 GCA_002633115.1 Muribaculaceae bacterium Zag1
GCGGGAACGCACTATTACACAAATCGCAGCGGTTTATGAAATCTCTATCGTAAACCGGGCGGCATATCCACAAACCAACGTACAGGCGAGAAATGCCGGAAAGGAAAACACTATGAACAATTTTAACCCCATCGAAAGCGCCGTCCTGAATGCGGCGCAGGCCACCCCTGACACCCACGCAACCCCGGAATACCGCAGCGCATTCTTTAAGAAGCTGTTAGGGCGGGAATTGACCGAAAGCGAAAACCGCGCCTTTGCAGCGGCGCAGGCGGAAAAGCGGGCGGACAGCTTTAACACCCTGTCGAACAGCGACGCCGTTATCCCCACGCAGACCCTGAATGAAGTCGTGAAACCGGCGCGGGGCGTAAACGGGCTTTACAATGAAGTGCGCATTTTCAATGTGCCGTCCAATCTGTCCGTGCCTGTCGGCACCCCGACCGACGCGGCAAGCTGGCACGTTGAGGGCGCAGCGGTTGACCGCAGCAACGTAATGACTACCGCCGTGACGTTCAGCGGGCTGGAGCTTATCAAGGTGCTGTCTATGAGTGCCGCCGCCCGCCGCATGGATATTGCCGCCTTTGAAAGCTATATCACGCAGGAACTGCGCAGTTCCATTGCGGACGCTATCGGCGCGGCTATTGTCGAGGGAACCAGGAGCGGACAGCCCACGGGCATTCTGTCCGGTATCGACTGGGCGGACGATAACACCGTTTCCGGCGTGACCGCTGACGGCCTGCTTGCGGCAATCGCCCTGCTGCCCGCCGGGTATGCAGGCGGCGCTAAGTTCGCTATGAGTACGGCGACCCTGTTCGGGCAGGTGTACCCCCTGAAAGACAATGACGGGCGGTATATCTTCACGGACGCAGAGAGCGGCGGTGTGCGCCGTCTGTTCGGGTTTCCCATCGTCCTTGACGATAATATCCCGGCGGGTACTGTGATTTTCGGGAACTTCCGCTATTATGGCGTGAATATCCCGCAGGGCGTAGCCGTTGAGGTTAGCAGGGAAAGCGGCTTTACCAGCGGCCTGATTGACTTTAGGGCGCTGTGCATTGCAGACGGAAAGCCCATTGTTCCCGGCGCATTCGTGAAAATCGAAGCGGCCGCAGCGTAAGGAAAGCGGGGTAAACGGCAATGTTCAGCATTGAAGAAGCGCGGAATATCCTGCGAATTGACGGAACGGACAATGACAGCGAAATTGAAGCCCTGATTGCGGCGTTGCCGGATTATCTCTACCATACAACGGGGTACAGGACAGACGGGGATTATTCCCCCGTCGCCCTGACCGCCGGGCGGTTCATTCTCTGGCAATGGTACTATGGGGAGAACGCAGACACAGACAAAATTCAGCGGGTTATTGACTGTCTGCTGAAAGCCTTATCAGCGGAGCGTGAACTATGACGCAGAAACAATTTTACCGTTCTAAGCAATGGAAACGTCTTTCAAGGGCGTTCCTGCTGTCAAAGAATTATATCTGTGAACGGTGCGGCGGTCCCGCTGAAATCGCCCATCATAAACAATATATCACCCCGGCGAATATCAATGACCCGGAAATCACCCTGAATGCAGATAACCTTGAAGCCCTTTGTCTGGAATGCCATAACAAAGAACATTTTGGACACGGCGGCGCGACTGCATGGGGGCTTGCGTTCGATGAATACGGGAATTTAATCCCATCACAGAAAGAGAGGAAAAACCCATGAATTGCACGAATTACAGCATAGAAAAATATAGGGCGCAGAGGACGCTTGAAAGGCTTGTCAATCTCCTGCGCAGCGATATGAACGGACAGCTGCAAAACAGCTATGCGACCGAAAAATTACAGCGGCTTGCGGCGGTATATGTCCCCGCGCAGCTTGCCCTGCTGGAAATTCTGAAAGAAGAAAACGAGGTGGAACAGGATGAATGAACAGCTTGATTTTCTGAAAGCACAAATCACCCTGCTGGAAAAGCGCATAAACGCCTGTTCCGGCGAAGCTGACAGCAAGGAATATGCAAGCCTGATGAGGTTATACCTTGCCGCCGTAAAGGAGTATAACAGCCTTTGCGCAAAAGAGGAACACCCGCGGGACAGTGCCCCGCTGCTTGCCTTTGCCAACATGGGGGATTGACCTATGAACTATATCGCAGAGTATAACGCCATGATAGAGCGGGGAGAAATCCCCGCCTGTCGGCGTATCAAAGAAGTAT
>NWBJ01000113.1:0-42663 GCA_002633115.1 Muribaculaceae bacterium Zag1
TGGATATAGTCCGTTTTTTGCACCTGCTCATTAAGCAGCTTTTCTTCCAACTCCAAGGGCCCAATAAGGGTATCTCCATATACCGTGTCTATTACACGACACTTATATCGCTGGCCAGCATACTCTACATAGTCAATGTAATACATATCAAATGTATTTTAATTTGTTTATTGATGGAGAACGAAGTAAGATAAGCATTGGGAAAGACATACTCTGTCTATGACCCCGCTAACAAATCTATAGTAGTATATTGAGAATCATAACGAGTTTTGGGATTATAAGAGATAAGCTTACTGTGTATATTGTTGGCCATCAATTCAAAATCGTTATTGAAATTGACTATTATATATTTTATACCAGTTTTGACATTAGGATAGACCTCTCCTATCTCAGAGAGTAACATGGGCCTACTTACCTGCATCACTGAGAATAGATGCTGACCCTCATCCTTTCGAGTATGAAAAAGGAGGTAGCCTATTGAAGATAGATTATCTATAATTAGTTGTGAATCTTCGCTATCCTTTAGACCGATGGCAATTACTCCACTACCTAAAAAGAATTTGTGTCGATCTTTATAATTTTCCATCATAACCATAAGAACACCCTTCTTGCTTTCACGCTTTGTGATATATGACGGAAGTATAGAATACTGAGCCAACTTTTCTGTTGGATTTTCGCCCAATTTAATCGACTCAACATAGAAAACTTCTTCCAGCCTATACCGCAAAGCATCGTTGGCAGCTCGCTTTTCTGCCTTCGTTGCTTTTACCGTCTCACTGTCATCGGGTTCATCGACATACTGTTCCAACGCTAAGGAATAGCATTGCTCATCGAGATATGGTCGGCTGACTTTACCCAAGACATCTTGGAAATTTTCTTTGAGGAAAGTTTCGGCCTCACCTATTCTTTTGGGCTTCATTGCGTAGAAGCTAAATCGAGCCTGGAGCATATTACGGATTTGCTCTCTAAACATTGCCCTAACCTTGGTTTTCCACTCAGCCTTTTCTGCATCGTTATCCCGAGAATAGAGGGAGATGATATATAGAAAGTTTACATCATAGTGAGATATGAGCAACGTGTCACGATCAAAGAGACGATTTTCGAAATGGCACTGCATGTGTGTCTTGACGCGCTTTGCGGTCTCAAAGATATTATCATCATAACTGAGATTTGGAGCCATACGAGCCGATATGAAAAAATTTGGTACAATGTTGTAGCCTTCAGTTTTCATATCTATCGATTTCTCTATCTCCTGTTGCCAATGTAATTCATCTGGTTTTGGGTTTCGGAAGATATCCATATTCCATTGGATTAGATTGCGGGCATAAGTATATTGCTTATAGACCGAATCGTCGGGTATCTCATTGAGCAGCTGGTAGTATTTAGAGTCGCCAATGTAGAAAATCTTTTTAGCATCCGTATTGGGCTCGCCATATACCGTGAGAGCATCGTCTTTATACAGATGGTCTACTCGCTTGCCATCCCTTTGGTTTTTCAGATTCTTGGGCAGTGCAGCCTCTGGATCCCCTATTAAGTCATCGATAATGCCTTCAAACACAATCTCAAAATCGCTGGCGATGAGATATTCGTTCATCTCACTCGCAATGGACACATTATGAGAATGTTGGAAGAATGCATGGCATAGTTCCCAAAGATACAGGGCCTTGTCAGAGAAATACTTGTACTTTATCTGTCGAAGCCTGACCTCGCCAAAGCCATCAAGGTAGCGCTGAAACTGCTCGCCCTTGATCAGTTCAAATCCAAGGGGTATTCTCACTGGGAATCCGTACTTAGCGTTAACATGATTGAGGATGGAGAAAAACAATATCAGCAGTTCCTCATCAAAGTTGATTTGGCGTTTCTTGTTGACTGGGTTAAGATAGACAGGGTGTTGATTCTGGATGATGGCAGTAGATGTAGAGATGGTTCGATTCCAATTGATTTTATTGAAACCGCTATGCTGGTTCTTCACTATCTGCATGAAGAAATCCTGGTTCTTACGGTTGAAATCCACAAGAGCCATGATCACCTCCAAGAATGTATTGGCCATGTGCCTATGGTCAGCCCCGATTGTAGTGTTGCGCTTGTGCAGCACAATCTCATTGTCTGGATGGGTCTGATTGAATACGTAAATGGTGCGGTATATCCACACTGCGAACTCATATATGAAGCCGCGCTGCGCATCATCCAATCCCAAACCCTCCTGATCCATGTTTATGAGATCGTGGGGGTCTTTTCCAAACACAAGATTCTTGTCATCAAGCAGCACCTTGGGCAAAATGAAGACGCAATCACCGATATGCGGGTTGTATAGATAGCCCACATACCTCACCACCACCTCATGGTTGATGCTCTCAAAGTATTCGATTCCTTTGAGAGCTCCCTTTACGGCATCGCTGCGATACTTATATCCTTCCACTAAGAGCTTCATGCCTTAGCCTCATCTTGCTTGGTATCTTCTTTATCTTTTTTGTATGCCTTCAGCACATTGTCTACAAACTTGCGAAGCTTGTCTTCATTAGGCGAGCTATCAGAGTTGTAAAATTCATGATATCTAATTGCCTTGCCCGAACCATCTATCTTGAATATAGATTCAGTAAATCCATAGTCGCGGAATACATCATTCCAGAGGTAGAAGATGACCTTTGACAAGAACATCTTTGCTGATATCTTGCCATTTCTTGCTCGGCAGAAGAAATACCCAAGCTTCTTATCCTCGCTATGGATTTTGTTCTCTATCACTTCATTGATAGCTTGGACAAACTCCCACCAGTCCACCGGCTCTCCCTCGGTGAATTCTATCTTCCACCCCATGGGAGTGCCATCAGCATTCTTTCCCTCGGCAATGGGCTCATACTGCCAATCCCAGCGGCGCTTAAAAGCCGAGTCAATTGGGAAAAGGCTCTGGTCACTTGTATTCATGGTGGCTAAGATATAGAGATTCGAAGGGAGCTTAATTGTTTCACCGTTGCGAATCTTATCGGGAACGGCTATCGAATCCTCATTCTTGAAGCCTTCCACATCGTATTTGAGGAATTTAGCAATGTCTTTGTCTGGATTCACTTCATAACTTGACTCCCCATTGTCATCGCGATCCAACAACTGGAAGAGATCTCCGAAAATCTGGGCGCAATTTCCTCGGTTTATTTCCTCTATCACCAAGAAATATGGCTCAGGAGCCTCCGGGTTGCGTGCCCAGCGTTTCCAAGCGCCCACATAGGCTTTGAGGAAAGCCTGAGGAATGAAGGAGTATTCAATCCGATTCTCCATTACAATCTCACTGGTGCCATGCTTGGTGACGGCATGTCCGCTGTCCGATATTCGTTCCGATTCCCGCATAGTCGGTTTATAGGCCCCAACAAAAGTGGAGTAGTCAGAATCTGGATGGAAAGTGGTTCTTACACAATTCTCCTCATCGGGGTTAGCTTGGGCTTGTTTGGCAGCAAGAACCATACCATTGGCACGATAGCTTTTACCAGTACCCGGTGCCCCATAGAAAATGGTTTGTAGGGTTTCTAACATTCCATTTTCTATCAACATATCTTCACCATACTTTTTTGAGAAATAAAAGGATTGTGGAAAGATAGTAATTTCTCCTTTCTTATAGAAAGTGATGTAATAATTGGATTTACCTTTTTCTTCTCTACGTTCTATACATACTACATCACCCTCCTCAACATTATTGTCACGAAAAAGATTACCCAAGCTTGGTATACGCTTTTCATGACTTGCACTATTCACATAATATACAAATCGCAAGGGGATTACTTTTCCTTTATTGACCCCGGGTGTCAAATTAAGGAAATCTACAGTACACTCTATTACGGTTCCTTGTGTTTTAGGATTATGATTAAAGAACTCATCATAATCAAAAGTATTAGGGAACCGTATATAGGTTTCATGGGTATTTGTATGTCCAACCTCAGCTGGAGTAAGTTCTTTGTAAAAGAATATAGAGGATTTCATATGAAATTTTTTATTGTTTCAGCAATATTATAGGCCAAAAGCACTGGTACTGCATTTCCTATCTGCATATAAGTCTTGAGATAAGAACCCATAAAAATATAATCATCAGGAAATGATTGGATTCTAGCAGCCTCTCGAGGCGTAATTGTACGCGTCTGAGTAGGATGAATATGAGACAAGCAGTCCATTCTTAAATGAGCCGTGATAGTTCTACATGGTTTGTTTTCTTCTAATCTAAAATATTTATCTTTAAAACAATGAAGACGGTGTTCATAAGGCATGATACCTTTAATTTTATAATTGGAGGCATCCTCTCCTTGACCTAACAGAGAAAATATTTTATAATTCGTATCACTGGCATATCTAGCTTTATGATTAAATGTCAATGGAATTTGACGATGATCATTAATCAGGTCTAAATACTCATTAGATGTAGAATATGGATTAATATCAACTTTTTTTCCTGTTGCCTCATCATCAGTTTCTGTAAGGCCTTTGATTCTAGGAGATTCTAAAGGTTTTATATATTCCAAAGCATCCTTTAATATGTAATGCTGTGGTTTTTTCCTTTTGTTTAAGCCCTCAAAAATATTCTCTGGGGTAATATTTCTGGCTCTCACTATATCGCTTCGAACAGCTATATAAATCAACCTAATTCGATTTTGGGCAACATCGAAATCAGCTGAGTTAACCAATTGATAGCTAACCTCATAATGAACTATTTGATTCTTTACTTTAGATTTTATATTTCTATAGTCCTCTACCACTTGTTGGGCAACCGATAGCATCCCTTTAACGTTCTCCATAACTACAATTTTTGGAGCTATTTCTTCAACAGCCTTCAAAAAATACTTGTAGAGCTCGTTACGAGGATCGTCAATGATTCTTTGCTGATTTGCCGAACTGAAACCTTGACAGGGAGGGCCACCTATTACAACATCAACAGGATAAGGAAGAAAATTTGTAACCTTATTACATAATTCTCTTATGTCCATATTGATGATAGAACTTTGAGGAATCTCCGGATGATTGAGGGTATAGGTTGCCAAACATTCCTCAACTATATCATTAGCCAAAAGAATATTATATCCAGATTTTGAAAATCCTAGACTCATACCTCCCGCTCCACAGAAGAAATCCACTACAGTAGGAGAGAAGGTAAGTATATTTTTTCTACATTCTATCCTGGATCTATTACGAAGTTTGTTAATCCATGGATTATAGATTTCGGGATTGCTTAAGAATAATTCAACCGAAGATATAAAACGAACGAATAAGGTAGGAGTTAGAATTTTTTTTAAACAAGGTAAATCTTTCCTCGTCTCAATTACTCCTATATTCTTCAATTCTTCCACGACCCCATTAGATATATCCTTAGGAATTAGGAAAATTTCTTCAGGAGAGGTATCCATTACTTCAGCCGACAGACATTCAATAATACGAATGTACAAAAGAACTTTTTCTGTAAAGAAGTCCTTCTCTCTCTTATTTTTTATATCAGATACCGACTGAAATATCATATTAAATCTTCTAATGTAGTTTTTATAGCTTTAGCCAATGCTTCAGCAAACAGACAAGGAACAGCGTTTCCAATCTGTTTGAATTTATCGCCACGTGAACCTTTAAATACAAAATCGTCTGGGAAAGATTGTATTCGAGCCGCTTCCCGAACTGTAAATGATCGCGCTTGCTTAAAATCTGGATGAATAAATTGGAATCCATCCTTATGTATATGAGCTAATATAGTCTTACTCGGTAAGTTCCACCATTGGACTACATAACTATTGTCAAATACCCGCGCATGTTCATGTTCAAGATCTGGTCTATTGTTACGCAAGTCCCTAAATGACCATTCATGAGCAATCATCTCTCGAAAGCGTTCTCTATCTTTTTCATTATGCTTCCTACAAATATGATCCCTCAAAGGATGAACTCCTTTTTTTCCAATTGCCTTCAAGAAATCATTATTACAAACATAATTAAAGGAATCTGTTGAGGCATCTTCACCAGGCGCAACTGGAGGTAAGTCTCCAATAGCCTCTTTTACATCAACAAATTTTTTTAGACCCTTTTGATCTTCTGGGGCCATAGAGGGATCAAAATGAGTTTTGGTAATCCTCCTATACAAATCCCTTATATCTACGCCTTTTAAATCCTTTCTTATACCCATAATTATGAGTCTCTTCCTTATTTGAGGCACTCCATAATTAGCTGTATTGAAAAGAATAATCTCAGTGTCATCTACCACACAATACTTCTTACTTAAGGCTTCAATAATTTGGGGGAAGATTCGATTTCCTCCTACTCTTGCTGTAAGAAGACCAGTAACATTTTCAAAAACAAATACTTTTGGGAGGTAGTGTTCTAGAATGGAAACATAACTTTCAAACAAAAAGTTTCGAGCATCTTTCTCCATACCTACCCTATCTCGAACTCTACCAGCAGTAGAATAGGCTTGACAAGGTGGACCTCCTATTATCACATCTACTTCCCTTTTATCTATAGCTTTGTCCATTTTAGCCAAGATATCAGGAGATTTTATGTCTTCTTCTATTACATCGTTTTCTGGAGAAGGATAGTTATAGTATCTCAACCGTTCCCTTAGTGTTTCACAAGCAGCATGGTCTATCTCGACATGAGCCAAAGCTTTGAACCCTTGCCTATAAAACCCTTCGCTCAGGCCTCCGCATCCTGCGAAAAGGTCAACAAATGTATATGAGGTACTTTCTGACAAAATTTGTGAAACCGATGGGTGTAGTCTATAAAAACACCCGGCTTCACATCAAGAGGTGTAAAGCCGGGTGTAAATTTCTCAACTTACTGACGGGCAGTAGTTAGCGGAGAGGACGAGATTCGAACTCGTGGTAGGATTGCTCCTACGTCAGTTTAGCAAACTGGTGGTTTCAGCCACTCACCCACCTCTCCGGGATGCTGAAATTGCAGGGGATTGAGGCCCTCTGGCCGTTTCTGCGTTGCAAAGGTAGGGACTATTTTTGAATCTACCAAATTTTTCACCGTTTTTTTGTGCAAAAACTTATTTCAACCCATATTTTACTTTTTGCCGCGGATGGCTACGCGGCGGATTTTGCCGGAGATGGTCTTGGGAAGCTCATCAACAAACTCGATGATGCGCGGATACTTGTAGGGAGCCGTGACGCGCTTCACATGGTTTTGGATTTCCTTCACCAGGGCCTCATCGGCGCGGTCGCGGTATTCCTTGACCAGGACGATGGTGGCCTTAACCACCTGACCGCGTATCTCATCTGGCACCCCGGTGATGGCGCACTCTACCACTGCAGGATGGGTCATCAGCGCGCTCTCTACCTCAAACGGGCCAATCCTATAGCCAGAGCTCTTGATCACATCATCAGTGCGCCCTACAAACCACAGATACCCATCCTCGTCGCGCCAAGCCACATCGCCAGTATGGTATAGGCCATCGTGCATAGCCTCGGCCGTGAGCTTGGGGTCATGTAGGTATTCGCGGAACAGGCCCAGCGGACGCTTACCGCCTTCGGGCAACCGCACCACAATCTCGCCATGCTCGCCATCTTCCACTGACTCATCGTTTTCATCCACCAGGTCGATGTCATACTCCGGCCCCGGCTTGCCCATCGACCCTGGCTTTGGCTCTAGCCAGGGATAAGTGGCTATGGTTAGCGTAGTCTCTGTCTGGCCAAATCCCTCCATCAGCTTGATGCCGGTAAGGCGCAACCATTCCTCATACACATTAGGATTAAGGGCTTCGCCAGCGATAGTGCAATATTTCAGAGTTGAGAGGTCGTATTTGGTGAGGTCCTCTCGAATCAAGAAGCGAAACACCGTGGGCGGAGCGCAGAACGATGTGATGCCATAATCCTGAATCTTATGCAGCACATCCACTGGCTCAAACTTCTCAAAATCATACACAAACACATTCGCCCCAGCAATCCACTGCCCATAGAGCTTGCCCCACACGGCCTTGCCCCAGCCAGTGTCGGCCAGCGTAAGGTGTAGGCTATCTTCGTGCAGATTGTGCCAATAGCTGCCAGTGATGATATGGCCCAAGGGATAGGTAAAATCATGGGCCACCATCTTGGGTTCGCCAGTAGTGCCAGAGGTGAAATAAAGCAGGGAGATGTCCTCATTCTTATTCACCTGCTCTGGGCGCACAAACGGGGCAGCCTCCTTGATGCCTTTGTTGAAATCATACCATCCGGCAGGCACCACTGGCCCGGTTGAAATCAGCACCTTCAGCGAAGGACATTCTGGCTTTGCGGCTTCGATATGGTCCACGATCAGTTGGTCGCCCGTGCTGACGATGGCCTTGATGTCGGCCATGTGGCAGCGGTAAATGATATCCTTAGGAGTGAGCAGATGCGAGGCGGGAATCACTGTTGCCCCAAGCTTATGCAGGGCTATGATTGAGAACCAGAATTGATAATGACGCTTCAAGATAAGCATCACCATGTCGCCTCGGCCAATGCCAAGGCTCTGGAAGAACGAAGCAGTTTGATCTGAATATTTCTTTATCTCGCCAAATGTGAACTGCCGACATTCGCCCTTGTCATTAGTCCATAGAAGGGCTGGCTTGTCTGGAGCCTCAGCGGCCCATTGGTCTACAACATCGTATCCGAAATTGAAATTCTCTGGCACATTCACATGGAAATTGGCCATAAAGTCATCGTACGACTCAAAAGTCGTGCGATCCAAAAAACGCTCTAACATAGGTCAGTCTCTCTGAGATTCAATTAGTAATAATGGCAATGAAGCGGGCCGGCTTGTCGCCCATCACGCGGAAACCATGGGGCAGCTGAGCATCAAACATGATGCTGTCGCCAGTGCGGAGGGTCATCACCTTGCCACCCACAGTCATCTCAAGCTCGCCATCCACGATGTAGTTAAACTCCTGGCCCTGATGAGTGTTGAGCGTAAGTTCCTGGTGCTCCTTGGGTTCAACTGTGACCATAAAGGGAGCCATAATGCGATTGCGGAATCCGGCAGCCAGGTCCTGATAGCTGTAAGCCTTTGTTCGCTCCACTTTTACGCCTTTACCAGCGCGTGTCACCGAGTATGTGCTCATCTTGGGCTCGGAGCCGAACATCAGGGCTGTGAGTTCTACGCCGTAGGTCGAAGCCAGGCCGTGAAGAAAGCTCACCGGGATGTCGGCAGTGCCGCTTTCATAATTTCTCAGGAGGTCAGGGCTGATGTGGCACTCGCGTGCCATTTCTTCCACTGTCAGGTCGAGTGCATCACGCAAGCCGGCCAGGCGGGCTGCCACCTCCATCATTGGATTGTCGTTTGTCATTTTCTGTCACTATTTTCTGAGAATGGGTACATCCTCAGTCGGTTGTAAATTTCCGCAAAAGTACGAATAATTTACATCACGACCAAATAGTGCACACTTTCCTAATTACTGTGCAGTAGCGGGGGAAGATGTGAATTTGGCGCGCTCTTTGGTGACCATGTATTTCCAGACCATGGCGGCGAGGAAGCTATAGACCAGCACTTGCAGCCACAGAGCGATGTAGCAGCGGGCATTCTCGGCCAGGGTAGCGGCGTTGCTGTTGATGCGGATAAAGCCCTCTATGCCCCATGTTGCGGGCACAAAGTCGCCAATGGTGAGCCAGAAAGGTGACATCGAATAGCGCGGCCACGTCAGACCAGAGAGGAACAAGAAGATCAGCGAGGTAAACACTACTACGAGGAACACAAACTCCCTCTCCCATATCATTATCACTGCCAACTGGCCCAAGAAGGCCGAGGCCAACAGCAACGGGAACATCAGCAACAGATAATCCACCGGGTTGCCGTAGTGGGGCAAATGGAAAAACTCAGGCACATAGTGCAATATGTAGATGGCGACTGGTATGTAAAATATCGTATAGGCCAACGCCTTGCCCCACACCTGGGCCAAAGCCCCGGCATCGTTGACCCCCAGAGGGTCGTACCCGAAATTCTTGCGCCGACGCTCGCGGGCAGTGCCGCCAAGCAATCCCACACCGAGTATCAAGCTCTGCTGCATAATCAGCACCACAATGCCCGGAATCACAAACGATGCGAAGCCCTGTTGCGTGTCGCCCAAGAAATGGCTGACAGTCTGTACTGGCATACCCACACCGAGCGATTCTGCCCCAAGAGCCTGTATGCGCTCAGTGGTGATGTCTGAGGCCAGCTTCATCTGAATTGATGACATGGCGCTCATCAATGCGCGATAGCGCAGCAGCAAGCTCATATCAGTGTACATAGTGGCATGCGCTTGCTCCATCTGATTGATCTTCTTGCCATAATCATAAGGGATATGCAAGATGGCGTAGACCTTCTGCTCTGCCCACCAATCCTTAGCCTCTGACATATTCGAGGCGTATCCATACAGCGCAAACGCCGGCGAGGCCGAAGCTTGGCGCACCAGCTCGCGCGACTCCTGCGAACGGCAGTCGTCGACCACAGCCACCTCGATCTTTCTCACCTGCTCGGGATTGTAGATGAGCGTATACACGATAGGATACATCAACGGCAGAGCCACGAAAAAGAGGATTAGGCCGGGGTCGGTCAGCATCACCTTCCACTCCTGCCTAAATACTCGGGCCGTATTTCTAAACCATTTCATGGGTTATGGAGAATCATGGGATATAAACGGGATGCAGGCAAGCCTTCTTGAGTTTCCACAGGAAAGCCATGCCCAGATAGGGGAATATCAACAGCGCCACAAAGTAGAAGCGCACAAAGTAGACATCAAAACCGTTGAGGGCGATATTGACGTATATCAAGAACCAATATCTGATTGGCACAATATAACTGAACGCTGCGATAGCACCGTACATCTTCTCGACCGGGAACGAAAAGCCGCCAAACGAGAACGTAAGCACGCCTATCAGCGACACCACGCTCAGAGCAAAGCGAGGATTAGGCAGAATCGATGCCACCATAACCGCAAACGACTGCGTAGCAATCACAAACAGCACCGTGGCCACAAGCATCCACCATAGACTGCCATTCATAGGGAAATGCAAGAAACCGAACATAACAGCCTCGAGCAAGAAGCATACTATTATGCCCAATATCGTCTGCGGCAACAGTTTGCCAAAGACAGCCACGGCTATATTTCCCTTAGCAGTCATCAGCCATTGCGGCGAGGTGCTGTGCTTGATCTCGACAGTGATTGAAAACACTGTGAACAGCATCATCAGGAGCGCCACCGTAGCGAAGGTGAACGATGGAGACAGATAGTAGCTGTAGTTGGTCCACGGATTGCCAATTCCATGGATGTCAATATCGACTGGCACCGACAGAGCGGTTATCTGGTCAGGCGTGAGGCCCACGGCCGCAAGTTTGGCCGCTGCCAACCCTCCCGTTGTGCTTACAGCGACCAACTTGAACCCTTTGAAGGCAAATGTGCCAGGCACAAAGTAAGTCATGTTGCTGTACAGGTCAATAGTCGGTTTCTTGCCCGCCAAGGCATCCTTCTCAAAGTCGCGCGATATGATGAAAAAGCCAAAGATTTTGCCCTCGCGCACATAAGCCAGAGCGTCAGAATAACTCTCGAACTTGTATTGCACGTCGACCAGCTCGTTGCTATTGAGATTGCGAATGACCTGACGCGATAGCTCGGAATGGTCAAGGTCGACCACCGCAGCCGGGGTGCGCAGCGGCAAGCCGGCGTTGAGCAGACTCATGAAGATAAGTCCGCACCCGATGGGGCACAACACCATGAACACCAAGTACATCGGCATTGTCACCATCCTGCGCAACTCGCGCTTGACACTATCTACGATACCTATATTCACTTTATAAATGAAAAATGAATAATGAAAAATGAAAAATTAAGATTGTGGAATGAAAAACAAAGAGTGAAGAGTGAAAGCTGAAGAATCTGGATAGCCCATTTTTCATTTTTCACTTTTCATTTTTCATTTTTTACTTTTTGTATATGACTGTCATGCCGGGGCGGAGGTTGGGCACATGCTGGGTGGGGCGAGCCTTGATTTGGAATGTGCGGCTGTCCCAATCGCCAGTCGACTTGGTAGATTCCCAAGTGGCATACGAGCCCATATCACGGATATAATAGATATCCACATCGATATCCTTCTTGCCCAGCCCGGGCACCATCACCTTGATGGTCTTGCCCATGGTGAGGTCAGCGAGCAACTCTTCGCGCACATTAAATGTCACATAGCGGTCATCAAGCTTAAGCAGACTCATGATAGGCGAGCCCAGAGCTACCAACTCGCTGGCTTCGGGATAGATCTGATCAATTACGCCATCGTAGGGAGCTACGAGATAACTGTCCTCGAGCACAGCCTTGACTTGCTCAACTCCGCCATCAGCGGCAGCCACCATAGCGGCGGCCGATTCTTTATCCTCGCTTTGAGCGCCAGCGAGAGCCAAATCATATTGGCTGGTAGCGGCACCCTCGGCAGCCACGGCAGCATCATAAGCAGCCTTGGCCTCATCGCGCTTTTGCTCTGACACTACGCCCTCGCTGTAGAGATTCTCCATGCGCTCGTAGGTCTTGCGAGTAATGGTTGTGGCAGCCTTAGCCTGTTGCATCAGGTCGTAGGCGGCTTGGATAATCTGTTTGCGGGTGCCCACATCCACCTTCTTATCTTGCGACTTAGCCACCTCTTGCATAGCCTCGGCCTGAGTGAGCTGAGCCTCTGCTATCGACGAGTGGATGCGCACCAGGGTATCGCCAGCCAATACGGTGTCGCCCTCTTGCACATAAAATTCCTTGATGCGCCCCGAGAGTTTGCCGGAGATGCGAATCGTCGTGCCCTCGACCTGGCCCTCGACCAGCTCTGGGGGCTTATTTAGGCATAAAAATCCAAAAATTGCCAAAGCTATCGACACCAGCACTACCACTGCCAGCGTGAGCATCAATGATTTGTTGGCTTTTGCTTCTTCTTGATTTTCCATATTGAGTGTTTGTTTTTTATCGATATTGACGGGCTCACAAACTGAGCCCGAACAGTAGCCGCCATACGGCTCCCTATATTGGTGATACTTTTGACCTATCTGAAACAACCCCTACGGGGTAGCCTCTTTGGTCCTTATTACTATCTGAAACAACCCCTACGGGGTAGCCTCTTTGGTCCTCATTACTCATTACTCATTACTTATTACTTATACAGTGTGCCCAACACCTTGCTGAGGTAGGTGTCGCATAGATGGACATCTATCATGGCATCGATGTTTTCAGAATTGGCCTTGAGCCAGGCGGTCTGCGCCTCCATCACATTGTCGGTGGTGGCCATGCCCTCCTTGAAGCTGAGGGTAGCGCAACGCAAATTCTCATTGGCCTTAGCCAAGTTGGTCTCAGTCATATTGTAAGTCTTGACCGACTCTTCGGCTCTGAATGCGGCTTGGCTCACTTGCAGCGACACCATTTCCTCGGCATCCTGGAGTTCGAGCTTCTTGATTACCACATCGCTCTCGGCAGCCTTGTATTTCGAGTAGTCGCCTCCCCAGTGCCACAAGGGTATCGTCACCATGGCGCCGACTGAGAATGCTCCGCTGAAACGCTTCTTGAAGCCGTCAAACATATTGGGATTTGAGAATGAATAAGCGCCCACCAACGCCACATTGGGGAGCATCGTCGATAGAGCAACCTTTTGCTGCTGCTCGGCCACATCGATGCTCAGGCGCAGAGCCTCGAGGTCGTGGCGGCGCTGATATACCTGCTCCATATCATAATGAGCAGCCGGAGGCGTAGTCTTGGAGATGTCGTTGAGATCCTCATCCTCAAGCGGGAATACTGTGTTGACCGGCAAGCCGCACACCTGAGCAAGAGCCATGCGCGAGAGGGTAAGGCCATTCTCCACCTTGGTCATATCCACCTGGGCAGAGTTGAGCTTGACATCCACGCTGAGCTTGTCGGCGCGAGTGGCCACGCCTTGCTCAAGCATCAGAGCCACATCGCGATCGAGCGATTCGAGGAGAGCCAAATAGCTTTGCGCAAGTTTGTACTTTGCTTTGAGCGACACCACCTGCCAATAGGCGGCATCGACGGCATAGATTACATTTTCTGCCTCGCTAAGGTGCAAAGCCTGGGCAGCCTCTTCTGCAAATTTGGTTATCTTATTCATAGCCACAATCTTGCCGCCCATATAAATGGGTTGGGTAAGGGTCACAGCTCCGAAAAACACATTGTGTATATCATAAGTCAGAGCTTCCTTGGGCATCAGAGCCACCTGCTCGGGTATGTATTCGCCAGTGGCCGGATTCTTGACCAATTCGCCAGTGAGAGGATTCTTCACCAGATTGAAGTCGTAGGTCTCTGTCTCAAGATTGAAAGTCTTGACCGGGAGCAACTGGTCAGAGTCAAACACCGAGAGCTTTTTCTGGTTGTAGAGATACCCCCCGGCAAAGTCGATGGCGGGGAGATAAGCCGAAAAAGCCTCCTTATTCTGATATTTGGCTGTGACAATGCGTTGTCGACTCATCATCAGCTGCTTGTTGTTGGCCAGAGCCATAGCCCGACACGAATCGAGCGACACGGCCCCCTGAGCCCAGCTTCCGATGGCAGCACTCACGGCGAGTATGATAGCAAATAGTCGCTTTGGTGACATCATTAGTATTATTGTTTTTGATGGTCTGTTAAGCTTAAAAAGAAACGTTGCAAACGTTACACAATTATATTGAAGAAACGTACAAAACAAGAACACAAAAATTGTATATTTAGTTCCCCTCACCAGAGAAATGTTACAATTTTATCCTCAATGTCGACCAAAATAACCATCATCAGCAATAATACCAATCCCGTGACCAAGGATTGAATAAAAATTCGTACCTTTGCGCCGAGATTTTTTAAGGTAAAAGAAGATTTAAAGGACGCTGTTCATTTTTTCACAAAGCTATGAAAAGAGAGAGCTGGGTGCCATGCATAGCATTGGCCACCTCGACATTTATTTTCCACACATCCGAGTTTGTGCCAGTGGCGCTGCTCACCGATATTGCCGATGCCTTTGGTGCCACCGAGGCCCAGGTGGGCATGATCATCTCAGTCTACGCCTGGGTCGTGGGCCTGATGTCGCTGCCACTGATGGTAGCAGTGGCCAAGATGGATTGGCGCAAAATCATGCTATGGGTGCTGGGCCTGTTCTCATTGTTCCAACTCGCCTCAGCTCTCGCTCCGACCTACGGGGCTCTGATATGCGCTCGCGTGGGGGTAGCTTGTTGCCATGCGGTGTTTTGGGGCATTGTGCCTCCCTACGCTGTGGCTACGGCTCCGCAAGGAGGCAGTGCCAAGGCCCTGAGTTTCATCATCACCGGTTCGTCGATTGGCACTATCCTGGGTTTGCCACTTGGCCGCATGGTGGGTTTGTGGCTCAGCTGGCGAGCTACCTTTGCAGCAGTAGCGGCAGTGAGCGCATTGGTTACCATTGCTTGCTTTATCTATCTCCCTCGCCACCGGTCAAGCGAAGAATTCTCGCTGCGCGATGTGCCGCACATGCTCACCAATCCGATGGTAATGCGCATCTACGTGTTCATACTCGCAATCGTCACCAGCTATTTCATGATATACAGTTACATCGAGCCATTCCTGGCCCAAGTGGCGCAGATGTCGGCTATGATGATTACCCTCACCTTGTCGCTGATGGGCGCGGCTGGGATTGTGGCTGGCTGGGCATTCGCTCGTTGGTTTGCCGGATGGCCTCGTTGGTTTTTCACTGGCGCACCGATTGCCATAGCCATCTACGGTCTGGCCATTAACGCACTGGCACCTTGGGCCATAGGCGTGATGGTCTTCTGCTTTTTCGGGTCGATGGGTTGCACATGCTTCAACCTCGGCTGCCAAGACATGCTCATCAAGCGCGGACCCCAGCCATCGACCATACCTGTTGCCACCTATTCGGGCATCTTCAATATCGGCATTGGCAGCGGGGCCCTGCTCGGCGGTCTGGTTGCCACCCATTTGGGCCTTGGTTGGATCGGTGTCCTGGCCTTTTTGCCGGCCATATTAGGGGTATTGCTCTCGCTGCCTCTCACCCGCTATGCAAGAGCGTAGCGGTCAGATCAGCAGTCGGCACGCTGCCGTCAAGATTATCATAACCAACTCGGCAGCGCGATTCACATATACTGCTGTTTTGATGTCAGCGCTCACAAGCGCTCGCTCGTTCGAGCCTATATATGGTTTAGGCACAAGCTCGCCGAAATAGTCGTGCGGACCACCGAATCGGCAATCGAGTATGCCAGCCAATGCGGCTTCGGGATACCCAGAATTAGGGCTAAGATGCTCACGACCATAGCGATGCACAAAGCTCAGCAGACCCCAGCGACCGCTCACCAGCACCATCAACAGAGCTGTTAGGCGCGCCGGGATGTAATTTGCCGCATCATCGATGCGAGCGGCCCAGCTGCCAAACTCGCGATAGCGCTCGTTGCGATATCCAATCATCGAATCCAAGGTATTGACCATCTTGTACGCCACCATGCCCGGCACGCCCAGCAACGCAAACCAGAAAAGCGGAGCTATCACCCCATCGCTGAGATTCTCGGCAAGAGTCTCTAAGGCTGCAGTGCGCACCTCATGATCAGAGAGGGAAGCAGTGTCGCGCCCCACGATTCGTCCTACCTGTTTCCGACCCTGCTCTAGCCCCAAGTCGGCGGCTCTAAACACTCCCCTCACTTCCCGTATCAATGTAGTGCCAGCCAAGCAATAGAATATCAAAATTGTCTCTACCCCAAATTTCACCCACTCGCCTAAAAGTTCAGCCGTCCAAACCACTAACCAAGCCAAAGCCCCAGCAATCGCTATCAGTCCCACAGCGCACACTGCTCCTTTGGCCTTACGGTGCTGACCATGGTTGAAACAATGCTCACACGCGCTGATAGCCTGGCCCATCCACACAATCGGATGCGGCCAGCCCTCCGGGTCGCCTATGCTCCAGTCCAGGATCATTGCCGCCACAAGCGGCCCTATCGCCCATATTGCATCCATTCCTTTATCTTTTTCACCAACAATGCGTCAGCCTCTGCGCCTATTGAGGCTACGCGGAAGTATGGTCGGTCGAGTGGGCGCATATTCCCGGCGGCTCTAATCAAGATGTCGGCTTTGTCAATCAGATATTGCTTAAGCGAATAGGCATCGGCCAAGTCGGGGAGTTCGCACAGCATAAACGGCGTAGTTGATGGCTCTACCTTGATGCCAATTTCCTCCAGACCCTGCTTTAGCCGTTGAGCTTGCGCCAGCATATCTTCAAGCGGCATGGCATAGTCAGCCTCATGGTCGAGCAGGTAATGCGCGGCTTTGAGTGCCGGAGTGCTCATTGCCCAAGGCATGCGTCCCGAGCGCATACGCGCAATGATATGCGGATTGCCAACTGCATAACCGATTCTTAGGCCTGGCACCGAGTAATCCTTTGTCATTGAATAGATAAGCAGCACATTGTTGCGCAACACCGCCTCATGGGGCTCAATCGCTGGGAAGGGCGTATAGCGATGGTAAGCCTGATCCACAACCATCAGAGTATAGGGCAGAGCATCGGCAATCTCCAATATCTCCTGCGCTGGGATCATGCGGCCAGTGGGATTGTTGGGATTGCAAATCCAAGCCATATCATAATCCTTGCTCAGACTCAATATCGATGGCATATTCCTCACCTCATGGCCAGCGGCAGCGGCCGCATCGGCGTATTCGGCAAATGTCGGGGTCAACACTGCGCTGCGAGCATCAATCTTGAGCGTGGCAGCCAGATATATGGCCTCGGTGGCTCCGTTGGTGACCATCACGCAATTTGACTTCACCCCTAATGCCTCGCTGATTTTCTCCTCGAGACTCACAGGCGCCGGTTCCGGATAGTTTGACAGCAGCGTCAGGTCCTCCCACAGATGCAACATCAGCCCAGAATGGTCCACCCCTTGGCGCACATTGCTGCTGAAATTGTAGCGTATAGGGCGCGAGTGCCCGTGTATATCATCGCCGTGACCGTAAATCATATCTTACTCATAATGTTATAGATGAGAGGAATATCAAGATGGCGCCTCAATTCTTGAGCCCATTGGCTATAACTTTGACGCAAATACGGCTCTGAGGCCATAAAGAGGTCAAGGTTTAGCGACGGCTCTCCAACCGCTGCTCGATGGAATTGAGTATCGATATAATCAGGCCCGCATTTGCATGGCTTTACCCTCAGGCCTCGCTTGCGCAGGGTCCGCATCAAGCCCACAGCAATGGTAGTTTTACCGCTGCCAGAGTTGGCTGCCGCTATCAGTAATTGAGGAATTTTCATGATTGGTCATAATCCCTATACAAAGGTAAGAATTTTTCTCCAAACAGAGGGAAAAACTTGTAGAAAATTGAGAAAATCCGTACCGCGGCAGCATTGGCCGACTTTGTCACTGCCATCTACAACCCCAAGAGCCACGAGCGCTATTGGCAACTATATCGCCTCAAGATGGCTGATATGTTCACTGTGGTGATTATCGGCAACTCTCAGACATATATCTCGGGTGATAAGATGATTACGCCTCGGGGAGGCGGTACTTTGCTTCTTATCAAGTACCGCCTCTCCGAGGCGAATAGGAGATAATTTAATTTGAAATTGCTTTTTGTTGCCTTTGGGCCAATGTTACTTCACTGTAATCTTGATGGTGCGCTGCGGGGTGCGCATGATGTAGATGCCCGGGGCGAGACGGCCCATGTCACCCTTTAGGCCCTCGTAGAGGAGGATGCCAGAGGTAGAGAATACCTGGCACTCTGTATCAGCAGAAATGTCGGTCAAGCCAAGCTCTGTTTCCTTAATCTCTATAGTCCAATCGGAGAAGCAGGGGGCATATTTGCCTTCCTCGCCATCATCATAAGCGCGCACAACTACAATACCAGGGGATAGGGCCAGAAGCTCACTGCCATTCAACTCAGCATGCTCTGCGCCTTCAATTATGGTATAATTTACCCCACGTCCAGTGGTAGTATAAGCATAAAGATAGGTGAGGTATCCAACCTCCATTTCGGTTGTTGTAAAACTTGGCCAATATATTTCCTGTGGGAGGATATTGACAATGATAGTGCATTCAATCGGCTCGGCAGCTTCATACTCGTCATTGCCAACTTGTACAGCCTTCAGCACAACTGTTCCGGCCTCAACGCCCTGGATATAGTAGAAGCCAAATCTGCTGAACAAGGTGATGCAATTATTATCCCATTCATATTCCACACTCAAGCCCGATGTTGAATAAGCTGAAAGCTCGATCACATCGTCAACATAGATGCCCTCCATATCGGCATAGATGCTCTGGAAGTCTTGCTCCCACACTATTTCTTGGGTGCGCTTCGATACGGTCACCGTGCATTCAGCAGTAGCATTCCAAGGAGAGGTGGCAGTGATGGTGACTTCGCCGGCTTTATGAGCCGTAACCACGCCACTGGCATTAACCGTAGCAATTGAGTTGTTGCTCGATGTCCAGGTGAAGACAGCGCCATCAATAGCGCTTTGAGGAGTAATGGTAAATGTTTCATTCACATAGAGAGCCACTTCCTCAGCGTCGATGCTGACGGGGAAGGCCTCGAGAGGATAGATGTTGGTGAAATCTTCCCATAGCTCTGTTGTGCTATAGGTTTCGACTGATTCAGCAGGCACAAAGAGGTAGATAAGATCCTTATCAAGCATTCCAGTGAAGGAATTATCGGAATAGCCTTTGTAAAGGCTTGGAGGAGTGACAGCTTTGCAAATGATACCTTTCAGACTGGTGCAGTCATAGAAGACACATCCTTGCTCTTCCCCAATTCGTTCGATGGATGCAGGAAGTTCAATGGTTGAAATCGGATCCCAGGCAAGAGCTAAATCGCCCAATACTTTAAGATCTTCTGGTAGGACTACTTTAGTGAGCCTGGTGCAAGAAGATAGAGCATAGCGGTCTATTTCCTCTACGCTCTTAGGCAAGATGACCGTCTGTAGGAGCTTGCTTCCAGAAAGGCTTTCGTTCCACAAGGTGGTAGTGCCATCGAGTTCTGCCTCAGAAAGATCGAGATAGCTGAGGGTGTAAGGATCAGTGGATAGCGTATAGTAGACGCTCGGATTGCAGATATATTTAATGTATTGAGTGTCATCCCAGTTGATAGTACCCCTCACGGTAAGGCTATACATATCATATATTGTAGCGTTTGCTTCTGCAACAGCCGCTTTCACCGTCTCTTCAAGAGTACCAGGCTCGGCCACATTGATTTCTATTGCCACCGGAGTGGGATCTTCCATCTCCTCATAATTGAAGTCGTAGCCCCAATATTGTTGGAACGTCTGCACCGCAGAGGAATAGACATGGAGAGTGATGTTGGAAAGCTCTACTCCGTAGAACGCAGCATTATCGCCTGACCTCGATATTGAAGGCACAATCAGCGTAGGATAATATATGTCGGTAAGCGATGTGCAACCGGCGAAAGATTTATTTCCTACCTCAGCGAAAGCGCGTGGCAGCTTTACCACCTTCAGCTTATCGCAGCCAGCAAAGGCGTTGGGCTCGCTGCCGGTACAGTTGTCGGCCAATTCAAACTCTTCAGCATCAAGCGGAGCAGCCATTAGGCCGTAATCGTAATTATAGACTGGGATGTAGGCGCGAAGGTCTGTTGTTCTTGTAGACACTACCATAATGTCACACGACTTCACACTGCGCGGAAGCTGGAGAATAGGGAGATTGTCACATGACCAGAACCCACATTGTCCCACGATTTCGAGGCCCTCTGCGATAGTCACCTCAGTGAGGGTGTTGATGTAACTAAAAGCATCATCCTTGATTTCACGCACTGATGATGGGATAGACAGCGTAGTGATAGAAGATTGAGAGAAAGCCTCGGCTCCTATTTCCACCACATCGTATTCTACACCATCGCAAGTGACGGTAGCGGGGATGACTAAGTCGCCTACATATTCTTTGTTGCCCTTGACGCTCACCTCGGTCTCAGAAATGATTTTGTAGGTCACATCGTCGACTACAAACGCATTGTTAGCATCGATTGCGGCAGCGAGCACTGTGCCCAGAGTGCCAGGGGTGGCGACATCTACCTCGACCACATCTTCTGCCGAGGCCATGAGACCGGGAAGGAGGCATGACAGCACTCCCATCCATCTCCACCCGCGTTTAATACTTTTTCCAGTAAAATTCGGGTTCATAAATTTATGTGTTAATTATTGGATTAATTTATCCGCAAATTTACACATTAATTTACAATTACCCCCCTATTAGTTAAACTATGTTAACAATCCAAAATTTAACATATCCTCCCCAAAGCGAAAAACATTTCGCTCTAACTCGCGCAATTCCGATTTGAAAATTGGCGAAAAGTTGCTATCTTTGCAGTCGAGATTGTCAAATAAGAATTGTCAAGCTATGGCGGAAATAATAGGAAGAACTCGAGAGAAGGAGGCTTTGCTGCGGTGCTACGCTTCAGGAAAGCCAGAGATGGCTATTGTGTACGGGAGAAGACGCATTGGCAAGACCTTCTTGATTCGCGAAACCTTCAACAACCGATTTGATTTTTATCTTACTGGCCTCTACAATAAGAATACCAGAAAGCAATTGGAGAACTTCGCCAATGTCCTCTCTGAGACGAGTGGGGAAGATTTGAATACTCCCGCCAACTGGTTTGAAGCATTCGGATTGTTGAAAAAATATCTGCTGGGCCTAAATAAAGAAGGCAGGAAGTTGGTGTTTCTTGATGAAGTGCCATGGATGGATAGCCAGCGGTCAGACTTTGTCAGTGCCTTAGAGAATTTCTGGAACGCCTGGGGCTCTGGCCAAGACGACTTGATGCTCGTGCTATGTGGGTCTGCCACAGCTTGGATGATGGATAAGATTTTGGGCGATAAGGGCGGTCTTTTCAATCGGGATACGGAAAGAATCTACTTGGAGCAATTCTCTCTCCATGACACTGAGCAGTATCTGCTTAGCAATGGCATACGCCTCAACCGATACGAGATTGCTGAATGTTACATGGTAATGGGAGGAGTGCCCTATTATCTCTCAAAACTTCGTCCTGGTCTGAGCTTGGCTCAAAATGTTGACAACATATTCTTCAAAAAGAATTCCTTGCTGAAAGGAGAGTTCCAGCATCTCTATAAGGCTTTATTCAAGTCGTCAGATGCCTATGTGAAAATTGTTGAGGCATTGAGCAAAAAGAAAATGGGTCTGACTCGTAGCGAAATCTCAAAGGCTACGGGCCAGGCTGACGGTGGCAGCCTCACTAAAAAGTTGGAGAATCTTATCAACAGCGATTTGGTGAGGGTTGACAATCATTTCGGGCGAAAGAAGAAAGAGGCGGTGTATCAACTGTGCGACTTCTTCACAATGTTCTACTTCACTTATCTGCTCAATCAGCCCAACGATGAGAACTATTGGAGCAATTCAATAGATCATCGGGCTCATACGTCGTGGACTGGTTTGGCTTTTGAGCAGATTTGTATGGCACATATTCCTCAGATAAAGAAGAGATTGCAAATCACCGGTACCCTATCAGAATATTACGCTTGGCGTTATTTCCCTTCTGATCAAGAAAAGGAGAGCGGTGCTCAAATAGATTTGGTGATAGATCGGCGAGATGAGGTGGTGAATCTCTGCGAGATGAAGTTCGCGAGGAAACCTTTTGTCATAACCAAAGAGGTAGCCATGGGACTTGAGAAGAAGGAAAATAAATTTTCCTCCACCAATAGAGTGGAAAAGTCTATCCACTCGGTTCTCATCACCACCTATCCTTTGGCCCCAGGCAAATATAATGCCTCCGTGCAATGCGTAATCACCCTCGACGACCTCTTCGCAGAATAGAATTCTATTCCCAGTGGCCTATAAGTAGGTTTTCAATATGAAATTAACCTTCATTCTTGGGTTGTATCCAGATGGCTATCCCGTAGGGGTTGTTTCATCTAGCTATTGGCACATATCCCTCCCCCCTACTACCCCGTAGGGGTTGTTTCACTAATCCTCTGAGAACTAGAAAAATTATCAGAGTATAAAAAGTTTGGATTTCTGACACCCTATTATTGGCCAAAAATTTGTAAATTTGTGGCCTGGTATAAAACAAGAAGCAGGAATATGACTACGCTTATATATAATGTGCGCTTTCCGGGACAGCCAATGGCTGATGGGTGGATTGCAATAAAGGGAGAAAGGATTGAGGCCGTTGGCACGGAGCTGATGGGGCGACCCAAGGCTGACGAGGTATTCGATGGCGAGGGAGCCCTGCTGATGCCAGGCGTAATTGACTGCCATGTGCATTTCCGCGAGCCCGGCTTGGAGCATAAGGCTGACATTGCCGCCGAGAGCCGCGCCGCAGTGGCGAGCGGAGTTACCTCCTATTTGGATATGCCCAATTGCAAACCCCCGACGACCACTGTCGCATTGTGGGCCGATAAGATGGAGCGAGCCAAAGGCCGCTCTTTGACCAACTACGGCTTCTTCATCGGCGCCACCAACTCTAATATCGACCAACTGAAAGAGGCAGATTACACTCGAGTGCCAGGCGTGAAGCTGTTTATGGGGTCATCGACGGGAAATATGCTTGTTGATGACGCTCGCGCTATCCACCTAATATTCAGCGAGGTAGATGCCATCGTGGCAGTCCATGCCGAAGAACAATCTATCATAGCCGCAAACACACAAGTAGCTAAGCAGCAGTATCCGCAAGGCCAGATACCGCTGGCCGAACATTCGCGCATACGCAGCGTTGAGGCATGCTTCGCCTCAACAGCTCGCGCTGTGGAACTCGCCAAACAGTCGCGCCATCGCTTGCATATCTGCCACCTCACCACTGAGCGCGAACTTGGCCTGCTCGAGCGCGGACCAATACAAGACAAACTGATCACCTCAGAGGTTTCGCCTCACCATCTGCTGTGGTGCGATGAGGACTATGGCGCCAAGGGCGCTCGCATCAAGATGAATCCAGCGGTCAAGAGCCGCGCCGACCGCGACGCTTTGCTTCGCGCCCTCAAGGATGGCCTAATCGATATGGTCGCTACCGACCATGCTCCTCATGAATGGGCAGCCAAAGAGGGAGATGCCTTGACGGCTGCCTCCGGTGCGCCAATGGTGCAATTCTCGCTCCCGGCCATGCTGGGACTGCTTGATGAGGCCACGGTGGCGCGAGTGATGTGCTCCAATCCGGCCTTGGTCTATGGCATTGAGGATCGGGGCACTCTGTTGCCGGGCTGCTATGCCGACCTGGTGCTGGTGCGCGAGACCACGCCATATAAAGTGACGGATGCAGAGGTGCTGAGCCGCTGCGGCTGGACCCCCATGGCTGGGTATACCTTGCGCCACCGGGTAGAGAAGACTTGGGTCAATGGCCAGCTTGTCTACGATGATGGCAAATTCTCTGACACTATTCACTCGCAACCCCTACGATTCAATGCAAGAAGATAACCTGACATCAACCGTTGTGGTTGAGAAAGCTGCCGCCTCAAAATCGGCTGATTTGAGTCTCATGTTTCGCCAAGCCATGTTGGCTGGCATCTCAATATCGATTGGCTGCGTGGTGTTCCTCAGAGTGGGCGGCGTAGCCGGAGCCGTGCTGTTCGCGCTTGGGCTGCTGACAGTGGTACATTTCAAATTGCCTCTCTATACTGGCACTGCTGGATTCGTGATGAATCGGGCCGAACTTAATCGCCTTTGGCTGATACTCGCTGGTAACATTGCCGGCTGCTTGCTCATGGCGTGGGCCATGGCCTATGCCGAGCCAGATTTGGCCGAAAAGGCTGGAGCCATCGCTGCCAAGCGCATGGCTCTTGGGCCCGGGCAGACCTGCGTACTGGCTTTGCTCTGCGGTTTTTTGATGACAGTGGCGGTGAAATTCGCTCGCGAAAAGTCTTTCCTGCCCCTTCTTTTCGCGGTGCCGGTGTTTATCCTCAGCGGATTTATCCACAGCATCGCCGATGCTTTTTATCTCCTCGCCTCACCCTTGTCGCTGCTTGCCGAGGCCCCAGCCATAGTTCTCCTCAACTATCTAATGGCAGTTATCGGCAACTTCATCGGCTGCAACCTCTGGCGCCTCTTCTCTTGGAAACTCAGCTACTGATCCAGTCTTTAAGTAAGTCGTCATTATGAATTAAGCTTCTGTATCGGATGCACCCGGATGGCTACCCGTAGGGGTAAAGTTGATTCACAAACGAGTCAACTATTTTCAGGGAAGAATCATCATTAGATATTTGGAATTTCTATGTCTGATCCATCGGCTTGCGAGGCGAAGACTTGGAATTTGGTGCCTACGTATTTCTGAGGGATATCAAATACATATCTGTTGCTCAGACAAATAATACGCCCTGAGGCATCCTTGAGCTTAAAACCCACTGCGCCAGAGCCAGCTGAGATATGCACTTTATCCCCTTGCACAGAACAAGTATATCCTTGGGCCCTTTGGGACGCATCTAAAAAATCAGTATATTGCCCCACATCACCTACAGCAGACCCTATCAACCCCGGATTATATGCTTTGCGGTACTGGCTTAACTGGCATCCGGCGCCTGCTGTCGGTTGATGCGTATCCAAGCGATCCTCAATAAAACAGATATTGGGATTGGCTTTCGGATATTGCCTCATATAGGCCTTAGCTTTATTAATGTCATCCGTCGTGGTTACGAATTCTTGCACCCTATCAACATTGATTCCAGTCAGATGTATCGGTACAAAAAATCCATACGCCTCAAAAAAGTCAGACAAATCCATTTGAGCCGCATCACAGGCCTTGCAAGCGAACTTCAGGTAATCAGTACTGCCTGATATCACGCCTCTCGTTGGCTCTTTCATTCGGTCGGAACGCAAAAGCGAGGCTAATCGAGAATAAAAGTCCTTGTCACCAAGTACCTTTGAAAAATACATTTCGAGCTGAGAATACATACGCATCCTCACCTCCAATGGCAGTTCAGGCCAACTTCCGCCATTGGCAATTAAGTTGAAACAATCGTTTTGGAGAGTGCAATTGCCACGGGTCACAGTTTGGCCCATGTCCCAAATATAGGCATTGCTGAACAGCCCGTTTGAAGCTTCGGTACAGGTAGCCATATTGATTAGCCCTTGATGCAAATGCCCAAGCTCATGAGTTAAGCCCCAGCATTTATCAAGATTTACCAGCATGTTCCGATAATTAAGCATCTCACTGAGCGCATCCTCTCGGAAATAAGCGCCCCAATCATAAGCATACATCCAATAATCGGTGCGAGTGAAAGAAAAACAATTAAGCTTACAATTGAACCTCTGCGACAATTCTGGTATGTACTTATCTGTCATAGCCATCATTGCGGTCTGGCCCTCAACAATTTTGTCCCAGAGATTCAGAATTTCCACCATTTCCCCGCCACACGCATCAATTACCTTGCGAGAGTTCATGTGAAATACCAAATGCGGAGTACGCATATTTATAATGGGCGCAAAGAAAAGGCCATCGGCCAGCATCGCTTTCCAGTCTGCATTAGTGTCACCACGGGTCAAATCAAAGTATCCATTAATCTTTCCTCCTTCAATCCTAATGGTTATATCAGGGTATGCCGTCAGATAACGAGTGGGTTTAAACGTCTTTGCTTGATAATTAATGAAAAGATTTCCATCACTCTCAACTTTAATGATGTTATGACCTCGATTCAGAGTGTGATGGTATGATAAGCTGGGAGAATACTGAGTGTCTGGGATTGAGCCATAACTCTCTAAGGATAATTGCGCTCCCGTTCCGGGTTGGCTGCCCACATAGATATACAGCACTTCTCCAGCCTGGGCGTAAATCCCCGTTGGGGCTGTAATGCAACCGTATTTGACCGTAAGCCCCAAAGGTTGACACCATTCTACATTATCTGAGAATGGCTGGTATTTATTGATTCGAAAACGTTTCTCCCAATTATTGCCGCTCTGATACTTGGCCCAATTCTGATTCTTTATCTTTATGGCTTGTTGAATGATAGTTTGATTCAAATTTGACCTCTGCATTTCTTGGGCCAATTGCTCATCGCTCATCGCTTGATACTTGTCTCTCAGGGCTGTGGCGGAGAAATCGGCATAGAATTTTGTAAGAACCTCATTATATTGCCTCATATATTGCACATCATATTCGGGGGTTGAGATTGCCAAGGGGAGAGGAGTATCTAAATCATCCGTATCAGTGATTATCTCCTCAAATGTCCACGCACCATTCAGGTTATCCTTCCCATCATACACTGTCCAATTGACTAAGTAGGAATCTGGAGCGCAATTCAAGGTCCAACCATCAATCAATATATCGTAGGCCCGAGAAGACTCAATCTTAGGGTTTTGGCGCAGCACAAACGGGAATGGCGTAGCCGAGAGCGGATGGCGCTGCCCTCTGGCTGATGCCCCTATGTAGAGACCATTGGCAACATTCTGAATGTAGCATGACTTGTGGTCGCCAGCGTCGACCAATTTCCATAGATTGAGCTTTTCCCTCCCGTCCCCGGTAACGCACTTAATGTTGCTCTCCGAGGGATTAGCTGCCATCACAGTCTTAAAATAGCAATTACGTATAGCATAGACCTTCCCCAAAGCAGGCACATCCTCCGCCGCATAGCCATTTTGGCCAAATGCAAGGAGAACAACTGAATATATAAGGGTAAGAAATCTTTTCATCTGTATTTTATCCATTGTATGTTATGTTTAACCATCCTCTGATTTTTACCCTGACTGAAAAATATGAGGGTAAGAGCTTACCAATGACTGCAATGTCAGGAGGGTGCCGACCGCATCTTCCTCGCCAAGGAATTGAAATGACATCAGTTCCCCTGCACCGTATGGAATATCTCGCTATCCTTTCCAATTCGGCGGACAGTGACCGCCGAATTTCCACATTGCTAATCAAATAGTTATGAATTGGAAATGGTAACCACCGCTTACCTTTTTCAACACCCTAAACTCCTAATACGATTGAGGCATCAACATTTAGTTTGGTACTGATGGCACGGCCAACTTTCAATGTGGGCTCGCTTTTGCCGCTCAAATAATCGCTAATACGTGAGGCACTCACTCCAATCAGCTTGCCTAATTGAGCTTGAGTTAGCCCCATTTCGTACATGCGCAGTTTAAGCACGTCAATCAGCGAGGGGAGACCTAAGGCATAATGCTCCTCTGAGTAATCTGCCACAAGGTTGGAGAGGAGTTCCAGCTCTATCGCATTTGGATCATCCGGCAGGGCATCCTCTGGCACTGTATTCAACAATTCCTCCACACGGGCCACAGCCCATTCATATTGTTTTTCGTTCTCAATCTTTGTCATAACTATTAGGCTTAAATTATACTGCAGTCCTTTATCTTGTCGTATTCTGCATGAGTTCCGATAAATCGAATGTACACAAATTGTATCGTAAATCTAATGATCACTATTACTCGATATGAGTTACCCTTAATGTTGAATACATAACGCTGATTCCCAACAGAATCAACGCTATTAAACGTCGCTTTGATGTCAGCATAGCTATGCCATTCCGATCGCTTCACAATCGTGGTCCATTCTTGTAAGGCAGCCTTAGCCTCTGGATGAGCTTCGCTGTATTCCTTTAGGGCTTTCTCAGTGAATATCCTCATGACTTCAAAAATATAACGCAAAGTTAATCATTAGGTTCCAATTTTCAAAATAAAATTATATATTTCACAAGAAATTATTTCCTCCTAAAGACAGAGCCTCTCTTCCAAGACCTCGACCCCGCCATGCGCAAATTCATGTAGTCCCTCAAAGGACAGCACTGATCTCACTGAGGGTCTTTGATTCACCAGCTTTCTTTCCCAAAAATTTGATTCACAAAAGAGTCAACTATTTTCAGGGAAAAAATCTGGAATCTCTTTGGTATTCTCAATTAGAATTCGTAATTTTGTACACATTTTAGTAGGTGATGGTAGAGCCATGATGTCGGAACGGAGGCTCCTCTAAGATTGGAGGATGATGAGTGGGTTCGAGTCCCACCGCCATCACCTGCATTAGGAATTTATATGGCAATGGTAGAGACGTGATGCCGGAACGGAGGCGTTACCATTAGTGGTGGCGTAGGAGTGGGTTCGAGTCCCACCGCCATTACCCTATTTAAGGCATTTCGGATACTTTAGTCCCGACATAATTATGAAACCAAGGAAAACAAAGAATGACTTTGTGGCCATTGGGGTGGATGAGGCCACAATGGCCAAAGCCTCAACAGGCGCTCCAATGCAGATTGCCATTGATCTTAACGATGACACCTACCGGGAAATAGTTGAAAACATTGACGGTAACCTCATACTGTCATGTGACCTGCCAGACTATTTCCACGGGGTATATTATTGGAATAAGGGGCAATTCCCTTATATCATCAAGCCTGAGCTGAAGCGTGTGATGCTGGTAAATGATGGCAAGGCGTTGCCCATGACAATACAGTCGATTGAGCCATCAGCAGGATTAAGATTTCGTTTTGACCATGAAAACAAACGCACCGTCGAAGACCCCGATGGCGACAGCTGCGTCTGGCAAATCAACTTCACCATCCGACTTGAGCACTAACCTAAAAGGATGAGAAAAGATTATGGCCCCCAGGGCCTATAGAGGCTATTTGCCGCAGCAGTGTTTATACTTTTTGCCACTGCCACAGGGACAAGGATCATTGCGGCCTACTTTTGCCCCACTTTGCCATGGTTGAGCTTGGGACGGGAATTGCCACGCAATCTCCAGTAGGGTACGGTGTTGAAAAACTCCATGATTACTTCCAATGAGGACTGTAAGTCCTTTAAATTCTCGAATAGGAAGTTCTCACTACAGTTGGGAATGGCCGAAGCGCGCGACTCATCTTGCTTCTCTATCCATAACTGACGGACTATACATTCCAGTGTCCCGACTTCAGGGTCACCGTACTTTTCAGCCACCTTCTTCATCCTTTCCAATTCGGCGGTCAGTGACCGCCGTTTTACTTTATGCTGGCATCAGCTTGGATTCATGTGAATCACACATTGCCTTATTAAGAGAATTAGAAATTGTTGAGGAATCTGAACATACCGTAATCAGGGTAACGTCCAAAGCTTTCTCCAATCTCCAGAGAGTTTCAAGGGTGAAATTTGTGTTGCCAGAAAGCATTTTGCTTACTGAAGATTTGGTAAGCCCTAATCGCTGGGCCAAATCGTTTTGACTCATTTTCTTCTCTCGAAGCACTTTATGTACCCTTATAGCTATCTCTCCTGAAAGAATGAGCCAACTTTTGTCTTTCTTCAATGACTCAATCTGCTCCTTTTCCTGAGGAGTATTAGGCGCTACAAATTCCTTGAATTTGTCTAAGTTAAAAGTAAGCGTGTTCATAACAAGTCAATTTTTTCAATTATGCCATTACTTTTGAAAAACTCTAATACATTGTCGATCTTCTTAGTCACTGTCTCATGTAGTTTCGGGGTATCTTTCATTTTCTTGGTGAGTTTTAATCCACCATGAACGATAACATAAGTACCATCAGCCAGTTTTATTGCATATAAACGTAACATAGATGGGTAATTTAAACCGTAAGCCTTTTGAGGCACTAATTCCGTCACAAAAACATATTCCCCATCCAGTGGTTTAAACCATCCATTTAATCTGCTTTTGGCTTCAGTGTCACTTACTAAAGATAAATCTTCAATGTACTCATTTAGTACGATTGCCTCTTTTCTGGTGAAGGAAGCGCAATCAATGGGATCCGTTACTGGATAACCTTGATTAATCCAAAAGGGAGTATTAATCAATTCAAAATTCTCAGTGAAGAAGTCTATTAAATAGTTAAGGTCTAACCAAGAGGCTAACGCTTGGTTATACTCTGACATAGTCTTCCCTTCCAACCTTACGCTGAAGAGGAGATCACTGCTTAATGGTGTAAATGTCATTTCCATCTCAACGCAAAGTTAAGTAGAATTTATTATATAAACAAGAAAATCCTAGAAAAAGTTGAATTAAAGTTCAACTTACAATTTTAATATCCTATCAAAATAATGTTAAATCTTTTTTTGAAAGACCTCGACCCCGCCATGCGCAAATTCATGCAGTCCCTCAAAGGACAACACTAACTGTCTTTCCCTGAAAAAAGTTTGATTCACAAAGGGGTAAACTTTTTTCAGGACAAGACATTCACAAAGTAGCAAACTTTTTCCTGGAGAAAGAGGCGCCAATAAATATTTGGTATTTCTTTTGGGGTGCCAACTAAATTTCGTAACTTTGTACACCCTTTAGCAGATGATGGGAGAGACATGATATTGGAACGGAGGGGTTGTCATCTTAGATGACAGCATAGGAGTGGGTTCGAGTCCCACCCCCATCATCTGCTATTTTATTCTAATAAATTCATTGGGGTCATCAAAATTTGTCTTACTGTCAAATTTAGACCCAGTGACAATAATTACATGTTTCCCATTCTTCTTTATTTTTTTGTTAGGATTTACATAGAATTTAGTATTGTTCGATCTATCTACGTAGATAAAGCCTCTATCTTTTTTCTCAAAATATAGCTCCATCTTTTTATACTTTATCGGGAAGTCAATCAAGTCTTGATGACTAACAGTCTTTCCATCCTTGGCTTTGCTGTCCCTAAGAGCATGTTGTATTTGAAAAGGAGACATCATTAAGTCCTGGCCCGCAAGCTCGATATTATTCTTCCTACAGAAATCGATCATTACTTTTTCCACGTTTCCAATCTTAAAGGGCGTTTTGGGAAGTTCCCTGTTTGGTTGGATGGATAAAATTTGAGCCTTGATAAATCTTTGAGCCTCCGTGATAATCGCTTGCGGGCTTGAACTACCTCTGCGCCGTGAGCATCTCACGCCACCGCTGCTCTTAGCCATTACAGACTAATTCTTAGGCTTTATGTTAGGCACGTGAGACTCAACATAGAGCAAATCATGGCTCTGACACCAACTTTTGATTTTTCTGCCTCCGCCGTATACAATCAGATTTGGCATTTCCACGCCTGATATCTCTTTGGCAATTTGCAGCTCTTGGGCCAAAACTTCTTCTTGGTTCTCATGCCCCACAGTGAAGAAGGCATTGTATCCCTCAGGAATACCCATGCGGTTGTACTCTTGGAATTTGGGCGCCACATTAAGGTCTGCCCATACTCGTACGCCACATTCCTGCAGCCATCTGGCAATCCATCTCTTTCTGTAAATCTGGTGGATGCCAAAAGCAATTGGTGTTGTCTGGAACAGGGAGAAGTTGGGCTCAACCACTTCACTGCTTCCAGTCATAACCACCTTGGCAGGATCTTTCCATATCGCCTCAAAGCGATAATCGTCGACATAGAAGTGGTAGGTTGACACCTTGGTTTTGCTGCGGCTCATAGTGCCCCAGCCAGCGAATGGGAGTAGCAACCCCGATTTGGGCTGCATATCCAGAAGGAGAGTTGGAATCTCCATCGGATTGTTGCTCGCAAAAATGCGATCTTGCACAAAAGGTCTTTGCATTGTTATGGTCTTAGGATTACAATGCAAAGTTACACCCTTCCACCCTGGACATCTCTATATTCTCATAATCACGAAACCATTAATAGGATTAACAGGGTGAAAGGGATTCAAAATTAAAGGTATTTTTGGGATTATCCTGGAGAATTTGTAATTTTGCCATAGATTTGACAAGAATAATTATGAAACCGAGGAAAAAACAAATACAGAATGACTTTTTGGCCGTTGGGGTGGATGAGGCCACAATGGCCAAAGCCTCAACAGGAGCTCCAATGCAGATTGCCATTGATCTTAACGATGATACCTACCGGGAAATAGTTGAAAACATTGACGGTAACCTCATACTGTCATGTGACCTGCCAGACTATTTCCACGGGGTATATTATTGGAATAAGGGGCAATTCCCTTATATCATCAAGCCTGAGCTGAAGCGTGTGATGCTGGTAAATGATGGCAAGGCGTTGCCCATGGCAATACAGTCGATTGAGCCATCAGCAGGATTAAGATTTCGTTTTGACCATGAAAACAAACGCACCGTCGAAGACCCCGATGGCGACAGCTGCGTCTGGCAAATAACCTTTACCATCCAGTTTGAATAACGATTCGGATAAATTCATGGAGATAAAAAGAACAGTACGAATACGCCCTCCAAAGAATCGAAGAGCTCTTTCCTGTAGTTACCGACGAAATGCCAACCTCTGATTCAAGAGTGGTTGAGCTTTCATTGGTGTCAGACATAGTGGAGGCTTAAGAGAAGAAGCATTATCCAATTGACAAGTCTTCAATAGCCGACATCATACGATAGGTCGCGGGCATCCTTATTCCGTGCTGGGCATCGCTCCAGCCGTAATGTGAGGCCTATAGAATTATTCTGATCCCCTACAATTTACAAAATCATTACTGATGATTAGCCAAAATGCGAATTTGACAACTAAAAGGTTTGTTCCAATCATCAGAATGCTTATCTAAGGAGTGTAAGAGCATTATAGTTGCGAACGGCTGACTGCGGGGAATTGTTGGCATAGCAGTAAAGGCAGCCATGGGGGCAGGTGTTGTAGGCGCCAATATCCTTGCTTAGGATGCAGCCGCAGGCTTTGCGCTGCCCTTTGTCTTTGCTTGCTCCGAATAGCCACAGCTGTAAAGCTGGGTCATCAGGGGCAAGCCGTCCGATTAGAGCCGGGTCGATGCAACGATTGTGCTGGATGCCGAATTGCTCCAAGCTGACTGATTCCGCGCAGGTCGCAAGCTCCAGGTGAAGCTCTGCATCATTAAGCTTCGACAAGCCATCAGCAAAATCTTTCATTTGTGATTCGGTCCATTCGTAAAAGCTAACGCCAGCATTCCTTAGGTTAGCTCCGACTTTCCTGTAACCAGCTATGTCGGCGTAGCTGAACACCAACTTCTCAGTGTAGCCGCAAAGTTGCAACCCGATTTTACGGATCTTTCCCAATAACCCATCCATGTCGATTTTATCGGTCAGAATCAGCGGATCGAAGCGCCAAACAACGCGCCCCACGCCATATTGATCAACAATTCTTCTGAACGTGTCTATCCTATCTTGAATTGGGGGCACATTCGGCTCCAACTCTTCCTCCTCATAATCGTTGAGGGTGAATTGGATATAGAACCCTATCCCCCTATCCTTTAGTCGCGGGAGATAGGGCAATAGAGGCTTGGGATTCTTTGACCAAAACACCATAAAACGGGTGTTGGCATAACTAACATAAGAGGGCTTCCCATTGTAGGGATTTACCCACAGAGTGTAGCCTCTGTCCAACCCCCTGAAAAATGAATCCGCATAGAAGGCAGGTATGTCAGTGGCTCGGCTTGCCGACACTATCACTGGCGCAAGGGCTTTAACCCATTCTCCAGATTCACTCTTCATTTCTATATGTGTATTAGTCCTCATGCGCTTTTTCTGCAAAGTTAGCTATTCTACGAGGCAATATTATTGCCCATTAGTGTTAAAAATTAGAAATTGTTGAGGAATCTGAATAGCCTATTTCTTTTATTTCAAGAGTCGTGCTGTTGACGCCCCCTCTGAACCATGGTTGTATAGTTTTCATAATTGCTCCATTCAATCGTAAAGATAGTGATTTTGTTTCACATATATGTGAAATTTAATAGATAATTTTCAAATCTTGATTGTTCTTTATCAAGCAATTTACTACTCAGTACAACCCAATAGGATTCAAACCAAATAACTGAATTGGAAATCACAAAGTGTGATATCCAATTCTGTCTTTACTTCAAATCAAAGGAAATCCGCATCGCTGCTTATACCCCAACACAAATGGTATATTTACCTCGAACACTCAAGGAGTTCAGGAATCTTACGTCCTTGATCAACTAAATCTGGAATTCCTTTGGTATTATCGATTAGAATTTATAACTTTGTACACACTTTAGTAGGTGATGGTAGAGCCATGATGTCGGAACGGAGGCTCTGCTCATACGAGCAGAAGAGGAGTGGGTTCGATTCCCACCGCCATCGCCTACTTCCAATGTTGAATTTCTAAATCAGAGGTTGATAACCATGGTAAGCAAAGGAAGGACTGTGAAATACAAATCAAAGATAGACTGGTGGATTGGCGCCATATTATGGGTGCCAGCACTCGTATTGGTAGCCATTTGGATCAATGCCGCGATTAGCTTCTCAAGTCAGGACTTATTGATACTGGTGTTGGTGTCTCTCCCCACCATATTTTCTTTCTGGCTGGTAGGAAGCGTCTTTTTTAACACGTATTATATCATAAACGGTGCTGCCCTCACAGTGAGATGCGGCGTAATGATGAACACCAAGATAAAAATCGATGAGGTTGCCTCCATCATGCCTACAAAGACAAAGCTTTCATCCCCGGCTCTTTCTACCGACCGCCTTGAGATCCGCTATGGCAAATACGGCAAAGTGGTAATCTCGCCTGAAAACAAGGAGGCTTTCATAGCGCAATGCAAAGCCCTCAACCCAGCAATTGAGACAATAGAATGTGAAGCCGGATGAGATGGAAAGAATTCTCTCCTAAATTTCATAAGGCATAATGCTCCTCTGAGTAATCTGCCACAAGGTTGGATAGGAGTTCCAGTTCGATGGCTCTTGGATGATCCGGCAGGGCATCCTCTGGCACTGTATTCAACAATTCCTCCACACGGGCCACAGCCCATTCATATTGCTTTTCGTTCTCAATCTTCGTCATAAGTAAGTGGTCACTTAAACAAAAACACGGAGGGCGCGGAGATTCACGGAGGCCACGGAGACTTTTCTTTCTCTGCTTTATTTGCGATCTGGAATCGGTCACGGAGACCGCTGAAGCGGTGCCAGAGGTCGCNNCTCGCGCTCCGTGACCTCTGCTGCGGCTACGCCGCCTCAGTGACCGAATTGAGAACGCAAGAGACAGAGAGTGAGAAATCTCCGTGAACTCCATGGCCCTCCGTGCTCTCCATGTTTTATTTATTCCCATCATAGTTAAATTTCTAATTGACCATTTAATTAAGTAAAGTGTCAATTTAAAATTTAAATATGATAATGAAGCTTAACCACGAAGGACACGAAGATCTCACGAAGGTCACGAAGTTTTTTTCTGTCTCTCTCATCTTGCGTTCTGGAGGAGCGCAAGGCCACGAAGGCGCAAGGCTTAGTGAAGGCCACGAAGTCCATCCGGATACGCCAGTGTAGGAAGCGAGGAGCGACGTATCCGCTTCTTCGTGGCCTTCTTGAGGCTTCGCCGACTTCGTGGCCTTGCGCCTCAATGCCCAATGGGGATAAAGAAGCCTTAGTGGCCTTCGTGAATTCTTCGTGTCCTTCGTGGTTAAGTTTAAAAACAAAGTGAACCCTTACTTATATTTCACAAGAAATTATTTCCTCCTAAAGTCTGAAAAGCCAACTTACCCACCCGAGTCTTTGTATAAATTTAAAGGGATTTTTGGGATTATCCTGGAGAATTTGTAATTTTGCCATCAGAAATACAACGAACGGAAACACCATGGAAAGAAAGACAGTAATCCTCAAATGGAATCCGGCATTCTCATCCTATCCGATGCTGGCATTCCTCTCCGAGCTCACCAATGCCTGCTACGGCAGAATGGCGGATTTTAACTGGAGCGTTTGGGACCATGACCAGATACACGAAGGAGACGCAGTGTATTGGCTTAAAGTTGGCTTTGGCCAAAACGGCATCGTAGGGAAAGGCACCGTCACATCCGAGCCTTATCGCGGAGAGGACTGGTCAGGCAAAGGCCGAGAGACATACTATGTAGACTTCAAGCCGGAAATAATGATCAACCCTGATGCCTGGAAGCTCCTGGATGCGGAGGCTCTCACAGAAAACATTCCAGATTTTGACTGGAGAGGCGGCCATTCCGGATTGGTATTGAATCAGGACCAATCTCAGAAGCTTGAAGAACTCTGGACAGCGTATCTGGCCGATAACCTAAAGCCCTTCAAGGATGCCCAAAAGAAAGACAAGGGTGCCGACCGCATCTTCCTCACAAAGAAATTGAAATGATGTTGGAACTCTCTGCTCCGTACTGAGCGATGCCCTAACAGCAAAATCCAAGGCATAATTTGTTTTTGTGGTAGAAATTCATTAATTTTGCCATTACAAAACAGATAGATTATGTGTAAGGAAAGATTCGTAAATCCGTTTACCGATTTCGGGTTGGCTTCAGCCGAAAAGAAAGGACGCATCGAGGAGAAGATGGATATCGCCCGCAATATGAAAGCCGATGGCGAGCCCTTTGAAAAAATAGTACGTTATACAGGTCTTACTATTCAAGAAATAGAAAATTTGTAACTATCATCAATATGATATAGCAAATCGGCAATGAATCCATGGATTCATTGCCGATTTTGATTAGGTTTGGTATCAATGATGGTCTTTACTTCAGCTCTTCAGGGTTGATGCCTAAAAGGTAATCACTGGAGTTGGGCGTAGACGATGTAGGCGCCGGCGGGGAGGGAGGCAGGAAAAGAAGCGGGAGCGCCGTTGAAGATGTCGATGAGGCCGGTGAGGGAGGGGGTCTCAGCGGTGAATTGCACCGGGGCCTCAGCCGAGCCGAGGTTCATGATTACAACTACGGGCTTGCCATCCTTTTCGCGCGAGAAGGCGTAGATGTTGGGGTCGGTAGTGGTGTAGCGCACCATCTCGCCGCCCTGCAGTCCAGCGGCCAGAGCCGGCTGAGTGTGTTTCAGCTCGTTGAGCTTCTGGTAAAAGGTGAAATACTCGTTGCGGGGTTCCCACTGGGGAGCCTTGTCCTTCTCAAAAAATTCAAAAGCGCGATTCATGCCAGTCTCTTGTCCAGTATAGATAAGCGGCATACCCGGCAGAGTGTATGACAGCACTGCAAAGGCACCCTGCAAATTGCCAAGACGCTCAAACTCAGTGCCCTCCCACGAGTTGAGGTCGTGGTTGGTAATCATATTCATCAGATAGGTATCAGCCGGATAGTTGGCAGCCTGGTCGGCAAGCAACGAGTCAATGGCGAGAGCGTTCTTCTGCGGGAATTGGCGCGGCTCCTTGCCCTCCTCATGGAAGGTGTACTGACCCGAGGCAGCAGCGATTTCGCTGAACAGATCCTTCATCGGCCAATTGTAACCCATGTCAAAGCCATTCTGCTGCAGCTCAGGCTTGCTCGCCTCGGCGAGCATGAAAATGCCGGGCTTGACAGCCTCGAGTTGCGGACGGGTCTCGTCCCAGAAATCGGTAGGCACCTCCATAGCCACATCGCAACGGAAACCGTCGATGTCAGCCTCGGTGAGCCAGAATTTGAGCGCATCAACCATGCCGGCGCGCATCTCCGGGTTGGAGTAGTCAAATTTGTAGACATCAGTCCAGTCATAAGGGCCAAACATCTCGCCCTCAGCATTGCGAGCATACCAGTCAGGATGCTCAGTCACCCAAGCGTTGTCGCAGCCCGAGTGGTTGGGCACCCAGTCGATGATAACCTTCATGCCCAGCTTGTGAGCCTCGTCAACCACAGCCTTGAATTGGTCGAGAGTGCCAAACTCAGGATTCACAGCCTTGTAATCCTTTACGGCATAGTAGCTGCCAAGAGTGCCCTTGCGATTCTTCTCCGAAATGGGATGGATGGGCATGAACCACAAGATATCTACGCCCAGATCCTTGAGGCGGGGCAACTGCTCAGCAAAAGCGTTGATGGTGCCCTGGTCAGTGAATTGGCGCAGATTCACCTCGTAGATCACCGCATTGCGGCTCCAATCGGGGTGCTTAACATTGGTCATCTCAGCCTGGGTCGGAGCCTCAGCCTGCTGAGCATTCTTCTTGCCGCAGCCAAAGAGAGTGGCCACCAAGGCCAACACTCCCATAAAAATCGGAAACTTCTTCATTATGGTATTTGGTTTTTAGTCTTTAGTTTTTAGTTTTTGGATATAAGTAATGGCTCAATTAAATATGGAGGTCGCCTGGATGGCTACCCCGTAGGGGTTGTTTCATCTAGCTATGGGCGCATACCACTCCCCTTCCTACCCCATAGGGGTTGTTTCACTAACCTTCTGAGCACTAGAATGAAACAACCCCTACGGGGTAGCCATCCGGGTGTTAACCTATATGCTAGATGAAACAACCCCTACGGGGTAGCCATCCGGGTACATCTGAGAAGGAAGCATAATTTTAAATTGACTCCCATCTTATCAGTAGGACCTTTTGCCTTTTGACTTATTTTTTCTTGCGGGTGAATGTTACCTCCATACTGTCGACTTGGCAAGTCACTTTCTTCTCAGTAATCACGAGATCCCAAATTTTGGTGGGCTCTGCCATAGCCTTTTGCATCTCGGGAATTACCTGTTGGAATTCCTTTACCATCTGCGATTTAGCTTCTTCGGCCATATCGGGATCGGGTAGACCCTTGATGCGGATATTATCCTCCGAGAAATCGACATTGAGTGTCGAGGGGTCAGAGTGGATTACCAAGGTATCGCCGCTGATAGTGTATGTGCCTTCGCAGTCACAGTACATATCGATATTGATGAATACGCCTTCGCCGCCATTGATAGCGGTAGAAGTCTGCGATGTCTGTGCTACCTTATCGCCTCCGGTGAAAGTGAGTTCGATAGTGGTTGATTGCTTGAACGATGGGTCGGGCGACGGGGCCTGAATAGGCTTAGACACCCATTTGCCAGTGAGTTCGGCGGTGTCGATCTCGGCCGCCAGTCCTAATGGCAGCAGCGCTGCCATAGCAATTAGAATCTTTTTCATATTTTTTTGGTCTTGAGTTTTTAGTTTTTGGTTTTTGGAAATATTAGTATGAGTCTATGGAACCATAAGCTAATTCAATTATTTTTCATTCTTCATTCTTCATTCTTCATTCTTCATTTTTCATTCCTCATTTTTCATTCCTCACTGGTCTTGTGGCTCGGAGGAAAAATATGAGGAATAGAGCCCCGGCCAGGAATAATGACACCGAGAAACTCAACACTATCCCATAAATCCCCAGACCAGCTGTGAATCCCAACAGATAGGTTGCCGGGACGCCCACTACCATATAGCTGACAAAGGCAATCCACAGCATCGGCATCACATGCGAGGTGCCGCGCAGCGCATTGGCAAATGTCACCTGAGTGGCATCGCCCAGCTGATACAGTATCAATGGGAAAATCAGAGTGAGAGTAGTAGCGAGCACCATCTCATCCTCGGTAAACAGATGCGCCAGCGGCCGAGCAAAAAGCACGAACAGCAGCGTAGAGCATAGCGTCATCACCAGCATCGCATGGTATCCGGCCCATCCGGCCTTGCGCATACCCTGGGCGCTCCCCTTGCCTGCCTCGTTGCTCACCAACACGGCCACAGCCGAACCGATAGCGTAGTACAGCGTAAAGCCCAACATGCCGATGATGATAATTATCTGGAAGGAAGCCAACTGTATCGCTCCAAGCCATCCAGCCATGATAGCGGCGACTGAGAAAGAGGCCGTCTCAAAGGCCATCTGCAGCGACACCGGCAGCGATGTGCGCCACACGCGCCCAGTGGTGCCTTTCTCCGCTATCTCCCGCTTAAAGCCATCGGCAAACTCCTTGTTGCTTTTGGCCCAGAAAAACCATGCCATGATGATCAGAGGGCACAACCAACGAGTGATAAGCGTGCTGATTCCGGCTCCAGTCAGACCCATCTCGGGGAATCCGAAATTCCCATATATCAGACAGTAATTGCCCAACACATTCAGGCCGTTTGTACCCAGCACAATCCACATCGGCACCACAGTATTCTTGATTGAATACGACCATTGGGCAAAGCAGTTGAACATGCTAATCGGCAACAATCCACCCAGGAATAGCAGATAGTAGGGCCGGATTACTGGCAACAATTCGGTTGGCTGCCCCAGCCTATGCACATTGAAATACAATATGAACATCAACAGGGTGAAGAACAGGCAATAGGCAACATTCATCCACAGGGCCACACGCACCAATGCCCCGGTCTGGAGCTTCTCGCCTTTGGCAAACAAGGCGCCAGCCAGTGGCAGCACGCCGTAGGTAAAGCCGATGCAGAAGAAGATTATAGTGTTGAAAATATTATTGACAAACGAGGCCGAAGCGAGAGCCTCGGTCGAGTAGCGTCCTACCATGATATTGTCGGCAAAGCCAACGCATACCATGCCTACTTGGCCAACCAATATAGGCAAGCCCAAGCGCGCTATAGCCTTATAATTGTCAAGATAGGTCAAAACTAAGTGTAAAGTATAAAGGATAAGTGATAAGGTCTGCAGTTATGAGGTGTGAGGGGAGAGGGGTCAGCGGATTTGGGCGGGACGGAGGATGAGGGGCATGCCTTCGCGCAGGGGGAAAGGCGGGGATGTGCGCAATTGCTTGATCAGCTGCATGGCTGGCTCGAGGTCGGAATAGGCGGCAGCTACGACGTAGTAGAACGGTTCACCATCTTGTACCACGAATGCGCCGGGAAAACCATTGTCGCATAGCCTCTCGCGCATCGAGCGAGCCGTAAAGGCTTGCTTGAACTCGCCTGCGACCACGCAGTAGCGCTTGATGTTCTCAGCCACACCGCCCCCATCGTCAGTGACCCGCACCCAGGTAGTCTTCATCGGGGCTGTTTCCTCCCCCAATGAGATTTCCTGGGTAGCGGCTCTTTGACGCATACCTCCGTAGATGGTGGAATCCTCTACTTCGGCCCGGCCTTGGACTGTACGCTCATAAGCAGCGCGATAATTCTCCTCAGTGGTTTTGCATCCCGTAGCCATAAGGGCAAACAAGGCTATGATTGGCCCTATGCAAGACCCTCGTCTCACAATCACCCTTTTATTAAATTTAATCAATCTCATAGCCTTGTCGCCTTATGGGTTGGTATCGTTTAGGCAGCTTAGGTTTCCTAGGATTCCTAAGATTCCTATCTCACTATTTCTGGAATTTTTTGGCTATTGCCTTTGGCACAGCGTCTTTGTGCACCATGATATCAACGGTCTTGGCCAGGAAATAAGGCACTGACACATAGATGTATCCGTCATACACCTGCTTTGCGGTCCATGAGTTCTTCACCTTATAATATTGGTTGCCATTCTGGTCCTCGGCGATGCCGATGATTACCATGCCGTGGTCGTCGGTGGTCTCTTGGCTGTCAAACATCTGCTGTCTCAGTTCCTGAGTCACCTCGATTTCCTCCATCGGGCCGTCAATCTTGTATTTTTCGCTTTCGCGGTCGCTCTTGTTGAGTTTCACCCAGCGGGCAAGTTCCGAACCCTCGAGGGTGCTCTCGTCCTTCCACACCGGCATCAAAGCCACACCTTGATACCATTTGAAGCCTTTCTCGCTGACATCGGCAGCCCAAGCCACGGTGTAGCCATTGTTGATGGCGTTGTCCACAATCTGCTTCATCTCATCGAGAGGCACATTCATGTAGCCGGCGTTGATCCAATTGTCGGGCACCTCGAGTATGAATTCCTCGTAGAAAGGATGGTGGGTGAACGATGTCACTGCCACATAGTCGTCATAGTTGATGCCCAAGCTCTCGGCGTAGCTCTTGGGGGTATAGGTCTTGCCTTTGTATTCAAAGGTCTCAGGCACCTCGCCGAAGTAGGCGTCAAGCACGCCGTCAAAGCCATCCTTCCAGGCTGTGCTCACCTTCTTGGTGGGTTTCTTGGCCACAGCCTCAACATAAGATTTCAGCACATCATCGACCTCGCCATGCACATGGTTGTCCTCGCCGTAGTTGAGGCCGGGATAGAGTTCCTCGGGGATGGCTCCGTATTTTTTCCATACGTAGGGCACATCGAGGGCCGAACCGCCTCCGGCGAAATTAGTCTCGCCATACAGCCGCACAAAGCGGTCGGCCTTGTCGCGGTAACATTGCCTTACGGTGTACATCTCGCTGATGTCGAGCGAGTCCCCACCTTTGCGCATGATTT
>NWBJ01000113.1:42671-43099 GCA_002633115.1 Muribaculaceae bacterium Zag1
GCCGCAGAAGCTCCAGCAAGTACCCGACTTGTTTTGGTCCTTGACCGAAGTGGTCTTGACGGTCTTGAGGTCTTTGAATTTGAAGCCCTCAGTAGAATCGGCCTTTTCTTCCTCGGCCCAGACGGGGGCTGCAGCGAGCGTAGCGGCCGCGATGGCCAGAATTATTTTCTTCATATATTCCTGATTAGTGTTATTCTTGGTAAGATTCTTGATTTCTTCACGCAAAATTACTAATAATCTCTGAATAAACCTATTTTCTCTGCAAATTTATTTCAGTGAAGTTTTGAATTTATGAGAATTGCGAATGCAAGTACAAGCCAACGAGACCTTTGGTCTTTAGTCAACATAATGACTTTAGTGCGAGTATTTCTTTCCATTGTTTACTTCGGATGAAAGATTACCGTAAAGTTCATCGGCAAATTTAAGGA
>NWBJ01000114.1:0-6112 GCA_002633115.1 Muribaculaceae bacterium Zag1
ATTTCCAGCATAAGAAGATGAATGTGTCCAGTCAAAGCCATAGTAATCTTCTGTAAGGCTTGCAAAGCTATGGTCGGCAATGCCGATATAATAACGGAAATACTCCTGTGAGCCCTTATCGACAGTGCCTGTGACAGTGACACTGCTTGAGGTGATGTCGGATACTTGTACTGAGAGCTGGAGATTGCTGTCAATGATCTCGCCATTAGAGATTACCTCGACATCTTCGGTGCAGGCAGAGAATAGGGCTCCAAGCAGCATCGAGATCCCGATGGGCAGATATTTTAGATGGGGAATATAGAGTTTCATATTTTATCAGTTAGAAAGTTTTAATTTGCGCCAATTGTTGGCAATGTTTGCGGCAGTGCTGGTGACGGGGGTCTGCTTGGCATTCATCTGTATGCGTGATACTTGTACTACATTTTCCTCGATGTAGTTTGCCAAGTCACCCAGCATCACATCACCTTTGCTCTCTTGCAGCTTTTTGAGTAGGAAATAAGTGAATAGGCCATGACCTTTTTCTGGATAGGCAAAGGCTGTTTCCTTATCCTGAGCAGCCGAGAAAACCACCATATTGCTCTCTGGAGCTTGCATCTTCACACGGCGAGCTCCCTTTGAGGCAACCAGCAAATTGTCATCACGTTGCTTGCCGCTAAAGCAAGCGTCAAGGAATACACACACATTGCGTGCTGGAATTGCCCCAAGAGTGGAGTAGAGAGAGGAGAGACTGTAGCCAGATTCATCGTCGAGGAAGGAACCATCGACTGGCAGCAGACTGGTCACCTCGTTTGCGCCCTGCGACCCATGACCAGAATAATAGAACAGCACTTGGGAATTCTTCTTCGTCGCAGCTGCCTCTTTTACCCAATTTACAAGGGTACGCATATTATTGTAGGATGCGTTCTCCTTCATGCGGATATTGGCTGTTGGGACACCAAGCACCTGTTCGCAATAGATGCGGAACGAACGGCCATCCTGTATTGCGAATTGCACGGCTGGGTCATTCTCATAATCTTCATTAGCAATGATGACTACAAAAGTGTTTTCTGACACCAAAGAAGAATTGGGCACATCATCAACATCAGACAGCACCCAGTCGACCTGATTGGCTCCCTGCGATGATTTTTTGGTGTTGCCTGACCCTTCGGCGAGGGTTTGCGTAGAGCCGTCGAAACGCCGGATAGTAGGGTCGGATTCAGCATACACTCGGTCACCCATAGTCACAGTGGTGGGGAGATTGAGACGCTTTAGTTTCTTGCATTGGCCAAAAGCACGGTCACCTACGGTCAGTACACTGCCAGGGATAGTTACATCGATCAAATTGGTGCGAAAGAAAGCGTATTCACCAATTGATATGACAGAAGATGGAATCTGTACATACTGGAAATTGGTATAGTCCGCAAATGCGGCTCTGCCAATCGAGGTGATGCGATATTCCCGACCCTGTACCTTCACAACTTCCGGTATCTCAAGTACAGCGTTTGTTCCACTCAGATATTTGAATTTACGCTTGTGTATCTTGATGGGGAATTTGGCATCATCGATTTGGTGGTCATAGTCGACAATAGAGGCCGTCATATTACGATTGTCGAGGTCAACCGTAAAGGAATTCCCTGAAATCGTAATGAAATTCTGAGCCAAAGAGGCTACTGATCCAAGTGCAATTCCCATTAAGAGAGTAAGAGCCTTTTTCATAGCCAATTAGAAATTATAGGCCAAGCCGATTTTTAATTGTGGGCCATAGATACGTAGGCCAGAAGTATATTCATCATAACCTCTTATGGAATAATAAGCATCCACATATTTGGCAAAAGGTCCAATAGAGCACATGGCCTCAATTTGACATGAGAGCGAATGGCTTAAGCGTATGTCTACTCCAAAACCAGCACGGCATACCAAGGTGCCTGCAGCACCCACCGCCTTACCGTGTTGATAATCGTAACTGCCAGTCTCATAGTTCCATATCCTATTATCATAATAACCGAGCTCATCTTCGCTTGGCATTACTCCATAAGCTAAGCCGGCGATGAAATATGGGCGAGCCTTATGATTGACGGTGAAGAAGAAGTGGTTATCGATACCGACTTGGTACTCGGTCTTCTCCATGCCACCGTAAATCGATGCGAAGGGCTGGATGCGGTAGTGGCCGCTTACGCCGTATTGCACTTTGGCAGTGGCTCCGTACAGGAAATTACCCCCATCGTTAGTATCGTAGCGTCCACCTATGTCAGCGCCAACGCCCCACATGCCCTTTTGGGCATAGACGCCGCTTATGCCAAGTAACAGCATAAAGATTAAAAGAATCTTTTGTTTCATAAAGGATTTATTTTGAAATTGTTATAAATTTTACTTCTACTTGTACTCCCTTGTCATGACTGCGGAGTGCGCCGAGCCATTTCTGGAATTGCTCATCGGTATATATCGGGCTTCCATCCTCACCAATAGTATGGGATACGGGTCGCACTATTGGATTGGTAGAGAAGATTGTATAGAAAGTATTGATTTCGCGGGGCTCATCGCACACCATCTCGATATGTTCGGCTGGAGTATCATAAAAGAATGTGCGTTCATGGGCCTTGACTTTTTGTGAGGCTTCATCGAGATCAATAGGAATGAAATTGCGAATTTCGCCATACTCTTTTACAAACATGGCCAAATAGCCTTCTTGTGGCGCCGTAAAGGCGTAGCAGAGGGATTCGCCATTCTTAAACTCAGTGGTTTCTACTACGGCAATACCCTTGCTATCGGTCTCCATCTTGAGAATCTCTGATCGGAATTCCGGTTTCAGAAAATCCAGTTCACGTACTTTGCCCTTGATATTTACTATGAAAGCCAACCCGGCATCGGTGTGCATCACTTTGATGTCTGGTTTGCCAATGGTTTTAACCCATTCACCCCTTACATCAGATAGGCTTACCGATGAAAATGCATCCTCTCGCCCCGACCCATAAGAATATGATGAAGCGCTGCTGATGAGCGTACCGAAGGCTTCGGCAATGGCCTGTGCCTGTGCCTCGCGTATAGCAGTAGCCTCAGCCTCATCATAGCTCATATACCTTGGTGCAAAATAGGTATACTCCACCGCCACCTCTTGTGTACGATCAGCCCTCACTGCCGTAACAATGCCAAGAATCAGTAATATGGATAGTAGTCTTTTCATTATAGGGATGGGCAAGTGAGAATCAAAGGTTGTTGCATACAAATCGAGTCGGTGGTGTAAGATGACCATCGACATGACTGTAAAAAATTAGCCTTGGGATGCGTAGGCATAAACAAGCAGTGCCTTCCGACCCTAAGGCGTTGATAAGTAGGAGTAAGACAAAAAGAAATGCGTGGGTCGCTGATACCGAAGCTCGCTCCACCTCTCGAGGCCTTCGCATTGCCCACAGTCAAGGAACGAGCAACGCAGAAGCCCACGCACGATATATCCCAGCCCCTCACGGGCCGTATCTCTACGGCTCGGAGGGCTATGTGGATTGCATATCCCGCACAGAACGACTACCGTTGCGATGTTTGTTGACTGTTGTGAAAGTTGCGAAGTTTCGAGGGGTCAAAAACAAAGCGCAGTAAACGCCTTTCTCGTTATGTAATTGTGCCCGTCCCTCCCGGCTTCTGCTCTCAAAAGCTCCCGAAAGGATAGGTTGTGGCAAATTTATGTATTTTTTGTAACATCTACAAACATTTTAACACATTTCACTTAGTTTCATCCCAAAAATTAGCTCAAACTGCCTTTTTGGCTCGATTTCAGGGGGTGTTTTGATGGGAAACAGCACTCATGGATAAGCTACACCGTGGTTCTCTATGGTCTAACACGGAGCTCACCGAGGCGCACTGAGGCTATTGGCTTGATGGAGATGACCCACTAAGAGAAGCCTTGGCTCGATACCCCCACTGGCAAGGGAAGTATCATCGCCAAACCCCTCATTAAGGAATATTTCAAGCAACGCATCACCCAATGACAAAAGGTAAGTTCAAGAAGGATTTACCAACTCTTACTCCTGATGTTACGGATATTGATGTGTTTAGGGCCACTGGTAGCAACAAGGTATTTATTGGCGGCAATCCAATTTTTCTTTCCACATCATAGGTGGTCTGAATAAAATTCATATTTTTACAGTCAATAGAGATATACATCTTTTCCCTTTCTGCTTAGTCTAAATAGGGCCTCTGGATTCTCTAATTCTTCGACCAATAGATCCACCGTAGTGCATGGAATATGGGATTTGAAATCTTGCGAGCCTATGAATTTCTTTCTCAATCTTAGGGCATACTCTTTGGCTAATGTTACATCACCATATTTCTTGAGTAAAGAGTAGATTTCTGTATCATTCTTACGATATTGAAACTTCTTTTGGGATTTGTGTTTTCTTATCTCTGCCTCGAGCTTTTTGATGTAATCATCCCTACCAACCCCTGTATCAATATAGGTGAAATGCAGTAGATACCAAAGCTCAAAAGCCTCATTAGTCCAGGCAGAATGGAATCCGAGTTTATTTGCTAAAGCAATGGCTTCATTGAAGTCCAAGAAGTCATCTTTGTCAAATACCACCCACACTCTATCAAAGGGCAATTGCCTTTGGGTTTCCAAAAGGGTTTTAATCTCATCGGTTTTCTTTACTAATGCACAAGTGGAACGTCCGGCACCCATTATCTCTTCACTTCTAACTTCAGAATATCTATCCTTCACTAAAGCCTTAAAATAGTTTGGCTCGGTGCATACGCCTTCGCATACGATTAGGAACCGTACGATTTTATCGCGAGTGTTGACCTTGCGTTTCTTGGCAGCCTTAGCTTCACGTTTTTCCCGCTTTAACTGCTCCATCTTATATTTAGGTATGAGGCCCATGGATCAGCTCATGAATGGGATGGCGCCGTAGCGGCCGTTGATGTAGTCTTTGGCGATGTTGCGGTCATTGCGTACCTTAGCGCCGGTTTCGTTTCTGAATTCTACTAAGGAATAGAGAGTGGAGGCATCCATGGCATCCTTTTCGGTGAACCATATTTGGTCGCGCCGCAGGTACTGGAGATTCAAAAGGTTGGTGTCATGGGTGGCAAACAGCAGCTGAGCCCCTTTGGCATTGACCTCCAAATCCATAAACATGGCGATAATCTTACGAGTCAGGAATGGATGGAGCTTAGCATCAAGCTCGTCGACCACCAGTACCTGGCCATGTTGGAGGGCATCAATGATTGGACCGGCAATCTCTATTATCTTTTTGGTGCCTTCCGATTCCATCTTCTCTGTTGGGAAACTGCGTTTTCCTACAACACGTCCATCTGCATCATATACATTGTGCAAAGTCTTAGATGACAGAGGCATCTCCGAATCCGGCTTCTTTGCAATTTCGATACCTTGGAATCCTAGATTAGTGCTTTCAAAGAGCCCGAGTATAGCTCTGGCCTCAGCATTCTGATTTAGGATCATCTTGAGGGTGTGGCCAGAATAATCTTTGCCGTCCATTCCCGACCTGTACACCATGTGGGAGAACCACTCTAGGATGGATTGGGAGATTGGCCCGTTGAGTTGAGCCACCAAAGAGACAAACAATCGGTTGGCCGGCGTAGCGCTCTGTTTGCCCATGCCTTCGGCAAATCGAGCCTTGGAGATTTTGAACTCATCGCCGCAGCGCAGGAATAGTTCCATCTCGCGCATTCCTTTTCGCTTCTCATAGAGCCATTCAGATATTATTGCTTCTTTGTCGTGGTCAAAGCCATAGCGAAATTTGGAATCCCCAACGATGAATTGGATTTCATAAGATGTTGGCTTCCCTTCTGAAGTAAGGTCGAGGCAGAAAGGTTCGGCATCAAGCGCTTCCTTTGGATTGAGTTTTACCGAATTCAGTACCGTATCCCTCATGTCCTTAAGAGACTTTAGGACATTGCTCTTGCCGCTGGAATTAGCGCCATAGATCACTGCGACGGGCAACAAGCTTTCACCGCCTCGCTCCATAATTGACTTAGGCAACTCCTGGATTGGAGCTGCTTCCATACTCAGTGTAGCCTCATCTCGAAACGACCTGAAATTCTCAAAAGTAAAGTTTACCAACATGGCTTTTAGAATTATATTCTACCGCAAAGTTAACAATAAATTCAATGCAACACCTCATTTCGT
>NWBJ01000114.1:6123-11516 GCA_002633115.1 Muribaculaceae bacterium Zag1
ACGAAATGAGGTGTTGCATTGAATTCCTATCGGATTCCCAATTACTGCACCGGGTTGTTGCAGTTTGGAAAAAGTATGTTGAGAGTATTGAAAACAGCTGCAGATTGTCCTTGAGGCAGGCGCTAGATGAAACAACCCCTAACGGGGTAGGGAGAAGGTGGGGCAATCGGGGTGCTAGATGAAACAACCCCTAACGGGGTTACTCCATGAAGACGAGGTAGACGGCGGCGATGAGTAGGAGGAAGGCGACGACGTGGTTCCAGCGGAGGGTGAAGCCGTTGAAGAGGAACATGGCCACCAGGGTGAAGACTACCAGGGTGATGCACTCTTGCATCACCTTGAGCTGCACTAGCGAGTAGGGCCCTCCATTGCCCTGGAATCCGATGCGGTTGGCGGGGACCTGAAAACTGTATTCGGCCAGGGCAATGCCCCAAGAGAAGAGGATGACAAGCCACAGGGGCCAGTTGCTGCTCATCCCGGTGCTTTGCAGCTTGAGGTGGCCATACCAGGCCAATGTCATAAACACATTAGAGACGATAAGGAGGAGGATGGTTGTAATCCAGGCAGGCACGATGATAAGTATAAACTATAAGTTATAAGTGATAAGGTGGGGGAGGGATAAGCTATAAGTTATAAGGGATAAGGTAGCTTTATAGGTAGGCGGCGAATGCGGCGGCGAGGGAGTCGCCTCGGGTGAGGCGCCCGTTTTCGAGGGTGGCGATTTTCACGACGCCTTGGGCCGAGAGGGTGCCATCGGCCTTGTAGATGTCTTGATAGAAGACGAAGAGCGGACCCTTGCGCTTGATGTTGAGACAGCTCACAAAGGCGTCGCCCAGCCCGAGGGGCTGCTTGTAGTCGACCTCGATGCGCGTGGCCACCGGGTCTATGCCCTGCTCGTGCATGGCGCGGAAGCTCAGGCCCGCTTCGCGGCAAAATTCGTGGCGCGTGTGCTCCATGTAGTGCAGATACACGGCATTGTTGACGATGCCTTCGGCATCAACCTCATAATCCCGCACTCGCATCTCCAATTTGTATATGTAGTCCATACAGGTAATAATTATTCTTGAGATATGTAATACTTTGTTCTTGTGAGCCGTGCTAACGCACTCTTAAATCGTTGACCTTTATTATCTCTACCCCACATTCCGTGCTACCGCACTCCATGTGGGGTTAACAGACAAGAGTCGTGCTACGCACTATCATTGCATCCCAAAATAATTGGCACAGACAATCAATAGGCTCTTCAAAATCTTATGTCCTTATGTTTCTTATGTCCTTATGGTCTTGGTGTCAAAAAAAACTGTGCGAAATTACTAATTTTTTCAATCATATTCAGTAAATTTGCGGTAAAAATATAGATACCCTATGGGAAAACTTCTCAATCATACCTTATCAATACTCCTGAGCGTGGCAATTGGGTCCTTTTCAGCCCCCGAAGCCGAGGCTTGTACCTCGATGCTCGTGTCGGCTCGCGCCTCTGCCACTGGCCGACCCCTGATGTGGAAACATCGCGACACCGATGCTCGTGACAACTTTATGGAGCGTGTCGAACCCGAGGGCTCGGCCCTCGGTTTTACCGCCCTCTACAACGGTGGCGACTCGCTGCTGCGCGAAGCCTGGATGGGCATCAACGATGCCGGATTTGCCGTGATGAACACTGCCAGCTACAACCTTGCCCCCGATACCGCCAAATATTGCGACCGCGAGGGCGAAGTGATGCGCCTTGCCCTCGAGCGGTGCCGCTCGCTCGCCGATTTCGAACAGATGCTCGCCGAGCGTCCCCGCCCTATGGGCGTGCAAGCCAATTTCGGAGCCATGGATGCCGAGGGTGGAATGGCATATTACGAAACCAACGATGTGGGATTTGTCAAATACGATGTCAATGACACCGCTGAGGGTTGGATCGTGCGCACCAACTATTCAGAGAGCGGCGACTCAACCGGAGGCTTCGGCTACATTCGCCATCAGAATGTCTACGACATCCTTGATGCCCAGATGCAAACCGGAAAGTTTGCTCCCGAGGACTTTACCGAAAGGGCCTCGCGCTCATTCTGGCACTCACTGTTGCAAAAAGACTACCTGCATGGTCCTGACCGCTGGGTGATAGACCAAGACTTCATACCTCGCGCCATCTCATCAGCCTCGATAGTAATCGAGGGCGGAGCCCAAGACCCAGACGGCTACCGCCTGTGGGTTATACTTGGCTATCCGCCAATCGGACAGACCTGGCAGACCGACTCAAAGCATCTGCCAGATGCCCTGCGGCCCACCCAGGCCGGATGGCACAGCCCCGAATGCATGAGCAATCTCGAACGCAAGCGTCAAGTCTTCCCGATAACCCGAGGCTCGGGACCCAAATACATCGACATGGAGGCCCTAAGGCGCCTAATGCCAACCAATCCTTGACACCGAAATGGAAGAGAACAAGATACACCAGATAGGATTCTCGATGGCCAAGGGCATGCAGGGCGATCCAGCCATCGAGATGCTGCGCCGAATCGGTTCGCCGCAGAATTATTTCAAGTTTACACGCGGCCAGCTCTCAGCGATGGCTGGCGTAGACAGCAAAATCTTTGACGATGCCTATCGCCAGGCTCTGCTTGAGCGCGCTCGCCAAGAGGCGCAATTTATCGAGGGCAACCGCATAGAGAGCTGCTTCTACGGCGAGGACAATTATCCTCACCGCCTGCAGGAATGTCCCGACGCTCCATCGATGCTATACAAACTGGGCAGCTGTCCCCTCAACGGCCGCCATGTTGTCGGAGTGGTTGGCACGCGCCATGCCACCGGCTACGGCGTGGAGTTCACCCAGCGCTTCGTGGCAGATTTGGCCAAGATGCTCCCTGATGTGGTGATAGTGAGCGGTCTGGCCTACGGCATCGACATCGCCGCCCACAAAGCCGCAATGGACTCCGGAGTCGGCACCGTTGCCGTGCTGGCCCATGGCTTAGATATTATATACCCAGCCATGCACCGCGATGAAGCAGCCCGAATAATAGAGCGCGGAGGCGCCCTTATAACAGAATATCCAGCTGGAACCAGAAAACATCCTCAGCTCTTTCTGGCCCGCAATCGCATCGTGGCTGGCGTCAGCGACTGCTTGGTGGTCGTTGAGTCAGATTTCAAGGGCGGCTCGATGTCGACAGCGAGGATTGCCGCGCAGTACAATCGCGATGTCTTCGCTGTGCCAGGTCGCGTCAACGACACCTACAGCCGAGGCGTCAACCGACTGATTGCCAAAAATGTGGCGAGCCTGTTGATGAGCGCCCAAGACTTGATGGACTTTATGAATTGGGAGCCTCAGCAGCGCGTTGACGCTCCTGAGGCCCCCAGGCTCTTCAAGCCGCTGACCCTGGATCAGCAGCAATTGCTTGACTTTATTAAGGACAATCCCCAAGCCACGGTCAACGATATGTGCGTCAAGCTGGGCATGGTTTACTCCACGCTGTCGACGCGCCTATTCGAACTCGAGGATGCCGATTTGATTCGCCTTATCCCAGGAGGCCGCTACGCTCTCACTCTGTGAGGCGGTCGAGCACCACCTTGACCAGATCCTTCATGCCAGCCTTGTAGTTGGGGTTGGCCTCGTTGTTGAATCTGTTGGCGATGATTTGGCATACGGTCATGGCCTTGTGGCCCATCAGTGCGCCCAGGCCGGCGAGCGGTGCGCTCTCCATCTCATAGTTGGTGATGCGGCGTCCCTTATACTCAAATTCCTCGATGGTGCGGTTGAGGTCCGGGTTGGCCAGCGGCATGCGCACGTAGCGGCCTTGCGGTCCGTAGAATCCCACGGCCGAGATAGTGTTGCCGCGCACCATGTCGTCCTTGCCGATTTGGTTTACCAAGTCGGGGTCGGCGTTTACGATATACGGATTGGCCCACAGGGGGTTCCAGTCGGTATGTTTGATCAGATGCTTCTCAAAGTCGATGTCGCACACCGAGTTGCGGCCGGCGTAGTAGTTGAGCACGCCGTCAAATCCAATTGACTTCTCAGCGATTACCGGGGTGCCGATGGTGAGTTCGGGCTGCAGGGCGCCAGAGGTGCCGATGCGCACCATCTGCAGGGTGCGGTGCTGGTCCTTGACCTCGCGGGTGTTGAAATCCACATTGGCGCAAGCATCGAGTTCGGTGATCACGATGTCGATGTTGTCAGGGCCGATGCCGTGGCTGATACACATGATGGGCTTGCCATTGTAGGTGCCGCCTACGGTGTGGAACTCGCGGGCCGAGACCTCGAATGTGCGGGTGTCGAAGAATGAAGCCACCAAGTCGACGCGCTGGGGGTCGCCAACGAGCACTATGCGGTCGGTAAGTTGGTCGGGGTGTAGATGGATGTGGAATACAGTGCCATCGGGATTGATGATAAGCTCAGATGGGGGGATAATTCTTTTGCTCATGGCAGCGATAGGGGGGATTTAAGTTAAGTAATAGGTAATGAGTAATAAGTAATGAGTGGAATAATGTTTTAGTAATCAAAGATTTGATGCCGCTCATTACTTATTACTCATTACTTATTATTTATTCTAACGCTGACTGGGGGCAAAAGGTTCACCCTCAGAGGATGGCTTGGCGCACCCTGACGAGGCGCTCGAGCAGGGGCTCGAGCAGGTCGAGGCGCAGCATGTTGGCGCCATCGCTCTTGGCCACGGCGGGATTCTGATGCGTCTCGATAAATAGGCCATCCACGCCAACTGCCACGCCTGCCTTAGCTACAGTCTCAATCATGTCGGGGCGTCCGCCAGTCACTCCACCCCCTTGGTTGGGCTGCTGCAGCGAGTGGGTGATGTCGAGGATAACCGGACAACGGCACTCGCGCTGCATAGTGGGTATGCCGCGATAGTCGATGATAAGGTCGCCGTAGCCGAATGTCGTGCCACGGTCGGTGACAGCCACTTGGTCGTTGCCCATAGCGCGCACCTTCTCGACAGCGAAGTGCATCGACTCGGGAGCTAGGAACTGCCCCTTCTTGATATTCACCATCTTGCCGGTGCGGGCGGCGGCCTCGAGCAGTTGGGTCTGGCGGCAGAGGAAGGCTGGAATCTGCAGTATGTCGACATACTCGGCGGCAATCTCGGCCTCATGCGACTCGTGGATGTCGGTGACCACTGGGATGCCGAATTCAGCTCTAACTTTGGCCAGGATTTTTAGGGCTATCTCATCGCCGATGCCGGTGAATGAGTCGATGCGCGAGCGGTTGGCTTTGCGGTACGAGCCCTTGAAGACATAAGGAATCTGCAGGCGCTCGCAGATGGGCACTATACGTGAGGCGATGTCGAGGGCCATCTCTTCGCCCTCGATCACGCATGGCCCAGCCAGCAAAAAGAAATTCCGGTTCGGGCTCGATTTAAGGTATTCTAATGTTGTCATTTATGGTCTTTGGTCTTTGGTTTTTG
>NWBJ01000114.1:11684-40873 GCA_002633115.1 Muribaculaceae bacterium Zag1
TTGGTTTTTGGTTTTTGGAAACAAAGTATAAGGTCTTTAAGAAGAGATTAGAAGTAGATAACAGTCCAAAATGGTAATATTTCCAAAAACCAAAAACCAAAGACTAAAAACCATCCTGTAGGTCGTCGATGATGTGGAAGGCTGAGCAGGAGTAGAGGGCTGCGGTCTCGGTGCGGAGGCGATTGTCGCCGAGGCTGACTGGTACGTAGCCGGCGGTGAGAGTGGCCTCGACCTCCTCATGGCTGAAGTCGCCCTCAGGGCCGATGAGCATCGCCACATCCACGCCCGGGCGGTAGAGCGGAGCCAGGAGGCGACGCTCAACATCGTCAGCGCAGTATGCCACAAATTTCTGCTCAGCTTGGATGCGGGTCAACGCCTCCTTGATAGGCGTCATCGGCCAAATCTCAGGCAGGTATGCCTTGAGCGACTGCTTCATGGCCGAGATGGCAATCTTCTCTAAGCGGTCGATTTTGATTTCCTTGCGCTCAGAATAGCGGCAGCGCAGCGGTATGATGCGGTTGACGCCCACCTCGGTGAGCTTCTCTACGAGCCATTCCATGCGGTCCATCAGTTTGGTCGGAGCCACGGCTATGGTAATCTGCTGTCGCCAGGGCAGCGGTTGCTCCTCGCGGCCTATGATTTCTACCGCCGCATGCTTGGGGTGGGCATCCACCAAGCGCAGAGTGTAGAGCATGCCTCGGCCATCGACCGCTTGCAACTCGTCGCCCTCGCGCATGCGCAGCACTCTCACACAATGAGCCGAATCGCTCTCCGGCAGGATGGGCGATTCGGCTATGTCAGGTGAATAAAATCTAATCATTTCTTACAGAGACTCAATTGACAAATCCGTCGGGAGCATCGCCGTCGATATCGGTGGCAGTGCCGCGATTGATGTTGGGTTGGTCAGGCACATGCTTGTATTTGAACACGCACATGAATGTCACAGCTACTACCAGAGCGAAACCGGCGAAAATGTACCAGGCTATTGACCATGAGCTGGGATGGTTGCCAACGAGGAAACTGCCAACCTTGCCGTTGGGCATCATGACATCCTCCCAGTGACAGAAGCTGTCAATAATCCAGCCAGCCGACAGGGTACCGATTGTGGCGCCCAAGCCGTTGGTCATCAGCATAAACAGACCCTGAGCCGAGGCTTGCATGCTCTTGTCGGTCTCCTTCTCGATAAACAGTGCGCCCGAGACATTGAAGAAGTCGAATGCCACGCCGTAGACCACCATCGAGATGATGAAGAGCCACAGACCGCAGCCGGGATTGCCCAGACCGAAGCCGCCAAAGCGGAACACCCACGCCATCATCGAGATAAACATCACAATCTTGATGCCGAAGCGGCGCAGGAAGAATGGGATAGCCAAGATGCACAGGGCCTCGGAGATTTGCGACAGCGAGGTGAGCAGGGTGGGGTTCTTTGCGCCAAATGAGTTGACATATTCAGCCATAGCCTGGAAGTGCGAGATGTAGGGGCCGGCGTAGCCGTTGGTCACCTGCAGGCACATACCCAGCAGCATCGAGAATATGAAGAAGATGGCCAACTTGCTCTGCTTAAACAGCCCGAAGGCATTGAGACCCAGCGACTCGACCAGCGAGCTGCGCTTGTCGCTCTTGATAATTGGGCAGAGCGGCAGGGTGAAGCAGTAGAAAAATAGGATAATGCTCAGCAAGCCAGATACGAAGAACTGCCAGTAGCTGTACTGGAACGTCAAGGTCGAACCCAGCATAAAGCCGAAGTGGCCATCGCTGATGTAAGCGCAGTTGACAAACCACATAGTGGCGATAAAGCCCACAGTGCCAAACACGCGGATTGGCGGGAAATCGCGGATGGTATCCATGTGCGCCTCGTTGAGCACTCGGAATGCCACGGTATTAGCCAAAGCGATGGTAGGCATGAAGAATGCCACCGATATGGTATAGCAGGTTATGAATATCGATGGGTTAGGTGTGGCCGATTGCAAGCCCATCCACCAGCAGCACCCCATAAACAGGCCGGCCACCAGGTGGCACAGGCCCAGCAGACGCTGCGGCTGTATGAATTTGTCGGCAATAATACCCATAATGGCTGGCATGAAGATGGAGACGATGCCTTGGATGGCGTAGAACCATGCGATGAGTGAGCCCATGCCGGCTTTTCCCAAATAGTTGCTCATACAGGTCAGGTAAGCTCCCCATACGGCAAACTCCAGGAAATTCATCACAATAAGGCGTAACTTTACATTTTTCATTAGAAAGGAAGGAGATAGGTGTAACTTTAGGGTCTATAGGTTGAACTCTAATTCAAGCAATTTAGTTTAAATTATTTCTTAGATTTTAAGATTTGGCTGATGCGAGCCGCCTCTTCATAGTTTTCCTCCTGGATGTATTTGTCCAGGAGATTTTGCAGCTGCTGGGTGGTCATATTCTCCGGCTCGGCCTGGGCTGAGGGGTAGGCCGGGTCAACCGGACGCTCGATTTCGGGCCCGGGCAGGTCGTCGCGCAAGATGGCAACCTCCTTGAGCAGCTGGCGGTTGATGAAGATTGGCGCACCCATGCGCACAGCGATCGACACCGCGTCGGATGTGCGGGCGTCGATGGTCACCTCGCGCTTGTCATCGGCAAATCGCATTTCGGCCGAGAAAATGCCGTCTTCATATTTATATATGTATACATCGATCAGCCTGACGCCAAAGGCACGGCTGAAATTGCAAAATAGGTCGTGTGTCATAGGGCGCAGGCTGGTGATGCCCTCGAGCACAGTCGATATCGACTGCGCCTCCATGGCTCCGATCACCATCTGTATGCGGTAACGGCGCTCTTCGTCCTCGAGAATCATGGCATAGGCTCCTGAGGTCAGTGGGCTGAATGAGATGCCCAACACGGTGAGTTTTACTCTTTCTTCATCCATGGGGGGAAGGTAGTAAGTAATGAGTAATAAGTAATTAGTAAGATCAGAGGGTGATTACGCCAGAGCCGTAGCAGATGCGGCTGTCCTTGTCGTAAATCACCCCGAATTGGCCTGGGGCGATGCCTTGCACATCTACCTTGGATTCCAAGCGGTACAGGCCGCTCGGCTCGCGAGTGATGGTGGCTGGCATGAATGTGGGTGTGTGGCGATTCTTGAATGTCACCTCCACATCCTTGCAATCCTCGCCCCAAGGGTCGGCGGTAATGAAGCGCATATCGTCGAGCAGCAGTTCGCGGCCATATTGCTTGTCGGTGTCGTATCCACGCGACACGTATATGGCGTTGTCGTGGACATTCTTCCTGACCACATACCAGGGGCCTCCGCTCAGGCCCAAGCCCTTGCGCTGGCCTATGGTGTGGAACCAGTAGCCATGGTGTTCACCCAGTTTCTTGCCGGTCTCGAGCTCGATGATTGGGCCTTTCTTTTCGCCCAAGTGTCGGCGTATGAAATCGTTGTAATTGATTTTGCCGAGGAAGCAGATGCCCTGCGAATCCTTGCGGTAGGCATTGGGCAGCCTCTGCGCCATGGCAATCTCGCGCACATGGGACTTGGGCATATCGCCGATGGGGAACATCAGATGCGACAGCTGCTTGTAGCTGATGCGAGCCAGAAAATCGGTCTGGTCCTTGACCGGGTCGACAGCGGTTGAGAGCCATTTCAGCCCATCGCGCTCGGTGATGGTGGCGTAGTGGCCAGTGGCCGTGCGGTCGAACTCGTGGCCCCAGCGCTCCTCGAAGAACCCGAACTTGATCATCTGGTTGCACATGATGTCGGGGTTGGGCGTGAGGCCCTCCTTGACAGTGCGCAGGGCGTAGTCCATCACATTGTCCCAATATTCCTGGTGGAGCGACACCACCTCTAATGGCAGTCCATAGCGCTGAGCTATGCACTGGCACATCTCGATGTCTTCTTCGGCCGAGCAATCGCCTTCGCCATCGTCACGGCCGATGCGGATGTAAAAAAGCGTCAGGTCGTGGCCTTGCTCCACCATCTGGTGCACTGCCACGGCACTGTCTACTCCTCCGGATATCAGGGCTGCTATCTTCATTGTTGCATTTGCTGGTTGATTTGGCGCAGGGCCAGGAATAAATTGTCGAGGTTGACATTCTTGCCGAGCACTTTGTGGCGCGCGTCGAGATACAGGATCACCGGCATGTCGTCGAGCACGAAGTACTCGTCGGCGTTGGGTAATGCTCCCACCACCCAGTTGGCTGGATATTTGGCAGCCTCGGTGCGCCATTGCTCATCGGGGTCGCCCGGGTAGATGCTCACCACCTTGACCAGACCGTTGTCGACGAGGGTGTTGAGGTTGTAGTCGGCTGATAGTCGGGCCTTGGCCAGGGTGCAGTCAAAGCAGTCGGGGTCGTTAAAGAATATCACCACTCGCGATGCTACCACATCGTCGAGATTAATCTTCGAGCCGTCGGGGGCTGTGAGTGTCAGGTTTGGCACACGCTGACCCAAGCCGCTGCTCTCAAGGATCTTGAGCTGGGCCTCGTAGCGGGCGCGCTCGGCCTTGTTGAGCTTTTTGTTGTTGGCGAGGGCGCGACAAAATGGCAGATACAGGTCCTCGGAATAATACTCGGCCGAATCGCAATAGATATATTTCTGGGCCATCTTGCCGATTGATGACAAGTTGTCAGCCCCGGTTTTGGCCACATCGGTCAGGAATCTGTCGATGGCGGGAAAGATGGTGTCAGTCGTGGCATAAGGCATGAACGAGATCCAGTCGCCGAAGGCTTTGTCCAAGCGGTCGAGCGCCGAGAATGACTGCTTGAGGTTGCAACGCTCCCAGAAATGATCGACCAGATAGTTGCAGCGCCCTGACAGTGAGGTGAGTTCGTCGGGCACCACCGGGTAGGGAAGGTATGTGTCGGTCTGCTGGGCGCGCGACTGCATGCCCAGTGAGAGGGAGAAGGTGACCAGTAGAGCAAGTAACTTTATTTTCATCGTTACGGGTGGGTATATAAGAAATAAACAAAAAAGTCGGCACTTTTGCTTTGGCATCAGATTTGCCACTACAAAGGTAGTGAAACGCATCGACTTAAACAAACCTTTGTTAAAGATTGATTGTTAAAGTTAATAAACGAGTGGCCAAAACCCATATATACAACCAAAATTTTTCCAAGATATTATGAATTTCAACAATTTTACTATCAAATCGCAGGAGGCAATCCAGAAGGCGGTGGAAATCACACGCAGCGCCGGCCAGCAGGCTATTGAGCCAGTGCATCTGCTCAAAGCCGTGATGGAGGAGGGCGAATCGGTGGTGAATTTCATCTTCCAGAAGATTGGGGCCTCTGCGCCGCAAGTTTCCGGCCAGGTTGATAGAGAAATCGCCAACCTGCCCAAGGTGTCGGGCGGCGAGCCGTATCTGAGCCGCCAGAGCAACGATGTGCTCCAGAAGGCGCTCGACATCGCCAAGAAGCAAGGGGATGAGTACGTAACGCTTGAGGCTCTGCTGATGGCCATATTCGAAATCAACTCACCCGCATCGACTATCCTCAAGAATGCCGGCCTCACTCGCAAAGACCTCGAGGCTGCCGTCACCGAGCTCCGCAAGGGCAAGAAGGCCACCGACCAAAGCGCCGAGGAGACCTACAACGCCCTCTCGAAATATGCTGTCAACCTCAACGAGCGCGCACGCAGCGGCAAGCTCGACCCCGTGATCGGCCGCGACGAAGAGATACGCCGCGTGCTGCAGATCCTGAGCCGTCGCACCAAGAACAATCCTATGCTGATTGGCGAACCCGGTACCGGCAAGACTGCCATCGCCGAGGGCTTGGCCCATCGTCTCGTACGCGGCGACGTGCCTGAGAATCTGCGCACCAAGCAAATCTTCTCGCTCGACATGGGCGCCCTGGTGGCTGGAGCCAAATACAAGGGCGAATTTGAGGAGCGCCTCAAAGCCATTGTCAACGAGGTGACTGCCAGCGACGGCGAGATAATCCTGTTTATTGACGAAATTCATACCCTGGTAGGCGCTGGCAAGGGCGAAGGCGCAATGGATGCCGCCAACATCCTCAAGCCGGCTCTGGCTCGCGGCGAGCTGCGCAGCATCGGCGCTACCACTCTCGACGAGTATCAGAAATATTTTGAAAAAGACAAGGCCCTGGAGCGTCGTTTCCAGAAGGTTATGGTCAACGAGCCCGACGAGATGAGCGCTATTGCCATCCTGCGCGGCTTGAAAGAGCGCTATGAGAACCACCACCATGTGCGTATCCGCGATGAGGCTATTATCGCCGCCGTGCAGCTCTCAGAGCGCTACATCACCGACCGATTCCTGCCCGACAAGGCTATCGACCTGATCGATGAGGCCGCATCTAAGCTCAAGATTGAGATTGACTCAGTGCCTCAGGCCCTCGACGACATCACTCGCCGCATCGCCCAAAAGGAGATTGAGCGCGAGGCTATCAAGCGCGAAGGCGACAAAGAGAAGGTGAAGACCATCGAAAAGGAAATCGCCGAGATGCGCGAGGAGGAGAAAGAGTACTCAGCCAAGTGGAAAGCCGAGAAGGAGCTCATCGACAAGATCCAGCAAAACAAGGTCGACATCGAACAACTCAACTTTGAGGCTGACAAGGCCGAGCGCGAAGGCGACTACGCCAAGGTAGCCGAAATCCGCTACTCACGCATCCACCAAAAAGAGGAGGAGAACAAGACCATACAAGAGCAACTCAAGATGATGCAGGGCGACAAGGCTCTGATCAAGGAGGAGGTAGATGCCGAAGACATCGCCGATGTCGTATCGCGCTGGACTGGCATCCCAGTGAGCAAGATGGTGCAGAGCGAGAAGGAGAAACTGCTACACCTCGAGGAGGAATTGCACCGCCGCGTCGTTGGTCAGGAAGAGGCAATCGTAGCCATCGCCGACGCTGTGCGTCGCTCGCGTGCCGGTCTGAATGACCCCAAGAGACCTATAGGCTCGTTCATCTTCCTCGGCACCACCGGTGTCGGCAAGACCGAGCTCGCCAAGGCTTTGGCCGAGTATCTGTTTGACGATGAGAACATGATGACCCGTATCGACATGAGCGAATACCAGGAGAAGCACTCAGTGAGCCGACTGGTAGGAGCGCCTCCGGGATACGTTGGTTATGACGAGGGCGGTCAGCTCACCGAGGCCGTAAGACGCAAACCGTATTCGGTTGTGCTATTCGACGAAATCGAGAAGGCTCACCCCGATGTGTTCAACATCTTGCTGCAAGTGCTCGACGACGGTCACCTCACCGACAACAAGGGACGCAACGTCAACTTCAAGAACACTATCATAATCATGACCTCCAACATGGGCTCGAGCGTGATCCGCGAGAACTTCTCAAAGATGACCGATGACAACAAGATGGAGACCATCGACAAGACCAAGACCGAGGTATTGGATATGCTGAAGCAGACTATACGTCCTGAGTTCCTCAACCGTATCGACGAGATCATCATGTTCACGCCGCTCAACGAGAAGGAAATCGAGGAGATCGTGGGGCTGCAAGTCAAGAGCATCAAGCGCATGCTTGAGCGCAACGGCGTCACCCTCGAGGTTACGCCCAAGGCTCTCCACTATCTGGCCGAAGAGGGATACGATCCCGAATTTGGTGCCCGTCCGGTCAAGCGTGTCATCCACCGCATGGTGCTCAACCGCCTGTCAAAGGATATCTTGGCGCAGAAGGTCTACAAGGACAAGCCCATCGTAATCGATGTCAAGGACGACGAACTGATCTTCAAAAACTAAGATTTAGGGATACCACGTAATCTCAAGAAAACCACGGATTACACGGATTTCACGGAAAGCCATCGGGATGGCTTCCGTGTAATCCGTGTAATCCGTGGTTTTTGATGTCTTTGTGGGAATTTGTGGTTTAAATTTTCTGATTTGTGGTGTTGAGTTTAGGGAAAATTGAGTATTTTTGCGGTGTAAAATCATCTAGCTTATTCTTAGTATGAAGCATCTGTACTCAATCTTTGCTCTGTTGGCGCTGCCGTTGGTGGTCAGTGCTGGCGAGCCAACCAAGACCCCAGCCGACGGTTACCCCGATTTCGCCATGGGTGGCGACCTGTCGTGGACATCGCGTATCCTCTCTGACGGCACCCCAGCCTACTATGCTTTGGATGCCAACGGCGATTACCAACTCACCACCATCCCGGTTCTGACTTATGACCATCGCTTTGATGCCATACGTCTGCGCGTATGGGTAAACCCCAATCAGACACTCGCCAAGAATGGTTTCAGCGCTAAGATTAGCGGTTCGACTGTGAGTTGCGAAGCTACTTATGGATTCTCCGACCCAGCCGATTTGCTCTCGCTCGCCAAGACCTTTGCCGCTCAGGGCCAGCGCATAATGGTGGCTTTCCATCTGTCTGACACCTGGGCCGACCCTTTGAGGCAGTTTATCCCGGCCGAGTGGAACGACTGCTCTACTGTCGATGAGCTGGCGGCCTGTGTGACCGAGCATGTCACCGAGGTGCTGACCTCGCTGCGCGAGGCCAATGTCAATGTTGCCTGGGTGCAGATTGGCAACGAGACATCGACCGGTATGCTGCGCTGTCCGATGCCATCGGCATCAGGCGGCTCGGTGAGCAATGTCAATTGGGGAGGCGAGATATCCTCGTCAAACTCGACAACTACCAAGAATTTCGTGACCCTATTCCAGGCCGGGTCTGATGCCGCCAAGGCTGTCTATCCCGAAGCCAAGATCGTGATGCAGTTGGCCAATGCTCAGAAATGGAGCGATGCCAACTGGTGTCTCAATCTGCTGAAAAATAATGGATTTGGTAGCGATATGTGCGATTACATCGGTTTGTCGCTCTATCCCACATCTGACAATCAGAATACCTCGCAGTGGGAGACCAACACCTCCGCTGCCGTCACCACCATTCAGAATATATACACCAACTACGGATTCCGCACCCTATTGTGCGAATTGGGCATGAACAATGAGTGGACAGCCGCTCTGCCCAATGGCACTCAGGCCCAAGGCATAGCCCAGTGCAATGCCGATATGGAGGCTTTCACCACCTATCTGATTGAGAATCTCAAGGATACGGATAGCACCTGCGATGGATTTTTCTATTGGGAACCCGAGTGTGACTACCTGGGCGGCTATACCATGGGCGCCTGCGTGTCGATTGACCCAGGCACATCGTGGCCGCGCAACAAAGTGACCCCCAACACCTATTGGACAGTGGTTGAGGCCAACTCTGACTTCCCGGCTGGCGGTCTGGTTGATTATGAGTGCAACGGCATATCGGGCATCGAGGCTGATGAGCCACAGGGCCCAGCCACATATTATAATATCCAAGGGCAGTCAGTGGCCAATCCAGCCTCAGGCCTCTACATCAAGAGCCAAGGAGGCGTGGCTAAAAAGGTCATCTTGCCCTAAGCTGCCAAAAAGCTACAGCCGAAGCGGCTGCGACATTGAGGGAGTCGACCGTGTGGTGCATAGGTATGCGAGCCACATAGTCGGCTCCCTCAACTACGCTATCGGCTAAGCCGTCGCCCTCGGTGCCGAGGATTATGGCAAGGCGCGGCTCGGCGCAGAGCGTCGGGTCGTCGATGCTCACTGATTTGTCGGTCAGAGCCATGGCTACCGTCTTGAATCCCAAGCTCTGCATCTGGGCTGGCGTGTCGATCCATGCCCATGGTACTAGGAATACGGAGCCCATCGACACTCGGATTGAGCGCCGATTCAGGGGGTCGCACGATTGGGGAGTCAGCGCTACGGCATCGATGCCGAGGGCCGCTGCTGAGCGGAAAATAGCTCCGATGTTGGTGGTGTCGCATACACCGTCGATTACGGCCACGCGTCGCGCATCGTGGGTGATGGCCTCAATCGGGGTGGGGGCAGGTCGGCGCATGGCGCATAGCACCCCGCGTGTCAGGGTATAGCCGGTGAGTGTGGTTAGGAGTTCGCGCTCGGCGGTGTAGACCGGCATCTCGGGATGTCGAGCTATCAAGGGTGCGGCATCGCCCGAGATATGGCGCTCTTCGCACAGCAGGGATATAGGCTGATAGCCGTGGTCCATGGCCACGGCTATCACTTTGGGGCTTTCGGCGATGAAGATCGCCTGCTCGGGGTCGAGCTTATTGCGCAGTTGCGCCTCGGTCAGCTTGCTGTAAGGCAGCGCCTGGGGCTGCGATAGCGAGGTTAGTTTTGTTATTGGCACAGGTGAAGCGGTTGAAGAATAAGAAGGAAATCAGGGCTCCAAATTTGTTTTTAGCCCTCGATTTGGGATTCTTGAGGATTCGGCCGCGATAGCGACGCACCACATCGAGGCAGCGCTGAGTCACTTCGACTTGCTCGGGCATGCGGTGGGTGAGCAGATACATATTGCAGTAGGCAGCGAATTTTCGGTCTTGGGCTGCGGCGAGCAGTACCGGGTCATTGGCAAATCGCTCCTCGATCATGTCTACCACCTTAAGCACGTCGAATCGCTTGGGCGAGAAGGTGTTGATGAAGCTCTCCTCGTTGTCTCGATAGAAATAGAGGCAATGCATGGTGCTTGCCACCTTGGCCTTGGTCGAATCGATGAGGCGAGCCATCAGCTCGATGTCTTCGTAGTAGAGGCCTTCGCGGAATTTCTCCTTTTCAAACAGGCGGGTGCGGAACATCTTGGCCCATACTGCGCTCGAGATTTCATTCTGATAGAGCAGGTCGCAGATCGCTTGGGTGGGATTGAACATGTTGACATTCCACACTGCCTGGTCGGGCCAGCGGCATTTCTTTTTGCGGAGGAATGTGCACTGGGCTATGTCGGCATCGGTATCTTTGAGCATCTTGGCCATCAGCTCGACAAATTGGGGGTGTAGCATGTCGTCGGCATCGACAAACACGGTGTAGATGCCGGTGGCCATGCCCAGACCCGTATTGCGGGCTGCGGCCTGCCCTTGGTTGGGTTGGTGCACAACTTTGAAACGCGAATCTTTGGCTGCGTATTCATCGCATATCGATCCTGACGAGTCGGTGCTGCCGTCATCAATCAGAATCGTCTCCCATTCGCGCGTACTCTGGCTCACAATGCTGTCGAGGCACTGCGCCAGATACTTCTCAGCGTTGTACACTGGGATTATTATTGAGGTAGGTTGCTTAATTCTTCTTACGAACCTCATTTGACGGACTGGACTCATTGTTTACTCGGTCTAATGCTGTTACTACATACGTTCCGGGCAAGCTTACCTCCAGACTGTGGTCGGTAGTGACAGCCATTATGTTGGCCGGATTCTCAAAATTCCTATCTGAGGCGTCATCAAACCGATACACAACAAATTTGACCTGGTCGGTGGCCTTGCCTTTGTTTTCAACAACCGACCAACTGAGAATGTTGTCTTTCAGCCTGACTTTCTTGACGGCTTTGGGCTTGTCATTGCTTATGCCGGTGTAGGCTGGCACCAAGGCCGGAGTGGCTTGATAGGAGTTTTTCAGGGCTGTAGCACTGCCCTTTGAGTCCCGAGTGAGCGAGTATGCTGGCCACCAGCAGTTGCCTTGGATCGACTCCCATTGGCGCGTGAGGTCAACCTTGTGTTTCAGCTGATTGGGCTCTTTTGATGGGGCCAGGTCGGGGAGCTCCATGGTCTTCTCTACGCTTTGGCCGATGTAGACTTGGCATTTGGGGTCGACGGCTTTGGCCCACCAATCGACCAGCACGAGGTATGAGGCGCGCTTGTGCTCAAGTTCCCAGTAGAGCTGTGGCACCAGATAGTCGATCCAGCCCTTTTCGGCCCAGAGCAGCACGTCGGCGTATAGGTCATCGTAGTTTTGCAGTCCGTTGGTGTCGCTGCCGCGCGGGTCAGTGGATTTGTTGCGCCAGATGCCGAATGGGCTTATGCCAAAGCGCACCCAAGGCTTGCGGGCGCGTATGGTCTTGTGTACCAGTTCGATGAGCTGATCAACATTCTGGCGCCGCCAATCGGCCTTGTTCATGCCCTTGCCGTATTTGGCATAGGATTTTGAGTCGGGGAAGTCTTTGCCGCCGGCCGGGTAGGGGTAGAAGTAGTCGTCCATGTGGATGCCATCGACATCGTAGCGGGTCACGATGTCCTTGACGACATCGGCTATGAACTGACGGTTTTCGGACAGCGCCGGGTCGAAATACATCTTGCCATCGCCCTCGTATTTTACAAACCTCTCGGGATGCTTATGGTATAGATGGTTTTTGGGCAGCTTTTCGCCCTTGGTGGTAGTCACGCGGTATGGGTTGAGCCAGGCGTGTAGCTCCATGCCTCGGGCATGGGCCTCGTCGATCATGAATTGCAAAGGGTCCCAGTATGGCACCGGTGGCTGGCCCCCATCGGTGAGGTATTTGCTCCAAGGCTCGAGGTCGCTCGGGTAGAATGCATCGGCCGATGGCCTCACTTGCCATATCACGACATTCACGCCGGCGGCAAGCAGCTGATCAAGTTGCTTGCGCAGATAGGCTTGGTTTTGCTCGGTAGTCTGTTCCTTGTATTGGCTCTGGCCAATCGTATGCATCCAGGCTCCACGGAATTCCCTCTTAGGATTCTCGCTGGCGGCAGCGCAGAGCCCTGCTGCCATCATTCCCAGCAAGGTAGCTATAATTATTCTTTTTGTCACGATATATAATTTAATAGGTGATTGATTTCACAAAATTACTGCTTTTTTTCTAATCTACAAAATTACTGTCGGCCTCTTTGCGGCAGCCCCCTTCTTTGCGCCTTTGCGCCTTTGCTCCTTTGTCGAGACCAGCTCCCACAAAGGAGCAAAGGCACAAAGGTGCAAAGAGGGGGGCAAGGCAGCTCCCACAAAGGAGCAAAGGCACAAAGGCGCCAAGAGGGGGGGCTGGGCGGCTCCCACAAAGGAGCAAAGGCACAAAGGTGCAAAGAGGGGGCTGGGCTTTTGCAAAGCTATTTCTGGAGGGCTGGATCAAAGATTGGTGGCTGTTTGCATTGCGGATAGTTGGTGCAGCCCCAAAAGGGTTTGCCATGATTTTTGCCAGCTTGGCATAGGCGTTTTATCATTGGTGCTCCGCATGATGGGCATCTTGGGGCTTGAGGCATGGTGGGAGGATTCTTTTTGGCCTCTATGCGGTCTGTGCTCATCTGCTCTCTAAAGCCGCCTTCACGCAGAAATTCTTCATAGATCTGGTTTGAAAGGGATTGGATCATCAATTTAAGCCTTTCGCAAATTATGAGCATAGTGTTGGCAGCCACCTCTACATCGGCATGTTTAAACCATCCCTGTAGATTATCTATACATTCCAAAAGAAATTGCTGGCTGTCATGTAGCCAACAATCGCCATATTGAGGGTTAGCTATTTGTATTTGCTGCGCTATAGAGTAATTTGGATTAGATCTGTCCCAAACAGGTATGCGCATGCGCAACATGCGGAAAAAGATGTCGTTGGAGAGTTCTGCAAGGCTGGCTTTGGCCACATCAAGCAGTTTGATCTCGGTTTCTCGTGATGTTTGATGGCGCGAAAGGCCTTCGGCAATGTTTGCGGTGCCAGAGCGGGCTGCCATGACCATCTGCTCAAGCAATCGGCTTTTTACATCAAATTTCTGGTCGATGATGCGAGGGGCTAAATCTTCGGTGAAATATTGCACTATAGTGGCCCATAGCCACACTTGCGATGTCATATAGCTAGTGCTTGTGCCAAATTTTGGCGCCATAGGATTGGATTTTTGAGATGGGTGATATTTTGATGGATTATTATAGTAGCGACCTGCTTTGCGGCAGCCACCACTCTTTGCGGCAGCCCCCCTCTTTGCGCCTTTGCGCCTTTGCACCTTTGTCGAGACCAGCTCCCACAAAGGAGCAAAGGAGCAAAGGGGCAAAGGGGGGCAAGGCGGCTTCCACAAAGGAGCAAAGGAGCAAAGGTGCAAAGAGGGGGGGGGCTCGGGTTAGGGGTTAAAGGGGACCTCGGTGAGGAGGCCGGTGACTGAGTCGATGATGAAGGCGCGGACGGTGATGTCGGCGGGGACCAGGGGATGGTTCTTGATGATGCGGGCGGTGTCGACTACGCTCTTCTCGGTGTCGCCGAATCCATAGAGCCATTTGTCAAAGTCAACGCCGCAGAGGCGAGCGATCTTGATGGATTTTGGGTCGATGCCGTGGTCGAGCATGTGGTGAATCATGGCGTCACCGCTCATGTGGCAGGCACCGCAGTTGGTGTGGTGGATGACCATCACTGTGTCGGCATGCAGCTCGTAGATGGCCACGAGGATGCTGCGGATCTCGGTGCCGAATGGGTCGAGGATAACGCCTCCGGCGTTTTTGATGATTTTGGCATCGCCGTTTTTCAGGCCCAGGGCCTTGGGCAGGAGCTCGGTGAGGCGAGTGTCCATGCATGTGAGAATGGCCAGTTTCTTGTCGGGATACTTTGTGGTGACATAAGGCTCGTAGCCTTTCTCCTCCACAAAACGCTTGTTATAAGCCAGAATTTCGTCAATCATAAGATTCATTATGGTAAGTTTAAGAATAGATGTTGCAAATTTAGGGAAATTTTTTGGATGGTAGAGAGTGGTGGGGAGATTTTTTGTGAAAAAAGAGGGAAAGATTTGGAAAGGTGAGGAAAAAGAGCTAAATTTGCGGTCAAAGAATAAAACTCTTTGAAACGATGAAAAAATGTGCTATTGCGTGTACTCTGCTTTTCTTTCTTTCTTTTCGCAGTAGCGCACAAGTGATTCTCGATTGCGACTTCAGCGACGGAATCCCCACCGATTACGTATTGATAGATGGCGATGGCTTGGAGCCGTCGAAATCTATGGCTTCCTACGGCTTTGCCGTGGGCCTCCCTTGGATTGCTGCTGCGCCAGCCGGCGAAGAGAACATTGCCGCGTGCAGCACCTCATGGTACTCACCAGCCGGACAGAGCAACGACTGGATGATTCTCCCCACCGTTACGGTCAATGTCGAAAAACCCGTGCTGCGCTGGCGCTCAAAAGCCTCAGATGCCAAGCACCCCGACGGCTATGCCGTGTATCTGACCACTGGCACAGCCTCAGCAGCTGAGGATTTCACTGGCGAACCAGTATTCTCAGTCGATGCCGATGCGGCAGAGTGGGGCGCCCACTCGATTGACCTCACTCCCTATCAGGGCCAACAGGTTACAGTGGCTTTTGTCAACAACTCGACTGATTGCAGCCGCCTCTATGTAGATGACCTATATATCGGTACTGACTATGCCGCCTTTATCGTTCCCGAGCTTGGTCCCACAACTCCCTACCAGGGCGAAATCCCTGTGACATTCCGCCTATATACCCAGCTCCCTGATGGGTTGGAACAATGCACTGTAGGCATAGAAAGCGGCAATTGGTCATACAGCGAGCAAATCGAGGCCAACCTGGCTTACGGCTCGCGCCCGATATTCACACTGAGCGAGCCAATTGAGATTTCCAAGCTCGAAACCATCGACTACACTATGTGGGTCGAGGCCAACGGCACGCGCTACGAGGCCACCGGCTCGGTCACCTCATATCCCCGCAAAGTGCTGTGCGAGGATGTGACTGGCATGTGGTGCCAGTATTGTGTCAGAGGCATTGTGGCTCTTGACGAAATCCGCGAGAACTATGCCGACCAAATCGTAGGTCTGGCTGTGCATAGCGGCGACATCCTCGAGATCGACGGCTATCTGTGGGATCTTGGCGACTATATCGACTGCACGGGCCTCCCGGCTGGCGGCATCAACCGCCGCACCCAATGCGACCCGGGCAAGTTCATTTCAACCTATTCTACTGTATTGGAGAACGAGCCAGTGGTTGTAGCTCTCGCTCTCGAAGCCTCGCTCGACGAAAAGACCAACCTTATCAAGGTCAGCACCGATATGGTATTTGCCGATGACTATGACGAGCATCAGTTCGCCATCAGTTACCTGCTCTACGAGGACCGCATACATCAGCCGGGCAACCGCAGCTTCTATCAGAAAAACGGCTACTCTGGTGGCGAAAACGGCGAGATGGGCGGCTGGGAAGACCTGCCCTCACAGATTGACAGCTACGATATCTATTTTGACGACTGTCTGCGCAGCTACTTTGACGAGTTTGACGGCTTTGACGAATCAGTGCCAAATCAAATCCAGGCTGGCGAGACGATCAATCACAAATACGCCCTATCAGTGCCCGACAATATCTATGAGATAGACAACGTGGGCATTATCGCCTTGCTGATCGACCGCAACGACCACCGAGTGGTAAATGTCGAGAAGGCTCTCCTCGGCTCGGGCAGCTCCTCAATTAGCGATGTCATGAGCGATGCTGACGGGCAACTGAGATGCTACGACATCATGGGACGCCCAATTGATGCAGATGCTCCGGGCCTGAAAATCGTGGTCAAACCCGATGGAAGTAGGTTAAAAATTGTCAACAAAAGGTAAAATTTAGACGAGCGCAATGCTTGTGTGGAGAAAAGTTTGTAACTTTACATTCCAAACATATTCACTCACCTATCCACACAAGCATTGCCTGCCGTCGTATACAGAATATCAACTATCTTAATCTTGTTGGCGGCTCTGACCCTCAGGGGATTCGGAGCTACCAAGATTGATGTGGACTTTTATGTGAAATGGAGCACCCTCTCGACCGAAGAGATTCTGGCCAAGGGTGAAGCGTATTTTGAGAACAAATCTGACGTAGACAGCGCCACCGTATGCTTTGCCATGGCTGCCACACGGCTCAAAAACGACCTAAAGTCGCGTGACAAGGCCGAGCAATACGCCTTGGCCCTTACCCGGCTTGGGCAGCTGTATCTATCGACCTATTTTGACTATTCAAAGGCTTATTCCAATCTGCAAGAAGCGTATGACTTGACCCATAAGTACAATATCCAGGCCCTTATGCCTTCGATTTGCAACAATCTGGCCTCGCTGTACATGCAGAGATTTATCCAGACCCGCGACCAGCATTCGTTGGCCGATGGCATAGCGCTGATGCGCGAAAGTTTTGACACCGCTGTCGCTACCGACAATTACGATATGGCCTCGATATCGCTCACCAACCTCATAACCAACGTGCTTTTCTATGGCAAACTGAGTGAGATTGAAGCAGAAATCAAGACATTCAAGAGCCTTCCTGCCCAGGATTCGCTACCATACAAGACCGCGATGCGCATGTGCGATGCGGCCGAATGGTATGCAGCTGGCGAATTGGAGCGAGCCTTGGATTACTTTACCGAGCATTATCGCGAAATTGACCCCTCGCCCCAGAATAGGCGCGAACGCCTAATGCTCAACAATCAGAGAATCAGACTGCTCGATGACCTGGGGCGCCGCAGCGAGTGTCTGTCGCTGCTCCACGAAAACGAGACCATCGCTATCGCTGGCGACTATCGCGACATCCTAATCCATACCTACCGCGACCTGGCCCAGCTCCATGATGAGGCTGGCAACACAGACCTCGCCCACCAATTCTTGCTCAAATATTATCAGCAGCGCGATTCGTTGGTAATCAATCGCGAGCTGGGCAATATATATGAGATGAAATTCCGCTACGACCTGGGCAAAGCTTCAGACCAAGTGGCTGAACTCAACCGCAAGCAGCGCGAGCAGCAGGTGATGGGCATTATGGCTCTATGCGTTATTGGGTTTGTAGGTGCGATGATGTGGATTAAGATTCGCGACAACCGCAAGCTGCGCGCCAACAACCATTTCCTGTACCAAAAAAATCTGGAGATGCTGGCCCAAGAGGCGGCTCAGCGCCAACTGATCGAACAATATCAGGCTCAGCCAGCGATGGCTGATGCTGAGGCCGACCGAGAGAAATACAAGGGCAGCAACCTCACAATTGAGGAGAAGGACGACATAGCCATGCGCATCAAGCAAGCCCTGGAGACAAGCCCCGAGGTGTTTGAGTTTGACTATTCACTGCAAACCCTATCCGACAAGGTGCGCGTGCCATACCGCTCAGTGTCGCAGGTCATCAACGAGACCTACGGCAAGAGTTTCAGCAACGTGCTCACCGAGGTGCGCGTCAAGGAGGCATGCCGTCGTCTGCAGGCCGAAGGCCATGAGAAATACACCATCGAGGCATTGGCCGAAAGCGTTGGCTTTAAGTCGCGTACCAATTTCGCCTCCAATTTCAAATCCATCACTGGGCTTACGCCGAGCCAATACATCAAGATGATGCAGAAGTGAAGGACCACGGCTTCGCCGTGGTGAGACCATAAAACCATAAGGACAAAAAACCATAAGGACATAAAAACCATAAGGACATAAGACCATAAGGACATAAGACCATAAGGACATAAGACCATAAGGACATAAGACCATAAGGACATAAGACCATAAGGACATAAGACCATAAGGACATAAGACCATAAGGACATAAGTGGCGTAAATAGATAAATAAAACCGTAAGGATATGAGGCAGTCGAGTGCCCCGGGCCTTTGGCCCGGTGGTCGCCGCAATGATGTATTTTTGGATGAATTGAGACTAAATTTCAGACAAAAAGACACGATAAGCCCCCGATGAGCCGTAACTTTGTGGCAGAAAAGAAAGAAGCCGCCTTGGGGCAAGGCGAGGATCCGGTCTTGGCTCTCGGCGGTCTCCACTCAGTAAATTCGGATCCACAGCTTAACTCTTCCTTATGAGAAAATATCTACGCAGCGCATGCGCAATTGCTCTGGGAGCTCTCACGATAGGCAGCGCAGCTCAGACACGCCTTGTCACCAACCCCGCAGCTGAAGATGGCGCTAATCCCAAATTGGCAGTGCCTTCAGCCAAGGCTTGGAGCCAGTCAAAGGCTCCCGCTGTCGCTACCTCAACCGCCGACCGCGATGAGGCCAAGGCCAAAGGCGTGACCGAATTTGTGCTTATCGATGAGGATTTCTCCAAGCTCACACTCGGCACACCCGATGAGCCATTCTGCACCAACAGCCCTACAAATGAATACATGGATATGGACAATCTCATCTGTTCATACTATGTGACTCCTCCGGGCGTGTATATCGACGACTCGCTGACCCAGCAACCGGGCTGGTCGGGCGACTTTGCTTATCAAGCTGGCGGCACAGTGCTGCTCTATGGCCAAAATGGCAGCTACAGCTTCATCAACACCCCGCTTGGCGACTATTCAGGCGATGTCACAGTATCGCTCAAGGCTCGCGCTTTCAAGTCATCCTATGTATCATCAGAAATTGATATTTATCCTCTGATTGGCGGTCTGCTCTCGCCCGATTACGCTGTGACCGACGATCCAGCCGGAGGATATGAATTCCGCTTGCGCGAAGAGGAGGGCTGGGTAGAAATGACTTATACCTTCCGTAATTATAGTGCAGATGCTGGCGGCCATATTCGTTTCCTGGCCAGCGGCGCTGTCGAGTTTGACTGGATCAAGATCACTGTCAATCCTTCTGACTTCCTGGCCGAGGCTAAGATCAACGATATCACCGATGTCACCAACGACTCTTTCACCATCAACTGGGATCCCGTGGACCGTGCATTCGGATATCGCATCTGGCTCTACAAGATGGTGCAGCTCTCAGATGATGATGCTGAATACAGCGAGGACTTTGAGGGTGCAAATCCTCTGGTTGGTACTGACTGGACTTATGAGCTCGGCTCAGAGAGTGGCGTAGTCGATGGCATCGGCAACAATGGCTCAAAGGGCCTGCGTCTCTACAACGGTGATGTGGTTACCGCTCCCGACAAGAATGCTAAATTCCATAATATACTATTCTATCTACAGGCCTCCAGCTCAAATGGCGCTGTGCATGTCGACCTCAAGAAGGATGGCAAGTGGATTGAGGATTACGCTTACCTCGATGCCTATTGGTTCACCACCGGCGAGGTGATTGATTTCGACTATGAGATGTGGGGCGCTTTTGCTGACAAATACGAAGGCTTCCGTCTTTGGGTTAAGGGGCTGCCCGAGGGTGAATACTTTGTAATCGACGACCTTTATGCTACATCATATCCGGCATCAGAGCTGCAGCTCCAATGCCTCTGGGAGGAATTTGCCGACGAGCCCGAACCCATGGATTACTGGTATGGCGACGTGACTGGTGACAACAAGGTTTGCAAGTACACCTTCACCAATCTTGATCCTCTGGGCGACTATTATTATGAGGTAGAATCGCAGCGCATCTATCTATTCTCAGCAAAGACCCTGCATCACGCCAACGTAGTGGCAACTCCCGCTCTGCTTGAGGCTACTGACATTGATTCTCGCGGCAGCTATGTTGCCAACTGGGAAAAGGTGGAGAAAGCCACTGGCTATCGCGCAATCAACTATGGAGCTATTGTTGCCGAGAAGGCTGGCATGATGACCATCCTCGAGGAAGACTTCTCAAAGATTGACAGCAGCGTGACCACTGTTACCGACTTCTACAATCCTCAGGACATGAACAATTACTGGGGGGATTTGTCGCTTGATCCCTACACCACACTGCCGGGTTGGAGTGGTTGCGGCACCTCGCTTTGTCAAAGCGGTCTGGGCGTAGTCACCGCATTCTACACCGAAGCTTACCTGTACACTCCTGACCTGTATCTGGCCAACAATGATTGGATCCGTCTCACCCTGCGTGCTTATGGCACACCCGATGGCGACCTCACCGTGGCTTATGGCGATGTTTCTCTCAATCTGACCTTTGACGACCGTGGCATGCTTGATGGTTATATCGACCTCAACATGTGCGGAAAGGACAAGCCTCTCAGATTCTATGCTTCCGACTATGGTGCATTCGTGCTCGACTACGTGAAGGTTGAGCAGCAAGTAGAGGCAGGGGCCGCTTGCCTGAGCTATCTCTCAGATGTGACTGTCGATGCCGACACATTCTCAGTCGAAATGGAGAATCTCGACGACACTGGTTATGATAACTTCGCATTTGCAGTAGTTGCCCTGCTTGAGAAGAACGGCGAGACCATTGAATCGACAATCGACACCTACATGCTGGTTGACCTGGTCAACGAAGAATCGCACGAGATGAACACCCCGGGCACCAACGTAGCTGAATCGCTGACATTCGCTGCCGAGAGCGCAGTCGAGGAGGTAGCACGCTACTCGATTGACGGCTCCAAGGTTGGCAACGGTTATCGCGGCATCGTGATCATCCGCTACAGCGATGGCACATCACGCAAGGCCTTAGTGAAGTAAATTTTTCTCATAGACAAGTAAAGAAATGGGTTGCGCGTGGACGCAGCCCATTTCTTTGTTTGGAAAATTATTCGTAACTTTGCCGTGCATAAGTTTAACCCTTAAGTAACCAGAAATTCGATATGCGCCTGACCAAGCCTACAATCCTTTTCGCCGCCATAGTCCTGCTATGCTCATGCTCTAAGCATCGGGCATCGATTGAGGAATTCACACCTATATATACTCCCACCTATGCAGTGGGGTTTGAAATGTCGAGCGATGGCGAGAATGTGATTATCGAGACCCATAATGCCTGGCAGGGCGAGAATGCTTCGCACAAGGGCATATTCATCTCACGCAACGGTGATGCGGCTCCCGAGGGATTCCAAGGGCAGACCCTCGATGGCGAGGCTCGGCGCATAGTGGCCATGTCTTCGACATTCGTGGCCATGCTCGATGCCATAGGCGAGGCCGATAGGGTAGTGGGCGTGTCGGGCAAGGATTTCATCAATACCCCGTCGGTGGCTGCCCGCTATGACGAGATTGGCGATGTGGGATACGAGGGCCATATCAATTATGAGACCCTCCTGGCTCTTGAGCCCGACTTGGTGCTGCTATATTCGATCAATGGCGCGAGCTCGATGGAGCCCAAGCTCATAGAGCTCGGCATACCCTACGTCTATGTAGGCGAATATCTTGAGGAGTCGCCCCTGGGCAAGGCCGAATGGATGATACCTATGGGCGAGATGGTAGGGCAGAGGGCCAAGGCCGAGGAGGTGTATTCAGCCATCCCCGAGAACTACAACCAGCTCAAGGCTCGCATGTCCAATGTGGCCGAGCGCCCGAGGGTGATGCTCAACCTGCCTTATGGCGATTCGTGGGTGATGCCGTCGGCCACAAGCTACATGGCACAACTCATCAACGATGCCGGGGGCCAGTGCGCTTACCAGAAAGATACCGGCAACCAATCAAAGCCTATAGATATGGAGGAGGCCTATCTGTTGGCTAATGGCGCTGACTATTGGCTCAATGTTGGGTCAGTGACATCAGAGCGCGAGTTGCGCTCGCTGATGCCTAAGTTCGCCGATGTCAAGCCAGTACGCGAGCATCATGTCTACAACAACAATCTGCGCCTCAACCCCACTGGCGGCAACGACTATTGGGAATCGGGCACCGTTAACCCCGACCTCATCCTCCAGGACCTGATCCTCATCCTCCATCCCGACTCCCTCCCCGGCTCCCAATTCACCTACTATCGCCATGTAGAGTAAGACCGTAAGACCGTAAGGACATAAGAGGCATAAGGACATAAGCAGTTCCATACTGCTTATGTCCTTATGCCTCTTATGTCCTTATGCCTCTTATGTCCTTACGGTTTTTCCTTTCTGGTCCCTAAACATTTATTAAACTTACGTTTAGCAATTTTAAGAAAAGGGAAATCAACCATAGCGTCAAAGTGGGTGTTTTAATGATAACAAAAACACACAATTATGACGCATCTAAACTTAAAACACATCGTAGCCGCTGCAATGCTGGCAGGCTCTGCAATCTGCGCAGAAGCTCAGATTGCTAAATGGATCGTTAAGCCCACATACGACGACATGGAAATGCTCGACTGTGGCTTGATCAAGGTAAAGCAGGATGGAAAAGTGGGTTTGGTGACCGCTAAAGGCGATAGCGTACTCGATATCGTTTACGACAGCATCTCGCCATTCAACGACAATCATGCTCTGCTTTTCAAAGGTGGAGAACTCACCGATATAGTGGACACAGCCGGTAAGCTTGTCGATTTGTCTGACAAGGGTTATGTGGCAGTCCCCGGTCTCTCGTACTATTCCGATGGCTATGTGTTGATAAAACACAAAGGCTACTACTATTTTATCGATGGCGAAGGATTTAAGACCTTTGGTCCCTACAGCAAGGCTTATCCTTTTATCAACGGGTACGCCACTGTGACCGCTTATGAGAACTTCGGCCGTCCTGGCGAGAAGATCTATTGCGCCCTGATAGCCGCTGGCGAGGGCGAAATCACCTTCCCAAAGACACTCCGCACCGACTGCAGCTTTATGTCTTCGGTCAACGACCACAAGGCTCTGGCTGTATACCATAAGAAATTCTACACTGCCGATCTCGAATCAGGGCGCCTGGTCCCCATCAAGGCCGAACCCGCCAAGAAACTCTGCCCTCAGGTGAAGGTGCTGGGCAAGAAAGTTGAAATCGAGAAGACCGATAGCGACCAAGTGATCGCTGTAAAGGGCGGCAGCTTCCACTTTGACGATATGCTCCGCCTGAAAGCCACTGAGTTCAATGGTGAGACTGAGAGCTACCAAATCGCTGACATTGCCAAGCAAAAACCGTCATCGGCATTTACCCGCACCGAGAATGGCGACCTCTATGGCTTGAACTACAACGGCGAGGAGTTCCTGCCCCCACAATTTGACGAAGTAAAGGCTGTCAAAGGCAACTACGCCGTAGTTTCCCACAAGGGCAAATGCGGTATCCTGACCATCGAACCCGGTGTTGACCTCGAGTTCACCCTCAACAACAATATGCCGGCTGGATTTATGCACCAGACATTCCCGGCTACCGTATCAGTGACTGTGCCGTCAGAACTTGGCACTACCGGATTCAAGGTTGTGTCGACTAGCGACAATTGCGAGATGAAGGCCGAAGACCCGCAGATCGATACATTTGCCGAGACAAACAAGCTCACTTATGAATGTGAACTCAAAGCCCCGAAAGAACTCAGCGATTCGCTCCAGAATTTTGACTACACCTTCGCTATCAACTATGACGGCCTGCGCGGCAAGAACTACACTGTAACTCTCCCCGCATGGTTTGTTAAGTTCTACGAAATCAATATGCCATCTCTGACCATCTCGGCTACCCCTTACGGCGTATACCAAGTAGAGTTTGAGATCCAGAAAGCCGCATTCGCCTACAACGACGATACCAACTACTTCAAGCAGGTTGAGGTCACTTCGCCTCAGGTATCTGAGCCTATCGCTGTCAACCGCGTTACCGAAAATCGCTTCTCCTTCAACGTGTTCAACCAAGACAATCAGCCGATGCACTTTGATGTGAAGATCAGCGAAGCCGGATGCCCCGCAGTCGAATATCCTCTTGACCTTAACTTCGATGGCGCTCCAATGCAAGCCGCAGTGACCCCGCAGCAGCAAGCCGCTCCCGTACAGCAACCTCAGAACTTTGTCAACCAGCAACTGCAGTACGCTATGCCAGTCAATCAGGCCGCTTACCAGCAGCAAACTCAGCAACCCGTGCAGCAACAGCCCGTGCAGCAGACCCAGGCTCAGCAAGCTCAGCAGTACTACCAGCAAGGTTATCAGCAAGGTTACCAGCAGGCTCAGCAGCAATTGCAGCAACAGTATCAGCAGCAGTACCAGCAGGTGCCCCAGCAGTACCAGCAGGCTTATCCTCAGCAGTATCAGCAAGTGCCCCAGCAGTATCAGCAGGCTTATCCTCAGCAGCAATATCAGCAGCAGTACCAGCAGGCCACTTATCCCCAGCAGACCTCTCAGGTAGTTTATCCTCAGCAGCAGGTCTCCCCGCAGCAGCAAGCTTATCCGCAGCAGCAGTACCAACAGTACCCGGCTCAATATAATCCTTATGCCACACCCCAACAGAGTGTAGCTTCAAGATAAGACACCTCATCTCTTTTCCTTTAAACCTTATCAAAGTATAAACTATAAACTATAAGTGATAAGGTGCCATACGGAAGGCACCTTATCACTTTTTCATAAAGTATAAGGGATAAAATAGAGGGATAAACTATAAGGGATAAACTATAAGGGATAAAGTATAAGGGATAAAATAGAGGGATAAACTATAAGGGATAAGGGATAAAGCAACCATCCGGATGGTACTTTATCCCTTATCACTTATAGTTTATCCCTCTATTTGTAGAGGCTGACGCGTACGCGTTGGCCTTTGATTTTTGTCTGAGATAGGGTAGCGAGGGTGGCATCGGCCTTGTCGCGGGGAATGGCAGCCAGGGCGCAATGGTCTTTCACCACGATCTTTCCAACCTCCTTGCCCTCCAAGCCGCATTGCTTGGTCAGGGCCCCGAGTATGTCGCCGCGCGATAGCTTCTCTTTCTTGCCGGCATTGAAGTATATAGTGGCTACTTCGCTGCGTATAGGATCTGGGTTGTCATCCTCGGGTATGTACTCATAGTCGTAATCTACATATTCGGGGATATTTTCCTGCTCTGACACCAACAGATACACATAGCCCTCAGCGTCGACGCGCGCTGTGCGGCCGTTGCGATGGGTCCAGCCCTCCTTGGTGAGGGGCAGATGGTAATGCACCACGCTGCGCACCGCATCAATGTCAAGGCCGCGCGCGCCCAGGTCCGTGCTTACCAATAGGGGAGTGGTGCCGTTGTTGAGCATATCGATGGCTACCTCGCGCTGCAGCTGGTCCAGACCTCCGTGGTACAGGCCTACGGGCAGGTCGGTATCCTTCTTCAGGAAATTGTATACTCGCTCGGCGCTCTCGCGATGGTTGACAAATACGATAGTCTTGCCATTGGGCAGAGCCAGGAGCAGACGCTTTAGGGATAGCAGCTTGTCCTTGTCGTCGCTGCGCACCAGCGCGATGGTTGTGCGCGAGCGCGGCGCTTGGGCTTTTTGCGAGAAGTCGAGCACCTTGGCTTGCGACAGGTCGATAAAGTCGGGCATCTCCTGGAGCGGCGTAGCCGAGGTGAGCATAGCGTAGCGCAATTTGCGCATTCGCTTGACGATGCGCTGCATCTGGTCATGAAATCCGAGTTCGAGGGCCTTGTCATACTCGTCGAGCACCAACTGGTCGGCGTGGCTGATATCTAAGGTGCCGCGCAGCAGATGGTCGAGCAATCGGCCCGGGGTGGCAATGACGATGTCGGGGGTTACGCTCAGCGAGTTCACCTCATCTTGCATCGAATGGCCCCCATACAGGGTCACGGTGCGGTAATCCTTGGCTACCGGGCGTACCACATCGGCTATTTGCAGCACCAGTTCGCGCGATGGTGCGATTACTACTGCCTGCACAGCGCGAGCGGCATCAGTGTCGGGGTGGGAAAATAGGCGGCTCACCATCGGCACGGTGAATGCCAGAGTCTTGCCGCTGCCAGTTGGGGCAAGCAGGATGATGCGGTTGCTGCGAGCCGCATTCACTGCTTTTTGCATCGGGTTAAGCTCCTCCACACCGTGGCGCTCGCCGATTTGCTGCAGTATCTCTTTTAGTGTCATAATGGGTCTTTGGTGTTTGGTTTTTGGCATTTGGAAACAAATGCCGTAGGTTACGAAAAAAGGAGGAGACCTAATTGGTCCCTCCTTTTATATAACAATCGGTAGAACAGCAAAAGTCACTGTACCAACCTATTTTTCATTTTTCATTATTCATTTTTCATTCTTCAGTTCCTCATTGGCTTCGCCAAGGGCTTTGGAGATGAGGTTCTTCATGTTGCCGTAGATTACCTCGGTGAGTTGCTCCTCGGACATATCGCTGCTCAGCTGCTCGTCGGTGGCAAAGTCGCCAAGGCCCACATATTTCTGGTTGGTGCCGTCGGGGAGCAGGAATATCACGGTAGGTATTGATTCTATGCCGAAAGCTTGAGCGGTCTCGTGCATGTTGTCGATGTCGACAGCAAAGAACCAAGCTTTGCCTTGGTATTCCTCCGAGGCTTTGTCAAAGGCCGGGGTGAGTTTCTTGCAAGGGATGCACCAGGTGGCGTTGAAGTCTAGCACTACCAGGCAAGGCACCTTCTGGTCGGGGCGGAACAGGTTGTCGTCGGCAAGCATGGCCACACCGTCGGCTCCGGCATAAGCCTCAGAAATCATAGCCTCGGTGAGCATCACATCGTTGGCTTGCTCCTCAGGGGTTTCGGCTTGGCTCTTTGAGGCCTTGTTGCAAGAGGTGGCGCTGACGGCCAGGGCAGCCATGGCTGCATAGAAGAATAGTTTTAGTTTCATATCTTATCGATTTATGTTTAGATCCTCTTTTTCTCTCTCTTAAAGATGTTGAAATATGTTTCAAATCTGAGTATTTACTGCAAAATTAGTTAATTTCATTAATTCCACCAAATATTGATGGGGTTAAGATTTCGCCGTTTGGCCGATTTTGAGTAATTTTGCACAATAATTAAGCCAATCAAGCTGATGAACGACTTTTTCGCGGTGCTGCGGCGCTTTGTGCCCCCTTACAAAAAGTATTTAGCACTCAACATCATCTTCAACTTGCTCACAGCTGTGCTAACCTTGTTCTCATTTGCTGTGATCATCCCGATTCTGGAGATGTTGTTTCGCATCAAGACCGATGTGTACAGCTATATGCCCATAGGGTCGGCTTCGATCAAAGATGTCGCAGTCAACAACTTTTACTATTACACCCAGGAATCGATTGCCCTGTTTGGACAGTCGGCCACCCTCGCATTGCTTGCCGGGGTGCTGGTGGTGATGACCGCGCTCAAGACTGGCACTGCATACCTCAGTTCATACTACATCATACCGCTGCGCTCGGGCATCGTGCGCGATATCCGCAACTATGTCTACGACAAGATTACCACCCTGCCCATCGGGTTCTTTACCTCAGAGCGCAAGGGCGATGTGATGGCGCGCATGAGCGGCGACGTGGCCGAGATCGAAAACTCGGTGATGGCCTCGCTCGACATGATGTTCAAGAATCCGGTGATGATCATCGTATGCCTCGGCATGATGATTGCCATATCTTGGCAGCTGACCCTGTTTGTGCTGATCCTGCTGCCTCTCGCCGGCTTGGTGATGGGCAGGGTAGGCAAGAGGCTCAAGCGTAAGAGCCTGGAGTTGCAGAACCTGTGGGGCGAACTGATGGCCAATATCGAGGAGACCCTGGGCGGACTGCGCATCATCAAGGCTTTCAATGCCGAGGGCAAGGTCAAGGCCAGATTCCATAAAGAGAACCAGGAATTTTACCGCCTATCCAACTCGGTGGCACGGCGCCAGTCGCTGGCTCACCCGATGAGCGAATTTCTGGGCACCATTGCCATCGCCATTGTGTTGTGGTTTGGCGGCACTCTGATATTGAGCGGCGTGTCATCGATGAACGCTGCCTCGTTTATCTATTACATGGTCATCTTCTATAGTATCATCAATCCAGCCAAGGATCTCTCAAAGGCGGCTTACGCAATCCAGAAGGGTCTGGCCTCGATGCAACGCGTCGACCGTATCCTCAATGCCGACAATCCCATCAAGGACCCGCAGAATCCTCGCCAATTGCCTATGGCCGATGCCGATATCAAATATGAGGATGTTACCTTCGCCTACGGCGACCGCGAGGTCATCAACGATGTCAACCTGGAGATTCCGGCCGGGGCCACTGTGGCTCTGGTGGGCCAGTCAGGCTCGGGCAAGACTACTCTGGCCGACTTGTTGCCTCGATTCTACGATGTGGCTCGCGGCCGCATCACCATCGGCGGCATCGACATACGCGACCTGAAGGTGCACGACCTGCGCTCGCTCATGGGCAATGTCAACCAAGAAGCTATCCTATTCAACGACACCATATATAATAACATCACATTCGGGGTTGAAAATGCTACTATGCAGCAAGTCGAGGAGGCTGCCAAGATAGCCAATGCTCATGAATTCATCCTTTCGACCGAACAGGGCTACGACACTGTGATCGGCGACCGTGGCTGCCGCCTCTCAGGCGGTCAGCGCCAGCGCTTGTCGATAGCCCGCGCGATCCTTAAGAATCCGCCTATCCTGATTCTCGACGAGGCTACCTCGGCTCTCGACAGCGAGAGCGAGCACCTGGTGCAGGAGGCTCTCGAGCGCCTGATGCGCAATCGCACCACCATCGTGATCGCCCACCGCTTGTCGACAATCCGCAATTCCGACATGATCTGTGTGCTCCACGAGGGGCGCATCGTAGAGCGCGGTACCCACGATGAGCTGCTCGCTCTCGGGGGCTACTACAAGCGCTTGGTGGATATGCAATCCTTGGCCCAATAAGGGCAGAATGTACCCAAAATGGGGCGCGCGGCTAAAAATTTGTAGTTTTAGTCGATAATTTAGTTAAAATTGTAGGTGTTTGTTTTGGGTAAATTAATAGGGTGTCAAAAATTTTGTGAATAATTTTTAAAATTAAGAGATGAGTTTCCTACGTTCAACTCTCCAGTTGTCAAGAAGGTTGAGGTCTCGCCATTCTTTGAGATCTGCCATCCTTACGGCTTCGAGGCACTC
>NWBJ01000115.1 GCA_002633115.1 Muribaculaceae bacterium Zag1
TAAGTAACCTCTCAATTTGAATTTAAATTATAAAAAGGAACCACAGATTTACACAGATTCACACAGATTCCTCAGAGACCGACTATTATATTTCATAGAACACCAGTATATTTCATAGAGCACCAGAGGTGCTGACAGATGTCACAGACCATCCGGATGGCATCTGTGGAAATCTCTCGGCGCGACTGCGCCTCTGTGAAATAGGTGATTCCCATATTTGAATCTGTGTGAATCTGTGTAAATCTGTGGTTCCTTTCCCAAACTAAAATTTAATTTTAAATTGACAAGCTACCTAATGCCACAATTATGAATTATGAATTGTGAATTGTAAATTAAAAAAGGCCGTCAGCCCGATGAGTGCGGCTGACGGCCAATATTGGTTATGAGTATGTATTAAGAATGTACCGAATATTATTCAGGACGCTTGGTCTTTTTGCCATAGCCGTACTGAGCAGCTGAGCCGAGTTCCTCCTCGATGCGGAGCAGCTGGTTGTACTTGGCCATACGGTCGCTGCGGCTTGCCGAACCAGTCTTGATCTGGCCAGCGTTGGTAGCAACGGCGATGTCAGCGATGGTGGCATCTTCGGTTTCGCCTGAGCGGTGCGAGATGACAGCGGTGTACTTGTTGCGCTGAGCGAGCTCAACGGCGCGGAGGGTCTCGGTGAGCGAACCAATCTGGTTAACCTTAACCAAGATTGAGTTGGCGCAACCTTCCTCGATGCCGCGCTTCAGGTACTTAACGTTGGTAACGAACAGGTCGTCGCCTACGAGCTGGCAGCGGTCGCCGATCATGTCGGTCAGGATCTTCCAGCCCTTCCAGTCGTTCTGGTCCATGCCGTCCTCGATCGAGTCGATAGGATATTTCTCAACGAGGCCCTTGAGGTATTCAGCCTGCTGCTCTGAGGTGAGCTTGGGAGCGTCGGGACCCTGTTTCCAGGTGTAGTCATAGAGACCGTCTTTGTAGAACTCTGAAGCAGCGCAGTCGAGACCGATGGTCACGTCCTCACCGGGCTTGTAGCCAGCGAGTTCGATAGCCTTGATGATAACTTGGAGAGCGTCCTCGGTGCCGTCGAGGTTGGGAGCGAAGCCGCCTTCGTCGCCTACAGCGGTGCTCAGGCCGCGGTCGTGCAGCACTTTCTTGAGGTTGTGGAATACCTCGGTGCCCATGCGGATGCCTTCGCGGAAGGTGGTGGCGCCGATGGGGCGAATCATGAATTCCTGGAAGCAGATGGGAGCGTCAGAGTGAGCGCCGCCATTGATGATGTTCATCATAGGCACGGGCAGCACGTAGGTGTTGCAACCGCCGATGTACTTGTAGAGGGGGAGGTCGAGATAGTCGGCAGCAGCCTTAGCCACAGCGAGAGATACGCCGAGGATAGCGTTGGCGCCGAGATTCGACTTGGTGGGGGTGCCGTCGAGAGCAAGCATGGTCTCGTCGATGCGGATCTGGTCAAGAGCGCTCATGCCGATCAGAGCGGGAGCGATCTTCTCGTTGACATTGGCAACGGCTTTCTGTACGCCCTTGCCCATGTAGCGGCTCTTGTCGCCGTCGCGGAGCTCGAGAGCTTCGTTTTCGCCAGTAGATGCGCCTGAGGGCACAGATGCGCGGCCGCGTGCGCCGCTTTCGAGGATTACGTCTACTTCTACGGTGGGGTTGCCGCGCGAGTCGAGCACCTCACGACCAATAATCTTTTCTATCTTCATAGTCGTTGTTGAGATATTTGGGTTGATAGATACGTTCTATAGTTTTTCCAGCAGCAAAGGTAGCATTTTTTTCTGATATATCGGCCTATTTAAGCAAATTTTTTAATCTTCCCCTCACCTTTCTCTTTTTCGCCCCTCCCCTACCCAAATTTTTACGCCCAAATCTGACCAAAAACATCTCTTCTTCACCCAGCTTAGGTCAGATTTCGGCTCAAAATTTGGGAACCCCTAATTAATTGCTTAACTTTGCCAGTGGATTTAATACCGGTTGATTATGAAACAAAAGCTGTTAGCGTGGCAAAGAGCAACCTTAATTTATATTTGTTATGAAACAAATAGAAAAGCCATCTAATTGGCTGATTGGCATATTGTTAATTCCAGCGATTCTCGTATTCTTCTACATCATACTAACTGGGAGCTCTCCTATTTGGGCCATTGCTACAATATGTATCTCTGTTTCCTTATACTTAGCTACCCTAACTTTCTTCTGTATACGTCAAAGATGTTATAGACAATTAATCGTTAATTATATTGTAATTGTCTTATGGGTTCTCATCTACCTTATTCAATTCAAATTCATTTAATTGAGAGGGGCCCTCGATTTCTATTGAATAGATGGTACAAAAAAGGTTAAGGGAAGAGGAGGATTTTTCGGCAGGGGATTTAAACCAGTTGTTTGTCTTTGGGTCATATAATTGTGTCGACCCTCGGCGGGGAGGCATAGACAAATACCTCATGTAACAAATAATCTTTTTGCCGATATGATGCGATACCTGCTGACATTATTCTCTTTTTTAACCATACATCTGTGCATGAACGCTGACGCTCTACCCAAGGCGCCTGACTTTGCCTACCCGCAGACGGTAGCCAAAGAGGCTAAATCTGACCTCAAGAAGGCGCAAAAGGACGGCGATGCCCACGCCGCCCTCAACGCCCTGATCCGCCTCTATCTCGCCGAGACAATCGTCGACCCACAAAAGGCCCAAGAGGGCCTCAACACCGTGGCCGAGGCCACCGACCAATTTGCCAATTCCCCACTGCAAGGCCTTTTCTATGCCTTGCAAGCCAAAATCTGCTATGGAATCTACGCCAACAACAGGTGGACCTATGATCGCCGCCAACTGCCCCTTACTCCCTTGCCAGAGGATATGACCGAGTGGAGCGGTGACCAATTCAAGGCCCGCATCAATGAGCTGTGCCAGAAATCATGCGATAACCCATCGACCCTGGCCAATCTCCCGACTAAAGACTACCCCGACATTGTAACGGCCGACAGCCTCACCCTCACCTACTATCCTACCCTATTGGATTTCGCTTGCGCCAACGCTGCTGCCCTGTGCGGCCAAACCGGCCAAGAATCAAAGCCCTACCTCAACATAGGCCTTGCCAATGCCGCACCGGCATCGCCATCAGCGATTCTCTGGGTCTACACCCTGTGCCAATCATCAGCCAATCCCCGAGCCGAACTGCTCAAGGCCTACCAAGCCTACAAAAATTCAGAATATTCCAGCCTGCTCCTACTTGGTATCTATCAAGCCAGCAATGACGACTTTTCGCTCTACTATTCCTCAGTCTATGACGATGAAGAAGACGTAACCGATGACCAGCGCCAAGAGACCAAAAGACAGACATATAATCTGATTGAGAATTTCATCTCTCGCTATCCCGAGGCTCCGCTGCGCGACAATCTGCTGAATGCAAAGGCCGAATTATCACGCACCTCAATCAGCATATCCTATCCATCGCTTGTGGCTCCCGGTAAGCCACTGCAAGTAAAGGTGACCAACGCCAATGCCCAGCATATCATTCTTGACGTGTATGCTGTGAGCGACAAACTGGCAAAGACGAATAACTATTTCTCAGTCAAAACCTTCAACAAGCAGAAACCAGTCAAGAGCTTCACCCTCAACGACTCAACAGCCATACCATTTAAGAACCGCTTAACCTTTACAATTGGCCTCGAGACCCCTGGCTATTACGCCATTGTGCCTCGCAGCGCGAATGAGACATCAGCAAGCGACGAATACGTAATCCTGACGCGCTGCATACCCATCCTGCCCATCACCGTCTCAAGCCATGAACAGTCGATGGCCATTGTGGCCGATGCCACCTCTGGCCTCCCAGCCCAGGGAGCTGTGGTATCGGTGGTGAGCCATAAAGGCACGGCCAAAGCCGGTACAGTCGATGCTCAAGGCATGACCAATCTGACAAAATCGCTTAATGACCAAGCCAAAAACCAATGGATCAAGGTCAATTATCAAGGCAAAGATTATGAATTTGACCGTGTGTTGAGCGATTTGATCAAAAACAACTCTGAGACCGAGAATCTCCAAGCCCAAGTGCTAACCGACCGCGCCCTGTACCACCCCGGCGAAACCCTCAATGTGCTGGCCATTATCTCTCGCACACATCGCGATGCCAACGGACTGGAGACCTGCTCTATAGCCAGCGATGTGCCCATCAAACTCACCCTCAAAGATGCCAATTATCAGGATGCTGGCGAAATCTCTGGCACGACCGATGCCTTTGGCCGCATCTCTGGCCAGTTCTCATTGCCTACCGAGGGCCTGACTGGCCAATTCAGTATCCTCGCCAAGAGTGCACGAGGCAATATCGGCAGCACCTCGGTGACTGTGAGCGACTACAAGCTGCCAGATTTCCGCCTTGACGACATCGCGGTGCAGCGCGACACTCCCGCCAAGGGCGCGGTCACCATCACTGGACAAGCTATGACTTACGCCAAGACCCCAGTGGCTGGCGCAAATGTCAATGCGATAATTAGCACTGCCACATGGTGGCGCTGGTTCTCGCCCCAAGAGGAAATCTACTCGACCGATGTGACCACAGATGCGCAAGGCCGCTTTACCATCGAGTTGGCCGACAGCGTATTTGCCGACCAAGAGGATAAATATTTCATAGCCAAACTGCTATGCACCTCCTTGACTGGCACAACAGCTAATGGCGCAGCCTTATTCTCCTTGGGCAAGCCTTATCAGATCGACATCTCTCTCGACAACCAGACCATCGACATCTCCAAGCCACTGGCACTCGATGCCAAAGCTTATGACCCCAATGGAGAGGTTGTGGATATACCCCTGAAATGGACCCTCATCAACGGCACAGACACTGTCGCCGAGGGCAACCTGAGCGGTGCCATCGACTTGACAAAAGTTACCCCTGGATACTATACCCTAAGCATTGCGCCTGTTGATGCCCAACTGGCCGATGCAGCTAAGACAGATATAACCCTATACAATCCCAAATCCAAGATTGTGCCTGACCGCAGCCCTATATTCGTGCCAGAGAATAGTTTCACTCTCCCTTATGGCGATGTAGCCACACAGGTGTCGGTACTATATGGCACACCAGGCAGCGTCACTGCAGTGTACTATGCGCTCTCTGACCTCGCCCAACTGCGCCTGTGCAAGATGGAGCGTGTAGAAACCGGTTACCATACCCTCAAGGTTGACATTCCCGCCGACTTCCCCGGCGGACTGCTCACTCTGATGGCGGTAAAGGATTGCCAAGTCTACTCTTGCACCGTCAATTTGACGCGCACCGCTAAGTCTGCGCTTAAGATTCAAGCCGAGAGCTTCAGAGATCGACTGGTGCCGCAAAGCGAGGAGACCTGGAAGATCACCATCACCGATGCCGATGGCCAGCCTGTCGAGGCTGCCCTTGCCTTGGATATGTACAATCAGGCCCTCGATGCGCTTGAGTACCACTCATTTGGCGTGAGATTCCCATCGATGAGGCCAAGTTCGAGAGTTAGATTCTCCAGCCCCGGCTACCTGAATTACAGCGTCAGTTTTAATGCCAACTTAGCCCGGCTAAACTATGAAGAACTCGAAGCCCCAGAATTTAATTTCTATGGCTTAAACCCAGGATATGGCCGCAGCTATATGCGATTCTCTAAATCTTCGAGAGTAAGAAGCAGTAACGCATACGCCGACATGGCTGTAGAAGAACTTGCAATGCCTATGATGGTAGGCAGCGCTAAGTCAGAATCGATCGAAGAGGAAGCTACCGTAACTGCCGATAATGCTCTGACAGAAGACAAGGGTATCGAGCCCCAACTCCCTGCCGCCGACGAGCAATTTGACTATCGCGATGCCGAAGTGCCTCTGGCCATCTGGGCCCCCATGCTAACCACTGACAGCGATGGCAACGTCAGCTATACATTTACAGTGCCCAATGCCAATGCCACTTGGCGCCTTGCCGCCACGGCTTGGACCCAGGGCTTAGAGGTTGGCAATCTTGTGCGCGACCTGGTGGCCTCAAAGCCGGTGATGGTGATGCCGAATACCCCGCGCTTCCTGCGCGAGGGTGACAAGTGTGTGCTTACGGCCTCGATAATCAACAATACCGACTCGGTAAGCGCCATCTCAGGCACCATCGAGGTATTCAACCCGGCTACATCTGAGGTGATTGCCTCTTACCCCTTCAGCTTTGACATTGAGGCAAACAGCAGCCAAGTGGCTACTGCCGATATCTCAGTGGCAGTAGGCACAGCCTCGCTCGGACTGCGCTGCCGCGCTACCAATGGGCAGTTCTCTGACGGCGAACAGTCGGTAATCCCGGTCCTAAGCAGCCAAGCCGCTTTGATTGAGACTTATCCGTTCTATCTCAACCCTGGCGACACGGTCTATACCACAACCTTACCATCGGCCAAAGATGCTCGCATATCGCTCACATTCTGCGAGAATCCAGCTTGGACCATCGTTAGCGCACTGCCCGGCCTCCGCTCTCTTGACCGCAGCGATGCCAACTCTGCCGCTGCCGCAATATTCTCTGCGGCAGTGGCTCGGGGCATCCTCAAAGACAATCTTGCTATGGCCGATGCCTTGAAGCATTGGGCCGAGGATCCATCAGATTCCACCTTGGTATCGATGCTTGAGAAGAATGAGGATCTGAAGCAAGCCATGCTCAATTGCACTCCTTGGGTGCAAGCAGCCCAGAGCGACACCGAGCGCATGGCTGCCCTCTCCCTGATTTTCGACCAGAAAGAGACCGACCAGGCCATCGCCAAAGCCACCGAGGTACTCAAGAAGTTGCAACGCGCTGATGGCGGCTGGGCTTGGTGCGACTGGATTGACCAATCTTCATACTGGGTGACCATGAATGTGCTCGACATTTTTGCCGACCTCAAAACCACTGGCTGGATGCCTGCCGACAGTACTCTCATCGAAATGATCACCAATGCTCTTGATTGGATTGATGATGAAATAGGAGAAACAGCCAAATATGGAGGCACTGATTTGCTCTACACATTGGTGCGCCCCAGATTTACGGAGCAGCCCATCAGCAAGAATGGCCAAACCGTAATCAAGGCCACACTCAAAGAGATTAACAAGAACTGGAAAAAATACACCGACCCGGCCTACAAGGCTATGGCTGCCGAGGCTCTGTATCTAAATGACAATGAGAAGAAAGCCCATGAACTGATGTCATCAATCAGCGAGTTTGGCGTCTGGACCAAGGATCAGGGCCTACGTTTCCCATCGGTCAACGCTCTGTACAACTATGGCATCTTGCTCGAAGCTTACGCTATGATCGAGCCAGAGAGCAAGGAGGTAGATGGGTTGCGCCAGCAGTTGATCGTGCGCAAGCAGGGTAGCGACTGGGGCCAGGCAGTTGTTACCACCCAGGTGGTAGCCTCAATCCTCTCATCGGGGAGTTGCTGGACAGTGCCAGCCCAAGGAGCTGAGGTGAGAGCCGGCTCGACAGTGATTGAACCTGAAAGCCCTATCGCTCATGCCACAGGTTGTCTGCGCGCCAACCTGTCGGATCACGGCGGCGAGGAATTGCAAATCTCAACTCCAGGCGTAGGCCCAGCCTACGGCGCTGTGTATGCGCAATTCAAACAGTTGATGGATGAAGTGAAATCCTCGAGTTGCGATGACCTCTCAATCGAGAAGCAGATCACCGTGCGCCGAGGCACAGAGTGGGAATACCCCACAGCGCCCCTGTCGGTTGGCGACCGCGTAAAGGTGGTGCTGACCATCCACTGCAAGCGCAATCTCGACTATGTAACCATTATAGATGAGCGTCCTGCCGGATTCGAGCCAGCCGACCAGCTCCCAGGCTGGATGTGGAGCGAGGGCGTGGGATTCTATCGCGAGAATCGCGATGCCTTCACCGGTATCTATGTCGAGCGCATGTATCCCGGCACCTACCAGCTCACCTACGAACTCAATGTCTCTCTCGCCGGCCAATTCCTCTCCGGCGTTGCCACCGTCCAGAGCCAATACGCCCCCGAGCTCTCAGCCCACTCCTCCGGCTCCCTCCTCGAGGTAAAGCCATCCCTAACTACCCCGTAGGGGTGGTTACACATAGCCACAAATTGCCTCCCCCCTTGTCTACCCCGTAAGGGTTGTTTCACATAGAATTTATTGTAAATCCAAAAAAAAGAGTTACCTTTGCACCTATACAACAGCGACCAACAGCAATATGAGTGCCCAGAGGAAATACCCCATAGGATTACAATCCTTCCAAGAGATAAGGGAGGAAGGCTATGTATATGTCGATAAAACTGCCGAAATATACAATCTAGTTACTTATGGAGCTAAAACCGTGTTTCTAAGCCGTCCGAGGCGATTTGGCAAGACGCTGCTTTGCTCTACCCTTCATGCTTATTTCGAGGGTAAAAAGGAATTGTTTGATGGCCTGAGCATTAGCCGCATGGAATCCAAATGGACTAAGCATCCTGTGATGTCGATCAGTTTTGCCGGATTCAAGGGTTCTTCTATTGATGAGCTCAACCAATGGATCAATCTTTTGCTCACCGATTATGAGAAGCAATATGAGGTAGAGGTAATAACTACTACTCCGGCTACTCGCCTCGTCAGGATTGTAAAGACTATGGCTGAAGTGGCTAAGGAGCGCCCTGTGGTGTTGATAGATGAATATGACACTCCTCTGCTAAATGTAATTGGCAACGATGAAGCATTAGATGCCCTTCGCGAAACCCTCCAAGCATTTTACGCTCCTCTAAAGCAGCTTGAGCCCTCCCTGCGCTTTCTGTTTATTACTGGTGTGACTAAGTTTTCGCAAGTAAGCATCTTCAGCACTCTCAACAACCTCGACAACCTAAGCCTGATCGACCAATATTCCTCGATTTGCGGCATTACCCTTGATGAGATGATGAGCCAAATGGAGCCAGATGTTAGAGCCCTCTCCGAGGCCATAGGAAAATCTCTCAACGATACCGTAGATACCCTGAGGGTACATTACAATGGCTACAAGTTTAGCGCCAATTCTCCAGAAATCCTGAATCCATACAGTTTGATGAAATGTTTCCAATGGAAGAAATTCAAGGATTTTTGGTTTGAATCGGGCACTTCTGGTTATCTGGTGCGCATGCTAAAGAAATACAACGTACAGCCTTCACAAATCGGGGCTTTCGAGGCTCGCGAGGCCGACTTTGACACTCCCACCGAGCGGATTATCAATATTGTGCCCCTTCTTTACCAAAGCGGATACCTCACCATCAAAGGTTATAATCCAGAGGTTGGGAAATACTATTTAGATATACCCAATCTGGAAGTGCGCATAGGGCTGATGGACCAGCTCATCCCCAACTACATCACCAACCCGGTACTTTTGCGAAATGAAATAGCTGATATAGTGTTATACATCTCAAAGGGGGAGATAAAACTCGGATTGGAAAAGCTCAAGAGCTTTTTCAAAACCGTCCCTTACTGCGCCAATATCGATTATGAAGGGCATTGGCAACAGATGATGTATGTTGTATTCTCGCTGTTTGGAGCCTACGCTGATGTAGAGGTGCACACGGCTAAAGGCCGCGTGGATATGGCTATGATCTACAAGAACAAATTATATCTTTGGGAGCTAAAGCTCAATAGCACGGCCAAATCAGCCCTCGCCCAAATCAATCGCAACGCCTACTCCTCTCGCTTCCAACGCCTCTCCCTCCCCATCGTTAAAATCGGCCTCGCCTTCTCTACCAAGCGCCGCACAATCTCCTCCTTCCTCATCGAGGAATAATTTATTTCTCTTTACTTGTGGTTTTGAGGATAAATCGTTAAATTTGCGGAAAGATTGTTCTAAAGTTGAGGCCATGATACGGAAAAAAGTCAATTACCCGATAGGTGTGCAGTCCTTCGAAAAAATCAGGACTGAGGGGTTGTTGTATGTAGATAAGACCGGACTCATAGCCCAGCTCATCAGTGAATTGCATTATGTCTTTCTGTCTCGCCCTCGCCGATTCGGCAAGAGCCTGCTCTTATCCACTATCGAGGCCTATTTCCAAGGCAAGAAAGAGCTATTCGAGGGATTGGAAATCAGCCAATACGAGGACAAATGGGAGGCCTATCCCGTGTTGCACTTTGACCTTAGCGGCGACGAGGCGAGCAACCCAGAAAAACTTGAGCAATACTTGCTTAAGAAAATTAGCGAATACGAGCATCAATATGGAGTGTCCATAGGCAATGATGTCACCAGCGCAGGCGGTCGTTTTGGCTGGCTGATTGAATATGTAAGCCGCGCCACAGGCAAGGGATGCGTGATTCTCGTTGACGAATACGACAAAGGCATCCAAGAAACCATTGAAAACAAAGCGGCATTGGAGCGCAATCAGCAGTTGCTGCGCCCGTTCTTTTCCCAGCTCAAGACTCAGGATAAGTATATACAATTTGCCATGGTCACCGGCGTGGCGCGCTTCAAGCACTATACTCTTTTCTCTGGGGCTAACAATTTGGCCGACATTTCTTTCTTTGAGGACTACGCCACAATCTGCGGCATTACCCTTGAAGAAATGCAACGTTATTTCCAACAAGGCATCGAGGAATTAGCGGCAAAACACCACAAATCGATAGAGGAAATCACAGAGGTCTTGCTGCAGAAATATGACGGATACAGATTCACCGAGGCCGATGATCATGTGTTCAATCCGTATAGCCTCTTGAATGTCTTCCAATTCAAAGACCTCTCAGGCCATTGGCTCAGGTCAGGGACATCAAAGGTGTTCGTTGACTTTCTAAAGCGAGCCAATTATGACCTCTCGCAAATCCATGGCATTTGGGCCACAAAGGATCAGCTCAGCAGCCTATTTGATGACAATGACCCTGTGCCTCTGCTATTCCAAACTGGTTACCTCACAGTAGCTGACTATAACTTGGAGTTTGGAGAATACCTGTTGAAAATCCCCAACGGAGAGGTGCGCGGTGCTCTCTTCCAGGATTTGGCCCCAATATTTCTGGGCATATCTCCAACTGTAGGCGCTCAGAAGGCGCGCATGCTGCGCAGTTGCCTCATTAAATGCGATCTTGAAGGCTTTGTCAGGATACTCGATTCTCTAATTGCAAATGTGCCCTATCCTATATTTGACAAGGAAAGCAAGGAGAAAGCTTATCATCTGATTGTATACTGCTTATGCCTTGCTGTGGGCATTGATAATCGCTGCGAAGAGCCATTGGCGGATGGTCGGCCCGATTTGGTGGCATTCACCGACAAATATATCTACATCATCGAGTTTAAGCTTGACCATTCGGCCGAATCGGCCCTTAAGCAAATCGATGATAACGGCTACGCTCGCCCCTATCTCTCGGATGGCCGCCCCATCTATCGCATAGGGGCATCCTTCTCATCTGAAAAGCGCAACATCCAGCGCTGGCTCATCCAATCCCCCACTGGCGAAACAATCGAAATTATCCCTCCTGTACCACCAAGTCAGATACCCTTCCTGTAAGAATAGGACTGCCTCAAGTCATAATATGCACCTTCTTGCTTCTTAATTGGCTCCATTAGGTGTTCCTGCCTTACTAAACAATTTGTCTTTAGCCTTCTTCACTATCATGCATAGCAATTTTCAATGTTCAATGCTCTATGTCATAGGTTTGGTTGCATAGGCAATGTTACGGAATTTATTTAGTGTTCTGACCGTTTCTATGAAGAATTTATTCAGAAATTGCAGCCGAGGTATCGTTGGTAGTTGTCGGGCGTGATGATGACTTTGTCGGCCACTGGATAGGCATCGAGGAATGATTTAGGGAAGGACGCCTTATGGCGGGGATTCCATTTCATCTCGAAGAGGGTGAACTGCCCATCGGCTTCCTCCACCATGTCAATCTCCTGCTGCGACTGGGTGCGCCAGAAATAATATCGTGGCTTATAGCCGCGATAGGCGTTGTATTTGATGCGCTCCATTACGAAGAAATTTTCCCACAAGGCTCCCATGTCGGCACGCAGCTCAATCGGAGCATAGTTTTGGATAATGGCATTGCGTACGCCATTGTCCACGAAATAAACTTTCCGGCTCTTTTTTATCTCATTTCTCATATTCCGGCTTAGAGCTGGCAGGCGCGTCACTACAAAGCATTTTTCGAGCAAATCCTTGAAATCCGAAAAACACATAAGAATTTTGGATTACAATCCGAAAAACACATAAGAATTTTGGATTACAATCCGAAAAACACATAAGAATTTTGGATTACAATCCGAAAAAGAATGTGCCCTCAGCTGGCAGATAGCCCTCGGCCGTCACACGGTAGGTATGGCTCCCCAGCCGCATGAGCTTCTTCCAGCTGCCGTTTGCAACAAAAATTCGTAATCCAGCCCCAAACCATTCAAACGGTTCATGATACTTTCGCTGCTGTCTGCAATGCCTCCAGGAGCGAGTTTAAGAAAGAGGCCGAAGAGTCCGCCAAGCGCATCCTCGCTCTGTTTGATGTCCTCGAAGCTAGATTGAAGGAACGCGAGCAGCAGGTGGCGGGCAATGGCAACATTGCCTTGCCCAAGTCCACCTTCTTTCTGCTCGTCATCATGCTTGTGATGATGGCAGCTTTCTTCATGGCCACCTACTTGCTCAATTCACAGCTCTGGCATATAGACGCTCTGCAAAGTTTAGGCAACAAGATATTGGCGTTTGGTGGCGCCTACATTGCCCTGTACTTCGGTGTCATGTATCTACTGCAAAGGCTCAAAAATAGATGATTCGCAATGCTCAAGACCGCCTTCTACCGCCTCCATCCGTTGGACGGTACACCCCTCCCCGGCGAGCAAGCACCCGCCGCCGACACCGCCGTCAAGTCCCCTACAGCTACGGCCACAGGCGCGGCTACCTTGGCGACGTCGTGCCCGACGCGCCGATAGCCCCGCCGATTTATAGGTACTTTTTATGGGAAAACTCAGATGACCTTGGTGCCCGACCAGCGGAGCAGGCACAAGAGGCGCAACTCGTCGGCGTCGTAGTCCTGCGCCAACAGCCGGCACACATAGCGTAGCTGTTTGTCGCCCAATTCGTGCCACCCCTGCGGCACGGTGAAGTCGATTGATATTGTCTGCATAGAAAATCGGGTGTCAGTAGTGCAAAGCTACCAACACCCGATTGTGCGGTAAAAGACAGGCAATAGGCTCGTCTAACAGAAGAATTGCAGACCTTTTTATTATTTCAATTTTCCATCAAGCCATTTATATGCTTGTTCTTTAACTCCTTTGGGGAAAGAATGGCGACCTCCATTTTCCTCAAACAAAAGTGTGGTGATATCTTTACCGTTATTCTCATTGAGATAGGCTCTCTCAAATAACTCCAACTCTGATTTTGTGTCTGCATCGTTGGGGTCTGGGATTCCATCCCCCCATTGATGCGCTC
>NWBJ01000116.1:0-65779 GCA_002633115.1 Muribaculaceae bacterium Zag1
CTCAAACTAATTGCGTGTTACTATATATCGTCCGCGCCATCGCCTGCGGAAAAGTGACGACACATAAACTCATCAAGAGATAACAACACTTTCAATAACAAACTTTATGAACAAATCTTTATTACTTTCTGTTGGTGTCATAGCTTCGGCTATGACATCAATGGCCCTCGAAACCTCAACGGTGAAGACTGGCGCCTTAGTGAAACAAATTTCGGCAGATGGCACTTTTGCCGCAGGTACCAACCTCAGCAACGAAAGCATCACCCTCATCAATCTCACCGACCTTTCCTCAATCGCGCTCAACACCGAGACGGCAAGCTATTCGCCCGGCAATGGAAACTTCGTGAGCAACGATGGCACTGTTGTGGGTTCACTCGACGCTACTGCGAGCCGTCCTTGCTTCTACAGCTACGACAGCAAGGCATGGACCGAATTGTCGTTGTCGGCAAGCGATAGCCAAGGTGTGGCCAACGGCATCTCGGCCGACGGCAGCTACATTTGTGGTCAAGTGACCAACCCCGCCGACGGCGAACTGATGGCGCGCCCTGTCCTTTGGTCGCGCTCGGGCAACGGCGCTTTTGGCGAGTATGTGGCCCTACCTTGTCCCACTATCGACTTTTCGGGACGCACTCCCCAATATGTCACCGCCATTTCCATCAATAGAGACGGCACAGCCATTGTGGGACAAGTGCGCGACTATTCTGGCACTGTGACTCTGCCAATCCTCTACACCAAGGCTGCCAACGGCGAGTGGAGCTACAAATATCTGTGGGACGCCAACCCCAATGGCGTGGAGATCACTGCCGAGCCTGAATATCCTCAGTCAGTCAACGCCGAGGATTTTATGACCAGCGAAGAAATAGCTGCCTACAATGCCGCTGTAGCCGCCTACTATGCCAAGCAAAAAGAGCGCCCTAGCCTCGAGGACTTTATGAGCCAGGAGCACCTCGACGCTTATAATGCCGCCATGGAAGAGTGGTGGAGCTCCTGGGCGGGCCCTTATCCCGAAGTCGAAAGCTATGCCAGCGATGAGGAAAAAGAGGCCTACAACGCAGCTTTTGAAAAATGGAAAGAAGAGTTGGGCGAATATCCCCAGATGACGTCTTTCATGGCGGAGGAGGAACTTGCCGCCTATAATGCCGCTGTCGACGAATACAACCAAAAAATGGAAGCCTATGACAACTGGAGCGCTGTTTTTGATTCGGTCAAAAATGAGATTCCTCAATTTGATTTCAACAATATCTTCCTCTCTTCCAAGGGTCTTTATGCTGTGAGCACCGAAGTCGTGGAGGGCGATTGGCGGTATAGCGTCGAAGACAGCAGCACGGTCTATCTGTTTGACCTTACAACTGGATCTTATAGCAAAATTGAGCCCGCCGTTGCAATGCAGGCAACCTATGTCAACGACGAGGGCGTGGTGCTTGCCGCAGCCCCTCTTTGGAGCAGCGACGCCACTGCCTACATCAAGACTGCCGATGCCAACGATTTTGTGGAATTGCTCTCTTATGTGCAAAACGTCGCCAACAACGAGGTCTATGAGTGGATGAAGGAGAATATGGAGCACACTTATTTTGAGACCGACTGGGAATGGAATGGCGATATTGGCGACTATGAGGAGGTGACCGTGACTATCAACGAAACCATCACTGGCACTCCCTGCGCCGACGCCAAACTCAATATCGTTGGCTCCTATGCCTACAACAAATGGGACGAAGAGGCCGAACCACTCTATAGTTACTTTATGCTTTTGAATAAAGCCCACAGTGGTATCTCCGACATCGCTTCGAGCAAAGACAATAAGGTCGAGATTTATGATATCAATGGCCGCCGTTTGAGTGACACCCAAAATCTCGTGCCTGGTATCTACATTGTGCGTGCCACCGATGCCCAAGGCAACGTAATCTCAAAGAAGGTAAAGTATTAGTTTTCTCATATTTACTTAATCTCAACCTTGAAAAACTGATAAAAAATGGGAGCAGCCAGTTCTGCTCCCTATTTTTTTGCTCTCATTGTCAATGCCAAGGTGATGACGGCGAGTGCAACAAACAGCCATGGAGTACTTGCGATCGGGTTGGCGAGGCTTTCGAGAAGCGTGGCAACAGCACCCGCCAGATAGCCCATGACACCAAGCAGCGAGGAGGCCGAGCCTGTATGGAGCCTGCCACTCGCCATCGCCAAGGTCACTGTGGCCGTGTTGAGGCAACCAAGTCCGAGATACATTATCATCACACCACTCTCATAAAGCCAAAATACTGGAAAAAAACATAGCGAAACCACAATCACCACCACGCCCACTGCAACTACTATGGCCGACAATCGCAGCACGCCACGCTGGTTGGCCACTCGAGAGCTAAGCAGCGCCGTCACTGCCAGAGCTATGGCATTGGCACCCAAGGCAAGGCTGATATGCATCTCGCTCATGCCCATTTGTGAAATTATAAAAGGCGACGACGACAAATTGACTATTATCAGCGACATCAACATCGCGTAGCATAGACAAGGCACAAGGAAATCCCTGCTGCAAAGTAGCGACTTGAATGTGCGCCCCAGCACTTTTGGCGACACCGTCACTCGATTCTCGCGGGCATGAGTCTCCCTGAAATGCATGGCGCAAGGCAGCATCATCACACCAACCAAAAACAATGACCAAAAAACGCCCTTCCAACCCCACATCACCGCCAGAAAACCGCCCACAAAAGGCGCCGCCACCGTGGCTGCGCTGTTTATTGTGCCCACGATGCCATACATCCGCGACAACTCTACGCCACTATAGCAGTCGGCCACTATCGACCGCGTTATCACAACGCCACCTGATGCTGTTACGCCCTGCATAAACCGCAGTGTCACAAATAGTTTGATATTGGGAGCCGCTATGCAACCAGCCGTCACCGCTAAATAGGCTATCAGCGAAATTACCACAGGTTTCTTGCGTCCAACGCAATCACTGATTGGACCAAATGCCAGTTGACCAAAGGCGAGGCCTATGACGCAGGCAGCCAACGAGATTTGCACGTTGGCTGCCGATGTAGCATAATATTCTGCCAATTCTGGCAGCGAGGCCAGATACATATCCATGACAAACGGCGCAAAGGCACTCAATATGCCAAGGTAGACCTCAAGAAAATGCCGATTATTTTTGTTTGGCATAGTATCTATTCTTTGCCGCATTTTTGCAACCTGCCCAGCCCGGCTGGCGCTGCGTGTTCCAGTCGCCGGGCACATTCAGCGTTTCGGCGTCGCAAAAGTCATATTCCGCATGCTCATAGTTGTCTGTGGGTTTGTAGTCGCGGAAGAAGCCGTTTGTGGTCTCATTCATGCGATAATCATAAAAACCCGTCTCAATCTGGTCGACAATCGTCTGCCACACCCCATTGAGCATGGTGTGCTGGCGAGAATACACATTCTGCAAAATCCGCTCACTCTGGGCATGCGACTGTAGCGCACCCACCGCGAGCAAAAGGCCAAAAATCAATTTCCTTCTCATCGTTTTATTCAGCAAATTTTATAGAGACAATCCTCGATTGCAAAAATAACGTTTTATTATCAATCCACGCATGTTATTTCATGCCCATTTTTTTTCATTTTTGGAACAAAAATCATCATGCAACACATTTATCACCTAAGCATCCCATTAATCATCTCCTTGAATGTCCTATTTTACGCCAAAGAACCGACTTCCTCTAAAAATGGGGAGTAAGATACCTAAAACCAAGAAACACACAAATTTTTGTTCCTAAAATTTTAATTTAGACTCCAACGATTGAAGTGCATGGGTGAATAGCGGTTGGAAAATTTTTATTTCCAGAGGAGGTAGGAGCAGTTGGGTGGTCTCAAGTATTTCATAATAATGTTTCTTGTCCCGGTTGATCCATGTGGAGAGACAGAAGTGTCTGAATGGGGAATCGATGCTGCGAGCCAAGAACACATTTCCAATAATTCGCGCTAAGCGACCGTTGCCGTCTTCGAATGGATGGATGGTTAGGAACCAAAAGTAAGAAATGGCTGATCTAACTTTCAGAGGTGGACTTCACCTTATCGTCAAAGCCAAAACCTGCCAATCGGCCATAAAGATTGGCCTGAAGCGCGATAGACTCTTCAATCAAGGGTCTTACCCTTGGCTTCTTCCCAAGAGAAATGGGGCCAATTCGGGGATTCATGGATGTACATGCGTCGTTATTTTAAGAAAAACGTCTGATATTCTGCGACAAAATTACGCAAAAAACGTCAGATTTCCAAATCAAATTTACACTTTTCAATCCTATTTCGGCCCCGAAAATTACACTTTTCAATCCAAGTTCTTTTTCGTAGACAACAATGTGAAAGAGGAATTAAGGATGAGGGTATTCTCCCCGGGCAATGAGTCGGTTGTTGCGGAAAACCAGATAGAGAAGAGTGATCGGGGTATTTTTCAGAATGGGGCTCTTTTTAAGGTGAATGTCATTGGAATATTGGGCCAATTGGCTACAAGCCTCTTGGATATATTTTTCTACATTCTTTTCTCGGGCCTTCATGTATTTGAGCTCAATAACATAAGAATAGCGTGTTGGGCAATATTCCGTATTTTTAGGAATAAGGAGGATATCACTGTAGCCCAGGTTGAGTTCCAGTTCTGGCCATACATCAAAATATGGATTCAAACAAAGCAACCCTCGAGCAAAAGCTTGCACACTGTTTTCCTGACGATTGGAATTGCGTATGCTGGAATAATCCTGACACAGTTTCCCTATGGTGTCCACCATCGAAGCCCATTTGCCGTCGACGGCTGCGAGCTGGATTGCCTCCTCCAACTCTTTACGACGCCCGTTAAGATGAAAGCCCTCATCTTGCGCTACTTGCATCATATAATCCAAGTAGAGGTCGCCCATAGTCTTATTAGGTACTATGAGCTTAGGGAAGCCTAATTCATCTCTGCCTCCGAAGGTTAAAGTGCCGTAATAAAAGAGCATACTCTTAAAATTCTTTTCCTCTCCTACATCACATGCGCGGAATTCCTCCTGGACCTCTCCTACAGTAAAACCCTTAACACATATTTCTTGGATTATCCTTATTCTTTCCTCACGATTTTGAAGATCCTCTGACATCACCAGATAGTTCAAATTCTTTGGATCCGTACGTGCGGAATAATCAATCATATTATCCGGAGGAAAACCTAAAATGAGAGATTGCATATACCTTAACACCATTGAGGTGTTATAGATTGTGGGTTCTTTTCCATAGCTGCGCAGAGAGAAACAGAAATTATCATACCAAGGGCGTGTAGCCTCAATTATCTCATCTGCTGAAATAGAGATCGCCCCTTCCTGACGATAATATTCTATCATCTCACGATATTCATTCTCCGTTACTCCGATGGCTTGATTAAACCTGGGATTAAGAGATACTACTGTAGCAATGGAGAAACCCGATGTAAGATCATCGTAAGTGGCTGGTGACACACCGGTCATATACACCCGATCAAACGTGTTCTTACAGCCCTTAAAGAAATTCTTATAAAACCCATCGCCATGAGTTATCTCTTCATGAGCTTTAAGACCACGAGCAGCCAACACCATATTGGTGAAATTGTCATATTCATCTACGAACAGGTATATCTTTAAATCTTTAAGATGAGTGAGGGACACTAGATACACAATAGCATCCTTAATGGAATTGGATGTAAGCACATCTTGAACCTCGGTTTCGGTATAATAATGACCGTATCGAAAGAAAAAGAGTTTCAACTGATTAAAACAATAATCCGAGAAATTGGACTTTAGGTTGTCTAAATCGCTGTCAATATGAGAGAAATCAAAACCTAAAACTAAAAAGGAGTTGGCAAGAGGGGTTGGATTCTTTCCAATCTCAAGATTGCCAAAGAATTCATCAAACTGATCCTTATAAAGCACATCGTAATATGTCATCAGCATACTTGTGAACAGGGACTTGCCCATGCGTCGTGGTCGAACGAAAAGAATAAAGTTCTTCTCATTCTCTACTGTGCGAATATAAGGTGTCTTATCAAAGAAATAGCAATTATCCTTGATTACAGTCACAAAATTTGATATGCCTTGAGGTATCTGTTTCATATTCCTTTACTTAAAGTAAATATGCAAAGTTACTATTTTTCCCCAACACTTACAAATTTTCCCATAGACAGGATGAAAATCTGCTTAAATTTTTATTTACAGAGGAGGTAGGAGCAGTATTCTTGGCACCGGCACTTCAACAGGAGTGCCTCAGATAGGGTGCCATTGCGCTACGTGCAGTTCGACAGATGCGCGCGACAAGCGTTTGCGCTGAAACTTAGGGTAAAAGGATTCTGATCGACTGCGGGCCCGACTTGCGCACCCAATTTCTCACCAAACTGAAATATTAGTTTAATTGGGGTGAAATATTAATGAAACAATATCCCTCTACTTTTGCTGTGGATAATCAAACAGTGCAAAAGCATGGATATGAGTTCGCTAAGAATCGGGGCAGCGGTGGCTGCTATGCTGCTTGCCTTTTGGGGCACCGCTCAAGAAACCACCAGTGCCCAGCAATCAGACCTCTACTCTGAATTGCAAACCAAGCTGTCATTGATGCCGCAAATCAACGGTACCATCAGAGCCAAATACGAGTATGAACCCCAAATCGAGAAGGGACGCTTTGAGGTGCGCAATGCGCGCCTGAGCGTCACCGGTCGGGTAATCCCAAGCGTAGTCTACAAGGCCGAAATTGACCTGTCAGACGAGGGAGCCATCAAGATGCTCGACGCTTACGTGCGCTATCGTCCTGACCGCTGGTCGGTGACAATTGGCCAGATGCGCGTGCCATTTACCATTGATGCGCACCGCTCGCCCCATCAGCAGTACTTCGCCAACCGCTCATTCATTGCCAAGCAGGTGGGCAATGTCAGGGATGTGGGCTTGGCCGCCTCGTGGCTCCCAATCGATAGCAAAAACCTGGCTTGGACTATCGAGGGGGGCCTATTCAACGGGTCGGGCCTGACCGATCAGAAAGACTACTGGACTGATGCCTACAATTTCTCGCTCAAGACCTACGCCACCGTGTGCCGTTGCATTACCTTGGAGATGAGTTGCCAGAAGACGCGCCCCGAGGCCGTTGACATTATGATGTGGGATGCCGGTGGATATTTTGATGATGGGCTGTGGCATATCGAGGGTGAATACTTGCGCAAGTGCTATCGCCACGGGGCCTTTCCGGCAGTCGATGCTTGGGATGCATTCGCGGCATACCGATTTCCGCTGAAAGGCAATCTGAGAGGGATATCCGTGCTGGGCCGTTATGACTACATGTCAAACCACAGCAATGGCGTGGCCAATGATGAGGGATTTCTCTATGTCAACGACCCGGCGCGCCATCGAGCCACGGGAGGCGTGACCCTGCATTTCGGCGAGAAGAAGCTATGGGCCGACATACGCATCAATTATGAGAAATATTTCTACCGCGCCTCGGCCACCGAGAGCGAATCGGGCAGGGACAAGTTTGTAGTCGAGGTAGTGGCGCGCTTCTAACCGAACTTATGGTCGCGCCCATGCGTTTTAAACAAATGAAAAACAGGAGAACGCATGAAATCAAACTTATCCCTTTTGCCGCTTGCTGCGGCTTTGTTAATATCATTTAATATGGATGCTAAGAAATCGTACATCTTCTATGCCGACGGCGTAGAGGAGGTTGAGGCCGTTGCCACTGTCGATGCATTGCGTCGCGGAGGCCTCGAGGTAGTGACTGTGTCAATCGAAGAGACGCCCGTTGTGACTGGAGCTACGGGTCAAAAACTCGTAGCCGATAGCCTGATTACGCAGATTGACCCCACTGGGGCCGAGTGGATAATCATTCCCGGCGGTGTGCCTGGCGCTCCCAATCTCCACGCCAATGAGCGTGTCAACGAAATCATCAAGCAGCAATGGGCTGCCGGAGGCAAGGTGGCTGGCATCTGCGCCGGTCCGGCAGTGGTGCTTGCGCCCACCGGGATACTCAAAGGCATGAAGGCTACTTGCTATCCCGGCCTTGAAAAGGACTTGGAGGACGCGGGCGCTACTTATGTGAAGCAACCCGTAGTGGTTGACGGCCGACTGATCACTTCGGAGGGCCCGGGCACTACTCTGCAATTCGCTGGCGCCATCATCGAGGCCACCAAGGGCGCCCAAGCTGCCACCGAGACTATGGATAGCATGCTCGTCCCCTACAAGGATTGACCCAAAACCACGGATTACTACTTGGAGCATAAAAACCACGGATTACACGGATTGCTGGTTGGAGCATAAAAACCACGGATTACACGGATTACACGGATTGCTACTTGGAGCATAAAAAACCACGGATTACACGGATTACACGGATTGCTGGTTGGAGCATAAAAACCACGGATTACACGGATTACACGGATTGCCATCCGGATGGTATCCGTGTAATCCGTGTAATCCGTGGTTTTTGATACTTTCGTGGTTTTTGAATACTTGCCGTAATTTTGGATACTGCCGTGGTTTAAGGTAGATGAAAAAATGGGGGGGGTCAATGTGGAAAATGCATTAAATTATTGCGAATTTTTTTTTACAACGTCTCTGTATAGACGGATAATTAGTAATTTTGTCATCAAAAAAACCACGCATAGGAGATGGATGACAAATTAGCTCGAATCTTAGTGGTGGAAGACGATGCCACCCTCTCGGAAATGCTCCAGTTCAACCTCGAAATAGAGGGCTATAAGGCCGATGTGGTCCATAGCGCCGAAGAGGCTTTGAATCTTGATTTGTCGCATTATTCCCTGATTCTGCTCGATGTGATGATGGGAGAGATGAGTGGATTCGCCTTTGCTCGCAAGCTTAAGGCGGACCCCTACACATCTCATGTGCCCATCATATTTTGCACAGCTCGCGACAATGAAGACGATATGGTCAAAGGCCTCGCTCTCGGCGCCGACGATTACATCTACAAGCCATATTCGCTGCGCAATGTGATGGCCAGGATTGAGGCAGTGCTTAGGCGCACGGCCCAACACTCCGTATCCGCCGCCTCAGAGGCCCTCAGCTACGAAGGGCTGCATATCGACCGCCGTTTCAAGCGCTGCATCGTCGATGGCCAAGAGGTCAAGCTGGTAAAGAAAGAATTTGAGATCCTCGAGCTGCTGATGAGTTATCCCGGCCGCATATTCAGCCGCGAAGAGATATTGCAGCGAGTGTGGAAAGGCGAGGTCGTAGTGCTTGAGCGCACCGTGGATGTCAACATCACGCGCGTTAGGCAGAAAATCGCGCCTTATGGCGAGCATATAGTCACTCGCTCAGGATTCGGCTATGGCTTCATTTAAATTCTCATATCAATACCGACTATTCTTCTTGATATTGCTCTTCTCGTGGGTAATAGTAGGCTGCTTTTTGGCCTTTCAGTACCATCGCGAGAAGGAATTCAAGGCTCAACTGCTCAACGAGCAGCTCCAGCTAATCAATCGCGAGGTGGCCCAGGGGGTAGCCAATGGCAAGCCCATCGCCGAGTGCTTAGAGGGCTTGGCTCAGCCATTTGCCGACCTCAGAGTCACAGTGGTTGAGCAGAATGGGCATGTGGCATTTGACAACTCGCTCGACTCGCTGCCGCGCTCCAACCATTTGTCGCGTCCCGAGATTGCCGCGGCCCTGCTCAACGGCTGGGGCTACACGGTGCGCCGCCACTCTGAGACCACTGATGGCACATATTTCTACTCGGCTATGATGCGCGACGGCATGATTGTGCGTTCGGCCGTACCATATTCCATGCCGCTGAGCGAGATGCTGGCAGCCGACCGGGGATTCCTGTGGTTTATGCTTGCCGTGACTTTAGTGATGGGCGTCCTCGCTTGGGTAGCATCGCGCCAGGTGGGCATGACCATCTCGCGCCTCAACGCCTTTGCCAAGAGGGCCGAGCGCGGAGAAACTATCTATGGCGAGGAGGCATTCCCGGCCGATGAGCTGGGGGAAATCTCGAGCCATATAGTCAGTCTGTATTCGCGCTTGCAAGCCACGATGGCTGATCGCGACAAGCAGCATGCCGAATCGATGCGCCAACAGCAAGAGAAAAACCGCATCAAGCGGCAACTCACCAACAATATCAACCACGAACTGAAAACTCCCATAGCCGCCATACAGATTTGCATTGACACCCTCAGGCAACACCCCACGCTGCCCGATGCCAAGCGTCAGGAAATCATTGAGAAATGCTATGCCAACAGCCAGCGCTTGAATACCCTCATGACCGATGTGGCCACCCTCACCAGGCTTGACGAGGGTGGCAAGTCGATTGAGATGGAGCCCATCAGTCTGCGCAAGCTGGTCGAGGATGTCGAGGCGGAATTTCCATCATCACTGCCTATTGACAACCGGGTGCCAGAATCCATCACGGTGCATGGCAACCATAATTTATTGAGTTCGGTATTTCGCAACTTGATTCAGAATGCCAACTCATACTCGCAGGGGAGCATGATTGAGATTGATGCCGATGAGGCTAAAGGCCAGGTGCATGTTGCATTTTCCGACAATGGCATAGGGGTGCCAGCCGAACACTTGTCGCGCATTTTTGAGCGCTTTTATCGCATTGACAAGGGACGTTCGCGCACGCTCGGAGGCACTGGCCTTGGCCTCTCTATCGTAAAAAATGCCATCTCGGTGCATGGGGGCACAATCAAAGCCTCCCTCCGGCCAGAGGGAGGCCTCAGATTTGATTTCACTGTCAAGACAGAGGCTTAGCGTCTCTGATTCCTGAGGCAACGCCAGGCGTAAGAGCCGATTACCACAAAGCAAATCAGCGATAATACGAACGAGGCATTGACAGCCGGCAGTCCGGCCACTGTGCCTTGGTCTATAATCATTCCTTGCAGCGGGGGCATGAGTGAACCGCCCACGATAGCCATCACCAAGAACGCTGCGCCGAGCGAGGCGTCTTCGCGGTCGACCCTCTCAAGAGCAATGCCGTAGATGGTGGGGAACATCAGCGACATGAAAGCCGAGGTAGCAATCAGGCAGTAGAGTCCGGCCATCGATTGCAAAAAGATAGCCCCGGAAATGGTGATTGCTCCGCCGCAGGCGAATATCAGCAACAGTTTGCGGCCCGAGATGTATTTCATCAAGTAAGTACAAATAAAACGCGATGACAGGAATAGCATCATGGCCACGATGTTGTAGTTTTGCGCTGTGGATTTGTTGATGCCGAGGCGGTCGGCGTATTGGATGATAAATGTCCAGCACATAATCTGGGTGGCTATGTAGAATAGCTGCGCCACTACGCCGAGACGGTATTCTTTGTTGACCCACAGACGTCTGAGGGTGAGCGAAACGGGGATTTTTACCCTCTGGGTATCAGCCTTGGGCTGGTCTTGCTGCTTGACAAAGAGCAGAATAACAAAAAACATCAATACCACCACGCATCCGAGCGTCACATAAGGGTCGCGAATCACAGCCAGGTCGTGGGTGCGGATTGCCATGCGCTCAGTCAAGGGCAGATTACTGAATCCGACCTCGCGCACGGCTGCAGTGTCGCAATCCAGGTGGGATAGTACGAAATGCGAGGCAACAAACATGCCCATGAGAGAGCCTACGGGGTTGAACGACTGCGACAGGTTGAGCCTGCGAGTCGAGGTCTCTTTGGTACCGAGCGAGAGGATGTAGGGATTAGCGGTAGTCTCTAAGAAAGCGAGGCCGAAGGTCAGTACATACAGGGAAATGCAGAAGTATGTAAATTCTTGATATATAGCCGATGGAATGAACAGAAAGGCTCCTGCTGCATATAGCGACAGGCCGAGCAGAATGCCGCTCTTGTAGCTGAAGCGGCGTATGAAGAGGGCCGCTGGGATTGCCATCGTGAAATAGCCGCCGTAGAAGGCGAACTGCACAAACGAGGCCTTGGTAGCCGATATCTCCATCACTGTCTGGAATGCCGACACCATGGGATTGGTGATGTCATTAGCAAATCCCCAGAGGGCGAACAGCGATGTGATCAATACGAAGGTGAGCAGATAGCGGCGCTCGATTACCTTGGGTTTCTTTGCCATGCTTGGGGATTTACTCTCCGAGAGAGGAGAGGCCTCCATCTCGGCTATGAGATGGCCAGGCCTCTCGGAGGGGGTTGACGGTCTCATCATTTGTAGATTGGGCCGTAGTTTTTGCAAGCGCGATAGTCCGAGCCCTCGCGGTCCATGCCGAAGGCATTCCAGGCCGCCGGGCGGAATATCTTGTCGTCATCGCAATTGTGCATGCATACAGGTATGCGCAGTATCGATGCCAGGGTGATCAGGTCTTGGCCGATGTGGCCGTAGGTGATGGCTCCGTGGTTGGCTCCCCAGTTGTTCATCACTGAGTAGACATCCTTGAATGCGGGCTTGTCGCACAGGCGAGGCACAAACCAGGTGGTTGGCCAGGTGGGGTCGGTGCGCATATCCAGAATGCGGTTGATTTCGGGGTCGATGTCGACTGTCCAGCCCTCGGCGAGTTGCAGCACCGGGCCGAGCCCCTTGACCAGGTTGAGACGCATCATGGTCACGGGCATTCCGCCCTTGCTGAGGAAGTTGGATGAGAAGCCACCTCCGCGGAAGTAGTCGCGGTCGGCCGGATACCAGGTGGTAGCCTCAAGGCTTTGTTTTACATCTTCTTCGGTGATATTCCAAGGCTCTTTCATCACGGGGTTGCCCTCGGCATCGACCATGCGGCCAGCGCCGTCGAGGGTGGTGGCTCCTGAGTTGATGAGGTGGATAATGCCGTTGGCGGCGCGGCCGGTAAGTTCTTTGCCGGTGACGCGCTTTACGGCCTCGGGGCTCCAGTAGGTGCGCACGTCTGAGAATATCTGGGCGCGGTTGGTGAGCAGATGGCCGAATAGCATGGCCACGCCGTTGCAAGCATCGTTCTCGGTGGCAACTACAATGGCTTCGCGTATGCCGTTCCAGTCAAATGAGGTGTTGAGCAGAGCCTCGGCGTAGTCGCCGTTGGGGTAGTAGTCGGTCCATTGGCGCTGGCCTTGGAAACCGGCGGCAATGGCATTGTGGCCGAGCGCTTCTTCCTTGAATCCCATTTCTTTGAGCTTGGTGTTGCCCTTCATCAGGTCGCGCATGATGATCATCATCTTGACCACGAATTCCCAGTCGGCATCTTTCTGTTCGCGGTTTTTGCGCTTTTCGGGGCGGTTTTTGAAGTCGTCGCCTTCGTTGGGCTTGCAGTTGGCTACAGTCCAGGCGAGGGCTTTCTCGTATTCCTCCTTGTCGTAGATGCCTTCGGCCATGCGGCGGATTAGTTCACTGAGGTCGATCGATTCGTTGCGCATGCCCAGGTATTCTTGGAAGAAGTTGGGGTCGACGATCGAACCGGCGATGCCCATCGAGCTGGAGCCCATTGACAGGTAGCTCTTGCCGCGCATGGTGGCCACGGCTTGGGCAGCGCGGGCAAAGCGCAGTATCTTCTCGGCCACATCGTCGGGGATGGTGTTGTCGTCGAGGTCCTGTACGTTGTGTCCGTAGATGCCAAATGCGGGCAATCCTTTTTGGGCGTGTGCAGCGAGCACGGCGGCGAGGTATACGGCGCCGGGGCGCTCTGTGCCGTTGAATCCCCATACTGCCTTGGGCCAATGGGGGTTCATATCCATTGTCTCAGCGCCGTAGCACCAGCATGAGGTGACGGTGATGGTTGAGCCAACGCCTTCGCGCTCAAATTTCTCGGCGCAAGCGGCAGTTTCGGCCACGCGGCCTATGGTTGAGTCGGCGATGACGCACTCTACGGGGCTGCCGTCGCCGTTTCGGAGGTTTTTGGAGATGAGGTCGGCCACAGCCTGAGCCAGTTTCATGGTCTTCTCTTCGAGGCTCTCGCGCACGCCGCCTTGGCGGGCGTCGATTGTGGGCCGAATGCCAATTTTGGGATATTTGCTCATGATATATAGGTTTTATGGATATTTGTCGATTTAGGGCATGTATTTTTACTTACGCAAAATTATTACAATTTTCCCATTTCCCCTAAAAATTTTACGTCAAAAATTATCCCATTTGAGCAATTGACGCTTTCCCCTCCCCAAAATGATAAAAATACGTCAGACAGTGATATGCCTAAATAGGCTAAAGGCTATACTTACTTTCCATAATCTATAGTCATTTCTAATAATTACACCGTAAAGATACGAAAAGTTTCTCAAACGAGAAACTTTTCGTATCTTAATTTACATATTTCTTTACGGTAAAGTTGGAGATGGGAGGATAATTCCGAAATATTGTGTATATTTGCAGTGTTCAACTAAGTGACATGTCAATATGAAGTTGGTGACCTCTTTCCCGGCCATGGAGATAACCAACATCGAACTTAAGTGCGCCAAAAAGGATGCTTCAGAAGCCGAAATCCAACGTCTCAAGGCTGAGGCTAAAGATCAAATAGCGCAGTATTCGGCTGATGCTAAGCTCCGCAAGGCCATTCAAGGTTGTCAACTACATGGCTTGATTCTAATATTCAGAGGCCTTATTTTAGAGGTTTGTGAAGAGGTGAACCAATAATAATCTATAGTGTATGAAGACAGAAGGATATAAGCAGAAAGAGTATGGGCAGCCGACAAAGCGGTATTGCCGGATGCTGGAGCTTGTGGATGATCCAGGATTGATCGAGAAATACAAGCAATGCCATGCCGAGGAGAATGTGTGGCCCGAGGTGATGGAGGGCATACGCCAGGTGGGAATACTCGAGATGGAGATTTACATCTTGGGTAATCGCCTGTTCATGATCGTGGAGACGCCCCTCGACTTTGACTGGGACGAGGCCATGGCGCGTCTCGCTACGCTGCCTCGCCAGCAAGAGTGGGAGAAATATGTGGCCCTATTCCAGGGCTGCGCCGCCGATGCCACTTCCGACCAGAAATGGCAGCTGATGGACAGGATGTTTCACCTGTACTAGACCACAAGGACGGAAAACGTAAGCACGTAAGCTTGACGTAAGCACATCCCAAGTAAATTAATTCTTACCTTTGGAGTGCTTACGTCAAGCTTACGTGCTTACGTTTTATGCTAAGGCGGGGGTGAGGTATGCTGGGAGGGGTTGGGCGAGCTTGAGTCGGGCGCGGAGCATCTTGCGCAGGTTGCTCATCACCTCTTGCAGCTCCTGCAGCATATTGAGGTAGACGTAGAGGACGGCCATGTTGCCCTGCTCCTCCATGCGTATGCAGTTGTGCACCTCCTGGCACTTGACCGAAATCTGATCCTTAGCGGCGTCGCATCGCGAGCGGATTGCCGCAACCTCATCGGCCGATGTGGCGAGTATGGCATCGGTGAAAATGTCGTGGATGTCGCTCAGCAACGGTGCAGCATGTTTTGCCAGACGCTTGGGGAGCGGTCGGAAATTATTGTCGACATGCTCGTGGCAGACCTCGGCGATGCGCCTCAGATTGTAAAGCATCGACATCTGGCAGTTGGTAAGCAGGTGGAACCATGCGCTCTTCTCGATAGCCGTCACCGTATCGGCATGCTTGAGGCAGAGAGTGGCACGGCGGCGCTCATTTTTGAGCAGAGCCTTGTGCTTGGCCAGCGAATCGCAGCATTTGCCCAAGCCGCTGGCGTTGTCGCCAAAGAAAGTCTCGGCTGTGCGACGCAGTGTATCATCGGCGTAGCGCAGAAACTCCTTCTCATTCTCATTGAGGTAAACTTTGAGCATGGCCCAAGCCTGCTGCTTGTCTTCGGTCATGATGATCGACTGGAAGAGGGTATTGTCGGTGCCTTTTTCGGTCTCCTTCTTCTTAAGATTGCTGCGAATCAGGATGCCGATAGCTACTATGGCAACGATTACGATAGCCACGGCTCCGCCAGCATGCATCAGGCTGACAATCAGGGCTGCGCCGATAAAGGCCGCGCCAGCGGTGATAAACCATCCGCCAATCACAGAGATTACGCCCGTAATGCGGAACACTGCGCTCTCACGGCCCCAAGCGCGGTCGGCAAGCGAGGTACCCATCGCCACCATGAAGGTGACATAAGTTGTAGAAAGTGGTAATTTGAGGGAGGTGCCAAGGGCTATGAGCATGCCAGCGAGCACCAGATTGATCGAGCCGCGCACGAGGTCGAAAGCCGCTCCATCGGCCATGATGGCGTGGGAGGAATCGAGGCGGCGCGAAGTCCAGGCACGGACGCTGCGAGGCGTGGCCTCGATGACCTTGTTTGAGGCCGTGAGCGACCAGCGCACCAAGCGGCGAGCTATCCTCGATGAGCCAAACATTTCATCCCCGGCATCCTGGCGCGAGAGGTTGACCGAAGTGTCAACCACCTTGCGAGCCTTTTTGGAGGTCGACAGGGCTATGATCATAATCACACCGGCTGCCAGCAGGAAATAAATCGGAGTTGAGGCCGAGCCTTGGAGCGAACTCATCAAGAAGCCCCGAGGGTCGCCGGCGCCGTTGGCGGCATAGTCCTGGAATGCGGCAAAGCCGGTGAGAGGCACGCCTATGAAGTTGACCAAGTCGTTGCCGGCAAAAGCCATGGCGAGAGCGAAGGTGCCGGTGAGCACAATCACCTTGAATACATTGACATGCAGCCAATGCAGCAACTGCATCAGCACGGTGAAGAAGGCAAAGCAGCCAAGCAGAATCAAGGCCGTGTGGCCCTGGATCCAAGCCTTGACGTCGGGAGTCATAAAGGTTAGGTCCTTGGCCCCCTTGAGCAGCAAGAAATAGATGATGGCAGTGATGGAGATGCCCCCAAAGATGCCAATCTTCCAGGCCAGATTCTTTTTGTAGTCAAATGAGAACCAGAGTCGGGACAGATACTGCACCAAGGTGCCGAATACAAAGGCGATTGCCACCGACAGGAAGATGCCTATGATTACGGATAGAGCCTTCTCGGTGTTGAGGAGTTGGGCCAGGGTAAGGCCGCTGTCGTCGGCAGCGAGTTTGAAGAGCGCCACGGCGAATGAGGCACCGAGCAGCTCAAACACCATCGACACGGTGGTCGAGGTGGGCATGCCCAGAGAGTTGAAAACGTCTAATAGTATTATGTCGGTGACCATCACCGCCATGAATATGCAAATCAGGTCGTAGAATGAAAATTGTTCGGGTCGGAAGATGCCGTGTCGAGCAATGTCCATCATGCCGTTGCTCATCGCGGCGCCCAGAAACACACCCACGGAGGCGATAATGACAACCGTGCGGAACTGCGCGGCTCTCGAGCCGATCGCTGAATTGAGGAAGTTGACCGCATCATTGCTGACCCCCACAGATAGATCAAAAATAGCCAGCAAAAACAGAAAAACAATAATACCAATAAAAACATATTCCATACTTTTTTGTAGTTTTGGTTTCCATTGGCAAAATTACTATGGGAATGTTTCACTATAATTTCACCCATATTTCAAAAATGTGAAATTGTATTCTGGAAACGTAAGCACATAAGCTTTTACGTAAGCACAAAAACAGAGAGATTGAATAATTTATAATTATTTCAAGGTTTTTACGTTAAGATTAGAAAAAATGCGATTATGGATAAGATAATTGTTAAGCATTGGACCTCGCCGATAGGCGAGATGATTATAGGTTCGTACCGGGATGAATTGTGTCTGGCCGATTGGATGGAGAGCCCGAAAAGGGAGCAGACCGATAGGCACCTGTGCGAGCGACTGTATGCCCAGATGCAAGAGGGCACCACGCCAGTGATAGAGGATGCCATCAAGCAGCTCGACGAGTATTTTCGTCGCGAGCGTCAGGAATTTGATTTGTCCTTGCGTATGGTTGGCACCGAATTTCAAGAGCGCGCATGGCGCGAATTGTTGCGGATTCCCTACGGCACCACCATATCTTATGGCGAGCAGGCTCGCCGCATGGGCGACCCGTCGGCCGTAAGGGCGGTGGCCAATGCCAACAGTTGCAACCCCGTCTGCATCATCGTGCCATGCCATCGGGTGATTGGCGCCAATCGCACCCTCACCGGCTACGCCGGGGGCCTCCACCTCAAACGCGCCCTCTTAGACCTCGAATCCGCCACCCTGCTGTGAACCACTTAGATATCAACATTTGTTATTTCAATGACGATATCGAAAACCACGGATTTCACGGATTCCATCCGGATGATATCCGTGATATCCGTGAAATCCGTGGTTTTTTACACATTACTTATCCAGTATGAAACAATCCAACTACATATCCCGGTGGCGCAGGGTGGTAATCAAGATTGGCAGCAATGTGCTGACCCGCGATGACGACCATGCCCTCGATGTGTCGCGCCTGGCCGAGATTGTCGACCAGGTGGCGCGACTGCGCCAAGCCGGCATCGAGACCGTGATAGTGAGCAGCGGCGCCGTGAGCAGCGGCCGAGGCGAACTGCGCCACTACCCGATGCCCGAACTCGGCGAGGTCGAGGAGCGGCAGCTATGCGCCGCCGTGGGCCAGACGCGCCTGATGGGCAGGTACTATGATTTCTTCAGGGAATACGACATGCATGTGGGCCAGGTGCTGACCACCAAGGAGAATTTCGCCGACCGCCAGCATTGCGACAACCAAGAGCGCTGCATGCGCGCCATGCTCCAGGCTGGGGTGATTCCAATTGTCAACGAAAACGACACTGTGAGCGTAACCGAACTGATGTTCACCGACAATGACGAGCTCTCGGGCCTTGTGGCCCAGATGGTCGGGGCCGATGCCTTGGTGATACTCTCCAATATCGACGGCCTCTACGACGGCGACCCAGCAAACCCCGAGAGCAAGATTATCCCCGAGGTGGCTCCTGGCCGCAATGTCGAGGAATACATCCAGGCCAAGCGCAGCTCGGCTGGCCGAGGGGGAATGGTCAGCAAATGCGCCACTGCGCAGCGATTGGCTGCCGAGGGCATAGATGTGCTGATTGCCAATGGCAAGCGCCCATCGATATTGCTCGACCTGCTATTGCCAACCTCAGGTAATACCGTAGTCCCCCATACCCATTTCAAAAGTAAATAATTATCATAAATAAGGGTTCACTTTGTTTTTAAACTTAACCACGAAGGACACGAAGATCTCACGAAGGCCACGAAGGCTTCTTTATCCCCATTGGGCATTGAGGCGCAAGGCCACGAAGTCGGCGAAGCTTCTAGAAGGCCACGAAGAAGCGGATACGTCGCTCCTCGCTTCCTACACTGGCGTATCCGGAGGGCCTTCGTGGCCTTCACTAAGCCTTGCGCCTTCGTGGCCTTGCGCTCCTCTATAACGCAAAATGAGAGAGACAGAAAAACCTTCGTGACCTTCGTGAGATCTTCGTGCCCTTCGTGGTTAAGCTTCCATATCATAGTTAAATTTTAAATTGACACTTTACTTAACCGGATGAATCAGGTTAAAACCACAGATTTTAGTATTCATAGTATGAACTCCCTCCAACAAATCCAAGCTGCTCACCGCGCTTCAGTGGCCCTGCGCAGCCTCACTCCCAAGCAAATTGACAATGCTCTGCTCATCGCTGCCGATGCCTTAGAGAGCGCCCAACCCGAGATACTCGAGGCTAACCGCCTGGACTGCGAGGCCTTCAGGGGGTCGGCCTCATTGCTCGACCGGCTGCTGCTCACCCCTGAGCGGCTCCGTGGCATGGCTCAGGATATGAGGCATGTGGCCGAATTGCCATCGCCACTGGGCCAGGTGCTCGAGGAGCGCACTCTCGACAATGGCCTTAGGCTGCGCCGGGTGAGCGCGCCATTTGGCGTGATAGGTGTCATCTACGAGGCTCGGCCCAATGTCACCAGCGATGTATTCAGCCTATGTCTCAAGGCTGGCAGCGCGTGCGTGCTCAAGGGTGGCAAGGATGCCGAGTGCACGAGCCGAACGATTGCTCGGGTGTTGCGCCAAGCCCTCAGGGATAGCGGACTGCCCGAGGATGCATGCGTGTTGCTGCCCGCTACGCACGAGGCGGCTTCTGATTTGCTGCATGCTCGCGGACTGGTGGATGTGGTGATACCTCGGGGCAGCCGAGGGCTCATCGACTTTGTGCGCACCGAGGCATCGGTGCCAGTGATTGAGACTGGCGCTGGGGTGTGTCATACTTATTTTGACCGCGATGGCGATGTGGAGATAGGGCAGCGGTGCGTGCTCAACGGCAAGACGCGTCGTGTGAGCGTGTGTAATGCTCTCGACTGTCTGCTCGTGCATGCCGACCGCATCGATGCGCTGCCAGTGATTACTGAGGGACTGTCTGATAAGAGGGTAGAACTTTATTGCGATGAACGCTCCCTTGAGATGATGCGCCGAGCATCGTATCCCGCTCAGCTGCTGCATGAGGCTGTCGATGAGGACTATGGGCGCGAGTTTATGGATTATAAGATGGCGGTGAGGGTGGTGAATAGTTTTGATGAGGCTATTGAGCATATCGCGCGCTATGGCTCGGGGCATAGCGAGAGCATCATCACTGAGGATGATGACCGCGCAGCCCGCTTCGGGCTGATGGTTGATGCGGCGTGTGTCTACCACAATGCGCCGACCTCGTTCACCGACGGCGCTCAATTCGGCCTTGGGGCCGAGATTGGCATCTCCACCCAGAAGCTCCATGCTCGCGGCCCCATGGGCCTCCGCGAGATCACCACCTACAAATGGCTCATCACCGGCCGCGGCCAAATCCGCCCATAGCAGAGGCATCCATAAATTAAACTTTTCGACATAAGTAAAGGGTCAATTTGAAATTAAACTGTGATGAGAATAAATAAAACATGGAGAGCACGGAGGGCCATGGAGTTCACGGAGATTTCTCACTCTCTGTCTCTTGCGTTCTCAATTCGGTCACTGAGGCGGCGAAGCCGCAGCAGAGGTCACGGAGCGCGAGGAAAAGCGGCGGAGGAGGGCCTGGCGCCCTCGCCGGTCCCGAAATCAAAAGGACACCGCCCACACTCCGCGACCTCTGGCACCGCTTCAGCGGTCTCCGTGACCGATTCCAGATCGCAAATAAAGCAGAGAAAGAAAAGTCTCCGTGGCCTCCGTGAATCTCTGTGCCCTCCGTGTTTTTGTTTAACTTCAAAGTGACCACTTGCTTACAGGACGAAAAATTAATTTTGTCTACCATAGAGCCAAGAAAATGCATCAGTGCACTTTGTTATTCAATAAAAAGAAGTAGCTTTGCAGTATGGATACAGATAATAGCCTCCACATAGTGACTGACCGCCAAAAAGATATCGCTAAGGTTTGTAAAGACCTTGGGGTTAAGAAGCTTTTTGTCTTTGGCTCTGTGCTCACATCACGTTTTAGGGATGAGAGTGATTTGGATTTCGCTGTGGAATTCAAGCAAGAAGGCATTGAAAATCTCTACCATAATTTCTTTGACCTTTACGAGGCCCTAAGCGCAATATTTAATCGAAAGATTGATTTGGTAGACCAAAAAGGAGTACGTAATCCATTTTTCTTAAATCAACTTCTCAATACTCGTCACTTGATATATGGATCTGCTTAATCCTAAAATTCCAATCACTAATGCTAAGAAGATCGTAGGAACGCGTAATTTTGTCATTCATGGATATGATAGTTTGAGTCCAGAGATTATTTGGGCTATAGTCATTAAAGATCTTCCATTGCTTGAAAAGGAGATCAGTAATTTTGTGGGATAAGGGGTCTTATCCTGAAAAGGTGACCAGTAAAGATAAGCCTCTTCCAATGTAATGACCGACGGCATCAGGAAATGGCTTCGTGAGGGTTCACATTGCGACCCAACCAAATCTCTTTACAATTGACCTAAGAAGGGAGTGATCAGCTCTGGGGAGGGTTATGGTTACTGTTTCTTTTTCTTCTGGCGATAAATAAAACCCTTCATCGGGGAGCCATTCTTCTGAGATTTCTGAAGCCCTTATTGGACGCATCTCAAAATTCTCAGATGTGGTATTTAGAATAAAATATTCTTTTCCCTTCTCTGGATTTAGAAATACAGAACGCAGGTCAATAAGCCCATTCTCAAAAGAGGTTAGTTTTGACAAGGATATAGGGATAGTGAGATATTCATTTTCTTTAGGCGAGGCCAGAGATAAGTACAATGTGTCAAATGGATCTCTGACGGTGAATATCTGAGGACCATCACAATAATCTAATATCTTGTCAATCTTAACTGGTATCATAACTTATCTATTACTTTAGTTTGGGTTATATCAAATTTGACGCTTCTCCACCAAGAATGGTGAAATGGGCCAAAAGTCTTTTTCTCTTTACCGTCTTTTGGCCTCCAAATTATTTCTACTATATGGGCTTTACGGAATTTTGGTAGTTTGCGTCGTTTATGAGCTTCGTTAAAATCGGAAAATACCGATAGCGAACGACATATACACTCATCTACCCCTTCAAAGATTTTCAAAGGTTGGAGATGTCTTTGGGAAAAGAAATCTGAGGGTGATGCAGGATTACCATTTGCAATCCTGTATACAGTCCCTTGGCATTCCGAAGCGTCGGTAGGTGGGCATTTGGCTGGTAAATCTTCGAACCATTTATATTCCATTATACCAAGTCAAGATTAGTAGATCTGTTTTGTTGTAAGTGCAAATTTAATCATTATAATTGTAACTACCAAAAGAAGAAAGTAGTCAATCATGATGGTTTTTCTCCAATTTCCGCCAAAAATCTATCAGAAATCAGAAAAAACTTCTCTTTATGATTGTAAATCGTCTCCTTAGTATATGCGATTTCCAAGAACTTAGAGCTGCCTTACTCTTTTATCCAAGCGTGGGTGATTTTGCCGATGAAGCGAGTGTGGAAATCGTTGTCGTACCACTTTTCAATCAGTGATTGGTCAAGGAAAGCTTCTGGCTTGAAACGGTCGGCATAAATTACCTCGCATTCTATCACCAGCCATGCCTCCTCAAAGGCCATCTGGCCTGAGGGCAGCTCCAAGGCAGTCAGTCCGGGATAGTGCATCTTGTCGATCTCGCGCCCGCTCTTGGTGCCCATCACTCCGAGCACCTTCTTCATGTACTTGTGGAAAAACGATAGGGTATACCGGCCAGTCTTCTCGATGAAGCCGTAGGTGTAGCGCTGAGGGCGCACCACAGTCTCAGCGACGGGGAGCCCCCACATCTCGCCAAGCATGCCCCAAGAGGCAGTCATGGTGTTGAAATTGTCCTTGTCGCCCGCTGTCACGAGCATCCAGTCGGTGCCAATTAGCTCTATGGCATTGCCCGGTATCTCTGTTGGCTTTATCTCTTTCATGGCTCAATGTGTTTTAATGTTATTTTTTTTGTACAACCTTCATTCTCGGTTGGGTAGATTTCCGACATCAAAATTAGCAATAATTCCTAAGATTACCAAATCAATCTTTCATTTCTTATTTGAAATTCTTCCGCTCATCACAGTTTCTTTGCGACTCCGATGCAATTTGTCCAAGTCAAATCGCTTACCTCAGCTGCGGCGACATCCTGGAATTGTAACTGCTTAATATCACGTCTCGAAGAAGTACAAACTATACATTGTATTTTACCCTCTAATCCGCATAAAGAACCAAAGTATACTTTGGTTCTTTATGCGGATTCCTTTGGAAAATCAAAGTATATTTCGTAAATTTGCTGACATAAAAGTTATGGTATGGAAAATATAATGCGCCCCATATATCTAAAACAAGTGCTCAGTCATCTCGACCGAGGGGTAATGCTTGTGCTCGTGGGCCAAAGGCGTGTTGGCAAAAGCATACTGTTGAAACTATTGAGACAGCATCTCGAAGACACTATTCCCGATGCTAATGTCATTTACATCAACAAAGAGTATAAGGAATTTGACCCGATAAAAGATTCCGATTCCCTATACAAATATGTTGATGAGCGTCTTGCCCCCCAGAAATGTAATTACTTATTGATTGATGAGGTGCAGGATGTGGATGAGTATGAATTGGCGTTGCGGAGTCTTAATGCGGAAGATAAGTGTCAAATAGTTGCAACCGGAAGTAATGCATATATATTTTCTTCGGAACTGAGTACCAAATTGGTGGGTAGATATGTGGAGATTCCGATTCATTCTCTTACTTATAGGGAATTTTTAACCTTGCACAGGCTGCCAGATTCGCAAGAGTCGCTTCTGACTTATCTTAAGGTTGGGGGCTGCCGGGTCTGTCACGGTATGACCTCAAAGACTTGGACTCCGTCAAGGATTATCTGATGAGCGTGTACAACACTGTGATGATGCGCGATGTGATAGCGCGTGCGCAGATTAGGAATGTAACTTTTTTGGAGAATTTGGTTGCTTTCGTCGCTGACAATATTGGCAAACCGATTTCCATAAAGAGTATCTCCCGATACATGAAGTCGGTAGGCGTGCAAGTCTCTGAGCCCTTGATTACATCCTATCTCGAGCATCTATGCTCAGCATTGATAATGTCACCGATGCGTCGATACAGTCTGCACGGAAAGGGCCTTTTGGATCCCAATGGTACATATTATTTCGCCGACCATGGCCTCCGAAATTTGCTTACAGGATTCAATCTGCAGCAGAGCATTGAAAAAAATATGGAGAATGTTGTACGTACCCACATGTTGGCGCAGGGATTCACTCTTGATATAGGGTTGCTGCGGCGAGGAGAAATCGACTTTGTGGCCACAAAAAGCGACAACCGCATCTACCTGCAGGTGACCTATTTGTTGGATTCAGAGAGTACAATAGCTCGCGAATTCGGTAATCTCTTTTCCATCCCTGACAACTTTCCTAAATACGTAGTCTTGATGGACCCTCTCGGAGGCACACCGGCCCAATATCCTGGCATCATCCCTATTCATCTCCGCGACTTCCTCAAAACTGATTTCTAAGAATCCATCACCAGGACACGCCTTGCAGGCATCAACAACTCGGCTTTCATGGCTGGCTTTTTCATATCACCATCACCGCGCCTCTCTCCCTGAGCCGCTGCAGCGAGCTGCCGGGGTGGAGGGAGGCGAGTACCAGCTCATCGGCCACTGAGGCGATGTAATCGCATCGGCGCTATCAATTTTCCTTCAAGAATTTTCACACTTGGTGTCGAGTTATGGAAACTTTTTGTAACTTTGCAACGTTAAAACTATGTATATGAAGAAAAAGCCCCTAAAAGTTGATCATAGGATTCGAGTAATTCTAAGTGATGAAGTTGATGAATTTCTATCTACCCTCCCTCTTGAAGCGAAAAAGAAAATAATCTTCAATGTCGATAAGGTTGCTGCCAATGAGAAAGATTCCGAAATATTCAGCAAATTGGGCGGGACCGATGACATCTGGGAGTTTCGTACTCTTTACAATCGAATAAAATATCGTCTACTTGCATTTTGGGATACTGAGGAGGAAACTTTGATTATTACTACTCATGGTTTCATCAAAAAGACCCAAAAAACGCCTCTTAAGGAAATCAACCATGCTGAATCGGTTAAGAAGCAGTATTTTGAGACCAAACAGAAAAATCAGAAAAAGTAATGAAAGAACTTAAATTTTATACTCTTGATGAAATCAAGGATAAGCATATTGGTAAAATAGGTACTCCAGAGCGAGACGAGTATGAAGCTGAACTCCAATCTTATCTTATTGGAGAGGCCATAAAGCGAGCCCGTGAGGCTAAACAGCTCACCCAAGAGCAATTGGGAGAATTAATGGGAGTACAAAAAGCTCAAGTTTCAAAGATTGAGAGTGGGCGTAATCTTACCTTTGCTACCATTCGCCGAGCCTTTAAAGCTATGAATATCAATGCCACCCTCGATATGGGCCAGTATGGTACTGTAGTATTGTGGTAATCTCTTTTCATATCACTATCACCGCGCCTCTCTCCTTGAGCCGCTGAAGGAAACTGCCGGGGTGGAGGGAGGCGAGCACCAGCTCGTCGGCCACTGAGGCGATGTAATCGCTGCGCCGCTCCGCATCGAATGGGGTAGGGCGATGCATACGCTCAGAGAGCGATATGAATAGCACCCTCCCCGCGTCAAAGACTGGACGTAATAGCTCCGGCACTTGCTTATAGACGGGGCGCAACTGTACCATCGCTATGCCGCACTTGCCATCCAATAGCAATCTTAAGGCCTCCTTCTCCAATTTGCTTTGGAATCCGCTGATGATGGTCACATCTTCGTGCCGAGCCACATCAGCCGCCCAATCAAGCATAGGCAGCACCGACCCATAGTCCACCCTCCTCGATGCGAAAAAGCCAATTTTATGCCTCTGCATCAAGTCTTGATTTCCATGGAAGTATGCCTGTGGCAACGTCATGAATCTCCCTCTTCTTCAGCTTCGGCGGCGAATAGAGCCCCACACTCAGGGAACAGCCCTCCAATATTTTTAGGGCGATTGCAAGCACGTTGAACTAACTCTACCTTAGCACCAAACTGATCCAAATTATGGAGGATGGTACGGATATGGATCATCTTATCCTCATTAGACCAATCGGTTACCAAATATTGGTCATCGCTTAATAGCTTTTGACGCTTAGAATAGAGTTCCTCTACCTTAGGTCCTATCAAAGGTACTTTTCCTCGAAACATGATGTCAGCTGCGTCAGCAGCCAATTTAGCCATATCTGGGCCAACATGCTCTACTAATTTCACAAAGCTCTCCACCCCATCTTTCCCTTGAATCACAGTGCCATCCTCCATAGTGACACGGATAGTGGCTTTCTTTGAATCCACCTCGCTTTCATCGGATTCATCATCAGAAGAATCCGTCAAATCATCTGGATTTTCCGACATGTTAATCACCACCTCCACACCTAAATGCTTGGCTATGGCTTCCATCAAATCCTTTTTATCTGGATTGGAGTCATTGACCATAAGGAACTCCCCATTGCTCAATACCCTATAGTGGGCTTCTGAGCCTTTAGGCACAGTAGGGGTTATATACAGGATATCATTGCGTGTCTTATTGAGAGCCTTGATGGCATCGGCAGCTTTGTAAGGTCCGATGGTTTCAATAAACTCCACCAGAGTCTCTACGCCTTTTTTGCCCTCTATGACTTTTCCATTCAGGAAATCCACCTTAAGGTGCTTTGTGGGCCCTTTAGTCTTTTTGCCTTCTTTCTTGGTTGGTTTTTGTTGAGTGGTTTTCTTATTCTTCCACTCAAATATTGTTTCCATCTGAGGCACCTCGTCAATCAATCCTATTTGGATTGATTTGCTTGGCTCATAGCTTATGGCTAAAGTTAACGGCTCTCCCTCATCCTTGATACAAGGCACAAGATTATTCTTTATGACTGCCTCAAGTTTCTTTACCAGATTAGCACGCATCTTAATCTGAAGTTGCTTCTTCAGCTCCGTAGTATCTCCACCAGCCTTCTCAGTCAATTTGATAAACTGGCGCAAATCTTCTACTGTAAATTTTCCGATATTCAGATTATCCATGATTATAGTTTTTCAGTTTTTAAGAATCCAAGAGCCCATATTCATCCTCCTTTGATTTAGGCTTATAGACCGTACTCTTTTCTTGCTCATTATAATGGGGGCTTTTCCATTTTCGAGAATATATTTTCTTTCCTGTTCTAGTTAGATAGAATGGCTCTTCTTTCTGACGCAAGCGAAACATAGCATTTACCTTATCATAATGCATTTGCTTGACATGAGCCATGGCTTCCTTATCACATTTGAAAGTCGCTCCACACCATTTGCATCGCCATCTCTTTGATTTTGTATGGATTGTTTCTTTAGGGTCTTTACGGGAGCATTTCTCATTCGCGCCTTGTGCACTTGGAGGAGGGGTACTTGGTGCTTTTTGAGGCGATTTGCTTGATTTACTCTTCTCAGACTTCAATAAACGTTTTTGAGATAATGCTTTTATTAGGGTATTCTTTTTGGGTTTAGATTTCAATTGACGTTTCTTCCGCAACAAATCTCTAACCTGAATGCCTTCGAGGTAGCATCTGTGAGCTGATAATTGATGATCTACCAATTCTAACTCTGTGTCAAACTTACACAGACAAATTGGGCAAACTTTCTCATATAGGGCATTTGTTTTCATAAACTTAATCTCCCTCATTATTTAGCTCGTCACCCATGCGATATTTGATATCGTATTTGACTTCTTCAGTAAAACCATAGTGTTCCGCAAGCGCCTTATCGATTTCATCGATGATGGGCTTAGTGCTTCATTACTCTCCACATAGCGTAAGCATTCTTTTTGTTTCATGGCTTCCTTTCGTCTTAAAATCAATCTTATACCTGATTCAGATGCAAAGATAGTTAGTTTTTGTGAATTTCCAAACTGAAGTTTAAAAATTCTTTATTCCATCACTCTATTGCTTCCCTCCTCAAAAGGAAGTCCTCTTTATCCATTGAAAACTCAAGAAGAATTAACCACAAAATAGTGACTCAATGCATCCCTAAATTTAGGATAGCGTTGACGTTTATTAGGGAGGGTTGATGTGAAATATTTTACATAGGCCAGGAGGGCGAATTCTTTAAACTCTTTAGGCACCCATTGGATGTATTCTTTACTGGCCAAATCAGAGGGAGACATATGTAACCGTCCCTTTTCCCACCAGAGATAGGATATAAACTCATCCTTTGCTGGATTCAATTTATACCAATCACTATTCCAAGCATAATTTTCCCATATCATATAGATATCTCTATCGGGTGACCATATATTACAAATATGAGCCTCCTTATGCTCGGGATAATCCAAATAAAAAGAAGTTACTCTCACTACCTCATTTACAGTATAATCAAGCATTTGCTTATACTCTGAATCTTTCTTGAATTCTATAGCAAGATAGACCTCAACAAATGCTCCGACCTGCTTAATTACGGATTGTTGAAAACTTACATGGTCTCCCAACACCCAATAATTAGTGTTGACATAGTGTTGAAAACGTGTCAACGGAGAATCAAAAGGCTTCTTAAGAAAATAACAATTGCGTCCAAAAAAGACTGTGCTAATTGTCCTATCTCCTTCTCCATATATGGGAACGGCCTGGTCGCAAATTTTAAATTCTCCTGATACAAAATACACAGGCAATTTGTCCACTCCATTAAGAAGCAGATGGGTATTGGAAGAGGACAAACCCGTATATAGAGTAATCTTTCTTTGAAACAAATTCCTCAGAATCGGAATCAGATATTCATCTAACTTCTCTTCTATAGCCTCACTTTCTTCGTATGAGAAAAGACACCTATATGGCTTAGACACCCTTTCGAATATTTCTTCTAAGGTATGCTTTGTCTCAATCCATTTTACGTTGGCATTCTCATTGGAAAATATGATATAGCCATCATATATTTGACTTTTTTTGGTGTCGAGTTCACAATAATATGCGGCTGCCAACTCCTCCTCTATCTGATTAGTTACCTCTTTGATTACTACGGCCTTTATCTTATCTCTTACACTAATAAAGCGATTTAGCAACTCTCTTTCTTTACTAAATTGCCAGATATAAAGAGCCATTTTTTCTGGAGTATCGTTGAGGCTTTTTTTATCCCCAAAGACCACAGCATCTTTAAATATAGTATGCATAAGCGGTCCTGAGGTACCCTTAACCAATCCCAATAACTCATCATAAGAAATCTCTAACTCCACGCTAAGACTTCTTAATTCATTCTCTATAGTGGTATATATAGGATCAAACTTTATCCCTTCAGTAGCCTTGAGAACTTTCTCCACCTTATCTTTAGCCACAGAAATCTTATATCTAAAAATCTGTAACGGATCCTCTAGCCACTCTCCGCCTTGAGGATTATTTACATAGGCCTCACAAACTGACAGAAATTTAGTTAATCCCTTGTTTTCTGTAAAAGCAAAAGTATTATTGCTCACTAATACTATTTCAAACTCCCTATCAAGCCCCTGGAGGGAGGCTTTAGGGTAAGCTCTTAGGATTTTCTTAGAAGAAATGTAAAAACCTAAGTCATGTTTTATCAACCCAGGAGTAATAGTGAAGTCAGTGGCTTTACACACCAGCTTCATCCCTTTTCTTGAAACTTTAGTGGAGTCTTCTTTTGAACTCTTCTTATTTCCTTTTTTGTTCCCTTTTTTGTTCCCTTTTGTTTTTACTTTTTTATTATTTTTCGTAGAATCAGGAGTTATCTCTATACTCTTGTTATGGTATTCTACAGCCATGGTCCCATATCCTCTGATATCTGGCGCAGAGTGGCTTTCTATAAAGCCCTTTATGCCTTTGGGTATGATGCGAGATGAGTATTTTTTAGATATCCATCTATCTATCTGAGCCTCCTTATAAAACCACAATCCCCTATCTTGAACATAGTGCTTAGGGGTCATATACATACTTGCCATATCTCCTATCTCTTATTCAGTGTCATCATTGTTTAGCTCGTCACCCATACGATATTTGATATCATAGTTGATGATAAAATCCAACTCTTCTTCCGTAAAGCCATAGTGCTCCGCAAGCACCTTATCGATTTCATCGATGATAGGCTTGGAAAGGCGAGGCTTGAATGTCTGCATGGACAAACGTCCATATTTTTTATATTCAGCTTCTACAAAGACAGAATTCCTCTGCAAGTCCTCGTTTATCAGCTTACCAAGGGAGAAAAGTGATGATAAATCATTTCCCATTAGATCTAATGGGAAGGATTCAACTTCTCTATTGTTTAGATTCCTACAATCAGATAAACCGATAAAGAACCAAAAGAATATGTCTGAAAGATATATAGCATTGGATCGATATAAAAGATCCTCAGTAGAGAAATATTGAGTCTTTAGTTCTGACGTCACTCTTAATTTATTCTTCGCATCATATATTTTGGGAGGTGTGTCAAGGAATTGAACAAAGTATCTAAGCTTACGAGTATGGTATAGAACATGCTCTGATCCATTGATAGTATACATACTCATTTTTGAATTAGAGAGAATCTTACTTAGAATACTCTTTTCGTAATCAGTAGATATTTTGGGTATAGTATTCAGATAGTGAAGGGTTTTATTCACTATAGTATACTCAATTCCCTTAAATAATCTCTCTCGATTTACCGAGTACCATCTATAGTACTTGCTAGAGAGGATTTCAGGGCTGCCAGGTCTGCCAAGAAGAATACAAAGATGCTTTTCTGCCCCCTCAAACAACTTACTCGGCCGCATGGAATAATTAGAGTAATAGAGGGTAGACTTTTCCTTAGAGAGGATATTTCTCAGAGATAGAAATCCGTCAGTACTATTCGCCGATATAGGTAGAATCATTCCAAAAGAGGAAATATTTTTAGAGATTTGTAGAGACCGTTCAATTACCATTGCATATAAATCTCGACACTCTAAGGTGTTGAACCCTGTAACTAAGTAGTCAAAAGTGGCCTTATTGTATACTACATACGGTGGGTTGCCTATGATGACATCGAAGCCGCCATTGTCATTGATGATTTCGTAGAATTCGGCAATCCAGTGGAATGGTTGATGAGAGGCCAGCCAATGCTTATAACCAAATTGGCTGTATATGGAATGCTTATAGAGATGATGATTGAGATCCTTGTTGAGGATGTCAAGACGCAGTTTCAGTTCGAGCTTATTTTTCTTGTACACATCGAGCTGGTCAGGGGCTTGGGATAGTTGGGCATCACGGAATGTGCGATAGATGGCAGCAATCTTTACCATCTGAGGCTTTATCTTTGCATCATATTCCTCCTGAGCAAACATATTGCCAGGGTCGGCATCAATCACTGCTTGCTCGTTGGCATACCCTACCAGCGTATTGCCGCAGCGGATGTTGAAATCAATATCGGGCAGAGGGTCAAGGCCCAGGTTGGGCGCGTAGGGGTCAGCATCGACAACTGCTACCATCTTAAGGAAGAGGCGCAACTTGGCAATCTCAGTGGCCTCGGCCATGATATCCACACCATAAAGATTGCGGAGAATAATCGACTTGAAGATGAAATAATGGTCATTGCTCCGGTAATGGGCTGAAATCTCATCCATCGCTACCTTGACAACAGGGATGTTTTGTCCCTTGGCGCGTAGAATCTGTATGCAGTCGTAGTAGAGAGGCTCGAGTATATTCATGGCTGCGAACAAGAATGCTCCCGACCCACAGGTCGGGTCAAGGATAGTGACCGTGCGCAGCGCATCGTAGAAATGATATACCCACATCACATCGCCTCGCTTTGATGCCTCAGCAATGAGGTCGGTAGCAAATTGGCGAATATCAAGATTGTAGGTGATAAAATCGTTGATGCTATGGATTTCGCCATTGCGAATCTTGCCAAGGATATCATCGCAACGCTCAAGCCTCTCGATGGTCTCTCGCCATATTTCTGTAGGGAGGGCCCAAGGTGCCGGAGTCGGTGTATTCCAAAGCCGACGACGCTCAAGCAGATTAAGATGACTTTCGGTCACTGGCAGCTGGGCCTCCTCGCGCTCTTCGGGGCGCAAGATGCCCACCGAAATCTCCTCCGGGATTTCCTCTCGCCAATTAGGAGTGTGGCCCTGCTGTACTGCATCAAAGATGTACCGCTTGCCGCTGTTGCGCAACATCTCCCATACCCAACCTCGCTGCGGATCAAAGGATTCTGCCATTTTCTTATTAGCGCGTGCTGCCTTGTCGAGCAAGAACGGCACAATCGTATTGCGACCGATGTATTCGGTAATGTCCTCTTTTGTATAATAGGCACCCATCTGAGCGCGGTCGTTGATATACTGCTCGAAGATATAGCCCAGCACATCGGGGTTGATGTCGCGACCCGTAGCTGTGATGCGGGTATCGAGGTGCCACTGCCATTTGTTGAAGAAATCAAACAGATTCGCAAAGGCTAAATCGGGTATGTCAATATCGGGGTAATCGCGCTCAAGCTTATGCTTGTCAAACATACCACCATTCAAATATGGAATTTGCCCATATTGGCGCTCAAACTCTATATCATGCTGGGGTTTGTTGAGACCATCGGAGAATAGCTTGGTCAGGAAGCCTTTATAGAAGGTATGATAAAATCGATTCGCTCCTCTCTCCTCCTGCACCCAACGCAGTTTGTTTGACAAATAATCCTTGTCGTCATCAAGAAATCCTTTTTTCTGGATGAAATAGCAGAACATTAAGCGATTGAGCATCACTGATGAATACCAATCCCTATCCTCCAGATCATCGATACCTTGAATCAAGGCCGCAAACTCCTTATGATGCTTCTTGAACTTGGCATAAAACTCTTTGGTAATCTTTTCAGAGTTGACCAAGAAAGCACGATGCACAGCCTCCTTGACATCCACAATTGTCAACTGAGCGCCCATCGGGAACGTGATGGCATCGATTTTTGAGTATAGGAAATCAGCCTGAGCCCCTGATGAGAACTCAACAGTGACCAAGTCGCGCTTGTCGACATTCTTTACCGGCACAACCCATTGCTGATGCCCTGGATGGCCCTCAACTAAGAATATCAAAATGTAATCAGCCGCTTGCTTGCGCAACTCAACATCGATGCGGCGCAGCATTGAGGTCGGGGGCAGATGATCAATCTGGCAAGTGACAATCTGAAAGCCCTCTCTCACGGCAATTTCTGACATTCTGTAGAGTTTGTCGCCCACTTCGAGCAAAATCGGAGTGTTGCGTCTCGGTCGATTCCAACCGAGATGACCGATAAACAACTCTTTGAGGTTGCCTTCGCCTATCAGTGATGTGAAGTCTCTTTTGTCCATAATCAAATCCTATTTCTCAGGCCCATTGAGCAGATTATCTTATGTTCTTTTTCTCGCGTCTCATCTTCCTCGATGATGCAGAGCTGGCCATTGCGGCGCAACTCGAGCACATAATCGAGGATTTCGTCATCCATAGCTCTGCCGCCTTTGCGCAGCATTCGGCTTAAGGCTCTCTTTGAAGCCTCTTGCAGAGGATACTTGTAGATGTCATCGATGGCGTATTTCAGTTCCTCTTTGGTCTCGGGAGTGAAAATCAGATTGTTGGCCTGACCATAGAGGGCCTCTAACAGGTTGACTAATTGCAATCGAGTGGAGAATCGTCCGCCAAGCATCCCCTCGGTCGAGGTTTGCTCTTGCTCGCGCACTTCTTCCACAGCTTTCTTTACAAGTTCATGGTGGTTGTCAAGCGCAGGCGCGGCAGGGGTGTTGGGTTCGCAAGCCAAAGCCGACAGGATGCGTTGCTGGCTCTGAGTCACTACCTCGCCATCAGCATTTATCCAAGTGAGGATGTCAAAGTCGCTGGCTGTGCGAGCATAGGTGATTACGCCCTCTCGACCCTCAGTATCGGTGGCTTTGGTGGAATAGACCATGTTTTGCAGATTGGGAATCTTCTCCTTAAGGCTCTTGTCGGCCTTGATGGCTTTGGTCCAAATCTGGTAGGCTTGAGACACAAGGTCAACCTCGTTGTCCTCTTCCTCATCATCGAGCACTCCGGCTCGTTCGTTGAACATATCCCTCAGATTCTGCTCATTGCCCTCAAAGAATATCTCATCGGAACCAACAACATTGGCATTCTTGTTTATGCGCTCGTTGAGACGTCCGCGCAGGTTGATAATCTCCTCAACGCCTTCGGCTGGGAAGAAGGAATAGCAGTGTATCTGCTCGGCTTTTTGCCCGATACGGTCGACACGTCCAGCCCTCTGTATCAAGCGAATGATAGCCCAAGGCAGGTCGTAATTGATTATGACATGGGCATCCTGCAGGTTCTGGCCCTCAGAGAGCACGTCAGTGGCCACAAGCACACGCGTTTGCTCATCGATAGTCAAATTTTTCCCATTACTATTTGGCGAGAACTTATCAACAATAGCTGTAGGGTTTTGGCTATTGCCAGTAGCGATATCGATATGAGTGATACCGCGCTTTTTGAGTTGATTGTAGATATAGCGGGCGGTATCGGAATATTGTGTGAAAATCACTGCCTTGTCCTTGCCGTGCAGCTTATGTTCGGGGTGGGTGCCGTCCAATAGTAGCTCGAGCTCATTGAGCTTTTGATCTTCCTTTTGCTTCCATTTGCCGCATAGCTCGATCATCTTTATCACAATCTCACAGTCCTTCTTTAGTTGCTGCTTAAGAGTACGCTTGAAATATTTGCCTTCAATCCACGCCACATTGTTTTTCTGAGATAGGATATCATAGTACTCTTTAGCCTTGCGCATATATACTGCCATATCGGTAGGTATATTCAATTCGCCATCAATAGGGAGGTCGATGCGCTCGTCATCGCCGAACACTCCTCCTGATTCGTTATCCATATCTTCGGAATAGTCCTCTGGCAGATTATTGTCATCACCAACAGGAAGCTCCAATTTATTGTCGAGCGCATAGAGATATACACAGTTGCGCAGGATATGGCGATAGAGGGAGAGAAGGAATGAGAAGCCGCTGGAATCCATTCGCTTGAAAAGTGTACTCTTGCAAAAGCCCATCATTCTGGCTCCTGCTTTCGATAGGTTCTTGAGGATAATCTGTTGATTTGTGGAGGCCTCTGTGGCTGCTTTTTCATTCACGAAATTACTCAAGCCATATCGGGGCAGTGAGAGGGATTCCAACAGGTCGACCATCTCCTCAGAATAGAGGCGGCTATACTGGTCGCCAGGACGAGTGGGGAATTTTATAGAACGGGGTACTCGGTCGGGAAAATATGAGCGAGTGCCATCGTTGAACTCCAAATATTTGCGACCATTCTTGGGGTCAGTCTTGGCATAATACTGCTTGATGAATGAGCGGGTGCGCCTTACCAGGAACATGCGCATCAATTCATTCCAATCGTCAACGTCTTCGCTCTTTTGGAAAGCTCCGATGGTGCGGATATGGGTGTCGCCATGACGCTTCATAAACTCGCGTTCACCACCTATCGATTGGATATATTTCTCAGGTCTGATTCCTAAGTCTTGATTCTCATCTACAAACAGTCGCAACTGGTTGGCCAAGTCGTTGTAATGCTTATTGTATGGGGTAGCGGTCAAGAGCAATACTCTTGACGACTGCGCATCAATCAACTTCTTGATATCCTCATATCTCTTACCGCCATTTCTGAGGTTGTGACTCTCATCGATGATGATAAGGCGGTAATAACGCATGGTTTCGATATCGATTCTCTTGGCCATCGACATCACCTCGGCCTTCAGGTTGAAATCGCGGATATATTTACCCCACATTTCCTGCAGGTTAGCCGGACAGATAATCAGCGTACTCGATGCGTAGGCCATCTCAAAGATCTTGGCTACGGCACAAGCGGTGATGGTCTTGCCAAGGCCCACCACATCGCCTATCATTGCGCCTCGGCGTTTGTCATTGTTGAGATGGCGAGCCACCATCTTCACAGCATTTTGCTGGAAGTCAAAAAGTATTGACTGGAATTCTGGAGGCAACACAAATTCTTTGGCTCCATTTCTTGCCTCTTCGCTCAAATGGTAAGCGACTTTGAGGTAAATCCAGTAGGGTGGAATGTCACGGTCGGCAGCCCAACTCTCGTTGATGGCCTCTTCGAGCTCTTGGGTGATATCGACGCTGAAAATGTCGTTCCAATGTTCTTCAAACCAGCGGTTGAATTTCTCGGCTTGGTCGCGGTCGGCAAACTCTGCATTTAGTTCGCCATTCTTAGTCAAGCCAGCATAAGTGAGGTTGCTGCTACCCATCAATGCGAGGATGGGATTGAAGCGGTCCTCAGGACGATGGGCCAGATATAACTTGGCATGTAGGGGTTCGCGGGCCGATAGCTTCACTACCACTTTCTTGTCGCGGAGCTGGGCGCTGAGTCGGCGCAGTGTCCACTCGTCTTGCTTGCTGGGAAGGCCAATGAGTAATTGTTTGCGGAAGTCTTGGGCTATCTGCCTTTTCAAGCGTTGCACCAAATCGGAATCGGCAATGAATTCCTTACTGGAATAGAGTTGGCGTAGGATGTCATTAGGAGCTTGATGCATGCCCACGAGCAAACGGCAGACTCTATGTTCGCGAGTACGGCCCTCGGTGACGAAATCGCCCTCGAGGCTGTCTACGTCGTCGAGCACGAGTTTCCAACCGCGCAGATTGAAATACCCCACGCAGAAATCTACGCGCTTCACCCCTGGGCTCTCAATTATCTCTTTGAGTCCGTCTTCAAATTTAATATCTCTGTTGTCGTATATGCGAGCCATAGGCGCAGCCTTCCATGGAATCCGCTGTGCCCGTGCGGGGTGTGATATTTGACTGATTGGCAAAAAGAAAAAGCGCAGGCACAAATCCTTGTTGCTGCCTGCTCTTGGGGCTCCGGAATTGCCCAACATCTCAGACGAGCAACGCAGAAGCCTACGCTATGGTACAGACCAAAAATCCGTATTCGCCATATCAGATATGGAGAATACGGTTGGCATGGATATACCAACCGTAAAGCAATCTACCGTTGCAAAGCCTTTGAAGATGTTTTGAAATTTTCCGGATTTCAAGAGTCAAAGACAAAGCGCAAGTATACGCCTTTTCGTTATGTTAGCGTGGGGAGTCGCCTCTGCGACGGGGTGATAGTAGCCCACGCTACGGCAAAGTTAAGAGTTTTTTCCCAATTCCACAAGAATATCGGGAGAAAAATGCGAATCATTATTAATTCGCTTCCGTTGGGGGCTCTGGGGAGGGGAGGCCGTTATGCTTCTCTTTCAAGTAAGAGCGATAGCGTTGGAGCAAGAAGGTGCAATAATAAGGGATTGTGAGGACATTGTTGGCGAAGCCTATATTGGCCATAGCCAATTTAATGCCCCAATGGATATCAGAATATTTGTCTGACTCTATAACGGTTTTTAGTGACTTATTCTGATTGTTATTAGCTTTGACTTCAATGGGTATTAAGGATTCAAAATCACGCGTAAAGAAATCAATCTCCAATGAAGAATCTTGACGCTTGTAGTAGAATAGTGGCATACCAGCCTTTACCATGGCCTCGGCTACAATATTCTCATAGAGGCCACCTTTGTAGGTGCCGAGATTTTTATTTGCTCTTAAGTCATACTGCGATTCTTCGTCGAGCTGCGCTACCAGCAATCCGGTGTCGGCAATGTAGAGCTTATATTTAGTAGGGTCATAATTGCCCTTAAGGGGCAATTCGGGGAAATTCATACAATAGCAGATATTTATAATACCAGCATCCATGAGCCATTCGACGCATCCCCAATAATCTTTGGTTTTTGCACCAGAAGCTACCTTGGATATCTGGAATTTCTTATTCTCTTGGGCCAGCTGCACGGGTATACGGTTGTATACATTGAGTATGCGTGTCTGGTCTATGCCCTCGACATATTTTCTAATGTCTTCTTTATAGTCTTCAATAATCTGCAGTTGCAATTCGAGGATGCCTTGGAAATTTTTGTTTTCTACAAACTTTGCTACGGCAGCAGGCATTCCACCTATCACACAATAATCTCTAAAGTGAGAGAAAAATACGTCTTGATGTAGAGCACTGAAAGGTTCTCTTTTGACCAAGTGCTCAAACATCTCATCTATCACCTCTTGAGCGTACCCGATAGCCCAAAGGTATTCTTCAAAATCCATAGAGAACATTTGATAGTCGATCTTATAACCGACGCTGACACTCTCTATGCGTTTATAATGAATGCCAAGGAGAGAACCGCTGCATATCACATCATAGTTGCCGTCTTGATTAAAGAATTTTAGAGCGGTTGCTATTTCGGGAAACTCTTGCAACTCATCAAAGAAAATCAATGTGTTGCCCGGCGTAAACTTCACCTCTGGCCATAGCAAAGAGATTCTCTTCATAATGGCTTGAGGAGAGTATCCGTCTAAGATTATGTCCTTGAATTGGGGATTTTCGACAAAGTTGATTTCTACAAAGTGTTCGTAGTTAGCCTCGGCAAACTGCCTAATCGAAACAGTCTTGCCTGTCTGCCGCGCTCCCTTTACAATGAGGGGCTTATGATTGGGAGTAGCCTTCCAATCTGCTAAATATTTGTCTATGTGACGCTTAAGATACATATTCCTAAAATTAGAGCCACTTTTTATCGATTCAACCCTAAAATTAGAGCCACTTTTGAGGCGTTTTACCCTAAAATTAGAGCCACTTTCTACGGCAAAGTTAAGTGTTTTTCCCCAATCCCCCAAGAATATCGGGAGAAAAATGTTACTTGCGGAGGCGGGAGATGGCTTTTTCGAGGGATTCGGTGGGCTCGATGATGTTGTAGCCTTTCCAAAAATCGGGGTCCCAGAATAGGAGGGCTTTGTCGGAGAAGGCATCGTTGGAGCGAAAAGCGTCGCTGCGCGAGATGTTGTCGGCTACCCCGACCTCACGATCGACGGTGACCATCTCGGCCACGGCTGTATAGCCCGAGGCGAAGAGGCGCCTCTTCCAGTCGCACTTGAATCTCATCTCATTTTTGATATAGCTGAGATATGTCATGCCATCGCTTCCTTGGCGATAGGCCACAGTGAAGCCAACCTTTTGCAAGCTGAATCTCAACCCTGCGGGCTTTTTGCGCAGTATAGTCTTGACGGCCAAGGCCTTGTCGCTGAGGTCGAGGTCGAGTTCAGCGCGAGTGAAAGCCAGCTCTTGCGCATCGACATACACTATGCCCTGCATCAGCGGATAGGACAATTTCTGTACTGGCTTGATACTGATGGCGTATTGGGGGCGCCCGTCAAACTCAACCATCGGCTCCATCTTGAGCTCATAAGCGTCAAGCTCCGTTTCGCTCAGGAAGAAGTCGGGATTCTTTACAAAGTCGAGCATGATTGACAGGTTGGGCCCACCCGTAATCTTGACAGCGAGGGTGTCAGAGGCGTTCTGGCTCATGATCTTGCGCGCCTTGAGCACTTGGGCTCGGTCATTGCCGGGTGTGCGCATCCGATAGGCCGACTTGCTCACGCCCATGATGGCCTCGGACACCTCGGTGTATTTCTTTCCCTTTTGTATAGTCTCGCGATAGAAGACTGAGAGGCGGTCGCGGGTCTGGGGATAGTTGTTGGGTATCTTCCTGAGAGCTTGGCGTATGATGTCGTCAGGGTTGCCCCAGTAGACAATCATTTCTCCGAGCAGCATTGAAGCGCGCTCGAGCATTATCGCCGACTGCCCGGCAGCCTTGGCAATTGGCAGCGAGGCGTTGCTGTATCCGAGCATCGAGATTACTATTGCCTCATTGGCCAGGCTATCGGGCACTGTGAGCGAGAATGCGCCATCGGCGTTGGTGATGGTGCCGATATTATGGCCGTCGACACCGACATTGGCGTTTGCCACTGGCTTTTTGCTCTTGGCATCTTTCACCACGCCTGATACCACAATCCCCTCGCATACTTGCGCATGAAGCGGCACCCCAGCCCCCGCCAGGACCCATAATATTAATATGGCGCAAATCATCTGCCTCATGCCTCACTCAATTTCCACAAAATTAGTCATTTTAATTGTAACCACCAAGAAAAAAGTCGGTTTTGGATTTCGTGATTCAACAAAAAGCCGTAACTTTGTAGAGTAATTTGAATAATCTATGAAGTATATTTTACTGTTTTTGATGGGGATGATTGCTGTGGGCGCTATGGGGCGCACACAGGTGGTGGCGCATCGAGGATATTGGGATTGCGAGGGCAGTGCGCAAAATTCCATAAGGGCGCTGGTGAAGGCTGATTCCATCGGCTGCGATGCCGTGGAGCTTGACGTGTGGCTGACGGCCGACAGCCAGTTGGTGGTAAACCATGATCCATCGATTCAAGGCATAGAGATTGAGACTGCTACGATGCAAGATTTGGCAGAGGTTAGGCTTAAGAATGGCGAGGCGCTGCCTCGCTTGGATGCCTATCTCAATTCTGCCATGGCGCTCAAAATCGACCTTGTGGTAGAACTTAAACCTCACTCCGCGCCTGAGCGCGAGGACTTGGCCGCATCTGAGATAATCCGCATGATAGGGGAGCGAGGCCTTACCGACCGCACCACCTATATTTCTTTCTCCAACCATGCCGTAAAATATTTCGCCGACTATACCGACAATCCCGTCTATGCCCTCACATCGATGGCTCCCGCCGAACTCATCGCCCTGGGTGCCACCGGCGCGGATTTCAACCTCTCATCCCTAAGGGCCCATCCCGAATGGGTGGAGGAACTCAAGGCCCTCGGTCTTCCCATCAATGCCTGGACTGTCAACGACCCCGCCGACCTGCAATGGTGCATCGACCAAGGCTTCGACTTCATCACCACCAACGCTCCCGAGACCCTAATCCAGCTCCAATCTTTACAGTAGCGAAAAAATTGGGATTTCGCTTATGTAAAGATAATAGATACTTTTGTAAAGGCGAAATTTGGGGTGAATTTCACTTTTGCAAAAGTGAAATTTGGGTCCAATAAGTAATGGGTCAGATTAAAGTTAAGCAATATTTATAGATTGGAGTGTCCGGATGGCAAGTGCGGTAGCACGGTTCTTGTCTGTTAACCCCACATGGAGTGCGATAGCACGGAATGTGGGGTCCAAGAGGAAATTCCTCGTGATGATGAGTGCGATAGCACGGCTCTCGCTATCAGAGGGTTGCTCCACGCCTGACAAGAGCCGTGCTACCGCACTCATCCCTACAGGGTAATCAGTTCGCCTACCCCACATTCCGTGCTATCGCACTCCATGTGGGGTTAACAGACAAGAGTCGTGCTTCGCACTGATAAATGATTCTCTTTATTTAATTTCAAAATGACAACTTACTTAGGGAGGTTATCTTACAAAGAGGTCCTCTAGGGTGAGAGATGTGTCAATGATAGAGTTGTGCTTGCTCGGTTTGAGGCCAAAGGTGGTGAGCATTATTTGGGTGGCGTAGCCAGTCCATGCCCTGCGTTCGGGACTGTCAATATTATGAGACCAGAAATCTTCTTCAGTATGGTCCTCTAAGAATCTGAAATAGAAGAGAGTGTAGAGGTCAGATAGGCGATAGACTACATTATTCTTCTTGCCCATCTGTGGGTATACCATCACGAAATCACAATTACACAAGTCATTTAGGTATTTGGTCAAATCTCCATTGGCCGGGATGCCAGTCCCCTTGGAGATTTCTTCGCGCGTAAACCCTTCGCGACGGGTACTCAGCAGCCGCACTATCTGAATATATTTCTCATTTTCAGAGAATAGAGTCTGGTAGAGATGCCTAAATTCATCCCAAAGCAACCCACGACGTTTGAAGAAGATCTGGTCAATATTCTGAGCCACGCTCTTGCCGCGCTGTATCTTATCCAGATAGTAAGGGATGCCACCCATCACCATATAATATTCAGCGATTTCATACCGCGATGCATGTATGCCTTTGTTAAGCAGAAATTGCTCGGACTCGGCTAAGGTGAATGGACTCAGATACAGTCGCATAGTATCACGGTTGAATAGACCACCCTTATCGCCGAGGAGTTTGTCAGTAATCCACCCAGTGGCGCTGCCGCATAGCACTAACATCAACTGGTCGTGATTGTTGCCCCAACCGTTCCAGAATAGGTCGATAGCCTCAAGCAAGTCGCTCCGCTTGGTGTCAAGCCATGGGAGCTCATCTATGAACACTACTTTTCGTCCTGGCACATCCAAGGTTTTGAGATAGTCCTTCAAGCGTCGGAAAGCCTCAGTCCAGTTTTCGGGCAATGGCTCATCATTGCCAGTATATTCCGATAGGCTGTAGGCGAAATTGGCCAATTGTCTCTTCTTTTGCCCCTTGTATATGCCCGTCATATAGAAAGCAAAGTCATCACCCAGAAGCTTCTTCACCAAGTAAGTTTTACCCACGCGGCGCCGACCATACACAATCACCATCTCGGGCTTGCCCGAATCATAGCAATTGCGGAGGAGCTCAATTTCCTCCTTTCGGCCTATTATGTTGACATTATCTTGCATATCTATCCTTTTGTGTCGGTATGCAAAGTTAATGATTATTTTCCATCCCACCACAAACTTAGAGGATTTTCCGCGATTTTGGGTCGGAAAATCCTCTAAGTTTGTTGTCATTCGACGGAAAGAGGGTAAATAAATTAGGCCTAATTGGCTTGAGGCGCTTCGACAGGCTGAGGCTGCTTGGCGGGAGCCTTGGTGCGGCGCAACCAGTGATCGGTGAGCCATTGGCGCAGAGGCAGGTCGTAGAGTTTGAGGGTGGCCCAGGCGATAGCCACCACGATGATGAAGATGGACACTGCTACGAAAATGTGGTGGCCGAGGGGTGCATCTTTGTGGTCGGCAGCCCACTTAATCTGCAGATATACCCAGGGGTAGTGAGTGATGTAGAGAGGATAGGAAATGGCCCCGAGCCATTTGCAGATAGCCATCGAGCGATTATCGGTGAGGAAACTCCCTGAGCCCATCACCACCAACAACGGACACATTACCAGGATGACGCCGACATTGTAGAGGCCATCGAGCCAAGGGTGAGCCTCAGTGCCGGCATAGGGGCAGCATAACATAATGGCGAGCAGCAATGAACACCACCAGAAGCCGCCTCTGACCCGCAAGCGCAGCGACGGGATGCGCGAGATAAGCAATCCCATAAAGAACGGGTACAAGAGTCGGGCTATGCCAATGTAAATTTGGTCGGGCGAGAGGCCAAAGCCGCCAATCACTGTATACTGCGCGTAAGAGCGAGGACTAAGGAGCATGAAAGTGTCAATATCCATCGCCACATCGATAGTGAGGAGAGCGGAGAATCCGACAAATACGCCGAGCAAGAGAGTTGGGAATCGGCGGATCACCAATGCATAGAGTATATTAGCCACATATTCCCACATCAGCGACCAAGCAGCGCCATTAAGAGGATTGACTTCTTGCCAGCCTCTGATATCCCACCAAGGCACCAAAGGAATCATGCAACAACCGAGCAACGTCACCAGCATCAGTGTGCCTATTGAGGTCTGACCCACAAGTTCGAATCCCGGCGCATCGCCAAAGAAGAAAAGCAGTGCGCCTATCAATGTGCCCATTATCAGCATAGGATGCAATCTCACGAGGCGCCGCTTGAAGAATCCGCCAAGCGACATGCGTCCCCAGCGGTCATCGTAAGCATATCCAATTACAAAACCAGAGAGTACGAAAAAGAAATCCACCGCCAGATAGCCGTGGTTGAGGATTTGGAATCGAGGTCCGGCGCTATAGGTCTCAAACAGGTGGAAAGCCACCACAATCATTGCGGCCACGCCGCGCAGTCCGTCAAGGATCTCGTAGCGCGGCTTTGATGCCAAGGGTATGTATGTTGCCATAGTGGGTCTTGGGTATTTAGTTTTAGAAATAATACTTTTTCTGTTGTACGATTGGAATAATTGGTTGGGATTTTAAATATTGCGCAAAGGTACATAATAAAAATTTGTCGGATTTGTTGGTTATATTCAAATTTTTGTCGTAAATTTGTGCCTATGGACTGTGGATACGATTATAAGTTTGTCGAAATTGCGCCAGAGCATCAAATCGGACAGCATACTCAAGCCGAATGGGAGCTCTCGGCGGTGCTGTGTGGCTGCGGAGAGCGTACCCTTGGCAGCGACACCGCGCCATTCGGTCCCGGTGATGTAGTGCTTGTGCCTCCGCGATTTCCCCATCGCTGGGACTTTGACCCCACATCAGCCAATACTGATGGAAATATTGTCAATGCCACACTGGTATTCACCACTGATTGGGCCAGAGGATTGTCCAATATTTTCCCAAACCTCAAATCGACAATCGACCGCATACTTGAATTAGAAAATGCCGTCGTATTTTCCTTGCCCGCATCAAGTCGCATCGCAGCCCTTATGACCACAATGTCTCTATTATCGGCTGAAGAAATAGCTCCCCGATTGATAGAATTGCTAATCATGGCATCTGAGTCGATCGGCACTGGCACAGTTACTGGCACAATGTCTAACCTTGACCCAATTGCCCAGAAAATCAAGAAGGTAGAAGTGTACGCAGTCTGTAATTTCGACAGAGTAATAACCGTGAGCGAGGTAGCCAGGCTGGTGGGAATGAATCCATCGTCATTCTGCTCGATGTTTCGCCGAGCCAAAGGGGTGACGTTTGTCACCTATCTCAATCAGCTGCGTCTGCGCCACGCCCAGCATCTCCTTGCATCCAATCCCCACGAATCTATTTCTGGAATAGCCTACGCTTGCGGATTCCAGACTGTCTCTCATTTCAATCACCTCTTCTCCGCAGCTTTCAACCTCACCCCCTCGCAATGGCGCTTACGGCAGCAGGCTATCGGGGCGTAGCCATGATGGGTCACCAGTGCTTGCTGTGTTTGGAGACGAGGTTGCGGAGCAGCTCGAGGACGATGGGGCCAGTGTCGATTTGGAGCTTGACTTTGCCGATCTTGGCGTAGGGGGCCACGATGGGTTGGGTCACCAGGCTGTGGCTGTAGGAATCGTAGTAGCTCTGCGCTCCGAGGTCGATGCCGAAATGGTCAGAGAATTCCACTGTGAAGTAACCTCCGAAGTTGGTAACATCCATATAGGGATAGGCGCGGATGCCGAGGAAGGGATCCTGCCAGTATCCTGGCCCATAAGGCGCTCGGTTGTAATAGGCTCCAAAGGCCGTGAGGCTGAGCTTCTCTGAGAAGCGGTAACTCATCCTGCCGCCAAAGCCGTAGTTGGTGGTGACGTTGCGGTATGACCCGTATTTGTTGGCTGCGGCATAGGCCGAGAAGCTGAAGTCGCCAAACTCTCGCGAGATACCCACTCGACCCTGGTCAACCTCAAGCATACCCGGATAGAGATTTGTGGCTCCAGATGCGTAGAACCATCCATTGACCCATACGCCATCGGCCATCGACCCCAGCACCGGGCGCCCCATGGCGCGCACCAGTGGGCTGGGCTCGGGCATGTCGAGCAGGCTGGGCGCAAGATGCTCGGGAGCGCTCAGTGATTTGTCGCCCGAAAACTCGTAGATCGGCCTCGACTGCAGCACTCCGGGCGTCACGTACTCATCGAGCATAAAGCTCTTGATCCCGCTGTCGGTCTTGACCACCACAGTGTCCATCTCGCTCTGAGCCATTGCCCCAATAGCCCACACCGCCAATATTAAGGAGAGCACTCGTTTCATAATCTATCAAATTCATTATCACCTCGCAAATATACGACTTTTCCCCCAATATTCAAAATGTAAAAAGCCGCATTGCCCCGGGCAATGCGGCTTTTTTAAAGATGCCGAAAGATTTATTTCACTGCAACCTTGTAGGTTGTGCCAGAAACATTGACAAGATAGACGCCATGCGGCATTTGACGAGTTTGATGGTCAGAGGCTGTGAATGAGTCTACCAAGCGTCCAGTCAAATCATAGATAGAGACTGGTTGACCATCCATGCCATTTACCATTATAGCTCCGTTGAGACCTCTTACTATAGCTTTAGAAGAAGCTAAATCGTCAGCGATGCCTGAGGTAGAATCGATGCGGAGGTTGTCGATGTAAAGTACATCGTTGTAACCGCTGGTCTTGCCAGTAAGCAAGAGACAAATGGTGGGGTCATCCTTATAGGCCGAGAGGTCAATTTCATATTTCTGCCAACCTTGGAGAGTGCCATCACTTACGGTAATAATCTCCAATAGATCAAAGTTGACTTCGTCGGTTGTCACTTGCATCAACAATTGTGGCGCTTGTGAATATACGCTTGCGTCTAGATGGAGAACCCATAGGCTAAGAGTTGCCTCCTTACCGCCCAATGTAATCTTAGGCGAAGCGATAGTAGCTCCAGAGAAGGTTTCGTAATATGATCCGTTGTAGAAGTAGAAGGCTCCATTATCTCCATCTTGAGGCTCTGCTGAATAGTTGGTCATGCCCTCGCCAGCCACAGGCGAAGCAGAGGTTACATAAGCTGTGTAGTCAGTGACTAACCAGGGGGACGTGGTAAGTTCGCCTTGAGGGAAGGATTCTGCAAATGGCAATTCGTATGGTTGACCAAGGATGGTATAAGCATAATTAAGAGCACTCATGCCTTGATTGGTCATGGCAATTACACCATAGTACTCAATGGCTTGGTAGTCAGTAGGAGTACGGTCTACTGTCAACGATGTGCTTGTGGTAGTTGCCAGAATTGAGAGCATATCGGCCTCGTCGGTTGCATTGGGATCCATCTGTATCACGTAGTACACTAGATTGTCAGTATCGATAAGTCCGCCATTGATACCAATTGTAGGAGCCGTCCAACTCAGTTGGGGCTTCTGATTGTCGGTAGTCGGGGTAATCGATAGGTCAGTTACTGCATTAGGAATATCATATCCGACATAAACAGTATCTGCATAAGATTTTCCACGACCATATTCATTGGTAGCTACTAAGGTATAAACATTGTTTCCGCTGAGGGCCTCTTCGTCAAGCCAGCTTAGAGATTCTCCAGGGGAGGGGTTCTCAAATGTAGCTACGGGTATAGCATTATTACCCCGATAAATATTCAAGGAAGTAATGGAGCTTATATCACGTCCAACATAGTCGACCTTTGGAGCCTTGAAAGTAAGGGTTGCTTTGTTAAGACCGGTTGCGTCTGGCTTAGCCGAGAATTCGGTAATAGAATACGGAGCTAATGCAGAAGCCTCACGCTGCAGACTGATGTTGTTGATAGCCATATCGATGTAATGCCATTCTTTATTTGTCCTCACATACCATGACAGATGTTTTTTGCCTGCCTCTGCTACCACTATTTCACATTCCTGAGGTAGGAAACTGTAGCTGGTTGAGGCCACCAATGGTTGTTGCTTCTCAAAACCATCGATAGTGCCGTCGCTCAGGCCAAATCCGTATTCCCAAAGGTCAGAGTCTTCGTAATTGCCATTGTACAGATCAAATGCAACAGTGTAGACTGTTTCGTCTTCAAGTTTCACGGCTGGTGAATACATCATAAATTCAACAGGCAGAGATGAGGCATAGTAACTGAGGCACAAACCATCGCGCCAACTCTTACCGAATGTTACACTACTTTCTGAGCCTTCGGGGACGCCTTCCATGGCGACCGACCAAAGGGTATAGTCTTCATCATTAACAAACGAGGCACTGTAGGGGGCAGTGTAAACGCTGATAAAAGCTTCTGCTTCAGCCTTCTTTCCAGCCCCAAACTCATTTTCTGGTACTACTGCGTAAGTATGCATGCCCACCGTTGGAACTTCAGTGTCAATCCATGAAGCTTGTGTGCCAGCTGTGAGTGCACCAAATGTATAGACTGGCTCAGTGGCTCCGTCCCGGTAAACTTTGGCTGAGGTTATTCCAGTGATTGAATTCCCATCAAGGCTGGTAGCAGGCACTGTGAATTGTATGGTGGCAGCCAATGCGTCATCTGCATCAGGAATGATGACAAGGTCGGACACGGCATCCGGAGCCTGGACGTAACCTACCTCTTCTACTGCTACTGATGCGAGTCTTATCATTGATCCAACACTTGGGTCTGAAATGTAGTGTAAGCCGATATTGTAATCACCATCAGACTCGACTAAGAAATACTCTGCTTTGTCAGTGAATTCTCCTAAGAACAGGCCCTCCCAAGTGGCGAATACTGTAAATCCATCACCTGTCTCTTTGTCATAGCTGGTAGCATAAGCCAATTCCAGAGTTTCAGGCCATCCCTGAGCGTAAGTACGCAGATTAGCGGTGAATTTATACATCTTACCCCCTTCGAGACGGATAACTGGGGTTATCAACCAGTCGTCAGATGGTACGCTGCTACCGTAGGTAGTGGAAATATCATATTCAGGATTCCAACTTGAGAGAGTCCATGTGTTACCCCCATCAAGATTGAGAATAGTGAATAGGTCGCCCGAGGTGGTGCTGTCAAATGCCTGAGTATAAGGAGTGGGGAAGGCCGTGCCGTAAAGGATTGCCTCAGTCTCGGTTGCCTTGCTCTTTTTCTCTGCGCCATTGCATGCCACTATTTTATAGCTGTAAGGCTGCATCTCGGTGGGTAGGGTCTCAGAGAAATTAGTTGCCTTAAGATTGTCGGCTACTAAAGTCTCGCCTGGAAGGCGCACGACTTGATAATAAAGGGCATCCGTATCGAGGTATCCGCCATTTACACCTGCGGCTGGGGCTTCCCATTTGAGATTAGCTACTCCATCAACAATGGCATACTCGACATTAGTTACAGGCAGGGGAGCATCCCAACCTGCGTATTCATAGAGATATGTGTAGGGTGAGTAACCGCTGTCATTATTGATGACCACGCAATAATAATGGTTGTCATTGGTCAAATCCATGGATACTGATACACTCTGACCTGGTTGGCATTGGCTTTCGTATTGGATTTCGCCATCTACCAACAATTGGGTGCCAACGTTGCCAGATAAAGTGCCAAGGGCGTAAGTCTTGTTGGGCACATTGAAAGAGATAGTTGCTGAGGTAGCTCCGGGCTGCGAGTAAGAAACAGCCAAGTTGCTAACGGCTGCTGGAGCATCGGCTGGAGCGCCGTTATCCAGGGAATAAATACCCACTATTTCTTGACCATTAGGTAAAGACTGAACTAATGAGGCCTCGCCAGTCTCAACATCTACCAGATATAGAGCGGCTCCTTGGTCAGTGATAGCTGCCCATACTAAAGAATTAGTAAGCCCATCATAAATAGCCGACTGATTGTAACCAAGTACATTCACACCAGTGGAACCTACATAGGATGTCACGCCGTTTTTCTTGTTCACCTTGTAGAGGTCCCCGTCAGCACTGATGCCGTAGATGGAGCCATTTGGATGGGCAGCCATTGCGTAAATCTGGAATTTGCTGCGCCAGCTTGCTATGATTTCGAGCTCAAGAGTCTCGCGATTGAAAGTTGACCAATATAGGCCAGTAAGATCTTCGTTGTACTGTAGAGTATAAATGGTATCATCAAGAGGGTCATAACACATCACTGATGGGATGAGTTCGTAAGTGCCATTAGCCTCCACCATATTTTGACGACGTTCTACATAGTTTTCAACATCGAAATCATAATAACATACAGCATTGATGTAGCCGAAAACCGAGGCAACACGGCCCCCGTAGAATCCAGTACGAGCATAAGTGCCAGCATAAAGATCGTAGGCGAAATTAGTGAGCAGTGGAGTGTCGGTTACTCCATCGCTGGATATGTCAAACTTGTAGATACCCATGGGTATCTCGGTCTGAGAATAGTTGTTGAAATCGACATGGCTGATTAGATTGCCGTAGAAGGTGCGACCATTGAGAGCACCAAGAGATTGGGCTTGGGCTTTTGCCGCCACAGCCTTTGGCTGGGAGACAGGTGCTGTTGTGCGCAAGGCATAGTGCTCGCTTAAGTCCGCTCTCATCGCGGTGCTTTTCGGCACCAGCATAGCCAGGGCAGGAAGCGATACTGCCACCAACCCGGTGATTGCTAAAGATTTAAGTTTCATATAGATATATTTTATTGTTGAATATATTTGCTGATTTGGTATTTGTCGCCCACCCTTTCTACCATGATGTATATTCCTGGGGCTGGAGTGGAATTGGTAGGTATAAGTCGTCCATCAAGGGAGAAAATCTCTATTATCCTATCAGGATTAGCCAAAATAGATTCTATTGAGGCATAAGGTAAGATTTCAACCTCAATATAATCGTGAAGACGCATATTGTCTTCGTCGATAACTGAGAGTAACCACATTCCAGGATCCACATCAAATTCATCCTCAAAATCGATAGTGTCACTTTGGCCTGGCATCAAATCGATTATGTAGGCTGCGCCTTCGGCCGCTTTCTTTCGTGTAGTGGCATCGTAGAGCGCCAGTTTCACTGAACCGTAATACTCGCTTTCCCCTTGATTGGTTATTACTGCCGTCACCGAACTATAATCGTTCTGCATAATAGGGGCATTCACTGTCAGACTCTCTGCAGCCAGAGAATAATATCCAGGTGATGAAAATTTTATCACATTGTCAGAGACTGACATGTTTAACGCATTAGGGAGCCCTACGTAGGTATCGTGTATTTTTTCCCAAGTGGCACCGCCAGTCCAACGGCAGATAGGATGCAACTTATACTTGCCCTCGGTAATCTCGGAGAAGTAAACTTGACCGTAATCAACCGTAAACATCGCTTCGTCTTGAGATAGAGAGAAATCAGTAGGCCCCTCGATTACCTCTAAGAGAAAACCATCCTCAGTGTATATGCCTAGCCCCAGGTCAAATTGGGCATCTCTCCAACCTGCGTTGTAGATACGGCCATTAAGTTTGACAGCAGTCGACTCTCCAATTTCTATCTTTGATGGAGTACAACGCAAAGCTTCATCTGACACGAGCGATAGGGCTGGTTCTGAACCATCAACTGCTGGTTTGATTCCCGTAATCACAAGCTGCTTGGAGTTAAAACCTCCAGCTGACCCACCAATTCCTAATTCATAAGGAGTGAGGGCTGTGGTGCGGAAATATCCATTGGCCATACCACTCCATCCCCAGTTTACATGGAATAAACCCTGATTGTCATAGCCATCAAAAACGAATGCATGTCCACCCTCTGGAGTATATCCTGTGACGTACACAGGTAGTCCTTGGTTGAGGTCATCACGGATAGCGGCTTCCCAGTCTACAATTGAATAATTGTTGCGCAGGCGGTAGTGCACGCCTTGGTCATAACGAAAATGAGAGGTCAGGGCTTCACACCAATTGATGGAATAGGCACCGCTCTCTTCGCCATAATCCATGCTTATGGCTACGCCGCAATCATACATTAGCTTAGCAACAGCTAATCGAGCCTCTTCAGGACTGTCATCGTCATAGGTGGGTAGCATTGCATCCCACGCATATTGGCTTTGGCTATAGTCGACTGTAAGCTCTCCAATTGATGAATTTACCAGAGGCGTATAGGCATGGATACCTTCGCCCACATCAGGCCAGCGATGGTAGTACATGATTTGAGCCATTGCCGTGGCAGCGCATCCTGTGGCAGCCCTTACATTTCCATAGTAGGTCGGACATAAATCGTTGTAGGGTGAATCTTGATCCCAGGCGATTTGACCCAGCAGAGGTGCCACTGACGATTCTAATGAGAACTCCGATGAATAGGGCGATGAGCCATTTTCTCTCATCATTTGGATTTCTTGGGAGTATGCCTCTAAGGTTAAAACCATTGCCTCAGGGAGAACGTCTGGCCAAAAGCGTTCATCTCCGTAAGCCAGCATTGGCGCTGTGGAATCCTCAGCGCTCAATATTATCCATCCAGTCTGTTGGGAAAGGTTCACAGCGTAAAACGCTGCATCCCCATTAGTGTCGAGAAATGTTTTGGCAAGTTGGTATTTGTCACCGGCTACAAAGGCTGGTCCATTGCTACGCATACGGGCCATAGCCTCATCAATCGTAAGCGCTTTAGCTTGGCTCAGTAGGGGCATAAGGCCCAATATCAATGCAGTCGTGTAAGGTAAGATGAAATTCTTCATAGAGGGTAGCTGGAATTGTTGTTTGAGTGTTGATGAGGCAAAATTACGAATTTATATAGGCAAAAGCCTAGTAAAAACTTAAGATATGTTACAGATTCAAGAATTTGATATTAAAAAAACCACGAATTTCGTGGTTTTTAATAATGATATGGAGTATAGCGTGGTATATTAGACTGGTATATCCTCTTTTGCCATCTTTTGATAATAGGCTGGGGTGAGGCCTGTGATTTTCTTGAACGCTGCGATGAAGTTGGCCGAGGATTTATATCCTACGCTCTCGGCTATGGCTTGTATGGTATAGTTGGCGTATGCTGCTTCATCTGTCAAGCGTTGGCGTGCTTTCTTCACGCGATACTCATTGACAAGGCTTCTGAAATTTTGTCCCAAACAATCATTGATGGCTTGGGATAGGTATTTTGTGTTGGTATTGAGCAGTTGGGCCAGAGATTGCAAAGAGAAGTCAGGGTTGCAATATTCCTCAGTAGTATCCATAAGTCTTATGATACGACGACTGAGATCTGAAATCGCTTCGTCTGATTTCTGACGTTCTCTGGATTCTTCCTCTTCTGGATGCGCTGCATTGGCGATCTCTCTACGGCGCTCCATGTCTACGAGTTCGCGATTACGCTCGTAAATCTCTTTGTTCTTTTGTCGCAAGGATAGTTTTTGGCGATAGATGAGCCACGTTATTCCGAGAGCAAGGATTAGAATAGCGGTCAATCCCCATAAGAGGACTTTCTGTAGAGAGATTTTGCTTTCCAATCCATGTATGCGTTGCTTGGAGTCCTGTCTTAGCAAATCGTTCCAATTGCTTGTGGCTTCAAGAAATGTTGAAGTCTTCATCAACGAGTCGGAAAGTACCACATACATCTTTTGATGATAGGCGGCAGAATCATACTCACCTTTGAGAGTATAGAGTTGCATGAGATATTTATGACTGTCTACAAGCATATTGTGGACTTTGCCTTCCTCAGCTATTTCATGATAGAGTAGTGCGTAGTGTAGGGCTGAGTCAAACTGATGTTGAGCTTGGTACATCTCAGTGAGTTCAGAATATGGAGTGCTGAGGTAACGAATATCAAGATGACTATTGATAACCTCGGCTTTTGCGCGCTTGAAAGCCTCTATGGCATTGATTTTGGAGCCGAACTCTTTTTCAAAGTAAGCCTCCTGAATCATTAAATAATAGGGGCGCGTAGGGTCTATATCGGGGTATGCCCGAATCAAGCTGTCGCATCTTAAGGTTTCTTCGCGATGATGCATTAAACAATGGACTACGCCAAGATTGTAGAGAATGCCCAGCTCCTTCCGGTCACCCAGTTCATGGGCTAGTTTATAACCATTTTCATAATATCGGAGAGCGGAGGCCAAATCATTGTAAAAGAGATATAGGTTTCCCAATCTTTTCTGTGCTATGATGAGGTGGTCTGTTTCAGCATCAGGGTTATTCTCGTCAAGGCGCAGATACTGCAGGAGATGGCAGATCGCCGCTACTTGCTCATTGCGCTTTATGGCATCTAATCCTAATTGGTAATGTTCTTCGGCTGTGATTTCATCATCAATCATAGTTTGCCCCCAAGTATTGGACCAAACCATAACAATGACAAATATGAGAGATATTAAAGTCTTCAATTGCAATTTCGTAGGATATTTTAAATTCTACGGCAAAGTTAAAATTTTTTCACCAATTTACCAAATTTATTTACAGAGCCTGGTACACCCTTGGGCCTAAAATGGAAACAAATTTGGTAAGGAAAGTTGAACTATAAGGGAATATTCTAATAATGCAAATAAAATTAGCATTATATACCTCGAAAATCTGTCAAAACTCCCAGAAATCCATTTTATAAAATTCTAATAAATGCAAAAGATAGTGTCTCTGGGAGGATAGACAAGGGAGTGGGAAATAGGAAACAAGATAATAATTTGGTGGAATGGAATAAAATTATTACATTTGCGTATGATTTCGTATTTCAATAATAGACATGACCATGATTGAGAATAGAGTTAGATATCCAATCGGAGAGCAAGACTTCAAGAAGCTGCGCGAAAATGGATGCGTGTATGTCGATAAGACTTACCTTATTCCAGAGTTGACTTGGGGCGGAGGATTTTTATTCCTGGCGCGACCCCGACGCTTTGGCAAGAGTCTGCTGCTGTCTACTCTGCATTACTATTTCGACGGAGCCAAAGAGCTTTTTGAGGGTCTTTGGATTGGCGAGCATGAAAAGGAATGGAAGCGTTATCCCGTGCTCCATTTCGACATGAGTCGTTGCGCTGCTCAGAGCGCAGATGAGATGAAAGGCTTTCTGCATCGTCGTCTCGAAGAATATGAAAAGAAGTATGAAATTGGGCCCAACGGTAACATTGAGGATGTCGGAGAGAGATTTAGCATCCTTATTCAATCAATAAGTGAAAAAGCAGAGTGCAATGTAGTCATTCTCATAGATGAATACGACAAAGGCATTCTCGAGACCATGGATGATCCGGCGCGCCTTGAGGATATGAGCATTATACTTCGAGCTTTCTTTTCTCAGCCGAAGGCTATGAGCAAGTATGTGCATTTCTGTATGGTGACAGGTGTGGCCAGATTTCCAAATTATACTTTATTTTCTGGCCCTAACAATCTGAGCGACATCTCTATGAATCGTCGATTCGCCTCAATCTGCGGAATCACCCAGCAAGAATTGGTTGATAATTTCCAGCCAGGCATTGCCGAACTCGGAGAATTCAATGACTGGACTAAAGAGGAGACGATTGAGGCATTGAGACTGAAATACGACAGCTATCGCTTCACTCCCTCGCAGGAGAAAGTATACAACCCTTTCAGCCTTCTCAATGCTTTCTATCATGGCGAACTTGATAACTATTGGATTAAATCCGGAATTTCAAGGGTATTTGTAAAATATCTCTCGCGTAGCGAATTTGACTTGCTTGAGCTTCAAGACCTTTGGGTGGATAAGAAGCGTATGGAGGATATCTTCCGCAAGGAAGATTCCATACCCTTGCTTTTCCAAACCGGGTATCTGACAATTGTCGAAACAAAAGGACAGAGTCTTTTTCGTTTAGCTATACCTAACGGTGAGGTGCGTAGTGCCCTTGTAGATCAATTATTGCCACGTTATCTGGGTATAAATGTAGATCGATTGCCAATGTTGTTGGAAGATCTTAAAGAAAAAGTCCTTTCGGCTGACATTGATGGTTGGATCAAAGAGCTTCAACAACTTGTGTCAAAGGTACCCTATCATCTGTATGGTAAAACTTCTGATGAAGGGGAAGAAGATACCAATGTAAATTCTATAGAGCGTTTTGAACGTACCTATCATATAATTGTCCATATAATCTTCCAGTTGCTCAGCCTCGATGCTCGCAGCGAGATATGCGTCAGCGGAGGCAGAATAGATATGGTGGTTGAGACCAGCAAGTTGATCTACGTAATAGAATTCAAGCTTGACGGTAAGCCACAGGAGGCTATTGCTCAAATTGACAGCAAGAGCTACTTGCTCAGTTGGAGCGCTGATGGGCGCGCAGTCTACAAGATCGGCATTGTCTTCAGCTCCCAGAATCGCTCGATATCAGATTGGGAGTACATTACAGGGTTGAGGCAGTGAGGAAGTCGCGTATATGCATGTGGATGATGCCGGGGTAGCCTTCGACTTCGCCGGGGACAGGGTCCATTGAGATGACATACTTAGGATAGTTGTCATCGATGGCCTTGAGGTTGCCAAATTCGCGCATAAACCGTTGCAAGTCAGCTGATAGCAGAATCGATAAAAACAAGTAGGCGTAAAAATATTTTTACGCCTACTGTACAGAAATTTTACACTATATTGAATTTACCAATGCCTAATCCAATTCCACCTGGCGCGCTGGGCTTGCGATAGCCTCCATCAGTTCGCGCTTGGTGTATCTGACCGGCTCAGCCATAAATTCGGGTATGTTGTAGCTCTTAAACAGCTGTCGGTTCTGGTCTGGGTCGCGCTGGGGCAGCAGGAATGGCTTGCGGGCATGGCCATCCTTGTCGAAATATGCGATGTAGAGGCGCGTATAGGAGCCATCGTCGCGGCGACTGCTGAAGAGTATCCATCGGCCATTGCTCGAGAAACTGTGATAACTCTCAACGTCGGGACTGTTTACCTCGTCCAACGGGCGCACCTCGCGAGTAGCGAGATCCATTAGATACAGGTCGGCATCGTGGTGCCAAATATGGAAGGTGCCATATTCGCCCATGGTGAAGAGCAGGTAGCGACCATCGGGCGATTCGCGTGGGAATGTCGCCGACTGGCCGATGGCTGAGGCAGAGAATACGGTATCGGTGGCTCCAAAAGCCATCTTGTCGGCATCAAAAGGCTTGCGATAGATGTCGTATTTGAAGTCCTTATAACGCGACTTTTTGTAGACCGACATCATGCTGTCGCTCAGGCATGGCACTGTGGCCGACACATAATAGAGGCTTTTGCCATCGGCGCTCCAGTAGGGGAAGGTTTCAAGTTCGGTGCTGTCGTTGGCGATGATTTGGATTTTGTCTTTCTCGACATTATATAGGATTATGTCGGATGCTCCGTCTTGCACCTCTACCTTGTTGCGGTTGGCCGAATGGAAATTCTGGGTAGTGGTGTTGTTGGAGTATGCGATCAGCGGCAGTGTGGGGTGCCAAGAGGGGTAAACGCCGGCCGAAACGGTTTGGTCGGTCTTGAGATTAATCTTCTTGAGCTCGCCATTGTGGGCGATCAGGGTACCGCCATTGTTGAGGCGTATGTGCATCTGCATGTTGCCTTGGCGGTTGTAGGCTTGGTAGCTGTGGCAATTGATGCACTGGCCGCTATTGTCCTCAGCCATTGAGCAGTTGTTGAATATCTCGCGCTCATCAAAACTCTCGAGGTGGCGCTGGCAGATGCGCATCACCTCAAATCCGATATATGAGGGTTCGATCTGGCGGTAGGAGATGTAGGGGTCAATCTCCTCGGCCACAGCGATCTTGAGCGAGGGATGGCGCAGCCAGGTGTCGGCCGTGCGGGCAAACACATCGATAAGCACAGTATCGCCTTCGGCTTGGCTCAGGAGTTGGCTCCAGCGGTCGGCAGGGATGTCGACAGTGGCTCCCGGCACCACTATTCCTTTTTGACCCTTGAGGTGTATATGGCTCACGTATTCGTCGGCATCGTCGAGAATTGAGAAATTGAGGGGTGCGATGTTGCGCGGCACGGTCACTCCTGAGTAGTCAGGGTAAATCTTTGCTTGGTCGGCTACGGCGCGGGCTCCGTCAGGCACCGAGGTCGAGCAGGCGCTAAGAATAGCGCCCATGGCTATAGGGATTAGGCGAGATGGTTTCATAAGGTCTTGAGTCCGTTGACGTAGAAGAAATAATACCAATACGTATTGCCAAATGTGTCTTTGCATCGGGCAGCTGCCTCCTCAGGAGGCAGATTCTTGAGCGAATCATTGAGGCGCACAAAATTGTCAAACCTTTTTTTGATTGCCGGGTCGATATGCACATGCTTGAAAGCGGCCTTCTGATTGAGCAGCGACCACAGCAGCACTGCCTCTTGGTAATGGGTAGGCACGCGGTCATAATTGGTATAGTTTGACAGGAAGCGCTTCATGAAAGCATCGAGGTTGCGCAGTATCAGGTTGCACTGCATCGAGGCCTCAAGCAATTCCGGGCTTCCGCCCCTCAGACCGGCCACCATCGGCACAAGATACCCCTCGACCTTGGCACCATCGCCGCCGAGATGGTCGCGGAAATACGATAAGGGCTTGATTTGGCGCATCTCCGGGTCTTGCTCGACCATGCGCGGATTGTCGGCGTAGGCTAGATATTTCTCAGCCCACTCGCGATGATAGCGGGTCTGAGCCAGGGTGGAGAGGTATTTGCGAGCCAATTCGTATTCGCCATTGATCAGCGCGGTCTTGGCCATGTATTTGAAATATTCTGATTTCTTACCATATTCCACCATATATTCTACGCCCCAGCGGTAGGTGTTGTAGATGCGGCCGAAATGATAGTTGAGCATCATCGTGCCAGCATCGCGCATGGTCATGTGGTAGCGCGGCGACTGGTAGGGGGCGCTCCCGATGGGGTAGGTGAACATCACATCACCGGCTGTGCCGAGGCGCATAAGGGCGATGTCGCAGAGCAGCACGTTGAGGCGCGTGGGTTCGGCTGGCATATCGCGCGCTATGTCGGCAGCCTTTTGCCAGTCGCCATCCTGCAGGGCACGGTCCATCGCGATGGTGGCGCGGAAATTTGGATCATCCATCTTGAAAACCACTACCAGCACCAGCGCTATTGCCATGGCCGCGCTGCTGATGCTGAGCCACCGAGCCGAGACGCGGCTGTTAGGCTGCAGATTAGCCAAGGCCAATCCCACCAAAGCCACGGCTATGACGATGTGGGGCCATATCAGGCTCCACTCGCCAGCGTAGATGGCCGGGAGGCCCGAGGTATAGAGGTTTGTGCCCATCAGCAACGATGGCACATACAGATAGTGGAGCATCGGCACGGCTATAACCGTGATCAACCCCAGGTCGATTACGTCGGGACTGTTGGCTTGGCGCTGCCGAGCCTCCCAAGCCATGCACATTACGGCCGAAAGCAAAGCGTAAAATCCCATCAGCGGATATCCACCGGCCACAATCGCCACAAGCACGATGGCGCGCCAGCCTATCAGCCTGATGCGGCTATAGGCCCAGAATAGAGCCACGGCGCCCATTAGGCCTATGAGCGAGGAATATCCAAATCCGGGAGTCTTGAGCGAATAGATGACATAGCCGGGCAATATCAGCCATAGCAACAGCATAGCCGATGGTACGGCTGCCAAGGGCCACAACCGCCCCGGCAAACGGAATGCTCGACCCACCATCCACACTAAGGCTGTAGAGAGCAAGGTGAAGATTACGATGCCCATCCAGGGGTGGAAGAAGAATTGGGTGAAAAACGACCCAGCCCAATGCAAGGCACCGCCAGGCACCTGCATGCACTCTGAGAGATAGGCGCTGGTGGGCAGAAACAGGTTCAGGTCATCGAGTTTGCGCACATAGTCGAGATTGCCAGCGAGGATGGCGATAGAGAAGACGGCAAACACAGCCATCACCGCCGCTATTATCCCGGTGTTGGAGCGCGGATGGGGCGCTTGGCCAGTAGCCCGACGAGTTTTCGGCTTGGCTGGAGCCGCTACGGGAGCATGGATATCAGATTGTGACATGTTTCAGTAGGATAATGTTGATTTTAAACGCGAAGATAGTCACTTTTTTTCTGATTATAAGAAAAATTTCTGCCTTTAACATTTGTGATGTCACGCTCGGGCCGAGCTTTAACATTGTAATTTTGCAGTGTTCACAATTGTGACATTTTTGTAATAATTTGTAACATTTCTAACTGCTTGATAATCAATGTGTAATTTAAAAAATATTAAATTTCTGATTTTGTTAACATTTGTTTGCTTTAAAAAATTTTAGAAATGACTTTTGTGGCTTAAATTTGCAATGTCAAAATTTCGGAAACGGAATTTGGCAGAGATAACATAATTGTTGAACACCTAGTAACACCTAAGCTTTATGAGAGCTACAGACTTCCAAACCAATCTGATGAGCATGCAAAGCAATCTGCTGAACTTTGCCTATATGCTGACCGCTAACCGCGACGATGCCTACGACCTGCTGCAAGACACCACACTCAAGGCTCTTGACAACCAGGACAAATTCGCCGACAACACCAATTTCAAGGGCTGGGTGTTCACTATCATGCGCAACATCTTCATCAACAATTATCGCCGCGCCTCGCGAGCCGCCACGATTGTTGACACCACTGATACCCTCTTCCATCTCAACCTTAGCCAGGATTCCGGCATTGCCGCTCCCGAGGGCTCGTTCACTGCCCAGGAGATCACTGCCGCCATCAACTCATTCAGCGATGAATACCGTGTGCCCTTCTCGATGCACGTGGCCGGCTACAAATACAACGAGATAGCCGAGAAGATGAATCTGCCTCTTGGCACAGTCAAGAGCCGCATCTTCTTTGCCCGCAAGCGCCTGCAGGAGCGTTTCTCCGACTACCGCTAAGTCTCCCTCTCTCTCCATATCTCTCATAAACAATCTTGTGCGCCCATAAGCACGCACCCCCCCTCATTACCGTTATTACCCATCATAAAATTATGCGTCATCAAAGCAGCGGCTCCCGCCCCAGGCGAGAGCCGCTGCTTTGATGACGGTCTATGCTTTTTCTATCTCACAAGTGTGCATTTTTGAATCTACATCATAATTGATGCCTACATATATGATGTCGGTTGTATACTGGCACACTTTCGCCGCATAGTTTTTGGCCTTGATCTGCTGCAGGGCTGTGGCGGTATCTTTGTTGCATTTAAGTTCCATTATTATGCCTGGCTTGTCGACATTAGGCCGAGGGATGAAAGTGAGGTCGGCAAAACCTTTACCAGTAGCTAATTCGCGATGAATAATATAGTCATCTTGAGCTGAGTAGAAGGCCAGTTTCATTACGCACGCCAACGAATTTTCATCATTATAGGAGAGGATGCTCGTCTCGTTTTCGTGCACTTCTTCTAATCCTTTGGCTACAGCCATTGCGTCACCGTCAAGAAGAGATTGCAGTAGGGCATCAGAAGCTTCTATGGCTTTAGTGACCACTGGCCAATTTACATCCTCAACGGCATGGCGCATTTCTTCTCTAACTTCAAGATTTGGAATATAACATTTCTTATCTGTTGAGTCATAGGACAAATATCCAAGATGGATTAGTACTGTCAATACGTCATCCTTAGATTTTATGACCTCTAAGTCGTTGCTGAACTTAGTGTAGTCAACCTTGCAGCGCCCTCCGGCGAGCATAGAGATTATGTCGTCTTTTAGACCCTCGAAGTTCTTCTTTATATATTTTGTGATGGCTTCATAGGCTCCGGTAGAACACCAATAATTTCGACATTTATTTCGTTTGATGGCGGATATTACCGAATTGGGATTGTACATCGATGGCTCATCTCCTATTTGATATCCGTCATACCATTTTTTCATTTCGTTAATGTCCATTCCGTGCTTAAGGCATAGCGCCTTGACCTCTTCAGAGGTAAATCCAAAATGCCGAGCGAATTGATCGGCCTCAATCATGGTGTATTCATCAAAATTATTAAGAGCTGATTGAGTCCAATCTTTCATTATAGGAAGAATTCCAGTGAGGTATGCGCCAACAAAAACCCTGCTGGTAATAGGGTCTTTAAATAGGCGTCGGAGGAATTTGACGTAGTGCACCATAACTGTGTCGCTATTGCGAAACTCACGCATTATCGCATCCCACTCATCAATAATCATGAAGAATTTTTCACCCTTGGATTGGGCTATTCTTGAAAGCAAATCCATAAGATCGTCTTGAGGGCGCATCTCCACATCAGGGAAGTCGCCATGGATGTCGTGCATGAGAGTCTGCTCCATCTTCTTCACTATCTCAGGATCGTGGTCAAATTTAGTGGTAAAAGTGGCGAGGCTCACAAATATTACGGAGTATTTGTTGAGATGCTTTTCAAAGGTAGGATCGGCCTCTATGGATAAGCCCCTAAAAAGATCTCGTGAATCGCATGATTTATCATAATAGGCGCATAGCATATCAGCGGCCGTTGATTTGCCAAATCGGCGGCTACGGGTCACGCATATCCTTTTGTTCTTGGTGCCAAGGGTGGAGTTGACCTCAGCTATTAAGGAAGATTTGTCAATAAATCCCCCTTCCCTGGCCTCCTTAAAACTGCTATTGCCTATGTTTATGTAGTTGCCCATGTCAATTGATCTTTTGAGAGGTATAATGCAAAGATAGCAATAAATTTTGATAGTAAAGTAATCTTTCGTAACTTTGCCGATAATTATTAATAGGAAGTTAAGAATAGGTAAGTAAAAAGTGAGGTTTATGGAAAATTTATTCATCTTTGGAAAAGACTTTCCTATGTCTCCTGAGCGTTTAGAGGAGCGTGGGAGTGGGCTTCCGATTAGAGCCGTGGCTGATTAAAGTCATATATTTTAATGATTGAGTTGCTGAAATATGATCCACAGGCCCCGATGCTCTTTTCGAGCGGGATGTTTTGGGCGCTGTTTTTGATATTTCTGCCCATTTTTGCCCTGATAAGGCAGAGATTGTGGCAAATGCTGGGGTTTGTAGTGGCCTTCAGCTTTTATTTCTATTACAAGTCGAGCGGAATGTTTTTCTTGATGCTGGCTGGCACTTCGCTGGTCGACTGGCTGCTGTCGCGCGCCATAGTGACCACCGACCAGCGATGGAAAAAGAGGCTTTGCGTCGGATTATCGCTCACCCTGTCGCTTGGAATATTGGGGTATTTCAAGTATGCCAACTTCTTCCTGTGGAATTGGAACCAGATGGTCGAGGGCAACTTCCAGCCCTTAGATTTGGTGCTGCCCGTGGGCATATCTTTCTATACTTTCCAGTCGGTGAGCTACATAATCGATGTCTACAAGGGCAGGGTGCAACCAACGCCCACTTGGCTCGAGTATGCCTTCTTCCTATCCTTCTTTCCGGCTCTGGTGGCTGGTCCTATTGTCAGGGCCGACTATTTCATCCCTCAGATACGCCAGAGCAAGCATGCTACGCTTGGCGAGATGTTTGCCGGCTTGTGGCTTATAATTATAGGAATACTCAAAAAGGCCGTCATCGCCGACTACATAGCGCAGTACAATGACTTGATTTACAGTTCGCCCGGCGCTTACAGCGGCTTTGAGACGCTGATGGGGGTCTTGGGTTATACGATGCAGATATATTGCGATTTCTCGGGATATTCCGACATGGCCATAGGCATTGCCATGGTGATGGGATTCAAGTTGGCCAAGAATTTCAACTTCCCCTACAAGTCGCGCAATCTCACCGACTTCTGGCGCCGATGGCACATCTCGCTCTCTACTTGGCTGCGCGATTACATTTACATACCCCTCGGGGGCAATCGCAAGGGTGTGGCGCGCACCTACGTCAACAATTTTCTGACCATGCTGATAGGCGGCTTGTGGCATGGCGCAGCCTGGAAGTTTGTGTTTTGGGGCGCGATGCACGGCGTGGGCCTGGCTATCCATAAGGCTTGCAAGCCTTGGCTCGACCGCATCCCAGATACCTGGTCAGTGAGGGCTGTGTCTTGGGGCTTGACTATGCTTACGGTGTCGCTGCTGTGGGTGTATTTCCGCGCCGCGACATTCCATGACTCATGGGTGATAATCCGCACGATTTTCACCGACTTCCATCTGTCGATGTTTTGGCCCTTTGTCGAGGCTCGCTGGGAGTGGGTGGCTATGATGTGCGCCATCATGCTGGCTCATGCGGTGCCCACGCGGTGGTGGGACCGGGCCGGCCGCTGGTTCGTGATGGCTCCGTGGGGCGTGAAGCTGCTGATTTTTGTGATTGTGGTGCAGCTGGTGGTGCAATTCCAGAGCGAAGACGTGGCCCCGTTTATCTATTTTCAGTTCTGAGTATCTTGGTCGGGCGAAATCACTGGGGCTGTGCCGTAATAGGGTACTCCCTCGGCTGGCGAGGCTCCGATATTGTAGACTGCGCGTCCCGACGGCTGCTCATATACGCTGAGGCCGAAAGTCGGGGCAATGGCAGTGATATGCTCGAGAATGTCAGCCATGATGCCTTCGTAAGCTCCCCAGTCAGCGGTGGTCAGATAGCAAAATAGCTGCATCGGGAATCCGGTAGGGGTGGGGTCGAGGATGCGCACCATGTGTATCTTTTGCTTGTCGATGTAGGGATGGCGGTCGACATAGATATTGTAGTAGGCGCGCAGCAGGCCCAGGTTGGTCTCGATTGTGCCGTCGGCTCCAGCCTCCTTGTTGAATACATTCTGTATCTTCCCCTCTTCGCGCTGCTTGAGCTTGATGTCGATGTAGTCCTTGAGCATTGGCACCTCTTTTTGCATCGTAGCGAGTTCGGCATCCGACAATGGCCTAACGGTGTTGATGTCGATCAGCACCGAGGTTTGGATCTGTCGGCTGCCGGTATCCTTCATGCAGCGCCAGTTGACAAACCCCGACTGCACCAGATAGTAGGGTGGCACCATAGTGACGGTGTTATTCCAATTTCTTACTTTCACTACTATTAGCGATACATACTCCACGATGCCATTGGCATCCTTGCCAGGCACTTGTATCCAATCGCCCACGCGCAGCATGTCATTGCCCGAAAGTTGCACCCCGGCCACAAGACCCAGAATGCTGTCTTTGAAGATAAGCATCAGCACCGCCGCAAAGGCTCCAAGGCCTGTGAGCAATGCCGCTGGCGACTTGTCGAGGATCATTGAACCGATTATTACCACTGCTATTACCCACATGGCGCCGCGTATCACATCGGCTATGCCCTTGAGCGGTAGACCTTTGGTGTTGCGATGAGTGTTGTAAGTAACCCAGGCAAAAGCCACCACTGAGTTGATGCCAAGCGTGAGGGTGACGATGAAGTAGATGAGGGTGATGAGGAGGATTATATGCGTGGTGTGCTCTTGGTCTTCAAAGGCAAAGGGTATCAGCGCCAACAATACCAATGGCGGGATTATGCGTGAGCAATTGGCGAGCACTTTCTTCTCGCACAGGGCTCTGGCCAAGTCGGGCCAGCGCTTGCTGATGGCCTTGGTCACTATCCATACCACTGCTTTTTGCGCACAGTAGCCGCAACCGATGGCGATGACAATGATGATAATCATATAGATTACCTCTTCGGGCACTGCGCTATGGTCAAGGCCCAGGGCGCGGAGCATTCGGCCGATAGCGTCGAGCAGCCAATGGGCCAGCTTATGGGGTGGTATGAGGGCTGCAAGGGTCATACAGGAGGGTGGGTTATGAGGGGTGAGGGAAAAGGCTTAGGCTTTGGCGCGAGCCATAGCGAAATATTGGTTGTAGACGATGCCAGCCACAATCAGAGCCAGACCGATGTAGGTGGTGGCCACGATGGGTTCGCCCACTATGGCTGAGATGAAGAAGAGCGACAGGAAAGGCGACAGGTAGCACATCTGGTTGATGATGGCCGGGTTGGTTGAGATGCGCAGGGCTATGCCGAAGAAAACGAATGGCACTGCCATTTCAAATGCTCCGATGTAGGCTCCCGACAGCAGAGCCGGGGTGGAGAGCTGCGGCCAGCCTACCACTGTGGCTGCCAATGCCATATAGATTGAGCCGAAGAGGAAGGTGCCAAAAAATGAGACTGTGGCATCCATTCCTGAGCAATATTTCTTGTTGACTATCCAATATGAGGCCCATAGCAGAGCGCTGAGGAATGCTACCCCCATGCCTGCTCCTGATAGGCGGCCCTCTATAGCGCTGCCTCCCATTGATATGAAGGCCACGCCCGCCAGTGAGATTGCCATGCCTATGTATTTGCGAGCCGGGATGGGCTGACCGCCAAACACAGCCAGCAGTACCAGCAGCACGATGGGCCATAGGTAGTTGATAGGTTGCGCCACTTGAGCCGGAAGCATTGCGTAAGCTTTGAATAGCACCAAATAGTAAGCTACCGGATTGAGCAATCCCAACAGAGCCAGCAGTCCCCAATTCTTGGCAGTCAATGCTTTGACGGCACCCCAATGGCGCTGCAAGGTGAGCACGACGCAGAGGATCACAAATGATGTGATTGTCGATACCAACACCATCTGAAATGGCGTCATATACTGCCCGGCTATCTTGAATGCGCTTGCCACGGTGCTCCAGCTGAGCACCGCAATGGCTCCGAATGTGATTGCGCGATTATTGGTGGTCATTATTAATTGATTGTTGACTAACTTTGCAAATGCCATTG
>NWBJ01000116.1:65788-70598 GCA_002633115.1 Muribaculaceae bacterium Zag1
CAATGGCATTTGCAAAGTTAGTCAATTTATCCCTATTTTCCAAATTTACTGCTATAAGTAAGGGCTCAATTAGTTAAATATGGAGGTTGCCCGGATGGCTACCCCGTAGGGGTTATTTCATCTAGCTATGGGCGCATACCCCTCCCTCTCCTACTCCGTAGGGGTTGTTTCTCTAACCTTCTGAGCACTACTATTTACAAAATAGGAACAAACTTCGATTCCACCCTACGCAACATCTCCAAAGATTGGATAATAGAGAAGGAATAAAGCGATGCTCCCACAGGGGACAGGTCAATGTGGGACATTCCCACGCTGACCTGTCCCCTGTGGGATTCTATACTGACCTGTCCCCTGTGGGATTCTATAAAGCTTGGGTCTTTTTGACTATTTGAAGAGTAGGGGTGTGAATTCGGTGAGGTAGATGCGCCAGTTTTTCCAGATGTGGCCGTCAGGGCTTTCTCGATAGGTGTAAGGATAGCCCTTGCTATCGAGCAGCTTGCGATAGTCCGCATTGGCCTGATATAGAAAGTCTTTTTCGCCGATGGCTATCCAGTAGAGCTTGGGAGCCTGGGCGAATTGGGCTGCTAGTTTTGTCTCGGTGTCTTTGTAGATGGGAGAGTCTTTTCCTTGCTCGGTAGGGACAATGGCGGCGGAGAATAGGCCCACGTAGTCAAACATGTCGGGGTATTCTTTTGAGATATGCATCGAGTGGAAACCTCCCATCGACAGGCCAGCGATGGCGCGGTGGGCCTTGTCGGCCTTGGTGCGGAAGTTGGAGTCGATAAAATTCACTACTTCAGGAAAATGGGTTTCAAATGACCCATCCATGGTCTTGGGTAGGGCGGTTGTGGGTGGAACCAGACCAAGCGAACTCTCGCCGGGAGCGGCTTGCAGAGCGGCGTTGCCGTTGGGCATGACCACAATCATGGGTTCTACCTTGCCTTGAGCGATGAGATTATCGAGGATTTGGGCGGCGCGGCCAAGCTCGGTCCAGGCGTTTTCATCGCCTCCCATGCCGTGCAGCAGGTATAGCACTGGGTATTCCTTGCCTGATGTTTCATATCCGGCGGGGGTATAGACAGTGAGGCGTCTGTCCATGCCGAGGGTGGGGCTGTTGTACCACATCTTGCTGACTGTGCCGTGGGGCACGTCGTTGACCGAATAGGTGTCGCCGCATCCGCCCTTTACGATGAATACGTTGGTGAGCGTGCCGGTGTCGCGAATCAGATAGACATTGCTGGGGTCGGTGGTTTTGAGGCCGTCGACTATTATTGAATAGCTGTAGAGCTCGGGTTGGAGGGGCTCGCTGGTATATTCCCAGAGGCCAGTGTCATTCTTGGCCATTGTTGCCGAGCCGGGCCCGTCAAATTCTCCAAAGGGAGTCTGGATAGTTTCGGTGGGCAGGAAGTCGCCTGTCACCTTCACTTCCTGCGCGTTGGGCGCCATGAATCTGAAAGTCACGGTATTGTCGGCGTTTACCTCAGGCGAAATTATCTGAGGCATGCCCCACAAGGCTTGTTGGGCCTGGGCCCCCACAGCCACTACAGCCGCTGCAGCAATTGCTAATGTCTTTTTCATATCGGTTTTCACAGTCTCTTCTATTGGTTTGTACTTTGGACTCTATCTATGGCTCCCAAAGATGTTTGCAAAGTTAGCCAATTTCTCCCTATTTACCAAATCTTCCATCTTTTTATCATAATCCCAAAATTCCCTCCGAAAAAGTCGATTTGAATCGAGAATTTAGGCCGAAAAAGTCGATTTGAACAAAAATGGGTTTCGTACAAATTCTGGAGTGGGACTATTTTTAATTTTGTGATATGGGTTATTATTGTTAACTTTGCATCAGATTGAACATTTTTGTGAGATGCATTGAACATTTTTGCCAACCAGATTGAACATTTTTGTGAGATGCTTTGAACTTTTTAAAATATGGAATACAAACTACCTGCCTACCAAGAGATTGCCGAGAGACTCAATGAGCCCCGGAATAAGATGCAAGTCATTGTTGGACCGCGCCAAGTAGGGAAAAGCACCCTGATTGGCCAGGTGCTGGAGCAGTGTGCATTCCCCTACGATATAGTCTCAACTGACGATAACACTATGGCATCAGCTGAATGGCTCCGAGAGATTTGGGAAGCACAAAGAATGAAGATGCTAAGTCGGAATGAGGAGCGGCGCCTATTGGTAGTAGACGAGGTACAGAAAATCGACAATTGGAGCGAAATAGTAAAGTCGGAATGGGACCGCGACTCTCGCGAAAAGCGCCAGTTGATAGTCGTGCTATTAGGTTCTTCTCGCATGATGATTCAAAAAGGCCTAACTGAATCTTTGGCTGGAAGATTCGAATTGATTCGCCTTTCACATTGGACCTACCCTCAGATGCGTGATTGCTTTGGATGGAACCTATATCAATACATTTATTTCGGAGGCTACCCGGGAGCAGCGAGTTTCATAAAGAACGAGCAACGCTGGCGACGCTATGTCAAGGATGCCCTGATTGAAACCACGATAGCAAAAGATGCCTTGCTCAATACCAAGATTATGAAGCCACAATTACTGCGTCAATTATTTGAATTGGGGAGCAGCTATAGCGGCGAAGAGTTGTCGCTTACAAAAGTAATGGGCCAACTTCAAGATAAGGGCAACGTATCGACTTTGGCCTCATATCTCCAAATCTTAGACGAATGCGGATTGCTATGCGGCTTGCAAAAATTTGCCATAGACAAAGCGCGTCGATACAATTCTGTCCCTAAATTCCAAGTGCATAACAACGCCCTACGCAGTGTGTACATGGACCACTCCTACCACGAGGCTCTCGAAGACCCTAAAACTTGGGGCAGATTTATTGAATCGGCAATCGGAGCCTATTTGGTAAGTCAAGCTGACCTGTATGACTACAAAGTGTATTACTGGCGCGAGAACGATGATGAAGTAGACTATATACTTTCGCGACTGGACAAGGTCATAGCCATAGAAGTCAAATCAGGCAGAAGAAAAATGAACCAAGGATTGGTGCGTTTTCAACAGCTGCACCCTCCTCATCGAGCCATTGTGGTGGGCCCAGAAACTCTCACCTGTGAAGAATTCCTATCTATGGACTTGGAATATCTTTTTCGTTAATAATCGGCCATTGTGGGAATAATTTTCCCCAGAATTTGCACGAAAAACGACCTTATCTATCCGTTTTTGGATAGATAAGGTCGTTTTTCGCGCAGATTCTGGAGTGGGACTATTGCATCCTCAGCCCTCAGCGATGAGCCCCACACAATGGCAATCAAAATCACACTAATAAATCGTTTGTCCATGGTCAAATCTTTAATGGTCCTTTAATGTCTTTGCAAAGTTAACCCATTTCGCCCTATTTACCAAATCTGACTTCTGTTTAACAATAATCGACTTTTGTCTTTATTGGTCCCGAGATGGCGGTTGAGGGGATGCTTAATCTTTAAGGGTGCCAATGGGCACGATGTAGATGCCGTCTGCGCGGCGATAGGCATAATCGCCAACTGCTGTGAGGATCATCTTGAAGGCTGGGGATTTCATTCGGGTGGTGTCGATGATTTTTTCCATCATGGTCAATGTCTTTATTCCTTCTTGGATTAATTTATCGCCTCCTAGCTTGATTTCCACCAAACCATAGTTTCCATTTGGAAGATGAATTACAGCATCGCATTCCAGGCCATTGCTGTCGCGATAATGAAACACTTCGCCGCCCATGGCTTGGGAATAGACACGAAGGTCGCGGATGCAAAGGGTCTCAAAGAATAGGCCCATAGTCTCCAAATCATTTATTAAATCTTTAGCTGTAGCCCCTAAAGCCGATGTGGCTATTGAAGGATCCACAAAATAGCGCGTATCAGAGGTGCGTATAGCGGTCTTGCTGCGGAGATTTGGATTCCAAGCTCGAGCATCTTCTATCACAAATATTTTCTTTAAGGCTTCGATGTAGGAGTATATAGTGCCCTCATCCATCGCATCAGTCTCATTGCTGATTATATCTTTGCGGATTGCTGTAATGGGGGTTTGGGAGCCTTGAAAACGTGCGAGCGAACGCATTATACGCTTTGCGCGGTCAGCGCTTCGGTTTACACCGTCCACACGCGATATATCAGAATTTATTACAGCCTTAAAGTAATTCTGACTTATTCGATATGATAGGTCTGGTTTCTTACCTATAGCTCCGGGCCAGCCTCCTCGACAAATCAAGTGGGCTATATCTTCAATACCCAAGCGATTTGTACCCTCGATGGCTTTATTATCCAACAAATCCTTTAAGCTTACTTCCCCCGAAGACTCGCCAGATTCCCACAGCGACATTGTGCGCATGGTAAGCCAAGAAAAGCGTCCGGCCCCGGAATGCCTAATCTTGGATTGGTCAGCGGGCACCGCCGATTCTGTGAGGATATATTGGCCATCTCCTTTATGGTGATCCACCATGAATCTTATTGTGTCCCACAGTTGAGGGGCAATCTGCCATTCATCGATAAGACGAGGCTTTTCACCATTTAACAGTAGCTTTGGATTGATGGTGGCCAGCTGCAAGTTTTGATCAATAGTAGAGGGGTCGTCCATATACAGAATGCTTTTTGCTTTCTGCTCGGCAGTCGTGGTTTTGCCGCACCATTTAGGACCTTCAATCAGCAATGCGCCGCTGCATTCTAATTCTAAATCCAAGAGGCTATCCACTATTCTTTCTCGATATTTTTCCATACCTTGAGTTCTTTCTTGGGTTCTTTCTGCAAAGGTACGAATAAATAACGAATTATCAAACTTTTATAAAAATTTTTCGGTGAATTGTGGCGTTTTCGTT
>NWBJ01000116.1:70668-103897 GCA_002633115.1 Muribaculaceae bacterium Zag1
GAATTGTGGCGTTTTCGTTCGGCGAATTGTGGCGTTTTCGTTCGGTGAATTGTGGCGTTTCACACATAAAATCCCTTACTTCTTAGTCAAGCTTTTTCAGGACGAGACCCTTGCACCTCCTTCAGTCCTACCATCTTACCTCTCAATCTTCTATAGTGAGGGAATTTAGCTCGGAGAAGGAGGAGATTAGGCGGTCGGGGTGGGAGGCTTGGAGGGTGGAGGGGGTGCTGTTGCCGTAGGTGACGGCGCAGGTGAGGCAGCCGGCGCGTTGGCCCATGAGGATGTCTACGGGGGCATCGCCCACCACGAGGGTCTCTTTGGGATTCCAGCCAAGCTGGGTAAGGATCTTCAGCACGGGCTCGGGGTCTGGCTTGCCTTTCTCTACATCGTTGCCGCCGACGGTCATGGCGATGCAGTCGGCGATGTCCATCTCGGCCACAAATTCATCCAATGAGGCACGGCTGCGGCTACTGGCAATGGCCAGTGGATGGCCAGCGGCGTGGAGGGCCCGCAGCGTCTCAATCACGCCAGGGTAGGGAGGGGCCACGCCTGGCAGGTTGTTGCGGGCGAAGATGCGGCGATAGGTTGCGGCATACTCTGGCCCGATGCCCTTGCGGTCGGGGTAGAGGTAGTCGGCCACCTCTTCCAATCTGATTCCTATGGTGGCTCGACATTCCTCCTCGGTCCTTGCGGGCAGTCCCATTTCCTCAATGGTCTGAGCCATGGTGATGAGAATCACCGGGGCCGTATCCATCAAGGTGCCGTCGAAATCAAAAATGTAGTTTTTGGGTTGGAGTTGTTCGGCCTTTAGGCGCTTTTGATAAGCCTTTAGCCGTTTTTGCCACGCCAATTTCGCAGCATTAGCCTTTGCCTGTCGCCTGGCCTCATAATCCTCGCGCTGCCTCTCCAAATAATTGTCTGCCATTAAGAATAGGTTTTATCAATTAAGATACTGGATCCTTTTAAACTCGTATGAGGATATGTTCCGATCCTTGGATGAAAAGTCCATACCCCTCTTTTAGACCTTATTCCCATCTATTGATCAATGTTGGAATGACCTCATCAAAGGCACTGCGCACCTCTCCGTTAGGGATGCCTAAACGGTAAAGCTTAGAATCTTCGACATCTTTGATGGTTAGGTAACCTGTTTGAAAAAGGAGGGGTATAGTATCTGTCTTGGAATATTTGCTCTCCATGCGCTCTCGTGTCACTTTGAGCTTTTCAAGCTCCAATAGATCAAATTCCGAGCGGGTAAGGTATTTTATAAACACTTTACCTGTACCTGACTTAATCCAAAAGTTATCTAAGCGGCCCTCGATAAAAGCGCATAGCAGACTAAAGGGATTATATACCAAATCCATCGATTCTGTAAATCGATAGCTGTCGTATTTTTGGCGCAGGTCCTCGATGGCCTCTTCTCTGGTTTCACCTCTCTTGCCAGCTATTTTCAGAATTCCTTCTTCAAAATTATCCACCAATTCTCGTTGTGTGATTCCGCAAATTGATGCGAACTCATCCATCATCGAGATGTCAAGATAATTGTTGGGCCCGGAGAAAAGGGTATAGCTGCCAAAGCGCGCAACGCCTGTGACCATGCAAAATTTCACATATCTGGTCATTGCTTTAGGTTGCTTATAAAAGGCTCTAAGAGTATTGCTCATGGCCTCTTGCTCTTCTTTCGATGAATCCAAAGTCTCAAGAATGCCATTGTCATATTCATCGATAAGGATGACCACTTGCTGACCAGTCTTTCTATAGATTCCTCTTATCAAGGTGCTGAATCGCGAACCTATATCATTAAGGTATGCTTTGTTGGGCAGATCATAGTCCTCTTCATACTCGGCTAAGCGCTCGTTAAGATACAGATTCATCACTTCTGCATCTTTGCCACTCGTCTCCGACATATCGAAATGCAAGACTGGATATGAGATCCATTCTTGCTCATGAGTTCCTAACCAAGTACCAGCAAACAACTCCTTCTCCCCTCGGAAATAACTTTCAAAAGTTGATAGCAACAGGCTCTTGCCAAACCGCCGAGGTCTTGCCAAGAATATGAATTTGCCTAATGCATTTACATCATAGACATATCGGGTCTTGTCTACATAGACAAAGCCTCCGCGACGCAACTCGCCAAAATCATGTTCCCCAACTGGGTACTTGACCTTTTTTGTCTCCATACTCGCTCGTAATGTATCCAACATATAAAGTGGGTAAATATGTATGCCTTAACTTCAACCATCATTAAGACAAATTCACCACAAAGGAATGAGTTTTTTTATGATGTTTGCAAAGTTAGCCAAATTCTCCCTATTTACCAAATCTACCCTCTTTTTATCACAATTCCCAAAATTCCCCTGAAAAAGTCGATTTGAATCGAGAATTTAGGCCGAAAAAGTCGATTTGAACAAAAAGGGGATTGCCTCGGATGGAGGCAATCCCCTTTTTGTGTGAATACTTGGTGGTGAATCATCTTATTTCTTTATCAATTTCTTTCCTCCTTGTATATAGATGCCAGCAGGCAAGGTGTCTATAGAGGTGCCCATTCTGATACCAGAAATTGAATATATTGTGGCATCGGAATCGAAGTCTACGTTGATATTGCCAATTCCCAAATTGGGATCAACCTCGCGAATCTGATAATCGCCCCAAATGGGTGCGGCTTTGTAGGCCTCAACAGATTCAGCTGGCACCATGATTACAAGCTGTTCGGGATTCAAGACGTCAAGGGTACCTTCATGGATTTCCTGCGGGGACACTCAGGAAAATCCCAAGTAGTTAAAAATGAACTACTTGTGGTTTCTTCTTTTGCAAAAGTCCCAACAAAAGTCACAACATTGAGAGCCCCCGCGTTAACGAGATTTTGGAGTGCAATATCGATTACTTGCATTGTAAAGATAAAAAGGGTTTCCATAAATCTTAACAGTTCCTTTATGAATAACCTTTCGAGGGAACGGTCAAATGCCAATTTTATCCCTTTCATAGTCGATTTTAGTCGGTTCGCGAGATTTTGGTTGGTAGTTATCCCAATAATGCTTAACTTTGCAAACAATCCTACTAAAAGAAAGTATGTTCATAAAAAGTATTTCAATTTGTTTACCCTGATGATGTGCCTATGGAGTTGCATTGACCTCGGCTGCTTTCGCAAGCGATCGAATGAAGCAAGGGTCGATTTTGCAGCTAAAGGTACCTTACCATAATGAATTGATACATCCATTATGACTGTATCCGACTTTGAATATCACTTTCGTAAGCTTTACCTTCCGTTAGGAATGTACGCGCTTCGTATTCTCGACAATGCCGATGATGCGGAAGATATTGTCGAGGAGGCTTTCATGAAGGCTTGGAAAGCCATTTCCTCAGGAACCGAGATAGACAATTTCAACTCGTATATTTACCGCAGCATCAGGAACGAGTGCGTCAGCCTCCTCCGCAAGAAGACCGATTTTGAGGACATTGATAATGTGCCCGAAATCAGCGAAGAGGTGATTGACACGTCAGTCCGCGATGCAAGAATATGGAAAGCGATTGACTCACTCCCGGAAAAATGCAGGGAGATTTTCTTGATGAGCAAGCGCGACGGCTTTTCCAATCAGGAAATAGCGGATGAATTAGGCATTTCCATAAAAACTGTCAAGAATCAGATGACCAAGGCATTGAGTCGTCTGCGCGAGGCGTTGTCAACCGGACACAGACCATTCTTTCTGCCATTTCTATAAAAAATTCCCTCCCGGATAGGACTTCTTTCAAAAGGGTGCGTCATATAGATGAAGGGGCAACGAGGCCGGCTTCATTATAATTGACTTACACCAATGAAGGAAGAAATATCCTACATAGCGAAACGGTACCGCAAAGGCAAGTTCTCTGCGGACAAAGGATGGAGGCGATTGGGCATAGCACCGTCTTTCCGGGTGAGGCGTATGCGCATAGCTGCCGCGATAGCGTCATTTGTCATATTGACTGCCACTGCCGCTGTCATATACCGCCATGTCTCCCTTCCTGCCACAAATGTCGAGATTCCACAATCCGGACCTACGGATCCAAAAGAAATTGTCAAGGTCATAGATTTTGAGAACACCCCTCTCCCGGTGGTGGTGGAAAAAATTAATGAAGTGTACGGCATTGAGGTGACAGGTCTGCCGGAAAATGCTGAGGGATACCGCCTTTCTCTCCATTATGAAGGCAATCCTGTGGAACTTGTCGAGACCATCAATGACATTCTTGACATTAAAATGGCAATCAAGGAATGATACGGTGTCTGTTATTATTGGCGATTTTCTGTGCAATGGCATTGGGCTGCTCTGCGCAGAATGTGTCGGTCAACGCAAACAACCTCCAGGCCGCCAAAGTGTTCCGGTCGTTAGTCGAACAGACCGGCAAGAATTTCGTGTATTCCTCCGAGCTTCTACGCGACATGAAGGTGTCTGTAAAAGCTAAGGACAAGCCACTGGAACAAGTGCTGTCCGAGATATTTGCAGGCACGGACATCGAATATAAAATCAAGGGGAACAACATCATACTCAAACGCAAATCCACAAGTAAAGGTCCGGTAAAAACAAAGCCACGGCATATCGAAACATATCAGGGCAGACTGCAACAGCCCCCGATAAAATCAACGATGCTTGACGAGGTGGTTGTTGTGTCTCGCCTCGAAGCCCCGGCTGTCGAGACATCGGAAATCGGAGCGAAGAAAGTCACGGCAAGCGAGGTGCGCAACACTCCCGTATTGTTCGGCGAAGCTGATGTGATCAAGGCGTTGCAGACGCAGCCCGGAGTGGTCGAGGGCACCGAGGGGATGGCGGGGATGTATGTGCATGGCGGCAACGCTGACGAGAACCTGTATATGCTGGAGAATGTGCCGCTGTATCAAGTCAACCATTTTGCCGGACTGTTCTCGGCGTTCAACACCGACATAATACGGTACATAGATTTTTTCAAATCGTCAATCCCAGCGAAATACGACGGCCGCTTGTCGTCATTCATGGATGTAAGGCTCCAGAATGGCGAGCGGGAGGGGCATCACGGCAGCGCACGGCTTGGACTGACATCGGGGGCCTTCAATATTTCAGGACCGATAGGGAAGAAAACCACTTATCTTGTAGGGCTGCGTCGCTCATGGTTCGATGTGCTCAGCATACCGCTTGTGGCGATAGCCAATTCCCATAACGAGGATGAGAAACTGCGTTTCAACTATTATTTCATGGACTTCAATGCCCGCGTTACCCATAGTTTCAACCCAAGGGCAACCGCATTTGTCAATGTTTACTTCGGGGATGACAAACTGAAGACAGGCACAAAGGACAAAGGGATAGACCGCACCGACGACATAGGTTCATTCGAGGATGACAGATTCGACATGCACTGGGGCAACCTGTTGGTGCAAGCAGGCCTGAACAGACGTTTCAATTCTGCGATGTCGGCAGAATTCACAGCTGCCTACACAAGATTCTTCTCAAGTATGAGGCACGACTACCGTTATATCTACCGGATGCCGGACAGGACAACGGAGAGCCACAGCGTTCTGAATACCGACAACAACATCAACGACTGGATATTCCGTGGTGATTTTGACTGGCATGCGAATGACAATAACCGCGTTAGATTAGGTGCGAACTATGTCCGTCATTCCTTTCTTCCGGCTCGGACTACAAGGCATTACGAGGTAGGAGCCACACAGATGGCATCGAGGGATTCCACATGGGCATATGGAGCGGATGAGTTCAATGTCTATATGGAAGATGACTGGGAAATATGCGATAAGTTGCGTATGAACGCCGGTATTCACGCCTCGTTGTTTCATATCAACGGCAAGACCAACCACGGCATATCGCCCCGTTTATCCGTCAGCTACCGTCCGTCGGAGAATTTTGCCGTGAAAGGGGCATACAGCCGCACAACGCAGTATGTGCATCAGTTGAACCAGAGCTACCTTTCACTCCCTACTGACCAGTGGATTCCGATAGCGGGAAAGTTCAAGCCACAGACCGCTGACAAGATTTCAGTCGGAGGTTACTGGCAGTCGCCTGACGGAACCTTTGCCGCATCGGTGGAGGGATACTGGAAATGGATGCGCAATCTCATCGACTACCGCAATGAATATTACCTGCGTCCTCCTCTCGACATGTGGAACGCCCAACTTTGCAGCGGCAAAGGCACAGCAAAGGGTATTGATTTCAAGGTGGAGAAGGTGTTTGGAAAACTCACAGGCCATGTATCCTATTCGTTGGCGTGGGCCGACCGCACGTTTGTAGAGAAGAACGGAGGGCGTAGATTCCCTGCAAAATTCGATAACCGCCATACCATAAACGTGATGCTCAACTGGAAGATAAACGACCGGGTGCAGCTCAACGCCTCATGGACGGGTCATTCCGGCAACCGCTTCACACTGCTCAATCAGGTTTGGGACGGCCCCAAGTTCGATGATGCCGAGTGGATGGGTGGAGAATCACCTCTGCGAGCTGAGATAAACAGCTACCAACTCCCCTTTTATCACAGACTCGATTTGAGTTGTGTGGTTAACAATAGGCACGGTTACTGGACTTTCGGCCTATACAACGCATACTGCCACATGAACACCGTGGCTGTCAAGCGTGGCTATCGCGATGTGACTGTCACCACGGCGACCGGCGTCTACACGACTTCCGAACCTGTGTTCAAGAGAGTAAAACTTTTACCTGTAATCCCATCAATTTCGTACACATGGCTTTTTTGAAAAAAATATCTCCTTTATTTTTGCTCCAGATGCTTGCAGGATGTGAAGAGGTGTTCACTCCCGATATGCCGCACACTCCGGTGCTGTGTGTCAATTCGCTCGTCTCCGCAGGGAAACCTGTTGAGGTGTCGGTCAGCAAGTCACGCCTCTACACCGATCCGGCAGATAAGTCAGAGGTAAAAGATGCCGTGGTGAATATCTATGCCAACGGTCAGCTCCAGCTTGATTCATATACACCCAAGGAGGGGGATGAGATCAGGATAGTGGCGCAAAGCAGTACACTCGGCATGGCAAATGCGGAGGTCAATGTGCCGAAAGCCGTGCCTATCCATAAGGTGAACTGGGAAACACATGATGTAAACTGTTGGCAGAATGATTATGGTTACACAGTTCAGTTCAAGCTTAAAGTTCAAATCACCATTTCCGATCCAACCGAAGAGAATTATTACAAATTCTCCTCAAAAGTGGATGAAGCGGACATAGATGATGAAACTTTGTATAGTCCTCATCCCCCTTACCAACTAATAATTTCTGAACTTCAATATGACCTTGAGCCGATTTTCAGCGAACACATAGGTGTATTCGAGTCCATTATGGGGGGAGACGCGTATGGATTCACATTCTTCTCCGACCGCCAGTTTGCAGGAAGGGCCTATACGCTCAATCTTCAATACAACAATTGCTGGTTTCAAGGCACACTTGATGAAATGCCAGACTGTAAATTTACTTTGACCCTCAACTCCATATCGCCATCATATTACAATTGGGCGAACTATGTGTGGCAACGCGACAACGGGACACTGACTGAGCTTAGCGACTATGGCTTTGGTGATCCGATATGGGGTTACAGCAACTGCACATCAGGAGCCGGCGTTGTGGCTGCCCAATCATCTGCTGAATACGCGATCAATTTCACCGACTTCATAGAAGAAACAATAACAAACTACAAAAACAACAATCAATGATTACAAAATTCAAATTCCTGATGGTGGCGATTATCGCCGCCCTGTCGCTTACATCGTGTAGCGAGGATGAACCCGCAAAGATGCTTTGGGAAGTGTCGGCCACTCGCGCCGAAAACGTGAAAGCCGCTTTTGATCCAAGCTTCTACCACCAGATTCAAATCACTGCTGACGGCAATGGTGGCGAAGCCACGCTTGTCTGCACAAACTACAAAACGCTTGTGCTTAAAGGACAGACAAACAGCAACGGCGAGTATGTGGATGCCGATTGCCACTTCACAGCAAAAGTTGTAGGTAATGGTACAATCAAAATCACATTCAACAAAATGCCCGACGGATTCAAAGAAACTAAATCTATTCTTCAGATAGACGGAACAGAGGGCCAGGATTCCAACACCACCAACATAGACATAATTCGCAAACCATAAAAAACCATAGGATAGTTCGTTTCGGGTTGCAACGAATATATCCACAAAACACAACTAATAAACCAAGAAAATGAACAAGATTTTCGCTTATTTCGCCATCATCATGATGACATTCGGCATTTTTTTTACATAACTATGAACTCTTATTTACGAATTATAACAATCTGCATAGTCCTCACTCTTGTGGAAGCAATGCCTCTATCATGTATAGCTCAATCTTTGAAAACTGATGATGGAATTAAGCATTGGGAGACAAGTTTCATAGCAGGACTTAACACAGATGGTTACCAGTTTGATTTTGGAATAGTTTATTTCCCACTACAATTCACCGGAATAAAATTGCAATTAGGGGCAAACGGTGAAATAAAAGAATTTGGCGATTGGGGAAAAGATGAACTTGAAACTCATCACCATTATGCAACGAGATTCAAGTTCACATCTTCCATAGTGTTGAGGTCACCTCGATTGATACATTGGAATAGTCAGGACGCAGGATTCTATTTATTTGCCGAACCGGGAATATCACTATCACCTGGGGCAAGAGGAAGTAACCACGCTGATTACTTCAATTGGGATTTCAAAGTAGGAATAAACATGCAGATTGACAGATTTATTCTCACGATTGGATATGGTATATCGGACTTCAGCCTCTATTCCGGCTATCCAACAAACCATTGGGGTAATCCAGACAAGGACAAATATATCACCCATTCAGGATTCATTGGAGGTGCTTATAAGTTTTAGATTAGCCACACAACAAGTGGTTCACCGAGTGTTTACGAACAAATCCGTAAGCGACTATAACTTCGCTTACGGATTCTTCTCATTTGCCTTTGTAATTTTTATAAAGGGCAAGTACTCCTGAGATTACAAGGGGTCCAAAGGCGAAGGAGCCCCCTACCCAGAGACACCGGGTCAGAAGGGGCAGATGCCACATGATGGCATTTAGGATTGATATTACTCCAAAAGCTATCGGGAGTCCAATTATCATAAAGGAGAAGTTGACATTTGCACATCAGATTGGCCCTTTTCAACTCGGGCAATATAACTGCGTGCTGTACCAACCTTATCAGCCAACTGCTGTTGGGTCATGTTGAGTTCTTTACGGCGTTCGCGCATCAGTTCGCCAAGGTACCAAGCCTTGGCTTCCGAATGAAATGCTTCACGCTAAGGTGTGCCAGGGGCTACATAGCGCTCAGTTAACAAATCTTCAACATCAGTAAATTCACTTAACTTTTTGGGGTCAATCTTTATCATCTTTAATAGTATTAAAAAGATGTTTCATAAACTTTGTTTTTTTCTTGGTTTAAGTCACAAAATTACTAAAATTTCATTTACCCCCTATTTAATATTTTTTAACATATATTTCCGAAATGGTAACTAAGTGCAAATTCTGGAGTGGGACTATTGTTATTTCTCCCGAGAGGCCATCAAGCAACAAGACACCATCCTTAAGGTTGTGCCAATCTTGCACAGGATTGTGGCGCTTTCATTCGGTGGATTGTGGCGCTTTCATTCGGTGGATTGTGGCGTTTTCGTTCGGTGAATTCGACTTTCCCATCCGAATTTCTCGATTCAAATCGACTTTTTCGGTCGAAATTCTCGATTACAATCGACTTTTTCGGTCGAAATTCTCGATTACAATCGACTTTTTCGGACAATTCCTTGGAAAGCTCATAAATATTGAGTACTTTTGCGGAGGATATAAAGATATGTTTCATTATGATACATCGAGCCATAAAGAATCAAATTCTGCATGATTTCCACAAGAATAAGATAATTGTGATTTTAGGACCTCGACAGGTTGGTAAGACCACCCTGCTTGAGGACCTCGCAGCTCCAGACAGAAAGATTCTTTTCCTTAATTGCGATGACTATGACGATGCTGCGCAACTTGAGGGCAAGACTTCGACACAACTGCGTCAACTGCTCAAAGGCTATGACTGGGCTTTTATCGATGAGGCGCAAAGGGTGCCTGATATCGGCCTTACCTTAAAAAAGATAGGGGACATGAAATTGCCAACCAAAGTGGTGGTCACTGGGTCGGCCTCGCTTGATATTGCATCTAAGGTGAACGAACCAGCCACGGGGCGTCTAATTGAATACAATCTTTTCCCCTTCTCATTAGGAGAGTTGGCAAATGACACCTCAGAGAAAGAGCAGGCGCGGCTTATCACCGAGCGAATGATTTACGGGTTTTATCCTGAAATCGTGACAGATCCAGCTTATGCAAAGCGTACTCTCGTCAACCTTGCCAATAACTACCTCTACAAAGACATATTCACCTACCAAGGCATCAAAAAGCCTGAGGTATTGCAAAAACTGGTGAAGGCCTTGGCTCTGCAAGTGGGTAGCGAAGTATCTTACGATGAGCTTGCTCAGCTAATCGGCATAGACAGAGCTACCGTGGAGAAATACATTGGCTTGTTGGAGAAATGCTTCATAGTATTTCGCCTCAATTCATATAGTACCAACCAGCGCAACGAGATCAAGAAAGGGAAAAAAGTGTATTTTTACGACAATGGCATTCGCAATGCTGTAATCTCCAATTTCGCACCCCTTGAGCTGCGCAATGATGAGGGAGCTCTATGGGAGAATCTGATTGTCAGCGAGCGAATAAAACGCAATGCCTACGCCGGGAGTTATGCCCAACTATTCTTTTGGCGCAATACCAACCAGCAAGAGATTGACCTCATCGAGGATTGCGATGGTCTACTCCATGCCTTTGAATTCAAATATAACCCCAAAAAGGCCAAAGCCTCAGCCCCTAAGGCATTCGTTGAGCTCTACCCCAACACCTCTTTCCAGACTGTCACCCCCACCAACTTTTGGCCTTTTGTAGCTTTGGAATAATTAGGATTGGTTTCCAGACAAATCAACTTTTTGGAGAAATGATAGTGAATCTAATAAAAGTAAGTGAAAAATGAAAAATCAGACATTTGTGGCGATTGTCGCCGCGCTGATATGCTGCGCTTGCTCTATGCAACAACAGGCGCAGGCAGGGAATCCAGAGCCGGTGGCAAAGACTGTCACGGGCTATGAGTATGCAAGAGGTATACCTTATCGAGCCCAGGATGATAAGGAAAGAGGCAATGAGATGTGTACCCTCGATGTAGCTTATGAACCAGGAAGCCAAGACCATCCGGTGGTGATATGGCTGCATGGAGGCGGACTGACTGCCGGGCGTAAGGAAATTCCTGATGCGTTGTTGCGCGATTCTGTAGTGGTGGTTGGCGTAGACTACCGTTTGTCGCCAAATGTTACTATCGATGGGATAATCGATGACGCAACCGCTGCCGTTGCATGGACTATGGCCAACATCGAGCAGTATGGTGGTGATCCCAAGCGCATATTCCTCTCGGGCCATTCAGCTGGCGGGTATCTCGCAATGATGGTAGGATTTGACAAGGAGCACTTGGCGCGTTATGGCTATGACCCAGATTCGCTTGCCGGAATCATTCCGCTGAGCGGCCAATGCATCACGCATTTTGAGGTGCGTCGCAGTCAGGGCATACAGCCACTGCAGCCCACGATTGATACCTACGCTCCGCTGTATCATGTGCGCGGAGATTGTCCACCCATTTTGATTATCTCGGGCGACCGCAACAAGGAGCTTTATGGACGCTATGAGGAGCAAGCCTATCTGTGGCGCCTGCTGCAGCTCTGCGGCCATCCCGATGTAACCCTCTATGAACTCGATGGTTATGATCACGGCGGAATGGTAGCCCCGGCCTTACCTCTTATTCTTCAATTTATTAAAACTCACTGATTTGTGGAGAATCGATAATTCAAATTTTGTATAGTAAGTAAGCGGTCAATTTGAAATTAATATAGGATAAGAGTAAGTAAAAACACGGAGGACACGGAGGGCCACGGAGTCCACGGAGATTTTCTTTTTTCTTTGCCTCTTGCGCTCTGGAATCGGTCACGGAGGCGGCGTAGCCGCGGCAGAGGTCATGGAGTGTGGATACGCTGCAGAGGAAGGGGTTGGCGCCCTCGCCAGCCCGGAATCCAAGGGAGACCTTCACACTGCATCCGCACCTCCGTGTTTTTGTTTAAAATTTACACTTACTTAAATGGGGTGTGCCCATCATTAAGCACACCCCGATAGAATGCAAACCTGTATGAAAACAAAACTAATCTTTTTCAGTCCAATGGAGGATTAATTCATAAGAGCCTTAATCTTTATGCCTATTTACCAAATAACTATGCAGGGTCAGTCGGATAGGGAGGAGGTGAGGCGGCGGTTGATGGCGCGAACGCGGTCTTCGTCCATCTTCGAGACTTTGCGGTCGTAGGTGTAGAAGCCGTTGACCTCAACCTCGACATCTGTTGTCTGGGTATAGACTGCTGCTGTGAATCCCTTTGCTACCAGGTCGAGGAGCTGCTCGGCATACTTGACATATTCATCAGTTACCTCCTTTGATGAATTAAACTGAATGTAGCCCCAGTTGCGGTCGGGTTCCCAAATATGGCCCTTAACTACATAACCAATGCCTCCGTATTCGCCCAGCACATTTGCGCGGGTAGCATCATATAGATACATGGCTGGTCCGGGATAGTTGTGCAGATCGAGGATATCGCCGCAGGTGTAGAAATTGCCACCACTGGCTGGGTTGACCAGGCGAGAGGAGTCATAAGCCTTGGTCCAATCGGCAATCTCTTGAGTCTTGAATTGGCCCCATGCTTCGTTGAAAGGCACCCAAGTGCTGATGCAAGGGTAGTTGTAGAGGCAATCCATAATCTCTTGCCATTCTTGGCGATAGATGGCTTCGCTCTCGGCTGAGCGGGCGAGCTCTGTGCCGTCGAAATATTTATGATTCTGCCACTCTGGCACCACACGGCCCTTATGACCATCAAAATTGCCCGAAGGCATGTCTTGCCATACGATTATGCCGGCGCGGTCGCAATAGGTGTACCATGTAGCGGGCTCAACCTTGATATGCTTGCGTATCATGTTGAAGCCTAGATCTTTGGTACGGTCTACATCCCAAATCATGGCTGAATATGTGGGGGCAGTGTATAGGCCATCGGGCCACCAACCTTGGTCGAGAGGACCATACTGGAAAAGAGGCTTGTTGTTGAGCTCGAGGCGTACAATGCCCTTGCTGTCGCGAGCCTTTGAGAATTTGCGCATAGCAGCATAGCTGCGCACCTTGTCAATCTCTTTGCCATTGCTGAGCAGCGACACCTCCATGTCGTATAGGTAAGGGTCATCGGGGCTCCAGAGGCGAGCATCGGCAGGCATTGCAACCTCTACGATATGGCCATTGGTGGCAGCGCTTTCGGCCACGAGCGAGCCATTGGCATCGTACACCTTGACCTGTGCCAAGAGCGATGGGTCGGAGGCATTGGTTATCACTCCCACCGATAGCTTGTTGCGGTCGATGTCAGGAGTGGTGCGCAGGGCTGAAATATGATTCTGAGCCACGGGTTCAATCCAAACCGTCTGCCAAATGCCAGTCACCGGAGTGTACCAAATGCCTTCAGGCTTTTGCACTTGCTTGCCGCGAGGCTGATTGCCATCGTCGCTGGGGTCCCATACTTTGACAGTGAGGCGATTGGTGCCCTTTTGCGCCAAGGCAGGGGTAATGTTCATTGAGAAGGGTGTGTAACCACCTTGGTGGCTGCCGACCTTCACTCCGTTGACCCATACATCGCATTGCCAATCGACAGCTCCGAAATTGAGCAGCACGTCTTGTCCTTTCCAAGCCGATGGCACGCTGAATTCTCGCTGGTACCATAGCTCGTTGGCAGCACCAACTTCTTTTCCAACTCCTGACAGAGCCGATTCTACCGGAAACGGCACGAGGATTTGGCCATCAAATGAGGAGGGTAGGGCTTGGTGGGCCGGAGTGATGGCATAGTCCCACAGGCCATTGAGGTTGACCCATTGCGAGCGCTCCATTATGGGGCGAGGGTACTCGCCGCGCACATTATTCACATCTATCGAGTCGGCCCACGGGGTCATAATCTTACCCTCGACTGGGGCGTATTTTGCCGAGGCGCTTAGGCAGCCTGCTGCCAACAACGCAGTTATAAATATCTTATTCATAAGTGTTTTTGTATTTAACGTAAAATATGAGGTTTTATGGCCTTATGTTTCTTTTGTCCTTGCGATTTTATAGGCCCCCCTCGATGGAACCGAGGCGCACCTAATTGTTATTGTGGTTTTATGACCTTGTGGTTTTATGGTCACCAAGGAGGTAAGTCCTTAGCTTATTTCTCCACGATTTTGCCCTCGAGGCGCATGATGGCGCTATTTTTACGAGTGCTGCCGTCATATTCGGCTTTGGTAATCAGGAGCCACACAGTGTCATCATCAAATTGGAAGAAGGAGTTGTAGTAGGCACCAGTGCCAGCCGGCAGAGGATCCGAGCCCGAGAGAGGCAAGCGCTTGTATTTGAAGTTGTGGCCCGTGTTGTCGGCCATTACAATCTGAGGGCGGCAAGTCTGCCATACGCTCCCTGTCTGACCAGTGTGAGCCATAATCAGGAATTCGCCTGTAGTGAGCTGTATCATATAGGGTGCTCCGCAACCGTTGTTATGGTTGGTAAACCAGCGATCCTGGTCCTCTACTCGGTCCCAGTCTTCGGTACTCCATTCGCCATCGAGCGAACGGTAAACCAGCGAAGCCGGGCAATTGCCTCCTACGCTCTCAATCACAAACATCACGCCCTTGTTGCCTTGCATCACTACCGACACTGGCATGCCGTCGCGGCAATTTGGCAGATAGGCTGCGCGTTTGTATTGGGTCCAGGTCTGGCCATTGTCGGTCGAGCGAGCTGAGAGTATTTCTTGATACATATTGCTGGGTTGTGTCTCAAACCAAGCGGCTTCAGATGATACGAGTAGCTCTATTTCGCCATTAGGCATCTGTATCATCTGGGGTTCCCAGGTGCGTCCGCGCCCTACGACTACTGGATCGCTCCAAGTCAAGCCTCCATCGCGAGATATGCAAGTGAGTACCTTGCAATTGGAATTGGTTTCGGGATTGGCGTTTGCCACTACGCTGAGCAGAATCCAACCGTTTTGCAGTTTCAGCATCTCGGGATTGCAGATGCGGTAATAACCCGAACCTAAGAATGATTTTGAGGCATCAAATATTGTGGCTGGTTCGCTCCAGGTGCGTCCATTGTCAGTCGAGCGGCGCAGGTAACTGTTTTTCCAATGGTCTGAGGCTCCGCCGTGGTATGTGAGCAACAGAGTATTATCGTCAACGCGAATCATACGCGGATACTCCACTTGCATTCCCTCGGGTGAAAATGAAGTCAAAGTCTTGCTCTCATCCCACTCTATCACATGGCTTACTGGAGTTACAGTTTCGTCAGCCTGTACGTCAGAGTAATCGCTCCAAGTCTTGACTGTCTTTATGATTTCGTGAGGCTCGCCATCAATTGTGGCTTGCGCTACGGCTATATATTCAGCGCCGGGTTGCAGACCAGAGATGGTCGGGGAGGCATATTGGTTATTACCCAGATCCTGGACCTCATAACTGGTAAGATGGTCGCGATCGGGACCGAAGAGAAATTTGACATTGCTCCCCGAGGCTCCCTCTATCGAGAAGCGAGCCTGAATCTCTGTCTTCTCAATAGTCCAGTCCTCGGTGCTCCATTGCATGCCCTCGAGAGTATTGGCGATTTTGCCTCCGCCAAATATTACAGAGCCATCCGAGGTCACGAAATAGGGACGCACCGAGTATCTTGAGTTGGGCAGGAGGCCCGTGCATTCGATTGTTATAGGTTCGGCTGGCAGAGATTCTCCCGTCTTGACGCGAGGCATTAGGGCATAGTTACGCCCCATATCAGCATAGTTGGCGCAGAAGCCATACTCAATCACTTGGGCATCAGCCAAGTCAAGATTGGAGACCTCGAGTGTGACTGCGTAAGAACCCTCTTGCACCAGGTCGGTAGTGAAGGATACTGGCACTACTTCACGCTCAAGCATTATCTGTGGGCACGCTGGGTCGCCAGTCACTTGGGCGCGGATCAAGGTGTTGTCTGAAATATTGAAAGAATATTCTGTAGAGGTAGCACCGTTGATATTGGTCCATGTGGCGCCGTCATCAGTCGACTGTTGCCATTGGATATCGCCATAATTGTCAGTGGCCCAATCGAGTTGCAGCTTTACAGTTGAGTTGAGTCTTGCATAAGATTTCTCGCGGGCCGAGGCTGCGCCACAGCTGAGCAGGGAGGCAAGGATAATGAGAAAATATTTTGAGGTAGTCATGGCCGGGGATTATTTAAGGATGATTTTACGAGTTGCCACATCGCCATCGGCTGTGACTATATGCAGTAGGTATGTCCCTGAGGGGTGCCCGCTTAGGTCAATATGGCCTATGCCGTAGCTGTTGTTGAAATCTACCATCGAGCCGCTGAGGTTGAATACGCTCACTTGCGTCACTTGGTATCCCCCTATTATATTAATAGGGCCAGTGGTAGGATTGGGATATACTCTGAGATTGTCGAGACAAGCTGAGGAGATGCCTCCTGTGCCAATGTGGAAATCCACCGTGAGTTGGCATTGGCAAGTGTCCTCTAAGGTAAGTTGGTATTCGCCAGCAGTTTCTATGTAGAGAGTTGGCTCTTGGCCGAGCTGCTGACCTTGGGCATCAGTCCACAGGTAGGAGTATTGACCGCTGCCGCCGGCTATCACCAGGTCAGCGCCGAGGGTCATGCCGGGTTCTGTGAAAGCCAGTGTCACCTCATCGGCCGATACCTCAAATAATGGGTTCTGTGGATTCTGAATTTGTATTATGGTTTGCGCGCTACTCAATTTGAAGAGTATCAAAATGAGAGGCATTATAAATAATCGTTGCGTCATAGTAATAGTGAATTATTTCATTTTTCATTCTTCATTTAAAAGGGGATGGGGCGCAAGACTTATTGGGCCCAAGGCTTGTCGAGCCCCATCCCCTCCACTATTACTAGCTTAGAGGATCACTTTCTTGACAGTGTTGCCAACCTTAACGATATAGCAACCGTGCGACAGTGAGATGTTGGCATTGCCGTTGACCATCTGGCGAGCTACCATGGCTCCGCTTGCACTGTACACCTCTACGATGCCTTGAGCGCCTGAGATTGAGATTTGGCCGTTGGCAGCTTTAACAGTAGCATTGTTGGCGATTACTGAGGCCACAGCACCGATACCAGTGCCAATCTTGAATTGCGGACCTGCCACAAACTCTGATCCAGCCAGTGCGGCATTCACAGTCTGTACGCCCCACTCGTAAGTGCCATCGGGCAGATCAACGAGATTGAGGGTCTTGTTGAGGAATGCATTGCCTTGGCGCAGGGCGCGGCGCAGTCCGGTAGCGGTATCTGAGAGTGGAGCAGTGTAATATTTGCTGCTGGTGATTTCCTTGATGTAGTACTCATAAGTTACATTGGCTTTTTCGCCTGCTGGGGCCGACCAGCTGAGGGTAACGTCGTAACCGTCGGCAACAGCTGAGAGAGATTGGGGAGCAGCTGGCACCGGAGCTGTGGTGTAGTAAGGATTCACGGTCTTGGTGAAGGTGCGACCAATCCAATTTTCGCCATCAAAGTATGTTGCATCGCCGCAGTATCCGCTGAAGGTGTAGTTGCGAGCGCCTTGCACACCATCCTCCATAAACCAGATGCCAATCTCGCTTGCGCCAGGCACGCGCTCATACTCTGACAGATTGCTGCCATTATTCTTGAGCAGCCATCCAGCTTGGGTATTATCGCCACCGTCGAGCATCGAGGTGCACCATCCGTCGAGGAAGAGATCAAAATATCCATTGCCAGTGTAGTCGATGGCGCGTACGCCCACGTTGGTGCAACCGAGCGGACGGATATCGTGGCCGTTGAATGCTTGCTGACCGCTCACATCGGTGTAGCTTACGTCAGAGCCAGAGATTTTGCCTTGGAGCAATTGGTGGATATAGTCCCAACTGCCCGAAGCGGCTCCGTCAGCAGGCGTTTCTCCGGTGACAAATACGTCCATCACTCCATCACAGTTGAAGTCGGCGCACACGATATTGCCATTGCCGTAGTGGTGGCTCACGCCATCGGCGAGGCCCAGGTCGTAGAAGAGCACTTCGCCCTCGCCCTCGGCGCCGAGGTTGAGGTATGCGGCAAATGTGCGGCCCAGATATTGGCCATTCTTATATGCCTGAGCGGTTTGCTCGGCATTGTCGATATTACCCTGGATCAGGATATCGGCATAGCCATCGTTGTTGAGATCGGTAGCGGTGAGGGTGCAGAGAGCGAGCTCAAAGAGGTCTTCGCCATTGTAAGTCATATAGTCAGAGACGACTGCCTCAAAGTTGAGGTCACCATTGTTGATCAACACCAAGCAGTTGTGATCGCGAGTACCTTCGCTATTGTTGCGCCAACCGATGCTGGCGATATCGATGCGGCCATCGCAGTTGAAGTCGGCGACATCTACTGAGCGAGGCTCCCAGTTGAGCTGATTGCCATCGGCATCGGTGATGTTGATGGCTGTGCGAGTGAATTTGCCATTGCCTTGGTTGATGTACACGCCGGTTTCAGAACCGTCAGCAGCGCTTGTCTCAGATGATACGATGAAGTCCATGTATCCGTCGCCGTTGAGGTCTACAGGCACGAAGCAGGGCTTGATGCCAAAGAGTGCGGGAAACTCGGTGATGTCGTATTGGCTGGTTGAGGGATTCCACACAGCTTGCCAAGCGTTGAAGGCGCGCTGTACCTCATCGCCATTGGCATCCTCGGCGATGCGGCCCTCATCGTTGCGGCAACGGCCGGCAAAGATAAGATCCATGTATCCGTCGTTGTTGATGTCGATTTCTACGCCACCGGCATAGTCGATGCTGTGATCGATGTCGACCGAAGCCACGGTGATGGCAGCGCTGGCTGCTACTGGGAGCAGACTGGCGGCTAATACAGAGGTGAATAGTTGTTTCATGATTGTTGATATTTTTTGATGATTCTTTTTTAGGAATCTTAGGAATCATAGGATTCCTAAAATTCCTATTGGTTATTATTGATTATGGATTATTGGTAGCGTGGAGTGACCCAGCCAGTGACAGGCTCAAGCACCGAGGTGAAATACCCGTCTTCATCTATTTGGGCTGGGGTAAGGAATAGAGGCTTGCGGTCATATCCGCTCTCGAGCTTTTCACGGCCCACGGCTGTGGCATTGTAGGCGATGTATATGTATCCATTTTCGCTTTCAAAAGCGCGCATAGCATTGCAAGGATTGATGTTAGTGTCATTGCCTTGAATCAGCAAGTCGCCTGTCGATGCGGTGAGTTCCTGGCCCGATTTGTCGGTGTAGGGCCCAGTGATATCCTCGGCGCGACCGTAGCGGATTTCAGTGCCAGAAGCAGTTGCTACAGTGCCAATCAAATATAGATCTGAAGCATCGCGGCGCAATATGGATACTTGTTGCCATTGAGCTCCGGCAATAAGTTTGGCTGTGCCCATTTTACTGGGCGTTTGACCTTTGCGCAAGTTTACTTGCTGGATATAGCTGCCGTTTTCAGTGGTGTAACAGACGTAGAATTTAGTCGAAGCTACGATGATGAAAGGATTCTGCACGGTAGTGCAGCCCAATTCTTCGGCGGTGAGGAAGCACCCCATGTCAGTGTAGGGGCCTTGGCCGCTGGTCGAGCTGGCGGCTCCGATTGATGTGTGAGAGGCATCGCAATAGACCATCCAGTAGTTTGCGCCTGAGACAGTCTTGGCAAAGTCGGCCGAGAGTTCCGTAATTTCTCCGGTAATCCAGTTGGGACGAGTGCCAGAGACTGTGCCGTCTTCCTCCTCAGTGAGGGCCGTGAAACCAAACTGTGAGTTGAACGACCAAGACATCAGGTCGGATGAGGTGATTGCTGGGCAGCAATAGTCGATGCCTTTGGCCCATTGGGTCTCTGGGGATATGGCTGCGAACAGGCTGGCGGCTTTGAGTACTGTGCCAGAGGCAAGCGATGGTTCCCACACGGGATTGCGGTAGCTGGTATTCTCAGGATTGCGGCTGCCTTCCCAGTCAAATTCGTTGATGCCGTCGCCATCCATGCCCGAGCAAGCACTCAAGAGCATTGTGGCGCAAGCGCCAGCTATCAGATATATGTTTTTAATTGTCTTCATGTTATTACTTATTACTCATTACTTATTACTCATTACTTGACTAGTATCCAGCGTTTTGAGTGAGGCCGGGGAAAAGGGAAATCTCATGGATTGGAATCATGTAGAGGTGGCTTTGTCCTACCTTGTAAGTGAGGAAGTCGGCATCGCGCTCGGCAAGCTTATTCACGCCTTCCTGGGTATGGATATCGCCCCAGCGGTCGAGATCGTACCATCGAGTACATTCACCGCATAGCTCTGTGAGACGCTCATGGCGCAGCAGGTCTTTCAGACTCTCGTAGTCGTTGTAGGCGCTGACTGTGAGATCACGCATGTTGACGCGGCGGCGCACCTTGTTGATGTATTCGATAGCCAGACTGCGATCGCCATCGAGTTCGTTGAGCACCTCGGCATACATCAGGTAGACATCCGCTAAGCGGAGTACTCTGAAGTTTGCACCCGAGCTATAATCCTCTGACTTATTGTCGGTATCAACCGATGTGTACTTTTTCCAGTAGCATTTGTGGGCAAAGTGCTCTGATTCATTCCATTCGGCGTATGTTTTGCCGTAGTAGTTCTGGGTGTCGTTGGGGTCGTCAAAGAAAAGGGTCAGGCGTTTGCGGGGATCGGGATTGCCATCGATGTCAGTCTCCTTGTCGAATTCGTCGAGCAGCCAGTCGCGCGACGAGCCATCGTTCCAAGCGCCCTCGCCCGAGCTGATGTAGAGGCCGAGGAATTTGGGACGCTGCATGCCAGTCTCTTTGCCATCGACCAGTCCGTCCTTGAAGTTGATTTCAAAGAGCGACTCCTCATTGTTCTCATTTTCTTCGGTGAAATTGTCGAGCCAATTGGCCACCAAGCTGTAGCGGTTCATGGCAAAGATATCCTCGATATTCTGCTTGGCTGCTTTCCAGTGCTCATTGGCTTCGGCGGTGCGATTCTCCCAAGGGCGCTTGTATATGCCGGCGAGTTGCATATTGATGCGGGCAAGCATCCCTATGGCTCCGCCCTTGGTGGGGCGACCGATTTCACTCTTTGGCCATTCCTCGGGCAGAATCTGGCTGGCTGCGGTGAAGTCGATAATGCACTGCTTGTAGATTCCCTCTTGCTCGGTGATTTCGCCATCGGCGGTCGAGCTGATTTGGAGAGGCACTTTGCCATAGGAGCCAGCCAGATACCAGAATGCTACTCCTCTCAGGAAATATGCCTGACCCAGAATTCCATCGGCTGTCTCTTTATCCATTACATCATATCCGTGATCGTTGACATTATCGATTACTTGATTGATATAGTAGATCATGCCAAAGGTCTCAGACCATGGGAGCGTGACCGACTCGTTGCCATCGTAGTTGACACCGCTCATGTTGAAATTGGCTACGGCTTGGAATTCGGCGTTGGGGCTCTCGCTCCAACCCTCATCGCTGCGGAGCACCATCAGCACATGAAACCAGCGGCTGAATACGCCTGGGCGGCGCAGGGTAGCGTATGCCGCATAGAGGCCTTCTTGGAATTGATCCTCGGTCTGCCAAAATGTATCGGCAGATTCACGATTTGGATCTGAGAGGTCGAGCCAGTCATCGTTGCAAGCTGCTACGCCAGTGGTAAGCATCAGTGCGGCGAGTGATTTTATGATGAGATTTTTCATATAGGTCTTTGGTTTTTAGTCTTTGGCTTTTGGAAAAATTAGAAGGTGACTTGCAGGCCGCAGGTGAATTGACGAGCATTGGGGAATTGTCCGCTGTCGACACCCTGGCCGAAGACGTCAGAGCAAGTGATATCTGGGTCGTAGCCCTTGTATTTGGTAATTGTCAAGAGATTCTGGCCGCTCACGTAGAGACGCAGTTTCTCAACAAAGAATTTCTGAGTCAGGCTCTGGGGCAGCGTGTAGCCGAGCATCAAGTTTTTGAGGCGAGCAAACGATCCGTCTTCGAGGAATCTGTCGCAGTAAGTGAGATTGTTGTCGGTCGAGTTGGCATACATGCGCGGATAGGTGTCTGAGGGATTGTCCCACGTCCAAGGATATACATCAGCCGGTATGTTGTCGACGGTGAAGTTTAGCATCGACTGACGCACTGCGTTGTATATCTTGTTGCCATAGCGTCCGCTCCAAAGCATATTGAAGTCCCAGCCTTTCCATGAAAGGGTCACATTCAGTCCGGCTTCAAATTTAGGCAGAGGAGAACCGCAATACACACGGTCGTTGGCATCGATTACGCCGTCGCCATTGGTGTCTACATAGCGCACATCTCCAGGTTGGGCATCGGGTTGAATCACTTGCACAGTGCCATCGGCAAGAGTGGTGGTATGGGCGAATACCTCGTCTTGGCTCTGGAAGATGCCATCAAATGGTATGAGGTAGAAATCGCCGATCGAGCGTCCGAGTTCGGTGCGATTTGAGCCGTTTGAACCTGCTTCGTAGTATGAGTCACCGAGTGAAAGTACTTTGTTGCGTACTGTAGATAGGTTGGCTGTGATAGAGTAGTTGAAATCGCCCACATTGTCGCGCCAACCGACCACTACCTCGATGCCTCGATTTCGGATTTTGCCATAGTTGGTCCACATGGTTGAGGTGCCGGTAGCCCAGGCTGTGCGGATATTGAAGAGCAGGTCGGTGCTTTTTGAGTTGAAATAGTCGACAGATCCGAAGAGATGGCTGTGGAATAACTCAAAGTCAACTCCTATGTTGGTGGTGGTCTTTGTCTCCCATCCGAGGTCGACGTTCACGCGCGAGCTTTGGGTGGCTCCGGCGTGTAGGGTCTCATTGCCCGAGGGGCCAAAGATGGCATAGAAACCTTCATAGGGGCCATCGTGGTCGATGTCGGGAATATAATCATAGTTGCCAAGGGCTTGCATGTCGCCAATCTTGCCCCAGCTTCCGCGGAATTTGAGGTTGTTGATCACATCGCGGAGCGATTCCCAGAATGCCTCTTGCGATACTCTCCAACCCAGAGAGAATGAAGGGAAGTAGCCTCGGCGATGGTCGGGGCCGAATTTTGAGCATCCGTCAGAGCGGAAGTTGACCTGTGCCAGATAGCGGCTGTCATAGCTGTAGTCGATGCGGCCGAGCCAAGATGTCATGCGGCGCTCTTGCTGCGATCCCCACATATTGTTTTGGGTGCCTACGAGGTCAATTTGCCATAGGCCATCGACCTTTTGGTTATAACCCTGTGCGCTCAGATAATGCCAATGCACGTCCTCCATGGTGTAGCCGGCCAGCACAGTGAATGAGTTTTTGCCTATGGTCTGATTCCAAGTGAGGGTATTCTCAACGATAAGGGTAGCGCGGGAGTCGCGAGTGTCGGTGAGCACATTGTCATAGCGCTGTTCGCCCGAGGCCATACGCATGGTATAGCAATTGTTGATGGTCTTGTTACGTCCCCACCAAGAGTCAAGGCCGACATTGAGTTTGTAGGTGAGATGCTTAAACAGGGTGAGCTCAGCATAGATGTTGCCTATGATGCGATCATTGACTGAGCGGCTGTCAACTGACTTTTGATTGGCCACTGGGTTGGTGGAATAGGTGGGAAAGTCGCTGCTGCCGTATCCAAATCCACCTTTGCCCGAGGGTTCGTCAGGGTCATATACTGGAATCACAGGGGGCATAGTGAGCGAGTTGAGAAACGAGCCTCCATTATAATCTTTGGTATCGGTATGTTGATAGGTGAAGTTTTCACCAATTTTGAATGCTCGGTAGGTTGCATCAGAATTGAATCTCACAGTGTAACGCTCATATTTGGGACCTTCGATTACGCCGGTTTGGTTGTAATATCCCGCTCCAATGGCCATATTGGTGCGCTCGCTGCCTTGGCGATACATGATATTGTAATCCTGAGTATAGCCGGTACGGTAAGTAGCGTCCTGCCAATCGGTGTCAGGCAAAGTGCCAGGGTCGATACCAGCTGCCGGCCAAGCGGCGCCAGCGTTGAGGTATGCTTGCTCATTGTAGTAGAGAAACTCTTCTGCACTCTTCATCTTGATTTTCTTAGGCATATCTGAGATGGAGAAATTGGCTGTCACATCCAGAGTGGGTTTGCCGGCTTCGCCTTTCTTAGTGGTAATGAGGATTACTCCATTGGCGCCGCGAGCACCATAGATTGCCGCTGCCGATGCATCCTTGAGCACTTGCATGCTCTCGATTTCAGATGGATTGAGGTGATTGACATCATTGACAATCAATCCATCGATCACATAGAGAGGGCCTACGTTGGAGAAAGATCCAATACCGCGAATCTTGACCGAGGCCATGGCTCCAGGATTTGACGAGGTGCTTACGCTCACGCCCGGCACTTGGCCCTGAAGCAATGAAGCGATGTCGGCCACAGGGTTCTTGCTTGCCTCTTTCATATCGACTACGGCTACTGAGCCGGTGAGATCTGCCTTCTTCTGAGTACCATAGCCGATTACAACGAGGTCTTCGAGTTGGGTTTGGTTTTCTTTTAGAGTGACATTGATGAATTGTTTGCCATTTATCGGCACTGTCTGCTCGACATATCCTACATAAGAGAAGAGGAGTGTGCCTTGAGTTGGCACTTTGATTTCGTAGTTGCCGTCATAATCGGTGACTACGGCACGTGACTGGTCGCCCTGTAGCTGCACAGCAGCTCCGATCAGGGGTTCCTGGTTGGCATCCGACACAGTGCCTCGCACTATTATCTCTTGAGCTTGGGCCCAAGAGGCTCCCATCATCAGCAGGAGCGATGCCAGCATCAGTTTTAATGTAAAGGGGGTCTTCACGATTGTTAAGGATTTGTTGGTTTGTAATTGATTTTGCAGTTTAAGGTAAGCGTCAAGGCTTTGATTCAGGGTGTCGGTCTTTTTGTTTCCGACATTGCAAAATTACGGAGTTGGGGTAGGGAAAATCGAAAATATTCTCCCTAAAAACAGAAAAATCCTCCAATCAAAAGATTGGGAGGATTTTCTAAAAGATTGATTATATGTCATTTAACGAAATATGACAATAATCTGAAATGATTTTTTAAGTATTAGACCGTAAGGACATAAGCATCGTANNTACGATGCTTATGTCCTTACGGTCTTTTATGAAATTGGTACGCGGCGTTGCTGAGTGGCATAGTCCTTGGGATTGATGCCGAATTGTTTTTGGAAACACTTTGTGAAATAGCTTGGCGAGGAGAATCCAACCATGTAGCATACCTCTGCCACATTGGCATAGCCCTTCTCAAACAGTTCGGCCCCCTTCTTAAGGCGGTAGATGCGTATGTAGTCGTTAGGGGTCTGGTTGAGGAGCCCTTTGATTTTGCGGTAAAATGATGTGCGGCTCATACCCAGGGAGTCGAATACATCGTCCATAGAAAAATCAGGGTTACTGTAATTCTCTTGGATGATGGCATTGAGTTGTTCGAGAAATTTTGTATCCACTTCGCTCAGTCCGGCATCGCGCGGAGTGTCGGCTGTCTCAATCTTTTGGCGCAAGCGTTCGCGATTACGCAGCAAGGCTGAGATTTGGGCAAGCAGATACTCGATGGCAAAAGGCTTCTCGATATAGGCATCAGCTCCCAGCTGCAGCCCCTCGAGTTTGTCGCGCATGCCAGTCTTGGCCGTCAGCAGGATTACGGGGATATGTGAGTATTTTACATTGCTACGCAGCTTCTCGAGGAATTGGAATCCATCCATCTCAGGCATCATCACATCCGACACAATGAGGTCGACATACTCTTGGTCGAGCACTTTCAGAGCCTCTAATCCATTGGTGGCAGTGACCACACGGTAGTTGTGGGGCGATAGGCGCTTGACAAGCATTGCAAGCATCTCCTCATTGTCCTCAACCACCAGGATTGTATTCATATCTTTGTTGCGTTTGATCAGATACTCCAGGTCTTCGACTTCGTTTACATCGAGGTCTGTGGCACTGTCGATAGGCATGGTCAGAATAAAGGTGTTTTCTTTAAGTTCCTCACCCATTACCAAATAACCATCATGTAGACAAGCCAAGCTGCGAGCATAACTCAGGCCAATGCCTGTGCCAGGCACCGATTCAGATCCGGCTCGGTTGAACATCTCGAATATCTGCTCTCGCTTGGTTGGGTCTACGATTTCGCCATCGTTGGTGACAATCACTTGGAAGTTGGGCCCATTGGTGCACAATGTCACTGTGATTATGCTTTCGCCATATTTGAGGGCATTGGTAAATAGATTGGAGAGAATCTTAGTGAAGGCTTCGGGGTCAACCATGGCTATGACTGGTTGCTCAGGCAGATTTAGAGTGAGTTTGAAACCTCCTGACTGAATTGTCGGTTGGAATCGGTTTAGAACCGCTTGAATCAGATCGTTTATATTGGTCTGACGCTTGTGGATTTGGAATTTGCCATTTTCCATCTTGCGGAAATCAAGCAATTGGTTGACCAAGAGCAGCAGACGATCCACATTCAGATTGATTACATCGAGATTCTCTTGCACATCATGGTCTTTCTTGACTGTGTCAGAGCGGAATACATCGTCAAGCGGAGCTTTGATCAGAGTGAGTGGGGTACGGATTTCGTGGGCTACATTGGTGAAAAATTTGATTTTGCTGTCATAAGCCTCGCGTTCTTGCTCTTGGCGTGAGCGTTCCAGTGCTTGCTCATTTTTGATTTGGCTGCGCCTACGGTAGTAATAGAATGTTGCCGCCATCAATAGGCATAGCAAAGCGCCATAGGATATGAAGGCCCACGGAGTGAGGTAGAAAGGGGTTTTAATTACAATATCCAAGGTAAGTTCGGGCCCTTCGGTCTGGGTCTTTTCATCGATGGCTCTAACTTGCAGTTGGTATTTGCCATAAGGCATATTGGGATAAGCCAATTTAGCCTCGGATAGGGTGGTGTATCTCCAGTCGCGGTCAAGCCCAGCCATGCGATATTTTATGGGCGCATTGGCCAATGCGCCATATTTGAGTAGGGCAATGTCGAATATGAGGGAATTTTGGTCACTCCTAAGGGTCAACTTCTTAGCCGTAGAGATGCTTTCAGTGATAGGGGAATCTTCATCGTCGGGCAAAAGCGGCTTGTCGAGTAGAGAGGCTTGCGAGATGATGGGCATTGGCAGCTCTTCGTCATACCTCTCCAAGGCTGGGTCAAAGGCTATCATGCCATCGATAGTGCCAAAATAAATCTTGCCCGAGCGCGACATCAGTGATGAGGCGTAATTGAATTGATTGTTGGTCAATCCGTCCTCAACAGTAAAGAGGAGCTGGCGTTCGGCTTTGGGCTCGATGCGGTATAAGCCTCGGTTGGTAGTAGCCCAATATATGCCGCTTTGGTCTTCAATCAATTGGTAAACTATATCGGTGATATTATGGCGTTTGGCAAATTCATCAGTGAAGGCATCAGCCTGTACGTCAAGGCTCGTGAGACCTTCGCTGGTCATCACCCACAGAGTGCCCTCCATGTCTTCATAAATTCCGATTATTCGGTCGCTGCCCAGTCCGTTTGCTACTGTGTAATGTTTCCAAGTGTTTAGACCAGCTTTACGACAGTAGAGGCCCGAGGAATATGTGCCGACCCATAGGGAGCCATGGGTGTCTTCTTTGACAACATAGGAAAAGATGTCTCTCAGCGCAGGCACAGTCTCGAAATATCCCGTTGATCGGTTGTATGTCTGTAGACCGGATATGGTGCCGAAATATAAGTCTCCAGCTCTGGTACGGCAAATTGAAAATACATAGTCGCTGACCATGCCCTTGCAATCAGCCAGGGTGATTGAGCGTATCTTGCCAGTGGGCAAGTTGTAGATTTTCAAGCCCTTTGAGAATGTACCAATCCACAAATCCTCGCCATCGATGCATAAGCCATGCACATTGGTGAAATCATCGCTCGCCGCGATGTGTTTACACTCTTTTGTCTGAGGATTGAAGCAGCTTAGGCCTCCATCTTCAGAGCCGATCCAGATATTGCCTTTGGCGTCTTCGCACAGTTCGCGCACTCGCTGGCCGGAATTGGCGTAGAGAGAGTTGCCCTTGTAGTATTTCTCAAAAAACATTGATTGGGGGTTCATATAGTCCAACCCTCCAAAGTAGGATGACACCCATACGCCGCCATCCCTATCCTTCAGCAATGAATATAAGGCATTGTCGCTTAGGGAATAGGGGTCGAAATAGTTATGACGGAAATGCTGAGTAGTGCGTCTGAGGAAGTTATAAATGTATAGTCCTTGCTCAGTGGCGATACAAACCTCCTCAGGACTATAGCATAGAAAATCTCGGATGTATGGCACTTGGCCATCTTGGTCGGCCACAAACACTGGGGTGGCTTGGCGAGTGGCGCGGTCGATGCTGTACAAACCGCAATTGTCGGTAGAGACCAGCATGGCGCCAGCATTGGTCACCAAACCGCTAATTACGGCTTTGTCAAACAGTGGATGAATCGAATCTCCATGAATCTGTCGTAGTGACGAATAGGTCGCATCGCTCACATACAAGCCGTGTCCATAGGTGCCAATCCACAGATTGCCCTCGGGGTCAATGGCCATGCGATATATGGCTCCCAATCCCTTTTGTCGGCTATCGATTACCAGTTGCAATCTTTTGGATTCTGGGTCATAGTCGTAGATGCCGTCCACATCGACCCCTATCACAATGTGGCCTGATGGATGGGTGGTTATGGCATTGATTTGTGTGGTGGGCGCTCCCTGGTCTTGGCCGATGATTTCTGAAAAGAATTGAGTGCTCTCGGTTGCGGGGTCATAGATGGCTGCTCCGGCGTTGGTGCCAATCCAAATCAGTCCATCTGGCGACTGATAAAGCGAAGTTACAGTAGAACCTGGCAAGTGACGGAAGTGTCGGAATCTAACACCATCAAATCGGTCAACGCCCAAATTAGTGCCTACCCAAATGAATCCGGCTTGGTCTTGCATCACACAGCTCACTGTGTTTTGAGATAGTCCAGAGTTGGCATTGAGATGGTTGAAATACAGGTGTTGGCCGGTAGCGGCAGAAGCTGCCCCCGGGTATAGGAGCAGCGTCAGCAGGGCTACGCATATAAGAAACGTGTCTCGGTTCATGATGAATAGCTCAAGGTAAGTATATGTTAACGAATTCTGGAAACCCTTTATTGTCTGTTGCCCACCGTCAAAACCCCAGATTGAGGGTCAATGTCAATTGGGTCAATAAATACTACGCGTGTTTCTGGATGGTCGGATGTGCGACCATGATACACGCAATAAAGCTTGCCATCCTTTGGATTGGTAAGGACCATATTGTGGCCAGTCCCCATCACATTGCCTCCACAGCTTACATTTTCTTGCAGCACTGGGTTGTTGGCGGCTTTTGTAAATGGGCCAAGAGGGTTGTCGGCGGTGGCATACCCCACGGCGTAGTGGGCTCCGCCGTAATGGTTGGCCGAATACATTATATAATACTGGTTGCCATAGTGGAAGGCGAAACTGCCCTCGGTCCAGCGACGATTGACCTCGCGGCTTGTCACTGAGCGGCTTTCCCATTCAGCCTGGGAATCATCGATTTTTGTGGGTGGGCACAAGAGTAATTGAGGTTCACCGATGATGCCTGAGAAGTCTGGCTCTAACTCTACGCCATAGATCCAACTCTCTTCTACCTCTTGGCAGAAACCGTCTTGGCGAGCATGCTCAGCTATCTCGCTATCTACTGGATGCTTGTAACAGCAGCGTGAGAAGTATAGGTATTGCTTGCCCGATGCGTCATCTAATAGCACATTGGCATCTATCACGGGGTATGGGGCAGTGAAGATTGGGCGATTATACAAGTCTTTGAATGGTCCAGCAGGGTTGTCAGCCACAGCCACTCCGATTTGGAAATTCTCGGCCTCTGCTTGGCTCTCGCCATATAGTCGACCCACTGGATTGCCTTTGGCATTTGCGCTGTAAAGCATATAGTATTTGCCTCCGCGCTCATACACCTCGGGAGCCCAAAAGCAGTCGACATTCCACTGGTCGGCTGCGCCGCCATGGTAGACTTGTCCGCATGGCTCCCAATTTTCCATATCGTCAGATACGTAAGCCTCAAAGCCGTCGGGCAGAGAGGTGCCATACATGTAGAAGCGTCCATCGTTGGCGGCGAGCACAAAGGGATCGCCAAATTTTATGTCAATGGTTCTGAGACAATCAGTCTCATGGCTCTCGGTGCTCTTCTGTGAACACCCTATGGCTCCAAGAGCTATCAAGCCGATAGATACTATAGAAATGGACTTCATGATATTTAAATTTTCCGATGCAAAATTACATCTAATTTATACCTCAGTCCGAAATTATACTCTCAAATATAATAAAAATCCTCCCAAGGAGGAGGATTCTGTCACTACGGGACTATTTTTCTGGAGATTTCTGTTCGGTGAATTTGTTGGAATCGAGAAATTCCTCCGAAAAAGTCGATTTGAAATCTGAGAAGACTCTCTGGGGTGCATTTTCGATTAGTGTAGAAGGAAAAATGTCAGTCCTCTTCCATAATAATATTGATATAAACAAGAAGGGGTGTGGTTAGGGGATTGAAAGTTGTGTCATAGAATGATATACCTTGATTACCGTGCTTTCGGATTCTACGCCAACCCCACAATCCATTGACAAGACAGGTGTCTCAGAAACCAAACTCATACCAGCATAAAGGAACATTCCCAGGAGTCAGTATATGGATACATAGTGTTTTGACAGCATTGTATAACCGCAATGATTTCTTTTAAAATTTCTCAAGGTTGGGTACGTACGAGCGTAAACAAGGGTCAGAAAGCCATCTCATTATCACACATAAGCGATAGAATTTATTATTGAATACTACACTGTCAGGGCCGGAAAATGTTACATTATCATTAATTTTGAACACAATTTCCCCTTTAGAATCAATGACAGAAAGATCTGAATAAAAAGTGACCCCTGTTTCGTTCTTGATTACATTCATTCTTTTAGCTTCAGCTGGCATTGTATCCATTCCCCATAAAAAGATGTCCTTATGCGCCGAAAAGAAAGGTATGGTGTCGAATTGGCCGTTTTCTTCCGAAGTTCTGATAAAACGGTTGCCTACATAATCAACCCTTCCGCAAAATGTATGGAAACCGCTGTCTGTTTTTGTTACAATGCCCCATGAATAACCATAATGCCCAAAAGAATACAGCAGCAGAGGCCTATCCTTTACAAGGTAGAGTAACGAGTCTGGTAAAATTTGGCTAAACAGCCAGTCTGCTTCACCATTGTCAGAATTTGAAATTGGCTTTGATGATGCGATTGACAATGCCATAGATGCTACGCCAACGGCTAAAACAAGTAATTTTTTCATCGGAAAGAGGGTAGGAGAGAAGGATTTGGAACTAGTGTTTTTTCTGTGCCATGTTTAATCCTTGTATTTATGTAAGGGATTCCCATAACTCTAAGTATTAAATTCTCGGTTCTTATGGATTGTACATGTTGGTAACTATGTCCGAGCCCAGTTGCCAAAGACCTGCCATGCCCAAGTATTTCATGCCCAGTTGTGACAGCTCTCCCATTGGGGTGTTCTCCATTTAAGATAATAAGGGAATAAGAACCTTTTTTAGTAGAAGTAGTCACTCCACCTCCAAATTCACTTTCAATTAGCCAAACTGGCAAACCCCCATTGGCTTCTAAAATCAATGGCATATTTGGGGCTATCTTTCCCATCATAAAACCTGGTAAGAATATGTTTGAGGCTTGATTAGACAAAACTCCTCTCTGTGGAACATATTCCACTTTGTGAATGTCCTTCGAATTTATTGTATTCACCACCATCTCTACCAACGTCTGTTGGTCGTCATTGAGTGAAATCCCATTAAAAGCCATGGAGAGAGCTTCGGAGGAAATGGGAGCAAAGGATTTCCCATTTAGTTTTTTCCCAGATTGGATTATGAGATTCCTAAAATTCGCAACCTCATCTCCTGGAAACATAGCCCTAAAATCTTCTACGGCCATCGCCGCATCTTTTTTTGTCGCGCCTTCCACTACACACCCAGTCGGATCTGAATAATTAACGGGATTACCGCAGCAATATGAATAAGGGGACAAGTGAGAGTAAGCGTGCGAGGCTGTCGGACACTCTATAATAATGCAAATGAAAAATTGTATTATTTTTAAATGTTTCATTTTTGTAGGTAATTTTCGTTTGCATGTTTTTGAGCTTCAAAGGCTTGTTCCTTTCTGCGCTCCAGCATTTCTTCTGTTTCTTCAGTCATATAAGATGATTTCAAATGCAGTTTAGCATCCTCCATGAGATATAACAAGTGTAAGGCATATTCATCGATTGTGTCTTGGGTTCTTGTAAGATGGCCTTGAAGCATTTGTTCCAATGACTTGCCACGTATAATCCATGCATTTGGATTCATAGGATAAAACTCCAATGAGCGACTCGCACAGCAAAAAGTAAATTCGTCATACCGATCAAACTTTTCTCGGTAACCCAAGGCTAGATCAGACATTTGGCACGCGACAGTTTGAGTGTCGGTCAGTGGAGTCATGTACGTGCCCGCTTTAACGGCGTTATCACATATCCCAAAGTCTTTTTTTATCCACCAAGCCGGTTGCATCTGCTGGGTGGTCAGTTCAAGGTTGATCCAATCTTCTGGAGTCAGATTGTCTTCATCCTTATACATTATGTAACAATGTCTCGGCGCGTAAGCTAATGACACATTAGCTCCTATCTCATCCGCAAGTATCTTGTACATCCAGGGCAGGGAGCGGCATTGCCCTTTATGGGTTTTAAGGACTTCGGATACGAACTGACGTTCCCAAGGCCCTTTGAAATCCAGAGAGAACGATTCAAAGTCATAAGTATAAGGTTCATATTGATTTCCGGAATATGGCCTAAAAAAATACTCATTCAGAGCCATCTGTTTCCCGGTTCTATAAGAAGAGAGGTTGTTGGTCTCATAAAATAGACCGATAAACTTTACTATTCGATTTATTTCGTCGGAGAACGCGGCTTTGTAATCTAGAATACCCTCTGAATAAGCCCATTCTGCGAGAAAGACGGCTCTCTTAATTGACAGGGAGTCTCTTCCAGCTAGCATGTCTGGCATTTCATTATAGGCTGAGACATAGTAATCTTCAGGCTCGTTCCGCTGAGCGAACACTGCCAACTGCACCGACAGGATGGATATTGTC
>NWBJ01000117.1:0-40662 GCA_002633115.1 Muribaculaceae bacterium Zag1
GCCCGTCGGCCGTGAGGTCGAAATCGAGCACGACTCTTCCCGAAGGCGAGGCTACCTGATGGGCGCTTGCCGAAGAGGCAACCAGCGCCAGAAGGGAGAGCGGAAGATAGTTGAAACGTGTCATTGTGGGGCTAAGTTGTTATGTGGTTAGAAATCGCTTATGCAATTCCAACGGCAAAGTTACGGCAAAAGATGACCCCTGTCAAGACGTTATAACAGAAATATAGTTGTTTTTCAGAGTTATCTTATTGTATTACAGATGAATTAGCCAAATCTCCCTCAACAAAAATATAGTTGGTTTCAAACCCTTTTAAGCCCCGATTAACCCTAAATAAGAGGGGCCGCAATAGCAGCTGTCCCCCTCATCTGAGTTCGCCTATGCGCATTACCTCGGCCTCAAACTGGTTGCGATCGCCCATAGCCTTGTTGCGCATGCGGGTGCGATAGGAATAGATGGTGTTGAGCGAGTAGCGCAGGAAGCGCGCTATCTTGGCGCTGTCGGTGATGCCGAGGCGTATCAGCGCGTATATGCGCAGCTCGGCATTGAGTTTGCCCTTGGCCTTTGGCTCTATTCTCTCTTCGGGCAGGAGCAAGAGATTGAAGTCCTCAACAAAGGTTGGGAATATCTTGAGGAATGCCTCGTCAAATCCTTGGTAGAAGTCGTTGATTTCTTTGTCGGCCTTGCCCTGCTCGCGCGCATAGCGCTTGAGGTCGTCGATTGTGCCAGTCTTGGCAATCTTAGCCAGGGCGCGGCGCTGCTGGTCAAGCTTGTCAATGTAGCTCGAGCACTGGTCCATATACTGGGCTATGTATTCTTCCTTGAGGGTCGAGGTCTCGGCAATGGCGCGGTTGGCCTGGGTGAGCTGCTGGTTGACAGCCTCGACTTTTTTCATCTCGCGAGCCACAAGCAGCACGGCCCAGAGCAGCAACAGGGCCAGCACCCCTACTCCAACCAGCGCCCAACGCAGGTTGCCTTTTTGCTTGGCAATCTGGGCCAGATACACCTCATTGACAGCATTGTACACATCATCGGTTTCGATCATGCGGAATCGTGCGTTGCACCGCTGCGCATCGTACATGCACTGGCGCAGGTAGCGCGACGCTCTGTCGACATCGCCATCCTGATAGAGGAGCAATGCCAGTTTGCGCAAAGACACGTATTCGCGCGTGCCGGATTCCATGTCAGCTATCGCCGAAATCATCAGATAGCGCCTTTGCTCATCTTCGTTGCCCATCAGGCGGTAAGATTCTGACAGGGTATAAGCCGAGACTGCCAAAGCGTGCTGGTTGTCAGCGGCTCGCGACAGGGTCTCCAGGACTAGTTTGGCAGCTTTTTCTGGTTCGCCCGAGGCGTTGTACTTGTCAGCGAGCACCAAGGCGCGGTAGATGGATTCTTGGGGGAAGGTCTGGAGCAGCGAGTCACGAGCCACCTGGGTGAGGGCGGTATATCGCTCTTTCTCCTCGCGCCTCACGGCATAATCGGCCATAAGGCCGTAGACTGAGCGCACCACGTGGTAGTAGGGATTGCGTTCGTCCACGCCGAGGGCCTTTTCATTTATGGGTTCAAGCAGGTCGAGGGCCTCTTTGTACATTCCCGACACCATCAGGGCGTAGGCGGTGCTAAGGTCATTTTGCAGCTTCATCTCTTTGCTGCCCATCTTCTTGGCTATGACATCGCGCTGGGCACAGACTGCCAGGGCTGAATCGCAGTTGTAGTAGTTAAACTCGTCGAGCAGTCGGCCCAACACTTCAAATCTCTGCGGGCCGTCGGCCACCCATTGGCTCTCAAAGCGCATCTTGGCGATGCGTTCTTCTTTGTCGGCCTCATACTTTGGCCTCATCTCAAGAGCGTGGTCCAGGGCATGCAGCAATGAGTCAAGCTGCTGGTCAGCAGCCCAACCCCCGATAGCAGCCACTGCTGCCAATATAATAAGGTATAATCTTTTGTCAATAATTATCATTACCATAAATAACGCACCTCACCTCCAAATTATTTTATGAACGCATCGGTTATGAAGAAGGCCCCTCTTCGCAGAGGAGCCTTCTTGTTGTCCAATTTTTCTATAAACAGTTTGTTATTTAATCACTTTTTGTGCCTTTGAGCCCTGGAGACGGATGTAAAGACGTCCAGCCTCAGGATTCAGTACCTCGCGACCCTGCAGGTCAAAGTAGCGCACCGGCCCATTAGCCTCAGCCTCAACGCTGCCGATACCAGTAGTAGCCTTCAGGTAGAGCGAAGGCAAGGTGTGAGTAACATCGGCATAGAAACCATAAGAATTATAGTTTTCGTCATATTGCATGGTCTTCTGCTTGTCTACATTGACAATTGCAGCAGTGCCATCAGCATTGATGGTAACAGTCCAGACAGCGCCTTCTGACGGCAACTCAGTCGATACATTCGAGCTGTTGTAGGTTCCCGACAGATAATAATAGCGGCCATAAGTGTCCTGGATGGTATAGCCACCTGATACAGCTGTGAAGGTAAATGCTTTGGTGAGTTCTACGGTCACAGCATTGTTTGCAACATCAACGCTCTCGGTTTGAGGATAGCCGTAGTTATAAGTTTCAGCCAGGGGCAGAGCCATGTGGCCATCGGTAATAATCACATAGTCGCCCTCTTCCATTGATGAAGCAAGATTGAACTGTGCTGTCTGTTCGGTTGGTGTGTCAGGAGTGTCGGGAGTCTCAATCTTGTCGGTCATTACAAAGAGAGTGGGGAGTTCGCCGCGGGCATCCTCATACGAACCGAATGAGCTGTAGTTTGTGTCATACTGAATAAACTTATTCATTGCCAGATTAGTGATAATGGCATGGCCATCGGCATCGAATGAAATCGACCAAATAGCGCCCTCGGCTGGCATATCAGCAGCTACATTAAAGCTGTTGTATGTACCCGATTGATAGTAGTAGCGCCCATTGGGGTCTTGGATGGTATATCCGCCAGTCACTGCAGTGATAGTGAATGCATTGTCAGCAGAAATGGCAATTTCGTCACCCTCCAATTCTACAGTTGTGGTGTAGAGGTAACCGTAAGTCTTTGACTCTGCGAGCGGAGTAGCAACTGCCCCATCATAGTAGAGCAGATATTTGCCGTCAGCAATCTCGGTAGTGTATTTAAACACAGGCACCTCAGTTGTGGGTTCATCACCGGGGTCAACACCAGGAGCCTCGCCGGGCTCAACTATTTCGTAATCGCTCAGGCTCTTAAGGCCGGGAGCTCCGCAATATTTCATCACGCTACCGCAAATCAACACATCAGCGCCGTAATTGTTGGGGTTATCTGAGAGATTCAGAGCTGAACGTATGTCACCTGCGGGAAGCTGGACTGTGATGCACTCATTGTAGTCTGTGCAATTGGCAAGAGCAGCCATAACAAGATTGGTTTGAGCTGCATTTGCTACGCCAAATTCGGTGTATTGAATTGATACGGTGCCAGTAGTGGGGATTGAGCCCACGATGTAGCCTTCAACCCAAACATCGGTGGCAACGGCTTCGGTGGTTGATGAGGGATTCATAGCGATAATCTCGGCTACGGTGTAGGGATCATCCTGCGTGCCAGTGCCGGCATAGCCCATGGCACAAGTGGCAACAGCAGCGAGAGAAAGTAAAAGTTTATTCATACAGATGGTTTTAAAGTTATTAGTAATTTTTCTGTCGGCAAATTTACTCATTCTCTCCCAATCCCCCAAATATTTTCTCCCCTCTACCCCTATTTCTTCACAAATATTTCATTTCTCCAACAAAAATTTATTATTTCCTCTTTTTATCACTATAAGCAAGGATTCAATTTAAAGTTAAATTTTAGTGGATAAGTAGGGTGTCATTTTGAATTTAAACAAAAAAATGCATTTTTCAGTGCGTAGCACGGCTCTTGTCTGTTAACCCCACATGGAGTGCGTAGCACGGAATGTGGGGTATCGGCGTATCCGGATGGCGAGTGCGTAGCACGGCCCTTATTCAGCTTATACGTCGCTTCCGGGCCGTGCTACGCACTCTTCTTAAGAGAAGAGAGTATCGGCCTACCCCACATTCCGTGCTACGCACTCCATGTGGGGTTAACAGACAAGGATCGTGCTGCGCACTGAAATTACCTTCATTGATGGAAAATACTTGAGTCAAAACTTAACTTCAAATCGGCTCCTAACTTACGAATCGCCTCTCCGAGGCGATTGGTCATTGACCGATTACTTAATTTCACATTGAATACTTACTTATAGCTATACATTCTCCCCAAATTTCGTGGCCACGAAATTCGTGGCCACGAAATTTCAACAGCCAAAATTAAGGATGAATTTTCCTCGGATTGCCCAATACATATTTTATACAAAGACTAGATAAATTTGGTCAGTTGGGGAAAAAATCATTAACTTTGCTATTGAAATTATTTCATACAATTGTATAAATAAATCAAAGAGCTCCTATCCCATCCCATCTACAACACCATGAAGGAGCTCCAAATCATAAATTCTAACAAAAACCGAAAACGCGGCCGCAATGAATTCATTGAATAGACTTACTTCAATGGCCATCCCTCCATCGACGACATGGTCGCCGTTGCCGCCAAGGTCCGCATCCCTCGCTCCCGCGTCCTCGAGCTCATCAAGCCTATCCAAGAAATCTGCTCAATCTTACTTTTGGCAAATTGAAATGTCCTACTTATTTTGTATCTTTGCGACAAGATTATAATTTATTATGGAAGATAAAGAAAATATGATTGAATTGTCGCCCACTGAATTGGAGCTATGTTTTGCCGCAATCAGTGTGGAATCATTATCGAGGAAACTTGATAAGCCTTATTATGTAGTGTTTGAAGCCCTAAGCCGCACTGGGGCCATCAAGGATTATCTCATTAAATACTACGATGTGCTCCATACTCAAAGTCGAGAGTATGTGGATGATTCCCTTATAGAGTATCTAACTGTCAGAAATGCCATGCCATGAAAGTATATCATGCTACAACAGAAATTGTTGAACATCCCTTGTGTGACGTTGGTCGCGTAGATGTGGATTTCGGTCCGGGCTTCTATGTCACCGATATCCTGGCGCAAGCCAAAGACTGGGCAGAGGTAATGAGTAAAAGGAGAAACCTATTCCCTGTGATCAACGTCTATGAACTTTATAGGGAGCATTACATAGAGGAAAGCCGAGCTCTCCTTCTCCCCTACTATAATGAGGAGTGGCTCAGATTCGTAGTAGATTGCAGAAGAAGAGGCAAGATAGCAAAAGATTACGATTATGTGGAAGGTGGCGTAGCCAATGACCGTGTCGTGGATACAGTAAAATTTTACATGCAAGGCATTTTAGACTTGAAAACCGCTCTAGGAAGATTGATATTTCACAAGCCAAATAATCAAATCTGTCTTAAGAATCAAGCCCTCATGGATAAATATTTGAAATTTTTAAAGACATTATAGTATGAATAGGATTGTAGATCCAATGAAAAGTCCTGAGATACAAGATATCCTGAGAGGTAATGACATTGGACTGACAGCCGCAGTGTTGTCAAAACGATTACAAATTGAGCCTTGGCGAGCCTTAGAGATGTTTTACCGCAGTAGAACATGCGCTCAGTATCATGACAAGAGTACTGGCCTCTATCTCTTCAGCGAAAACTACCTCGCCGAAGAATACATCCGTGAATTACAATCGGGCATCCCCTTCAACCCCAGCGCCCTTCAACCTTAATAATTACTAATAAAGTCAACAAATTTCATAATTACTAATAAAGTCAACAAATTTCTTTGATGCTCTGACGGCGGCAATCTCTGCATTGATTTCTTCAAGAGGCATGTCGGCTACGCCATTGGCTATGGCCTGCGCTTGGAGAGCTTCCAGAGCCTTAAGCCCTTGCTCTGACGGGTCATCTGCCTCTATCTTAAAGGGGATGCTTCTTGTGCGTACTACAGTCTTCACAAAAACAGTAATGGCTGTGTTTAAAGTCATTCCCAATTGTTGACAGAGAGCATCAAATCGTTTTTTGAGGTCACTGTCTAATCTAATAGTTGTTGTTATTTGTCCCATAGATCGTAATGGTTGTTTTGTATATAGCGAAATTAGTCATTTTTTTGTAACGCCAAAATCTAATGTTAAGTTTCCCCGTTTATTTTTGTCAATCCAGAGAAAATCATTAACTTTGTGGGGGGATTTCGTGGTAGCGAAATCAAAGTGCAGATATGAAAGAAAGCGTCAAATTAGGAATTACATTGCAAGCTCGCGGAGGATTGGCAAATCGCCTGCGAGCCATCGCCTCGGCCGTAAGCTTGGGACAGCAGACCGGCGTGCCAGTAAAAATCGGATGGAGATTGAATTGGGAATTGAACGGCCGACTTGAAGACCTGTTTGAGCCGGTGACAAATCTTGACATACATTATCCCGGGGCTCTGAAATTCAATATGGTCTATGAGATGCCACGCAAGAAAAATCTCTATTTCTCGGCTCTGTCTCAGCGTATCGGCTGGAAACATATCCTTGAAGACCCGAAATTGGATGAACACGAGCTCGAAAGCCTGGTCAAGGATGGAAAGGTGTTCATAGGGTGCGGATCGACCTTCTATCCCTTTGATGGAGATTTATATCGCTCATTGTTCAAGCCAAACGCAGCGGTGCAAAGGGTGATTAATGAGTTTAAGGAAAGGCTCGGCAACGACCCCTATTACTCATTCCATATCCGTCGCACCGACAACACGAGCGCTATCGCCAATAGCCCCATCGAGCTATTCAAAAACAAAATCATAGAAATACAGCAAGCTGACCCCAAAGCCAAAATATTCCTAGCCACTGATAGCCAAGGAGTAAAGGATGAATTTGGACACCAATTTGGTCCTGCGGTAATCTTCAATCCGCGCCCCTCAGCGCGCGACACATTAGCGGGAATGATTGATGCCACAGCTGAGTTGTGGACTCTAGCCAATGCTGCCCAAACCTACGGGTCGTATTGGAGCTCATATACCGACGCAGCTCCACTTATAAATCCTAAAAACCGGCTACAAGTGTTAGCCCAATAGCAGCCTCTTGAGCCATAAAAGCCCTCAGAAATCAAGTGTGAGTTGGGGGTCAAGCAGGCGGAATGACATGCGATGCAGGGGCGAGAGACCGTATTGGGCTATGGCGGCGCGATGAGCCTTAGTGGGATAGCCCTTGTTGATATCCCAGTGATAATGGGGGTAGAGGCCATGGAGACGCTGCATCTCGGCATCGCGGTGAGTCTTGGCCAGAATCGAGGCTGCGGCTATGTTGGCAAAGCGGCCATCGCCCTTGACAAAAGTCTGCCAGGGCAAATCGCCGTAAGGTTTGAATCTATTGCCATCGACAATGACAGCGCCAGGGCGCACCGCCAGGGCGTCAAGAGCCCGATGCATGGCCAGAATCGAAGCATTCAATATGTTGATGTGGTCAATCTCATCATGGGTGACAATGCCCACGGCCCAGGCCACAGCCTCGGCCTCAATGACCGGACGCAGAGCATCGCGCTGCCGCTCGGTCAGCTGCTTTGAATCATTAATCAGGGGGTGATGGAAATCGTCGGGCAGAATCACGGCAGCGGCATAAACCGGCCCGGCCAGGCATCCGCGCCCAGCCTCATCGCATCCGGCCTCGCTGCGGCCCGCTATGTAGCATGTTGGTAATGGTGACAAATTGTGAGTTGTGAGTGATAAGTTGGTAGAAATGTGGATTATGATTGGCTCATCGCTTTCAACTCAGTTTGTCGACAAAGGCATAACCCATGCCGTAGCGGTTGACGATGTATTTCCCGCTCTCGCCAAGCTTCTTGCGCAAGCGCGATATGTTGGTATCGACGATGCGCACATTGGCACTGGCTTCATCCTTCCAAACCTCAAGACAGATGTCGTTGCGTGAGAAAAATGAATTTTGGTTTTTGATCAAGAACACGAGTATGGCATACTCCGTCTTGGTGAGAGGCACGACTGAGCCGTCTTCGATCACGCGCTGCGTGATGGTGTCGATGCGCAAGTTGAGGCTTGGCACTGACAAGTCGGAGTGGACGGGACGGGGAGCTTCGGGGGAGGTGCGGCGCGGGTGACGACGCAACACTGCCTTGACGCGAGCCAGGAGCTCGCGCAACGAGAATGGTTTGGTTATGAAATCGTCGGCTCCCAGATCGAAAGCCTCGATGATAGTGTCTTCGCCCTCGCTTGCCGAACATATTATTACTGGCACCCTGCAGGTCGTGGGGTCTGCCTTAATGTCGTCAAGTAGGTCGAAACCGGTATAGGGCTGGTCTAGCGCGTCGCATATTACCATGCGTGCATTTGCCACTTCAGACAGAGGCACATCCTTTGCCTGAGGCACTACGGCTATGCCAAACCCTTCAGAGCCCAAATTAAATTTGAGCAACTCAGTAATATTGGAATCATCATCGACCAGAATGATGGTCCCTAAGGGTCCTGTGGCGTACATTGTCTAATGCTTCTATTAAAGAATCGGAAAATAATTTCCCGATGCAAATTAAACAAAAAAATCGTCACTAAAAGAAATTTGTAATCAAATTGTATTTTAACTGTCACTAATTTTTCATACCCCAGCATTAACCTGTCAAAACGATTCCATGCCAAGATAAAACCTAACAAATGGAAACTATGGTTTTGTTCACAACTTGAATGAAAATTTTTTCATTTTGTGGGGTCGTTACGTTTATATTTTGTAACTTTGCGTATAAAACACCGTTATTCAACGTCAAAAAGACAAAAGTCTCTGAAAAGACAATACAGATTCTGAAATGGGAAGTGTAAAAAGCTTGGCAAAAGACACAGCCATCTACGGCATGAGCAGCATTGTGGGCCGTTTCCTCAACTGGTGCTTGGTGCCTCTGTACACGATGATGTTCCCCGCCGCCGAATACGGCGTGGTCACCTATGTATATTCTGTCGTGGCCTTGGCTCTCATCATCCTCACTTACGGCATGGAGACTGGTTTCTTCAGGTTTGCCAACCATGAGCGCTGGCACGACCCCATGCAAGTCTACAGCACGGCTCTGACCTCGCTGCTCGGCAGCGGCGTGATATTCACCGTGCTGGTGCTTGTGTTTTTGCCCCAGTGCACCAGGTTTATGGAATGTGACGGCCATGAATCATACGTGGTGATGATGGCCGTGTGCGTGGCCATCGATGCCTTTACCGCCCTGCCGTTCAGCTACCTGCGCTACAAGAAGCGCCCAATCCGCTTTGCCGTGCTCAAGCTGGTCAATATCGGCCTCAACATCGGCCTCAATGTGGTATTCATCCTATTGTGCCCCTGGCTGATGAAGTCGGCCCCAAGCCTGGTCGACTGGTGGTATGTCGAGGATTTCGGCATCGGCTACATCTTCTTGGCCAACTTGATAGCCTCGGTGACCACACTGCTGATGCTGTGGCCCGAACTCCACGGTTTCCGCTGGAGATTCTGCGGACAGCTGTGGCGCGAGATGCTCGCCTATTCGGCTCCGCTGCTGGTGCTCGGCGTGGCTGGCATCATGAATCAGACCATCGACAAGCTCCTATTCCCCACCCTGTACCATCAGCCCGATGCAATGGCCCAACTCGGTATCTATGGCGCCAACTACAAGATCGCCATCGTGATGGTGATGTTTATCCAAGCCTTCCGCTTTGCCTACGAGCCGTTTATCTTTGCGCAGAACAAGCAGCAGGGAGCCTCGGCCGACCGCTCGTACAGCGATGCTATGAAATGGTTTCTGATCGCCGCTTTCTTGATATTCCTATTTGTAATGTTCTATCTCGACATCATCCGCTATTTCATCTCGCCCAAATATTTCAGCGGCCTCAAGGTGGTGCCTATCGTGATGATCGCCGAACTGATGTTTGGCGTATTCTTCAACCTCTCGGTGTGGTACAAGCTCACCGACAAGACGGTATGGGGCATGTGGTTCTCACTGTTTGGCCTGGCCATCACCATTGGCCTCAACGTGGCATTGGTGCCTCGCTACGGCTACATGGGTTGCGCTTGGGCAGCATTCTGCTGCTATGGTGCCATGATGCTTGCCAGCTACTTTGTAGGCCAATGGAAACACCCCATCAAATACCCGGTCAAGCAAATAGCCCTCTACTTCGTATTGGCTGCAGCCCTGTACGTGGTGGGCGAATACATATTGGTATTCCACAACCACTGGGTGAACTGGGGCGTACGCGCCGTGCTGCTCGCCATCTATGTGGCCACGCTCATGCGATTTGAGAAATTCTCGTTTCGTTCGCTACTCCACCCCATAAAGAAACCGGCATGAAAATCACAATCCTAAGCCATAGCGATACCACAGGGGGCGCAGCCGTGGTGACCTTGAGGTTGCTCAACGCTTTGCGCCAGGCCGGCATCGATGCCCGCATGCTGGTGATGCACAAAGGCTCGGACAACCCCAATGTCGAGCAAGTGGGTCCAAGATGGCGCGCCAAGGCTTGCTTCCTCAGGGAGAGAGCCGGAATCTTTATGCGCAACTCATTCTCGCGCTCCAAGCTGTTTAAGGTCTCAACTGCTAATTGCGGATTGACTCTGAGCCATCATCCATTGGTCAAGGATGCCGATGTGGTAATCCTGGGGTGGGTCAACCAAGGGCTGATCTCGTTGCGCGAAATCAGCCGCATCAAGGCCCCAGTGGCCTGGGTGATGCACGACATGTGGTGCCTGACCGGCATTTGCCACCACGCTGGCGCATGCCGTGGGTACTATTACAGTTGCGGCAACTGCCCAATGCTGCATCGAGGCCAAGCCACCGAGCAGGATGGCGGCTCTTGCACCGACCTGTCGTGGAGCACCCGAGCCCGCAAGGAGGCTCTCTACGCCTCAAAGCACATCACCTTTGTAGCCATAAGCCATTGGCTGGCCGAGAGATGCAAGAAGAGCAGCCTGTTGGCCTCCGAGACGGTAAGGGTCATTCCCAACGCTTTCCCGGTCGAGGATTTCCACATCTCCCCGCGCAAATCGCGCGCCGAGATGGGCCTCCCAGCTACGGGCAAACTCATCGCTATGGGCGCGGCGCGGCTCGATGACCCCATCAAGGGCTTGGATCTCGCCATCGAGGCTCTCAACCAGCTCGCCGACAGCGGATGCGCAGCCGTATTCTTTGGCAACCTGAAAAATCCCCACGCCCTTGACGCTCTGCAGATACCTTATGTCAATCTCGGGCCCATCGATGACCCTGAGCGAATACGTGAAATCTACGCCCATTGCTGCGCAGTGCTCTCATCATCCCACTACGAGACACTGCCCACCACACTCATCGAGGGCATGGCTGCCGGATGCGTGCCAGTGACATTCGGCCAGGGCGGACAAGCCGACATCGTCGAACACCTTGACACCGGATACATAGCCCTATACCCCGATTCTACCGACTTGGCAGCCGGGCTGCGTTTCGCCCTCAGCGGCGAGATTCCGCCCGAGAGGCTCAGACTGTCGGTTGAGGATAAATTCGGAGCCAAAGCCGTAGCCCAACAATACATCGATTTGGCCAACAAAATGCTCGCTGACCGCCAAAAAGCTTAATATCTGACAAGCATAATAATGCGAGACTCTTTGCGTTATCTTTTTATGAATAAAATAGTTTTCGCCACAAACAATAGCCACAAACTCGACGAGGTCCGCCAAATCGCCGGGGACCGGATACAAATCCTCAGCCTATCTGACATCGGCTGCACCGCCGACATACCCGAGACCGGGGCAACTCTCGAAGATAACGCCCTGATCAAAGCTCGCTACGTGAGCGAGCGCTACGGACTGGACTGCTTTGCCGATGATACCGGCCTCGAAGTCGATGCTCTCGGCGGAGCCCCAGGCGTGCACTCGGCCCGCTATGCCACCGATGGCCACGATGCGCAAGCCAACATGCGCCTCTTGCTCTCCAACCTCAAGGACGAGCACAACCGCAAGGCGCGCTTCCGCACCGTAATCGCGCTGATACGCGACGGGCAGGAGCAGATGGTCGACGGCGTGGTCGAGGGTGAAATCCTCACCGAGCCTCATGGCGAGGGCGGCTTCGGATACGACCCGGTGTTCCGGCCCGAGGGTTGGCAAATCACTTTTGCCCAAGCCGCGCCAGAAGAGAAAAACGCTATCAGCCATCGAGGCCGCGCCACGGCGAAACTCTTCGACATACTTTTCCCAAACTCCTAATCTCCCCATCGCAAGTGAATCGATTATTATCCATATTCGTGTCTGTGCTGTCAGTGGCGGCTGCTTATGCCTCATCTGACGGCTGGTACAAATATCCCCTGATCTCTGAGACTATCGACGACGTAGTGGAGACATCCGACAAGGTGTACTACACCTCTGGCGGAAGCCTCTTCTCATACTCTACCTCTGACGACGAGGCTTATGCCTACTCAGACCTCAACAAGCTGTCGGGCACCACTGTGACCCTCATCACATACAATTATGACAGCAAATACCTGGTGGTTGCTTACGATGACGGCAACCTGGATGTGCTGTACGACAACGGTCGAGTAGTCAACCTGCCCGACATACGCGATGCTCAAATCAATTATACCAAGACTATCAATCACGTGGCTTTTGGCGATGGCTACATCGTAGTGTCGACCAAATTCGGCATCGTGATTTATCGCGAGGACAAGATGGAGGTGGTGCAGTCGGGCATCTATGGCAACAATATCAACGGGTCGGCTATCCGCAACGGGCGCCTGGTGCTGTATTGCAATGTTGGCGATGGCAAGGGCCACACGCTGCGTTGGGCCCCTATCACCGAGCGCCTCAATAGCTTGGACAAGTTTACATATATCTGCGGTTTCTATGTGACCGACTTGAAATTCATTGATGACAATACTATAGTCGGGGTCAACCTCACCAACTACAAGGTGTATATGCGCACAATCGACTTTGATACCAACAAATCATCGTCAGTAAGCTATGACACGGCCTTGGCCACATCGCGCCTATACCCCTACGCCGACGGCTATTATTGCTATTCCGACTCAACTTTGAGCCTGGTCACAGGCACTGATACCCCGCAGACTATTGACCTGCCCAACGCTCTGAAAGGCCAGAAACTCGCGTTCCGCGATAGCTATACCAAGTTATGGGCTGGCGATGAGAATGGGTTGGCGCAATACGACATATCAAGCTCTACACCTACTGTGCTCTACGACAAGATGATTTATCCCGACGCCATCACTGTCGCGCCGGTGGGATTCATGCGTTGGTCGGCCGATGGGCAACGCCTCTATATCTCCAATATCACCCTGTCGATATTCAAGTCTTTTGCCGAAACTAAGGACTTTGTAGACGAGTATCAGAAAACAAATATCATAGAAAACGGCTCAACGCGCGACGTATCGCTCATGAATGCATCGGCCGACCAATCCAATTCGATTAACTACCAGACCAACAATGGCAACACTCGCATGTATGGCGACCCGGCTTGGATGATTGAGGACCCTGACGACCCCAACATCTACTATTTGGCCAACAACCATGAGGGTCTCTATGCCATCAAATATAATGCTAGCAGTGGAGAATACGAAGAGATACAAAAATTCACCGAAGAGAATAGCCCCATGACCTATAACTACGGATACAGATGTCAGGACGTCAATATCGACCCAGCTGGCAACTTGTGGATAGGCTATCAATATGACTCGCATTACAGCATACTTCCAGCCGCTAAGAGGCGCCAAGGCATGGAATCAATCACTACTTCTGATTGGATCGAGCACACCAAACTCGCTTCAGCCGTTTTGGATCAGAAGGATATGATGTCGCTCTTCTGCAAAAAGTCGAATATGATGTTTACATTCACCGGCCTGTTCGGTGGCGGCCTGGTGGCAGTTGATACCAAAGGCACCTACGATGACCCCACCGATGACACCATGCTGCAATGGTCCACATTTATCGACCAAGACGGCAACCAATTCTCAGCCCCTGACCGCATAACTTTCGCCATTGAAGACAATCGAGGATGCGTGTGGATTGGCACCAGCGCCGGCGTGTTTGAGATTACCACTCCGTCAAACGCCACCAACACGGCTATGACAGTGCGACGCATCAAGGTGCCTCGCAATGACGGCACCAACTATGCCGACTACCTGCTCGAGAGCGACATAATCCTCTGGATGGCCGAAGATGCAGCCAACCGCAAATGGATTGCTACTGAGAATTCGGGCCTGTTCCTGGTGAGCGAGACCGGTGATGAAATCATTCGCAATTACACCACCGACAACTCGCCGCTCCCATCAAATGTGATATGCTCGGTCGAGTGCGACCCCTACAGCAATATGGTATACGTAGGCACCCCCTACGGCCTCTATACATTCCTGAGCGATGCCGCTCCGGCACAAGAGGACTATAGCGAAATTTGCGCCTATCCCAACCCCGTAAGACCGGAATACTACGGCGATGTCACCATCACCGGACTGATGGAGAATACGATTGTGAAGATAGCCGATGTAGCTGGAAATGTCGTGGCGCATCTCCGCTCTGAGGGCGGCATGGCCACCTGGGACGTTTGCAACCTGTCGGGCAAGCGCGTCAAGTCGGGCGTATATTACGTATTTGCTACCAGCAACGATGGCAGCTCATCGTCGGGGGCTGTCACCAAGATTCTCGTGATAAACTGATATATCAATGGATCTCCAGATTTTTCCACCCGAAGAGGTGATTGAAACCACCATAGAGCTCCCGCTCAGCAAGAGCATGAGCAATAGGGCACTGATTATGAACGCCCTGACTCCGGCCGCTCAGCCGCTGCCCGAGGTGGCCCAGTGTGATGATACCCAGGCTATGGAGACGGCCTTGGCTCAATGGCACTCGGCTGCCGGGCAACCATTCGAGGCCAATGTCGGACCGGCCGGCACTGCCATGAGATTCCTGACCGCTTTCTTTGCCGCCTCGCCGGGATGCGAAGTGGTGTTGGACGGCAGCGAACGCATGCGCCAGCGCCCAATCGGGCAATTGGTCGATGCCTTGCGCCAATGTGGAGCATCGGTCGAATACGTTGAGCGCGAGGGCTTTCCCCCCTTGCGAATCGTAGGAGCGCAATTGTCGGGAGGAAATTTCGATATCGATGCCTCAATCAGTTCGCAATTCCTCTCAGCCCTCTTGATGGTGGCTCCGACCATGGATACGCCCCTGACCCTCAACCTTAAGGGTGAAATCGCCTCGCTGCCGTATCTGCAAATGACAATCGCAATGATGCAGCGCCGTGGAATCGAAATAGAGCGCGAGGGGCAGACCGTAACCTGCCAGCCGGGCGTGTATTTGCAACGCGCCGACTGCGAAATCGAGCGCGACTGGAGCGCAGCTTCGTATTGGTACGAGATTGATGCCCTGTCGGCCGGTTGGGTCACCCTGACTGACCTAACGCTGCCCTCGCTGCAAGGCGACAGCGCTCTGGCTCAAATATTTCCCAAACTTGGCATAATCACAGAGATCGAGGAAGGCAACGCTGTGCTGAATCCCACCCCTGAGATGCATTCGCGCCTTGACTTGGACCTGAGCGCAACCCCCGACATTGCCCAGACCCTGGCTGTGACCTGCTGCATGCTCGGCGTGCCATTCCGTTTCTCGGGTCTTAAATCTCTCAAAATTAAAGAGACAGACCGCATTGATGCCTTGATGCGCGAGCTCAAGAAGCTGTCATTCGCCCTCGAGGCCGAGGCCGACGGCGTATTGTCTTGGGAGGGACACCGTGTGCCAGTCAGAGAGGTGCCACCGATCGAAACCTACTCTGACCACCGCATGGCCATGGCTTTTGCACCAGTGGCTCTGTATCTGCCGGGCATCGTGATTCGCGATGCCGATGTGGTGAGCAAGTCTTATCCCGGATATTGGGACGACCTAAAACGTGCCGGTTTCACACTCAATGAGGTAGGCGTGGAGGCTGAGTGATGGAGGGCGTTCTTATTATATTATTGGTGTTGGTGGTGGTCGGAGCGATTCTCTACGTGCATCACCGCCTCACTTACGGCAAAGCTGAGGATAAAACCCCTGAGGCGGAAGAAAAGCCGGCGCCCGCAGCCGCAGCCGCTGAGCCAGCTCCAGCCCAAGAGGGCCACGGCCAATTCTGCTGTGGCTTGCACGCGGTGTGCGATAAGGACCTGCCGCCTATGCCGGGCGAAAAGGTCGAGTATTATGATGACGAAGAGCTTGACCGCTTTGCCGGACGCAACCCCGAGGAATACACCGATGATGAAATTGAGGAATTTCGCGATGTGCTGCTCACTCTGCTCCCCGAGGATATCACAGGTTGGCATCGCAGCTTGCAATTGCGCGGCATAGTGATGCCCCCCATCATCAAGGACGAGTTGCTTATGATAATATCCGAGAATCGTCATGCTTGAATTTCTGGAATACGAATTTTTCCGCAACGCTCTGTGGGGAGTGCTGATTATCAGCGTATCGGCTGCTATGATTGGCACCTACATCATCACTCGGCGCTTGGTGGCCATCTCAGGCGGCATCACCCATGCCTGCTTTGGCGGCCTGGGCCTGGGCTACTTCCTGGGCATCAGCCCGGTGCTGATGGCGGCAGTGTTTGCGGTTGCCTCGTCGATAGGTGTCGAGTGGATGTCGAGCCGATTCCGTGTCCGCGAGGATTCGGCCATCGCCGTGGTATGGGCCATCGGCATGGCGATAGGCGTATTGTTCGTGTTCCTAACCCCGGGATACGTGCCCGAGCTCAATTCCTTCCTCTTTGGCAATATCCTCACCATCACGCGCAACGACATTTGGGTGTTTGCCGCCTTTGCCGCTGTGCTAATCATCTTTTTTGCCCTTTTCTACCAGAAGATACTGGCGTGCGCCTTCGACCGCGACTTCGCGCGCGTAATCCATCTGCCCGAGCGCCTCATCAACTACACGATGACAGTGCTGGTGGCAGTTTGCATCGTGCTTACCATCCGCTTGGTGGGCGTGATGCTGCTGATGTCGATGCTGTCGCTGCCGATGATGAGCGCCGAGATATATTTTCGCCGTTTCAAGACGATGATGATAGCCTCGGTGATCATTTCGCTGGTATGCTGCGTGGCGGGTCTGTTTATTGGCGCGATGGTTGATGTGCCCTGCTCTGCCATCATCGTGATCATCATGGTGATCGTCTTCACCATCCTCAAAGCCTCGTCGCCATGGCTGGCCAGAGAGTAAGGTCATAGTCCATTGAAAAGAAAAATGGCCAAAAATTTTGTAGAGTGAAAAAAAGTTGCTACCTTTGCACCGCAATACCGAGGAAAGATGCCGGAGTGGTCGATCGGGGCGGTCTCGAAAACCGTTAATCCCTTACGGGATTCCAGGGTTCGAATCCCTGTCTTTCCGCACAAAAAGGCCTAAGCCAAAAGCTTAGGCCTTTTTGTGCGGAAAGACAGGGATGAGATGTGAAACTGGGTGTTTTTGTTAAACTATAAACTGGTTATGCGCTACCTGCCACGGCACCGGCTACACCAACTGACCCCACGTGATTTCTAGGAATATGCCACGTTATTTTCCACACCAGGTGGATTAACAGGGGGATTAAAATGGATTTTAATTGATAATTTATTGGGATTTCTTTGATTTTGAAGAGAAATTGTAATCCTCGGAAGATAATTTTGCAACATCAATCGCAGTGGGAAATCTCCCACCTTCTGAGCCACGATTGATAAGCAAAGAGAATCTTCAACAAATCAAGTCAATACCAATAAATTATCAATCATGAAAAAGAATTTACTCTCTACTGCCATGATTCTCGCATGCGGAGTCATGATGCTCCACGCCGAGAATGTCACCGTCAACACTGGCGAAGACCTGATCGCTGCTGCAACCGCCGCTGAAGAAGGCGACATCATCACCATCGATGGCCCCGTGATCGTATCACCGCGCGTGACTGTAAACGGCAAAACCAACGTCACATTCCAGGGCATCAACGGGGCCAGCATCACTGGCAACGGCAACGTGGCCATGAAGGTCAATGGCCAATCAACCGGCATCCTTATTAAGGATATAGATTTTGTCGATACCGACCTCTCATCGGGCGATGGCATCGCTCTCGGCGTGGACGGCCAGGCCGAAGTTACACTTGAGAATTGCGCCTTCCGCAACAATGTGTCTGGCTCAGGCAAGGGAGTGATTTATCTCGACCAAAATAGCACTCTCTCGCTCATCAACTGCACCATCGAGGACAACACAACCAACGACCAAGCTGTGATTTACAGCAATGCCGATTCCAATACCCTCAATGCCGAGGGTTGCCTCTTCATCAACAACCGTTCGACGGGGGAAGGCGCCCAAGGCGCCCTCAGCTATCTGCGCAATACCTCTGGCACTTTCACCGACTGCGTATTCCAGGGCAACTCGGGTGCCAACAAGGGGGGCGTGGTATATTTCGGCGGCGGAGCCACCAACGAGGTGACTTTTGACGGCTGCGTATTCCTCGACAATTACAACAAAAACGGCGCTGTGGTATTCTATGACCACGGAGGCACGATGGATCTCAACTTCTACAACTGCACCATCGCCAACAACTCAACAGCATCAAACGGTGGTGTCTGCTACCTCAACAACAGCAATGCCTCGACAAACTTCAACTTCTACCAGTGCACAGTACGCCACAACTCGACCGAAGGCAATACTGGCAACTGCGCCGGCCTGTTCTTGGTGAAAGTGCTGAGCACAATCAACATCGTCAACTCAATCTTTGAGAACAATTTTGCCACCAATGGCAGCCGTTCAATCTCTGACTTGGCAAGCAACAGCAACAGTGCCACCATCAACATTAATAATTCTGTGGTCGACCAATATGATGCTGCAACCTCGACTGTCAATGTCAACAGCGCCTCGGTTGTAAATATCTCAAACGATGCCGATTATGATGGCAACTACGCTGGCCTTACCCTCCCGCTTAATGAGGAATACAACTGCTTTGCCATAGCCTCTCCCTCGTCTCCGGCTGCTACAATGGGCGACCTTGCTCTCAACTCAGGCATCGAGGCTCTGGCTACCGATCAACTCGGACAAGAGCGCACCCTCCCCTACATCGGCTCAGTGCAGCTTCTCGAGGGCGATGACCCCACTTCAGGCATTAGCGCTATCCAGGCTCAATCAAACGCCAAGGTTGTACTCAACGGCCGCACCGTAATCGTAAATGCCGCAGCCCAAATCTACAATATGCGCGGACAATTGGTAGGCGCTACCCACGATGAGATCACCCTTCCCGCCGGCCTCTACATCGTGCGCACCGCTACCGCTGCCACCAAGATATTGGTAAAATAATAGATATTTAAGGGTAAACATTACAAAGGAGCCTCAGCCCGAGGCTCCTTTTTTGTTATTAATCAAAAGATTTTGACTAACTTTGCACAAGCCAAAAGCCAAAGACCAAAAACTATATGAGAATCGATATTATAACAGTGCTGCCGGAGATGTTTGAGGGGCCGCTAAGCTGCTCGACACTGAAGCGAGCCCAAGATAAGGGACTCGCCGAGCTGGTGGTGCACAATCTGCGCGACTATACCCTCAACAAGCACCGCAAGGTCGATGACTACCCATTTGGCGGCGATGCCGGCATGGTGATGCAAGTCGAGCCGGTCGACCGCTGCATCTCGGCCCTGAAAGAGCAGCGCGACTATGACGAAGTGATATTCACCGCCCCCGACGGCGAGCGATTCAACCAGAAGATAGCCAACAGCATGTCGTTGCTGCAGAATATCATTATCCTTTGCGGCCATTACAAAGGCGTAGACTATCGCATACGCGAGCACCTCATCACCCGCGAACTATCAATCGGCGACTATGTGCTCACAGGCGGAGAAATCCCAGCAATTGCTATCGCCGATGCAGTGGTGCGATTGCTGCCCGGAGTGATAGGCGATGAGCAGAGCGCGCTGTCCGACTCATTTCAAGACGACCTGCTGGAACCCCCGATTTATACCCGACCGGCAGTATACAAAGGTTGGGAAGTACCGCCTATCCTACTCTCTGGACATCAGGCAAATATCGAAAAGTGGAAACAAGAACAAGCACTCGAGCGCACCCAGCGCCTGAGGCCCGACCTGCTCTGAGCCTATGGAAAAGAAGACAATCTGGGACCTGCAACGCATCACCCCCGAGCAATACCGCCAAGCCGAGAAGATGCCCGTTACCCTTGTAATCGACAATGTGCGCTCGCTCAACAATATCGGTTCGTTATTCCGCACCAGCGACGCTTTCGCCGTCGAGCGCATAATCCTGTGCGGCATCAGCCAAACGCCCCCATCGCCCGAAATCCACAAGACAGCCCTCGGAGCTGAGGACTCGGTGCCTTGGCAATACGCCGAATCATCCCTTGATGCCGTGCATGCCCTCCAAGCACAAGGGTATGTGGCATGCTGCTTAGAGCAAGTGCACGGCAGCATAGCCCTGCAGGATTTTAACCCTGACCCCAAGGGCCATTATGCTTTGGTGGTGGGACACGAGGTCGAGGGTGTAGACCCGCAGGTGGTCAATGCTTGCGACGTGTGTCTTGAGATACCGCAGCGAGGCACCAAGCACTCGCTCAACGTGTCAGTTTCAGCCGGAATAGCCCTATGGCATCTGTTCAGCAAGCTGCAACTCGCCCGAGGCCTCTGAGCCCCGGCGACAAAATCGCCATTGCCTCGCCGGCCGGCGCAGTCGATCCGGCCCTCTTCGCCCCAGCCATTGCCATGCTCGAGCAGCAAGGATGGCGCGTTGAGGTTATGACTCACGCTATGGGGCGCCATGGTACATACAGCGGCACATACCCCGAGCGGTTAGAGGATATGCGCCGTGCCATTCTCGACCCAGAGGTGCGCGCCATAATGTGCGGTCGCGGCGGCTACGGCGCCGTGCATCTGCTGCCCGAGCTTGACAAGTTGCCCATCGCTGACGACCCCAAGTGGCTGATCGGATTCAGCGACATCTCTGCTCTCCACGGGCTGTGGCATGCCCATGGCGTAGCCTCAATCCACGCTCCGATGCTACGGGGACTGTGCTATGCAGCCGAGACTGGCGACCATCGCCAGACCGATGCCCTGTTTGCCATGCTCCGAGGCCAAGAGGCTCCATTGCCCCTAGAGGCTCATCCCCTCAATCGTCCTGGCAGAGCCGAGGGCATTCTGCTGGGTGGCAATCTGTCGGTGCTAAGCGGACTGATCGGCACCAAGTATGACTTGCTGCAGCCAGGAGCCGTTTTATTCTTGGAGGATGTCAACGAGACTATCTACAAAATCGAGCGAATCCTGTGGCAATTGCGCCTGCGAGGGGTGCTGTCCTCGCTTAATGGATTGATAATCGGACAATTCACTGGAGCCGAACCAGATGCCAACTACGTCTCAATCTATGATATGATCGCTGAGATGGTGGCCGAGTATGACTATCCTGTGGCCTACAATGCCCCATTCGGACACAAGGGCCTCAACTTCCCCTTCCTGCTGGGAGCGCCTTTCAGCACCGTGGTTCCTTAATAGCCTCGCCTGAATGGGCCTTCGAGGGCGGCCGGTCCCCACTCCATCCGGATACCTTCCATAATGGGGGCATTCTGGAATTTTTTTAATATTTTTGGGGATTGGGATAGATAATCTCAGAAATTATAACTAAATTTGTGGTGGAAAAGCTACGAACTACTATCAATGTTGAATTTTACGCCCATAGGCAGAAAGATATTGGCTCACCGAGCCACCAACGCCCTCAAGGCTGCCCGCAGCCCTGAGACCAACGCCCGGGCTGTGCTCGATTGGCTGCTATCCAATGGGCGACGCACCAAATGGGGCCGCGAGCAGGGCCTGGCTGATGTAAAAACTTATGAAGAATACTCTCGCCAGGCGCCTGTCAGAGAATATGAGGATTTCCGGCCCTACGCCATGCGCATGATCCAGGGCGAGGCCGACGTGCTTTGGCCGGGAGTGACCCGGCGCTTCGCCCAATCATCGGGCACCAGCGGCGGCAAGAGCAAATACATACCCATTACGGCCGATGCCCTCAAGCATAATCATTATTATGGCGCTGGCGTGTCGGTATCAACATATCTCAGCCATTATCCTGAGTCAAGGCTCTTTGGCGGCAAGGCTTTCATCCTCGGCGGCAGTTATGCCAATGAGCTCCAGCTCCCCCAGGGAGTCTACGTTGGTGACCTCTCGGCTACCCTCATCGATGACGTCAGTCCGGTGATCAATCTGTTTCGCACCCCGTCGAAGAGCATCGGTCTGATGAAGAACTGGGAGGAAAAGCTCCCCCTGTTGGTCGAGGCCTCAATCAAAGAGGATGTCACCAATCTGTCGGGAGTGCCGTCTTGGTTTCTGACAGTGCTCAAGCATGTGCTGCAACGCACCGGCGCCTCGACAGTGCAAGAGGTGTGGCCCCACCTCGAGGTGTTTTTCTATGGCGGCATATCGTTCAAGCCCTACCGCATGGAATACGAGAAGATAATGTCGCCGCGTATGCGCTACTGGCAGACCTACAACGCCTCAGAGGGCTTCTTCGCTTGCCAGTCAGAGATTGGCGACGAGGCTATGCTGCTGATACAGAATGCCGGAGTGTTCTACGAGTTTGTGCCAATCGATGAGATAGGAGCCGCATCGCCCCGTGCAGTACCCATCTGGGAGGTGCAAAAGGGCAAGACCTATGCCTTAGTGATTACAGCCCCCAATGGCCTGTGGCGCTATATGATAGGCGACACCGTAACCATCGAGAGCCTCGACCCAGTGAAAATCTCGATTGCGGGGAGGACCAACAGCTTCATCAACGTGTTTGGCGAGGAGGTAATGGTCTACAACACCGATGCCGCTATCGAGAAGACTTGCGCCGCCATGGGATGCGCCATAGCCAACTACACTGCCGCTCCGGTCTATGCCGAGGGGCAGCGCAAGGGGCGCCACCAATGGCTGATCGAGTGGGACACGCCTCCAGCCGACCCGGCGGCTTTTGCCGCTGCGCTCGACAAGGCCTTGCAGAAAGAGAATAGCGACTACCAGGCCAAGCGCCAAGGAGGCATCTTCCTCGACCCCCTCGAGGTGGTCAGTGCTCCAGCGGGTCTATTTGATCGCTGGCTCGAACTCACCGGCAAGCTCGGCGGCCAACGCAAGGTGCCGCGTCTGCGCAACGACCGCCAGCTGATCGACCAACTGCTTGAGTTAATGAAAAATGAAAAATGAAAAATGAAAAATGAAAAATGAAAAATGAATAATGAAAAATGAAAAATGAAAAATGAAAAATAAGTAGGGCAGTCGAGTGCCACGGGCCTTCGGCCCGGCGGTCCCCCTCCCCTCCAAACCCTAAAAACCAAAGACCAAAAACCATGATAAAAAAACTCATAACCTCTGCATTGGCAGTCACCCTGGCCTTCTTGGGCTGGTGCGCTGCCCCCAAGTATATCTTTTATTACATAGGCGATGGCATGGGCATGGGCCCAGCAATGGCTGCTGAGCTATACAACCGCTCGGTGCTCAAGAGCCTTGAGCCTATCACCATGATGCAATTTCCCGTGGCTGGCGTGTGCATGACCTACAGCGCCAGTTCGCCCGTCACCGACTCAGCTGCTGCCGGCACCGCGCTCTCGACTGGCGTAAAGACCAAGAATGGCATGCTCGGCATGAATCCCGACACCGTTGAGGTTTTCTCAATGGCCCAAGTGCTAAAGACCGATGGCTACGGCGTGGGAGTCGTGACCTCAGTCGCTCCCGACGATGCCACACCGGGAGCTTTCTATGCCCACGTGCCCAACCGCTCGATGTATTATGAGATAGGCGTGCAAGCCGCTGAGAGCGGATTTGAGTTTCTGGCCGGAGCCGGGCTGCGCGGCGAGAAGGACAAGAGCGGCAAGCCTACCGACCTGCTCGAAATCATGGCGCAAAATGGCGTAGAAGTTGTGCGCGGAGCCAAAGAGCTGGAATCGGCCACCTCAGAGCGCATTCTCCTGCTCAACAATGCCGGCACTCCAAATTACAATATCGGATACACAATAGATTCGATACCCGATGTGCTGACCTTGCCCCTCATCACCCAGAGCTGTCTCGACCACCTGCTCAAGGTGTCGCCCGACCGCTTCTTCATGATGGTTGAGGGTGGCAACATCGACCACGCCCTCCACGCCAACGATGGCGGTGCCGCAATCAAGGAGACCCTCAATTTCAACGAGGCCCTGGCCATAGCCTACGAGTTTTACAAGCAGCACCCCGACGAGACCCTCATCGTGGTCACAGCCGACCATGACACCGCTGGCATGACCGTGGGCAGCCAGTTCACCGGCTACAACTCCAATGTCGGCCTAATCGACTACCAAAAGTCGTCAAAGGAGACTTTCCAAAACTATTGCCACGCAATCCTCCAGTCTCGTCGCATCTACACCTGGGATGACATGAAGGAATATCTGTCCCACACCTTCGGTTTCTGGTCGCGCATACCTCTCACCGAGGCACAGGACGAGAGCCTGCATGAGAAGTTTGAATCAACATTCCAGCTGCGCAACAGCGAGGACCAGCATACCCTGTATGCCAACTTCAACGCTTTCGCCGTCGAGGTATTCAAGATTCTCAATGACCAGGCTGGCATAGGATTCGTATCTACTGTCCACACCGGCAATCCCGTGCCGGTCTATGCTGTGGGCGTAGACGCGCAGCGCTTCAGCTCGCTCAACGACAATGTAGACATACCTCGAATAATACTCGAAATAGCACGTCAATGAAAGTCATCAATTTCGACAATACCCCCTCGATCATGAGCCAACTCATGATGGAGATGCGCAGCGTAGAGCTGCAAAAAGACCCACTGCGATTCCGCACTAACCTGCGCCGCGCCGGCCAAATCATGGCCTACGAGATTTCTAAGACTCTCAATTACAAAGAGGTCGATGTGCAGACACCCCTGGACATAGCTCGCTGCCACGTAATCGACGAGCCGGTGGTGCTCGCTACCATTTTCCGCGCCGGTGTGCCTTTCCACGAGGGATTCCTCAGCTACTTTGACTATGCCGAAAATGCCTTCGTCTCGGCTTACCGCAAATACAAGGAAAAGGAAAACTTTGACGTGCTCATCGAGTACCTGGCCTCGCCTCGCTTAGACGGCAAGACCCTGATTCTCTGCGACCCGATGCTCGCCACTGGGGCCTCGATGGAGCTCAGCTACCGCGCTCTGCTTACCAAAGGCAAGCCCGCCAAGATACACGTAGCCTCGGTGATAGCCTCGCAGCAAGCCATCGACTATGTGGCCGACCATTTCCCGGCCGACATCACCACGGTGTGGGTGGGAGCCATCGACGAGCATATCAACGAGCACAGCTACATAGTGCCGGGCCTCGGCGATGCCGGCGACCTCGCCTACGGCACTAAGGAGTAAGTAATGAGTAATAAGTAATGAGTAATAAGTAATGAGTAATAAGTAATAAGTAATAAGTAAGGCAGTCGAGTGCCCCGGGCCTTCGGCCCGGCGGTCCTTTCTAAATACCAGAAACCAAACCTAAAAACCAATCATATTATGGCTGATATCAAATGCGTAGGCCTCCTCACCTCTGGTGGTGATGCCCCCGGCATGAATGCCGCAATCCGCGCCGTCACCCGCTCGGCTATCTACGCGGGCCTGAAAGTGAAAGGTATCTACCGTGGCTACCGCGGTCTGATCACCGACGAAATCGTGGAGTTCCGTACCCAGAATGTCTCCAACATCATCCAGCAGGGCGGTACCATCCTCAAGACCGCACGTTGCAAGGAATTTGCCACCACCGAGGGTCGCCAGCTCGCTTACGACAACATCAAGCGCCATGAGATTGATGCTCTCGTGGTGATTGGCGGCGACGGCTCGCTCACCGGTGCCCGCATATTCGGCAACGAATACAATTTCCCCATCATCGGTCTGCCTGGCACCATCGATAATGACCTGTACGGCACCGATACCACCATCGGATATGACACCGCTCTCAATACCATCATGCAGTGTGTCGACAAGATTCGCGACACCGCTACCAGCCACGAACGCCTCTTCTTCATCGAGGTTATGGGTCGTGACGCTGGCTTCCTCGCCCTCAACGGCGCTATCGCATCGGGCGCCGAGGCTGCCATCATCCCAGAGATATCGACCCAGGTCGACCAGTTGGCCGAGCTGATCCAGAACGGTTTCCGCAAGAGCAAGAACTCGTCGATCGTGCTTGTAGCCGAGAGCCCCGTCACTGGCGGCGCCATGGGGCTGGCCGAACGCGTCAAGAACGAATATCCCGGCTACGACGTGCGCGTATCCATCCTGGGCCACTTGCAGCGTGGCGGCTCGCCCACGGCTCACGACCGCATCCTGGCCTCGCGCATGGGAGCAGCCGCTATCGACGCCCTCATGGACGACCAGCGCAATGTGATGATCGGCGTCAAAAATGACGAGATCGTGTATGTGCCTTTTACAAAGGCCATCAAAAACGACAAGCCCATCAATCGCGAGCTCGTCGACACCCTGCGCCGCCTATCAATCTAACAGCCTGGCCACTCAGTGGCCAGCACAGTAGCCGCCATCCGGACATCTCGGCCACCCAGTGGCCGAGCACGGTAGCTGGTACCAGAGTGGCCGGCACGGTGGCTGGTACCAGAGTGGCCGAGCACGGTAGCTGGTACCAGAGTGGCCGGCACGGTGGCTAGCACCAGAGTGGCCGAGCACGGTGGCTGGTACCAGAGTGACCTTCCGGATGGCGGCTACTGTGCTCGGCCACTGAGTGGCCGAGATATAATAAATGAGGGCCCCGCGGGGCCCTCATTTATTATTGTGCCAAATATGTCTTGAGCAATTTGCTCTTTTGTCCTTTCAGGCGCCGTATGGCCTTTTCCTTGATTTGGCGCACGCGCTCGCGCGTCAAGTCAAATTTAGCACCAATCTCCTCGAGAGTCATCTCTTGGCAACCGATGCCGAAGAACATTTTCAGGATTTCGCGCTCGCGCTCGTGGAGCTGCTTGAGGGCGCGGTCAATCTCTTTTGACAGCGATTCCTGGTTGAGGGTGCTGTCGGCCATGGGCGAATCATCATTGGTGAGGACATCGAGCAGACTGTTGTCCTCGCCTTCGACAAAGGGAGCATCCATCGAAATATGGCGCCCCGACACCTTGAGGGTGTCTGCGATTTTCTCAACCGGCACATCGAGCGAGTTGGCGAGCTCTTCAGGCGACGGCCTGCGTTCGTTCTCCTGTTCAAATTTTGACAGGGCTTTGCTGATTTTGTTGAGCGAGCCAACCTGGTTGAGAGGGAGACGCACAATCCTCGACTGCTCGGCCAGAGCTTGGAGGATAGACTGGCGGATCCACCACACGGCGTATGAGATGAATTTGAAGCCGCGCGTCTCGTCAAATTTTTGCGCGGCCTTGATCAAGCCCACATTGCCCTCGTTGATGAGGTCAGGGAGGGAGAGGCCTTGATTTTGGTACTGCTTAGCCACCGACACCACGAAACGCAGGTTGGCGCGAGTGAGCTTGTCGAGGGCCTCGCGGTCGCCTTGGCGTATGCGCTGGGCGAGCTCCACCTCGTCTTCGACTGAGATGAGCTCCTCTCGACCTATCTCCTGCAGGTATTTATCGAGCGAAGCGCTTTCGCGGTTGGTGATTGATTTTGTGATTTTGAGTTGTCTCATAATCCTAACGTATCGATTCTTGCGTTTTTAGCCATTAGTGTGCAAAGTTACGGAATTTTTTTCAAATTCCGTCAAACTTTAACGTATTTTTCTCAGTATTATTGTACCAACGCCCTCCCAGCCCCTAAAGTTTCCTCCTTTTGCACGATTTTATTTTGTTATCTCAAAAATAGTGGTTAAATTTGTGTTCTCAACTTTTTATCCCCATCCACTACTATGGCTTTTGCAGAAGATTGCTACAAAGTGTGCGAGCGCGCCACAGCCGATTACCATAAGGCCGACAATGTCGACGCCCCAATCCAGAACCCCTACGATCCGGCTCTGATTGAGCACACGCTCTATGCCAAAAATTGGATCGACGCCGTGCAATGGCATCTCGAGGACATTATTCGCGACCCCAACATCGACCCGGTCGAGGCTTTGGCCATCAAGCGTCGCATCGACCGCTCCAACCAAGAGCGCACCGACATGGTCGAGGCCCTTGACACCTATTTCCGCGAGAAATACGCCTCGGTCAAGCCTCTGCCCGACGCCACCATCAACACCGAGAGCCCAGCTTGGGCCATCGACCGCCTCTCGATCCTCGCCCTCAAGATTTACCACATGCTGGCCGAGGTCAAGCGCACCGATGCCACCCCTACCCACTTGGCCAAATGCCAGGCCAAGCTCGACGTGCTGCTCGAGCAGCGCACCGACTTGGAGACCGCCATCGATCAGCTGCTCGACGACATAGCCGCCGGGCGCAAGAAGATGAAGGTGTACCGCCAGATGAAGATGTACAACGATCCAGACACCAACCCAGTGCTGTATGGCGCAAAATGACAGTCAAGCGATAGGCAACGACTTGGGGCTGAAAAATGTGCTCGTGGCGCGATTTTCGGCCCTTGGCGATGTGGCTATGACCATACCGGTGCTGTATAGCGCCTGCAAGTGCTATCCAGGGGTGAGGTTCATATTCGTCACCCGACCAGCCATGACTGGCATTTTCCTCAACAAGCCCGACAACCTGGTTGTCATCGGGGCAGACGTCAAGAAGGACTACAAAGGGCCCAAGGGCCTGTGGCGCCTGGCTGGCGAGCTTAAGGAGAAATACCAGATCGACGCCTTTGTCGACCTGCACGATGTGCTGCGCACCAAGTTGTTGCTCAATTTCTTGCGTCTAAAAGGCGTAAAAACCACAAAAATCAACAAAGGGCGCCGCCACAAGCACGCCCTCACTCGGCGCCACAACAAGGTGATGCTCCCCTTGGTGTCGTCGCGCGCTCGCTACCGCCAAGCCTTCTTCAAGGCCGGGCTCCCCATCGAGAGCAATTTCCAGGGACTGTACGGAGCCTCGGGCAAGGGCGACCCCGCCTTGTTTCAAGACATAACCCAAGGCCCCAAGCCCCAAGGCGAGAAATGGGTGGGCATTGCGCCATTTGCTGCCCACGCCGGCAAGGTATACCCCATCGACAAGATGGCCGAGGTGGCTCGGGCCCTGGTGGCCCGGGGCGACTGCCGCGTGTTCATCTTCGGAGCCGGGGGCTGGGAGAAGGAACAGGCCGAAAAGCTCGAGGCCATGGACTCGCGCATCACCTCGCTAGCCGGTAAGCGCTACGGCTTCCCGGCCGAATTGGCACTGCTGAGCCATCTCGACGCCATGGTCACCATGGACTCGGCCAATATGCACCTGGCGGCATTGGCCGGGGTGCGCACCGTGAGCATCTGGGGCGCCACTCATTATTATTGCGGATTCCGCGCTTGGCACCAGAGCGATGCCGACATGGTGCAACTGCCGCTGTCGTGCCGCCCATGCTCGGTGTTTGGCGACAAGAAATGCTTCCGTGGCGACATGCTGTGCATGGCAGCCATACGCCCCGAGGTCATTACCCATAAAATCAACGAAATACTCGACGCCCCTAATGGCTGACCCATTTGACATACGCAGCTCGCAGAGCGAGCGCGACAAAGACTTTGAGCGCGCCTTGCGCCCCAGCGCCTTTGATGCCTTTAACGGCCAAGAAAAAATCGTGGCCAATCTCAAGGTATTCGTTCAGGCTGCTCGCATGAGGCATGAATCGCTCGACCATATTCTGCTGTTCGGTCCCCCGGGCTTGGGCAAGACTACCCTATCAGGCATCATAGCCAACGAGTTAGGGGTGGGCATGAAGATTACTTCCGGCCCGGTCTTGGACAAGCCGGGCGACCTGGCCGGCATCCTCACCTCGCTCGAGGAGAATGATGTGCTGTTTATTGACGAGATCCACCGCCTGAGCCCCATTGTCGAGGAATATCTCTATTCAGCGATGGAGGATTACCGCATCGACATCATGATCGACAAGGGCCCGGGGGCCCGCACCGTGCAGCTGAGCCTCAGCCCCTTCACCCTGATTGGGGCCACCACGCGCAGCGGTCTTCTGACCTCGCCCCTGCGTGCGCGTTTCGGCATCAATTGCCACCTGGAATATTACGACCACCAGGTGCTGGCTCGCATCATCCTGCGCTCGGCCTCGCTGCTTGGGGTCAAGTGCACCGATTCGGCCGCCCGCGAGATAGCCCTGCGCAGCCGAGGCACGCCCCGCATTGCCAACGCCCTGCTGCGCCGCGTGCGCGACTTCGCCCAGGTGCAAGGCACCGGCGTGGTCGAGCCCGAGATTGCTCGGTATGCCCTCGAGGCCCTCAACATCGACCAGTACGGCCTCGACGAGATTGACAACAAGATTCTGACCACCATAATCCACAAATTCAATGGGGGCCCAGTGGGCCTGACCACCATCGCAACGGCCCTGGGCGAAGACCCCGGAACCATCGAAGAGGTCTACGAGCCATACCTCATCAAGGAGGGTTTTATCAAGCGCACGCCGCGTGGCCGCGAGGTCACCGCACTGGCCTATTCCCACCTCGGAATCACCCGCGCAGCCGACCAAGGCACGCTTTTCTCCTAAAATCTTACTATAAAAGGTTAAAAATTAAGAGCACAGGGTTAAGATATTTGTGTATTTGACGGAAAAATCGTATATTTGCAGGCTGAAAAATTGAAATAATTAATTAACCAATATTAACATATTTTCTACACATGCAAAGCAAAGGAAAATTGGGTAGCGTTGTAGCCGGCATCATAGCTATATTCTTGGTGCTGGTGTGCTTGTTCTACCTCTCCTTCTCGTTCGTATCATCGAAATACGAAACCAAGGCCGACCAGTATGCCTTAGCTGTGTCGGGCGACAACGACGACGACCTTTACAACCAGGCCTACAAGCATTACATGGACTCGGTTGGGGAAGAAAAGGTGTATTTGGGTGCTTATACCCTCAACGACGTGCGCAAATGGGGCGTGGGTCTCGGCCTCGACCTTAAGGGTGGCATGAACGTCATCCTCGAGGTGGATCTCCCCGACATGCTCCGTTCGCTCTCTAACAAAGCCAACGACCCCAATTTCGAGGCTGCCATTGACACCACTTCTACTATCCTCAAGGCTAAGCCCTCGACCGACTTCTTGTCGACCTTCGTAAGCCAATATCGTCAAAAAGAACCCAACGCCGACCTCTCTGTAGTGTTCAAGGACAACCTTGTCCCCGCCAACTCTTCTGACGAGCGCGTTGTGTCAATCCTGCGCGACAAGGTGCGCTCGATCACCGAGACCGCTGCCAACAACGTGCTCCGCAAGCGTATTGACCAATTCGGTGTTGTATCCCCTAACATCCAAATCCTCCAGGGCAAGGACGGCCAAGTGCTGCTCGAGCTCCCCGGTGTGAAGGATCACCAGCGCGTGCGCGACCTGCTCAAGCGCTCGGCTTCTCTTGAGTTCTATGACACCTACCGCCTCAACGAAATCGCTCAGCAGATGGGCGCTCTCGCTCAGCGCGCTATGTCAGACTCGACTGCCAACGCTGCCGCTTTTGGCAACATCTACCAGCAGATGGCTGCCCGCATCCAGGGTGGTGCCGGCAACTATGTAGTGGTTGGCTACCTGCGCAACCCCATGGAAATCTCTCACTTCAACGAGTTTGTCAACTCGCCCATGGCCAAGTCGGTGCTTCCCGGCGACCTCAAGCTCCTGTGGGGCGTGACCGAGGACAGCCGCACCGAGACTGTCAATGGCAAGGAAGTTGAGACCAAATTCGGTTATCCTCTCTACGCCCTGCGCACCAGCGGCGGCGAGGCTGCTCTCAAGGGCAATGTGGTGACCGATGCCTCGACCAACTACGATCCTATCCGTGGCAACGAAATCTCGATGCGCATGAACGCCGAGGGCACTCGCCAATGGGCTCGCATCACCGCTGCCAACGCTGCCGACGGCAACCGTCCTATCGCTATCGTGCTTGACGACCAAGTGTACTCAGCTCCCAACGTGAATAGCGCCATCGAGGGTGGTCAATCCTCAATCACCGGCAACTTCACCATCGACGAGGCTAATGACCTTGCCAACGTGCTGAAGAGCGGTGAGATGAACGCTAAGATCAACATCATCTCTGACATGGTGATCGGCCCGAGCCTCGGCAAGGCCGCTATCGACAAGGGTATCACCTCGTTCGTTGTGGCTCTCGTGCTCCTCATGATTTTCATGATGTGCTTCTATGGCGTGATCCCCGGCTTGATCGCCGACTTCTGCCTCATTTGCAACCTCTTCTTCACTCTCGGCATCCTGGCATCGTTCCAAGCTGTGCTCACCATGAGCGGTATCGCCGGTATCGTGCTTGCGCTCGGTATGGCAGTCGACGCCAACGTGCTTATCTTTGAGCGTGCCAAGGAAGAGCTGCGCCAAGGCAAGAACTCGCGCACAGCCATCAGCGATGGTTACAGCAACGCTTTCAGCGCCATCTTCGACTCAAACCTCACCTCTATTATTACCGGTCTCATCCTGCTGCTCTACGGCACCGGCCCAATCAAGGGCTTCGCTACCACTCTTATCATTGGTATCGTCTGCTCGTTCTTCACCGCAGTGTTCTTGAGCCGTCTGTTCTTCATCTGGTTTGCTAAGACCAAGACCTTTGAGAACCTCAAATTCTCGACTCCTCTGTCACGCAAGATGTTCGTCAACTCTCACGTCAACTTCCTTGGCCAGCGCAAGATCAGCTTCAGCGTAGTGGGCATCCTCATCGCAATCGTGGTGATTTCGCTCTTCGCTCGCGGTCTTAACCAGGGCATCGACTTCTCGGGTGGCCGCAACTATGTGGCTAAATTTGAGAAGCCCGTCGACGTGGTTGAGCTCCAGCAGAAGCTTGCTCCTGAGTTCCCCGGCGCATCGGTGGCTGTTATCACCATCGAGAGCTCCAACCAGGTGCGCATCTCGACCAACTACAAAATCAACGATGAAACTGCCGACACTGAGGAAGAAATCGTAGGCAAGCTCTTCAACGCCCTCAAAGACGACCTCCGTCCCGGCTTGACAATGGAGCAATTCTCGACCTCAGATACCGACTTCGGTCTGGTTAGCTCGCAGAAAGTAGGTCCGTCAGTGGCCGACGACATGCGCACCGATGCCTACATCGCTGTGGTGCTCTCGCTCATCGCCATGTTCCTCTACATCTTGCTCCGCTTCCGCAATGTGGCATTCTCGCTCGGCGCATTGGCAGCTGTAACATTCACAGCAGTGATGATTATCGGCTTCTACTCGCTATTCTGGGGCGTATTCCCATTTGCAATGGAGATTGACCAGACCTTCATCGCGGCTATCCTTACGGTGATTGGTTACCAAATCAACGATACCGTGGTGGTATTCGACCGCGTGCGCGAGAATCTGGGTCTCTATCCCAAGCAGACATTCTTCCAGACGATGAACCAGTCAATCAACCAGACCCTTGGCCGTACCATCATGACCTCGGCCTCGACCCTGTTGGTGCTCGTGAGCATCTTCGTTCTGGGTGGTGACTCAATCCGCAGCTTTATCTTCGCTATGCTCTTCGGTGTGATCATCGGCACCCTGGCTACCATCTACGTGGCTTCGCCCGTTGCCTACATCACCGACGCTCGCCGTCGCGCTGCCTCAAACAAGGCTCCCCGCGTCAAGGCTGCCAAGGCTATAGTGGAGACCAAGAAATAATCCAACCGAACCCAATTCCTGACCTTCCCCCAACATCGGAAGGAAAAGAAGTTTTTCATAACGTGATTAAAAGCCTGGTGCGTGAGCACCGGGCTTTTATTTTTCAATTATATTAAATAATGATGTAAAGATTGTTACTGCTATTGTAAATTTGCGAAACATATATTAATTTTGTGCTGTGAATCATCCGTAACTTCTTTTACCTAACCATCAAAAGACACCGCTGGAGCTTACGCCCAGGCTGAGAGAGACCAGGGCACCAGCCGTAAGAGAACTTTATTAACCTTATATTTTAAGCGATTACTATGGCACAAACCGACCTAAAATCACTTAAGCAACGCATCGTTGAGGCCACCAAGATGGACCTCCCCGAGGATCTGCTGCACGAGCTGCTGAGCTCGATGACAGAGATCAAGGCCAACACCTACGATGTGATCTCTCCTATCGGAGAGGTGGATACCAACCTGTACCTGTGCAAGCAGGGGATTGTACGCTATGTCTACAACTCAGGCAATCGCGAAGTGACGCATTACTTCGCTCCCGCCGGGCATATCCTCGTGTCTTGGCATTCCTACTTCCACGGGCTGCCTTCGTTCTTCCAGATGGAGGCTTGCTGCAAAAACACCGTGGTGCTGCGCCTGCCCAAGGAGAAATTTGACGAGATGGTGCGCAAGTCGCACATCTTCGCCCAATGGGTAGTCAACTTCTACCACAGCCAGTTCTTCCTCTTCGAGCGCAAGATTGAGCTATTCAAGGGCGATGCGCGCCAGCGCTTCGATGCCCTGCTCGCCAACCGACCCGACGTAGTGCGCCATGTGCCTCTCGGCATCATCGCCTCCTATCTCGGCATCACACCCCAGTACTTGAGCACTCTGCGCAAGCTCTCGGTCACCAAGAGATAGCGCATCATACTAATGTCGATCATTGAGCCTATGGAGCTGAGCCTCGACGTAAGGAGTAGGCTTCAGCCTGTAGGCTCTCTCTAAATATTCATGGGCCTGGTGCCGATCACCAGTCAGGTTATAGTAATTACCGAGCTGGAGCGGGGCCTCGTAGTTGGGGTTTTCACCCTCGGCAATTCGCCTCCATACCTCTACGGCCTGAGCTGTCTGGCCATCTTGCAGATAGCCATCGGCGAGGTCGAGCTGATATTCTTGATTGTCAGGAGCTCCGCCAAGCATCTTTTTGGCATATACTATTATTTGAGGGCCGTTGCGGCGGAACATATAATAGCGGAGCAGATAGGCATCGAGCGGCCTCTCCATCCAGGGATTATTCACCACGGCTTGCAGCATGAAATGCTCGTAGAGATGGCCCTCATCAATCTGAAATGAGTATTTCTGCACATTGGTAAGCACTGAATCAAGCGACACGCCGTGATGCATGGCATCGGACAGCAGGGTCATCGAGCGCAAGGTGTCGCCAAGCATCTCGGTAGCCACTATCGCTCGGCCATAAGTATCTGGCACCTTTGGCCTCTGCTGTAGCATGAAATTGTACATGGCGGCAGCGCTCGCCCATTCTTGATGGTCAAAAAATCGGTCGGCTTTTCCTTGTGTGTTTTCATAGCTGGCCGAAAAATCATTGCTCGCATCAGTCTGCGCCATTCCAGTGGCAGCGCATACCAATGCGAACACAATAGTTAGAATCTGGCTTTTCATCATAATTTCCTTTATTTCTTTAACGAAAAGCCAGGCCTTTTGGTTCATAGACCGTAAGGACATAAGAAACATAAGGACATAAGAAACATAAGGACATAAGCCTCAAATCCTTATGTCCTTTCGGTTCATAGACCGTAAGGACTTAAGAAACATTAGGACATAAGCCTCAAATCCTTATGTCCTTTCGTTCCTTATGTCCTTACGGTCTATGTCCTTACGTTTCTTATGTCCTTACGGTCTATGAAGCGCAAGCACCTTATTACAGGAATTTATCCCCGAATTTGAGCTTGACGTCGTTGACCATCTGCTTGATGCCTTGCTCCTCGCTCTTGGGGCAGATGAGCAGCACATCACCGGCATCGGCCACGATGTAGTCGTGGAGCCCTTGCACCACCACCAACTTTTCGCCGCTCACGGCGAATATGTTGCCCGAGCTCTCATAGGCCAGCACGTTGCAGCGCTGCACCACATTGCCCTCGCGGTTTTTGGGCGAGTTGTCAAACAGAGCACTCCAGGTACCGAGGTCGTTCCAACCAAAGTCGACGCACTCGACATACACATTCTTGCTCTTCTCCATCACGGCATAGTCGATCGAGATGCTCAAGCAGCCGGGGAAATGATAGTCAATGAATTTCTTCTCAGCCGGGGTGCCATAGTCGCCCTCGCCATGGTCAAACACTTGGGCAATCTCAGGAGCATACTCATGCAGTGCCTCGATTATCGATGAGGCGCGCCACAGGAAGATGCCCGAGTTCCAGAAAAACTCGCCAGAATCGACAAACACCTTAGCGAGTTCGCGGTCAGGCTTCTCGGTGAAGGTCTTGACGTGCGAAATTCCCGGCTCAACCTCCTTGCCTATTTGGATATAGCCGTAGCCGGTCTCAGGGCGTGTGGGCTTGATGCCGAGGGTGAGCAAGGCATTGCGGCTCTCGACAAACTCAAAGCCGCGCAATATGCTGGCCTCGAAGTCGCGGTCGCGAGTGATGAGGTGGTCGCTTGGTGTCACGATCATCGATGCCTCGGGGTCGATGGCGCGAATATGGTATGCAGCCCAGGCGATGCAGGGAGCCGTGTTGCGTCGAGCGGGCTCGAGCAGGATCTGGCTGTCTGAGATTTCGGGTAGTTGTTCTTTGATGAGGGGAGCGTATTGTGCGTTGGTGACAATGATTACATTCTCTTTGGGCACCACGGGCAGCACACGGTCGTAGCTCATCTGCAGCAATGAGCGGCCAGTGCCAAGGAAGTCAATGAATTGCTTGGGTCTCGATTCACGGCTGTAAGGCCAGAAACGGCTGCCAATGCCGCCGCACATGATCACGCAATAGCGATGCGTCTTTTGTTGGTCCATAATGAGGTGTCTATAATTGGTTTTTTTGCTTTTTGACTAATTTTGAATTAATTTGGATTAAGAAACACTCGGCGCAAGTGAAATATGCGGCAAAATATTTGACTAATCCTCTGAAATACTCTACATTTGCATGGTTTTACAAATCAGTAACTATTTCAAGCTAATGCATGAAAAACACACACTTGTCCCTCTTGCGCAATCGTCAATCCTCGGATAGGCCCTGCGCCATGATTTGAGAGAAAAGCTCGGGCTTGTCGATGTTGACAAGGTCGGGCTTCTTTCTTATAGCCTCGGCGTATAGGCTGTCGCTTGCCTCCTGGATTGCGGCCATCACTTTTATGCCATGGCTGTGGCAATAGTCGAGCAGCTCGGGGGTTAGGCTTGGCACCTCGGTCTCGATATAGGCTGGCTTGCACACTTGTTGCCACTCTTTGACTTTCTCTACATTTGAGGCATTGACCTTGATGGGCATTTCCGGGGCCAAAGCCATGAACTCGCGCAGCATGGCCGAATCAGCAAACCAGTAGAAGCTCTCCTCCGGGCGTATGCCCTTGCGGTGCAGCAGCTCTACAAACAGCGGAATAGCCGTGCCGCGCTTTACGTCGAAGAAGAATCCGCACTGCCCCCGCAGCGAATCGAGCATCATGTCGATGGTGGGGAAGGTTGTGCCCACATAGCTGGGGCCAAACCAAGAGCCGGCATCGAGGGTGTCGAGGTCAGCGCTGAGCCAGTCGGCGATGCGTCCCGAGCCGTTGGTGGTGCGACCGAGGGTATCATCGTGCAGATTGTAGAATACGCTGTCTTTGCACATCCTTACATCCAGTTCTACCCAATCGGCCCCGTGCTCGAGGGCGGCTCGGGCAGATGGCAGAGTGTTCTCCGGGGCAAGATGGTTGGCGCCTCTGTGCACAACTATTTCTATCTTTTGGTCATCGGCTTGTTGCTTGGCTCGATTTGAGCAAGCACTCACTCCGAGCAAAGCGGCGCCAGCCAGCGCCAATGATATCAGCGAGAGGGTTCTCATGGTCTTTCTCATTTAACACCACAAAATTAACAAATTATTCCCTCATGTCCAAATTAAAAAACAAATAAGCTCCAAATCCCTCTTAATTGGCAATTTTTCACTTCTGAATCTGCAAATTAAATGCAAAGAGTTTGCAAACTAATTTCAACCTTATCTCTATGTCACTGAAATTTTGTAATTTTGCACTCTAAGTCCAGAATATGTTGCTTAAAGTAACAGATGCAGAATGGCAGCCCCGTGGTTTAGAAGAAATTAAACCTATGCGAGGTTTTGCACTCTAATAGTTAATAACTTATAGTTTATACTTAATACTTAAAGGAAGTGTCAATCGACAATATCATACAGCAAGCGGTGAGCCGTGCTCTGGATGAGCTGTACGGCATCCAGGCCGCGCCCGAGACCATCGTGCCTCAGGCCACTCGCAAAGAATTTGAGGGCAACCTCACAGTAGTGGTTTTCCCTTGGGTCAAGACTGCCCGCAAAGCCCCCGACGCCGTGGCCAAGGAGATTGGCCAATGGCTCGTTGACAATGAGCCGGCAGTTAAGGACTTCAATGCCGTCAAGGGTTTCCTCAACATAGTGATTGAGCCCACCTACTGGTGCTCGGTGCTGGAGCATGTGCTCGATGAGCCCAACTACGGCATCAAGCCCGTCACTGACGAGAGCCCCCTGGTGATGGTAGAATACTCATCGCCCAACACCAACAAGCCCCTCCACTTGGGCCACGTGCGCAACAACCTGCTCGGCTACAGCCTGGCCCGCATCCTCGAGGCTTGCGGCAACAAGGTGGTCAAGACCAATATTGTCAACGACCGTGGCATACATATCTGCAAGTCGATGCTGGCATGGCAGAAATGGGGCAACGGCGAGACCCCCGAGAGCTCAGGCAAGAAGGGCGACCACCTGATTGGCGACTACTATGTGCTGTTTGACAAGCACTACAAGCAAGAGGTTGCCGACCTGGTGGCCCAAGGCATGAAGGAGGATGAGGCTAAAAATGCCGCTCCCCTGATGCAAGAGGCTCGCGAGATGCTGCGCCGCTGGGAGGCCAAAGACCCCGAGGTGCGCGCTCTGTGGCAGATGATGAACGACTGGGTCTATGCCGGTTTTGACGAGACCTACAAGCGCATGGGCGTAAGCTTTGACAAGATTTATTACGAGTCGGAGACCTACCTCGAGGGCAAGGAAAAGGTGCTCGAGGGTCTTGAGAAGGGCATCATGTACCGCAAAGAGGATGGCTCGGTATGGGCTGACCTCACCGCTGACGGTCTCGACCATAAGTTGCTGCTGCGCTCCGACGGCACCTCGGTCTACATGACCCAGGACATCGGCACAGCCAAGCTCCGCTTTATCGACTATCCCATCGACAAGATGATTTATGTCGTGGGCAATGAGCAAGAATACCACTTCAAGGTGCTGTCGCTGCTCCTTGACAAACTCGGATTCAAGTGGGGCAAAGACTTGGTGCATTTCAGCTACGGCATGGTCGAACTCCCCGAGGGCAAGATGAAGAGTCGCGAAGGCACTGTGGTCGATGCCGATGACCTGATGGAGGAGATGGTAAGCACCGCTCGCCAAGTAAGCGCCGAGCTCGGCAAACTCGATGGCCTCACCCCCGAGGAAATCGACAACATCACCGAAATCGTTGGCCTCGGAGCCCTCAAATACTTCCTGCTCAAGGTAGACCCGAGAAAGAACATGACCTTCAACCCCAAAGAGTCGATCGACTTCAACGGCAACACCGGCCCCTTCATCCAATACACCTACGCGCGCATCTGCTCGGTGTTGCGCCGCGCTGAGGAGCAGGGCCTATTGAGCGAGGGTCAGGGATGCGAGGCCAAGGTCGAGCCTAACGATAAGGAAATCGAGCTGATACAAAAACTTGCCGACTTCCCAAGCGTTGTAGAAGAAGCAGGTCGCACCTTCTCGCCGTCGCTGATTGCCAACTACGTCTACGATTTGGTCAAGACCTACAACCAGTTCTACCACGACTATTCGATCCTGGGCGAAGAAGACCCATGCGTGCGCGCTCTGCGCCTCGGCCTGTGCCAAGCCACAGCCAAGGTAATCAAAACCGCCACCTCCCTCCTGGGCATGCAAGTCCCCGAAAGAATGTGAGGCATATGTGAAACAACCCCTACGGGGTAGCCCTGATGATGAAACCATTAGGCTATGTGAAACAACCCCTACGGGATAGCCTGATGATGAAACCATTAGGCTATGTGAAACAACCCCTACGGGATAGCCTGATGATGAAACCATTAGGCTATGTGAAACAACTCCTACGGGGTAACCCTGATGGGATAAATTACAGAAGCTTTATTACTTATTACTCATTACTTATTACTTAGATAAGATGGACAATTACAAGTATCCTCCACAGTACCGAGGCAATGGATTTTCCTCCTCGGCCGTATCAGTGGCCTCGCAGGCCCTCAAAGGCGTGTATCTGCGCATGACTTTCGGTTTGCTGATTACCGCCATAGTATCTTGGTTCCTTTCGCAATCTACTGGCTACATCACCTATATCAGCACCCATAGCTGGACAATGTGGGTGATTATCATCGCCGAGTTCGCTCTCCTCTTCGGTATCCAGGGAGCATTGATGAAACTCAGTTCGCCCGTAGCAGCCTTCCTATTCTATCTATTCTCGGCTGTCAACGGCACCTGGCTGGCTCCGATATTCCTGGTCTACACCGGCACCTCGATTGCGAAGACATTCTTCATTACCGCTGGCACATTCGCCGCGATGAGCGTGTATGGCTACACCACCAAGCAGGACTTGACCAAGTTTGGCCAGTATCTGATCTACGCTCTCATCGGCTTGGTAATCGCCATGATTGTCAACATCTTCACCAAGAGCTCGGCTCTCGACTGGATTATCTCAATCGTAGGCGTGTTCCTCTTCATCGGCCTCACCGCCTGGGACACCCAAGCCATCAAGCGCATGGCTGCCCAGATGCCCGCATCTGAGATCGGAAGGCTTGCCACACTCGGGGCACTCAACCTGTACCTCGATTTCGTCAACCTCTTCCTCTTCCTGCTCCGCATCTTCGGCAACACCCGCGACTAGGACTAAAACCACGGATTGCACGGATT
>NWBJ01000117.1:40746-83643 GCA_002633115.1 Muribaculaceae bacterium Zag1
AACCACGGATTGCACGGATTGCACGTATACTCGCTATGGTATCCGTGCAATCCGTGCAATCCGTGTTTTTTTAGAGGGGATAATCCCGGTGCTTATTCTTCTTTGCTCTTTAGTTTCTCGGCGAGGTCGTGGGCCTTGTCAGCGGCCTTTTCTAAAAACTCAGCCATCTTGTCTTTGGCGGTGTGCTTGGCGCTGTCAAATTTTTCAGCGGCTTGCTCCTTGACATCGGCAAATTTCTGAGCAGCCTGTTCCTTGGCGTCGGCCAATTTGTCCTTAGCGTCGGCCAATTTGTCGGCAGCCATCTCTTTGGCATCGGCCAATTTTTCAGCGGCGACAGCCTTGGCATCGGCCAACTTGTCGGCGGCTTCGGCTTTGGCATCGGCTATTTCAGCCTTGGCTTCTTCTTCGGTAGCGGCAGCTTGAGCCTTGGCGGCATCAAGAGCGGCTTCGGCCGATTCCTTAGCAGCATCTACGCTCTGCTGAGCTTCTTGCTGGCTCAGGGCAGCCTGTGCATCGGCTACGGCCTGATTCATTTTTGCGCTTTTCATATTGATTTTGAGTTAAAAAGGTTGGTTATAATTTCGGTGTTATATTTCGGTTGTGATTGAATAACGTCTGCGCTCCCTCTTTGGTTTTTGCTCCCAGCTTGGGCGTTTTGTCCTAAAAAACGAGTAATAGGTCGATTTTCTGAAAAATTTCCCCAAATTTTTTTTGTATAATCAAAAAAAGTACGTAATTTTGCGATGCGATTGGGCAGTGACGGCAGAGGCCGCCCTCCCTCGCTTGACAAGATAGTGGCACGCTTAGGGCGTAGATCCCCCAGGGATAACGGCCCTACCAACTTCCGAGAGGATAAAGCCTAATGAAGCGCACCGAGAAGTCGGCGACGTGCCCAATCAGATGTATGGTTGCCTGTATGTCGCTCACTCACCCAGGAGCGCGACATGCGGCTTTTTTTGTTGTCTACCTTGATCATATAGAAACCACGGATTTCACGGATTTCACGGATTCTATCTGAATCCAATGTCCTTTAATCCTGATTTGAATAAATGGATAATATTTTATGGATTTACCCCTGCAAAAATCCGTGTAATCCGTGTAATCCGTGGTTTTAATAAGACTATAAGGTAATATCTGTATAACATCTAACCATAAATCTAACCATAAATCTAACCATAATTTTTACACTGTAATTTTTACACTGTGATTTTTACACTGTGATGGAAATCAAAGAAGCAATTGCTGGCACCCTCGAATCTGGCGACATCATGATCCGAATCGTGCCAGGGCAGAAGCCCGGGGTTGACATCAACCTCAGCAGCTCGGTTGCTTATCAGTTTCGCAACTTGAAATTGGCTGGGGCCATTATCGAATCTGCAGTTTAACATTTGTAATTTGGTAAATTGTGGAAATTTGCCTAATTTTGTGGCGTGAATGGAAATATGGATTTTTGCCACAAGATAGGACGCAATAGCCGCCTATTGGTTTGGCGTATGAGAAAACTAATCGTGATGGTCCTGATGCTGGCTTTTTGGCCTGAGACATCAGGAGCAGGCGACTTGTCACAATTTTACCGCGACAACTACTTGATGCCCTCGGCCGAATTGTACGCCAAGGCCGAGCGATACGGCTTGGACAGCGACTTAGCTGACAGTGCATTGGTATGCTATACCATACTCAGCAACCGATTCTCGCCCGACCTGCCTATGGACGAAAAAGTGCTGTGCATCAAATCAATAGCCCAAATGGCTTTTCTATACTATTTCCATTACTATGAATACTCCAAGGCCCTTGAGCAGATAGCCCGAGCCATGGAGATGATGGAGGCTATCGAGACTGAGATTCCCATAGTGTATCTCTATTATGGATTGATGTACTGCTCGATAGGCCAACAGACTCGCGATGAACCTACCACCATGATGTCGATTGATTACCTGAAGAAAGCTTTCCATACGGCAATTCCCCTTAATGACATGCACACAGTCAATATTGCATTTAGCAACCTCATCTCGCAATGCTATGAGTGGAAACTGATGCACAATATTGAAGAAGAATGGGAAGTTTACTCCACTCTTAACCTTAGTAGCAGAGAATCAGATAAAAACTATACCCTCTTTGTAGAGAATATCTACCATGGATTGCTGTATTTGCAACAGAAACAGCACGCCGAGGCCATGCAGTGCTTCGACCTCTTGCTCCAGGCCCTCCCTTACGAAACTTTATATTCGCGATATCATTGCGGTACCTGGGAATTCAAAGGCCTTGTCTACGAGAGCATGGGACAAATCGACAAATGCATTGAGGCTTACCAGCATGCCCTCAAAATAGCCGAGGAGTTCAACATTCTCGATGCCAAAATCGACATCTTCAGACTATTGATGAGCCACTCCGACCAAATCCACAACAAAGAACAAAAATACCACTATCAAGACCTATATCTCGCCCTCAAAGATTCGCTGCTCAACTATCGGCAGGTAGCCAATATCGATGGAGCACGATTCATAAGCAAAATACGCAAAATCGAGGCAGAAAAGATGCGCGACCAGGCCAAGCGCAAGCAACTTGAGCAGGTGCTCAGCATTTGCGCCGTCTTCCTGGGTCTGACCATGCTCTTTCTCATCATCCTATACCTGAAAAATCGCCAACTCAGGGCCACCAACCTCTCGCTTTATGCCAAAAACCATGAGCTATTTCGCGCCGAGGCCGAAGAACGAAAGCTCAGGGCCGAGCGTGCCATAGTCAGGGTGCCTGAGCCAGAATTGGTGGAGGCCTCGCCGACCGAGGCGACGCTGACCGAAGCCATGCCCACCGAGGAGAGATATCGCAGCAGCAATCTCAGCGAGGAGGACAAAGACCAAATCCTCGACCGCATCACCGATGCCATGAACAATATGCAAGAGGTATGTCAGGCCGATTTCACTGTCGACCGCCTGGCCGAACTTGCCGATGCGCGCACCAAGCAAGTATCGCAAGTGATCAACGAGCGCTACGGTTGCAACTTCAACACCTTTGTCAATAACTATCGCATACGCGAGGCATGCCGCCAACTCGACAACCCAGAGCAAAGAGCAACCTTTACAATCGAGGCTCTCTCGCTCAGCTTAGGGTTCAAATCGCGCAGCACCTTTGTGATCCAATTCAAGCGTGTCACGGGCATGACACCCTCGCAATACCAGAAAATGTCCATATCATCACAGGCCTGAATTTGTGCGAAATCGGGATTTCGTACAAATTCATCGATGTTAGGCTTGATTTCATACATAAAACCTTCATATATTTACACCAAATCTCCATATTTCATAACAATCATTCACAAAACATCGCCAAAAAACTAATAATTCGGCAATATATGAAGAAACTTTTACTTTCTCTCGCAACATGCGCCATAGCCCTCAGCGGCATGGCCGCATTGGTGGACACCCGCAAGGGTGAAATCCCATCAGACATCGATCCGCTGTCGCTGCAGCGCCAATTTGACCCGTCACTCCTCGCCGACATGGCCCAAGTGGGGGCTGTCGATGTTGAGCCGGTCAACTACGGATTCAGTGTGCGCCGTCTGCCTATGGCCGACTGGGCTGGCACCGACACCGTAGAGTACTTTGCCGCTGCCCAGACCTATTACAAAAATTACTCGTTCACTTATGCCGGTGGCGATGTGAAGACCTCGCAACTCGGCGTGGCCTTTGATGGCGACAAGGTGACATTCACAAACCTCTTCAACCTCTACGACCCGTCAAATTGGTCGGTAATGGCAGACATTCCGGTCGAAGGCACTTACGATGCTGCTGCCGGCACCATCACAATCCCTACGCTCACATCTTTCAACCAATGCACCATCTGCGCCTATATTTGGGGCTACTATCTCGGAGCTCTCTATTCAGGCACTGTCAATTCCGAAGGCAAGATGTCGCCCTCCGATGCCCTTGTCTTTAGATATGATGCGGATAAGGGCATTATCAGCACTGACCAAGCCTTTGGTATCTCAGAGTACACCCAGGATGGCTCGGCCAACTACGGCTTCTATACCATGTATCGCAGCTTCGTTGCTGCTCTGCCCCAAGCTGGCAGCAATCTGGTTAGATTCAATGATATGCTTGAATATGGCGAAACCTTCCCTAATACCCCAGTAGAGAAGGAACTCGTGATTGTGAACTTGGGCAACGATGCTACCGACTATGTAATTGAGACCGAAGCTGATGATGATGCATTCACCTCATCTCCCATTTCGGGTACCATCGATGGCCAATCTCAAGAATCAATCACATACACCTTCAGCGGTGCCAATGTGGGCGATTACGAAGGGCTCTCGATTATCCAAGGCGAAGACGACGAGTTGATGGTACAACTGGCTGCTAGAGTTATTCCATTCCCCGACTTCTCAGGCATAGTTGAAGTGGGTGAGTTTGACTTTAGCACCAATATCGAATATCCATTCCAACCAGCTACTCTGGCCGACGGCACTCAAGTGGCCCGCTCATCTACCGATGGGTCCTATGGCAGTTCCAAACTCACAGCCACATTCGTTGTGCCTGAGGGCAAGATCGGCGTGTTCTCTTGCAAGGGTTATTACAACAATACTCGCTACTGGTATGACAGCGCCAGCGGAATCTTTGTTGACAATCTTGACAGCTCTGTTGCCTATACAAATTACTCAGGCGAACTCAACTACGAGTACCAGCTCGCGCCTGGCACCCATGTTGTCCGCATTCAGCATGATCAGAACAGTTACACTGGCAATTCTGAGGATTACACCTATGTGTACGGCTATCGCTTAGACCTCACCGACATTGAGGCTGATGCCGCCACACTTGAGACACCGGTCCTCGAATTCGGCAAGAGCCTGCTCGTTGAGGGCGAGGCCGTAACTGCAACCCTCTATGCTCAGATGATCAACAAGGGCAGCAATAAACTTATCGTTAACTCTATCACATCTGACAACGACGAATTCTCAGGCGTAGTACCCAATTATGGTGCAGACCTGCTCAGCATACTTGAGATACCAATCAACTTCAAGTCAACAACCATAGGTCAAAAAGAGGCTACCCTCACTATCTCGACCAATGCTGGCGATTTCCAACTTACAGCTACAGCCGAGGTGCTCGCAATGCCCGACTTCTCGCAGATTGTGACCGAAGGAGCAGAATATTTCTATTTCGACACCGACCCGGCACACCCATTCATCGTTGAGGATGGCAAGGCATACAATGCTTCGAGCAAAGAGCTTGATGCCGTATACACCAAGTCTTATTTCACCGCCTATTTCACCGTGCCAGAGGGCAAGATGGGTTATCTCTCATGGGATGGTACCAGTTGGGGCACTCCTTCCTCAATCGGCTACTACGACTACGGCGGCTTCAATATTACCCACCCGATAACATCTGGCTCTAAGGGCGCTTGGGGCGAAGAGGTCGATGCCGGTTCTTACGCTCAATATGAGAGCGACAGCTTCTGGTCATCATATCTGTGCTGCATCCCTGGCGACCACTCTATCGAGTTCTATTACATCCAAGGCGGCGACAATGCTTACTATGGCGAGGATCGTATGGAGATTAGCAACCTCAAGCTCCACGTAGTCGATTTCTTGGAGAATAATGTAGAGCTTCTCACCCCCGAGGTTGAGTTTGAATCGACCTATGTAGGGCCACAGCGCTACACCACCGCTACCGTACAGCTCCGCAACACTGGCAGCAGCCGTCTCTACGTTGAGGAAATTCCCGCTTCCGAACCATTCTACGGAATTATTCCCGACTACAACGATTACGGATTTGAGTTCAACTCTACTGTCAGCGTTACCCTGTGGTTCTATCCTACCGAGGAAGGCGACTTCACTGGCGACCTTACAATCAAGACCTCAGGCGGCGATGTCACTGTGACTTGCCACGGCTCGACCAAGAGCCTCGACGGCATTGTCTATCCGGGCGACTTTGAAGATGCAGCATACGGTTGGGGAACCTATGATGCCGACCTCGATGGCGACAGCTGGAACCTTGGTACCAATATGTGGTATGCCGACTCGCGCTACGTGCACAGCGGCATGGAGTGTCTTGCCTCAGCATCATATAGCTACAGCTATGGCGATGTAACCCCTGACAACTGGACCATCTCGCCCGCTATCACTATACCCACCGAGGGCGTGACCACCGTCAGCTACTATATCGCAGCATTCTCGCCCTACGCCTACGCCGAGCACTACAGCTTCTACATCTCTGAGGATGCTTATTCGATCGAGGCCTTCAAGGCTGTAGGTCCGGAAATCGAGGAGACCATCGACGAATCGCCCGAATATGACGAAAACGGCAACGTGGCCGGTTGGCTCTACCGCGAGGTTGACCTCACTCCGCTTGCTGGCAAGACAATCTATCTGGCCTTCCGCCACCATGATTGCACTGGCCAATACCTAATCCGCCTCGACGACGTATTCGTTACCAACGACAGCATGGATGGGGTAAATGAGATTCTCAATGGCGGCTCAGGCCATGGCATCTTGCGCCAAGAGATCTACACTGTCGACGGCAAAGCAATGCCAAGACTCCAACAGGGTGTCAATATCGTAGTCACCATCTATGACGACGGCGCTCGCAGCGTATCAAAACTCATAAAGAAATAATATGAAACGTCGCTTTCTATCACTCATTGCAATGGTCGCCCTCTGTGGGGCGACCTTTGCCCAAACCTCAGCCCTCAATGTCGGATATTGCCAAGGCGAGTACAACAGCACTGGCTCTTCGGCCTTCTCAACCTCTGAGGCCGACACATGGGTGTCGCAGGCTATCTATTTGCCCGCTGAGACTATGGGATTGTATTCTGGCAATTCCATAACTCAAATCCATGCGGCTCTGGGCTCGGCTCTCAATATCGATAGTCTGCAGGTATGGCTGCGCTCTGACCTCGACGGCGAGAACTTGGCGCAAGGAGTCATCTCTAAAAACACTGCTAATAAGATGGCCAAGGGATGGAATCTCGTTGACCTTGACGAGCCTTATCTTGTGCCAGCTGATGTCGATGGAATGTATGTGGGCTTGTCGTTCCACCAAACTAAACTATCTGTGGGCCTCTCGATACTGAGCCCTGACGTTGTTGCGCCGCAAGAGGGTGCCCTATTCTTAAAGCTGGGCAGCGATGCCGAGTGGGAGGATCATCATGAGGATGGCACCGCTTGCATCGAGGCTATGATTGATGGCGAATCTCTGCCACAGTACAATCTAACCCTTACCAGTCTCGCGAGCCAGCCAACTTATGTGATCAAGAAGCATAAGCTGAAACTTACCGCATCGGTACGCAACCAAGCCACTGTCACCATCTCGGCATTTGACGCTCAGTGCCAAATCGATGGCAGCGATGATGTCTACACTGCTCGCATCGAGCAGCCTATTGCTTACGGTGAAGAAAAGGTCATATCATTTGAGATTGACCCAGCATGCATCACCACCGACAATCCGGCCGAACGCACTGTCACTGTCACAATCGCTAATCTCGTTGAGGGCGAGGATGAAAATCCAGCCGACAATGTGATGAGCGCGACATTTGCAGTGGTCGAGGAGGATTTCACTCGCCGTGTGCTGATTGAGGAGTTCACTACTGAGAAATGTCCCAACTGCCTCGCTATGGCCACCAAGCTCCACTCATTCTTAGAGATGGACGGATACGCCGACAAGGTGACTGTGCTTTGCCACCACTCGGCTTACTATACCGATTGGCTCACCATCACCGCCGATAATAGCTATCTGTGGCTCTTCAATATGGGTGGCTCTACATTTGCTCCCGCTCTGATGATCGATCGTCTGTCAAGCGACTATACCAGCAATCAAGCCGAGGGTTCGCCAATCTTCTTCCCATCATCGGCTCAAGAAATTGCCAATGCGGTCGACCGCCGCATTGAGGACATTGCCTTGGTGTCAGTCAACATAGAGGCCGAACCAGCTGATGATGATGGAGGGGTAAATGTAAAAGTCAGCGGAAAGCGTGTCAACGAGAGCTTCACCGTCAATCCAGCCCGCATAGTGGTGGCCCTGGTGGAGGACAGCATTGCAGCCCACAGCCAAGCCGGTGGCACAAGCGACTACCGTCACATGCATGTCAATCGCGCCTACAATTCCACTTGGGGAGAAGAGATTGAATGGGATGGCGACCAATATTCGTATGAGTGCCAATTTACCTTAGGCGCGACCTATGTGCGCGACCAGCTCAGCATCGTCGCTTACATTTGGGATTATGACGAAAACTCGGTCAGCAATTGCGAGGTATGCAACAGCGACCTGCTCAAGTACAGCGATTTCAGAGGTATCAGCGGCATCACCGAGATTCGCTCTCAGGAGGCAGTCACCCCAATAGCGTACTATACCATTGATGGCATCCAGCTCTCCGCTCCTCGCTCAGGCCTCAACATCGTCCGCTACTCAGATGGCTCTACCCGCAAACTCCTCATCAAATAATCCCCCTAATGGTTAACTAATCACCTGCCAAATGGCAAATTAATCTCCTACCAAATGGCAAATTTTTAGTTACCATCCCCCATCCCTCAAAAAATCGAAATCGCGATTCTCGACCCAAAAATTTCCGAGAATCGCGATTTCACCCTTAAAATGAGGGGTGAAAACCGTTTTCTCCACCCAAAAATTTCCGAGAATCAAAAAATGGAAATTTTTGGGTGGACTGAATTTTTGGAGAATTGTGAGAAAAATCGTATATTCGCAACGAAATCGGCACATTCGGTTTGTTAGGAATTTTATGGAAAGAAAAAAAGTGAAATATCCGGTGGGCGAACACAACTTCAGGGATCTCCGTGAAGGCGGCTTCTTGTATGTTGATAAGACCCAATTGGTGTATGAATTGATTGAACTGGGTAAATTCATATTCTTATCGAGGCCTCGGCGTTTCGGTAAGAGTTTGCTTTTGTCCACCATCGAGAGTTATTTCAGCGGAGAGAAAGAGCTGTTCGCTGACACTTGGCTTGGCCGTCAGGATTTGCAGTGGCAGGAATTTCCAATCCTTCCTTTCGACATGAGCCAGTCTAGCGGAAGGGACAGTGAGGTCATGGCTCTCTTCCTTAACAAATGTCTGGCTGATTATGAGCAGGAGTATGGACTGGAAGATAATAGTGGCTTGAAAGATGTTGGAGCTCGATTCAGCTTTTTGATTAAGGGGATTGCCCAAAAGACTGGCAAGAAAGTAGTCATTCTCATTGATGAGTACGACAACGGCATTTTAGAGACATTGGATGCTCCCAAAAAGGAACAAGATGCAATGAGCGCAGTGCTCAGAGCCTTCTACAAACAACCAAAAGCCATGACCAGATATGTGCGATTCTGCATGGTAACTGGCGTGGCGCGCTTTGGTAGCTATACATTATTCTCAGGCCCAAACAATTATCTTGACGTATCCATGAATCCTGACCTTGCGGCTATCTGCGGCATCACACAGCAGGAATTGCTCGACAATTTTGAGGAGGGGATACAGAAGATTGCCACAGAGCGCAGTGAGAGCCGCGAAGATGCCATAGACGACCTGCGCCAGAAATACGACAGTTACCGATTCACTCGATCACAGGCAAAGGTATACAATCCTTACAGTTTGCTGAATGCGTTTGTAGAGGGTGCCTTGGATAACTATTGGATTAAGTCTGGGACCAGCAAGGTGTTTGTAGAGTATCTTACTCGCTCTGAATTTGACCTATTAGAATTAGAGAAGATAAAGGTTACACGTGAGCGTATGGAGGGCAAATACTCAAAGACAGATACCATACCCCTGTTATTCCAGACTGGCTACCTTACCATCAAGGAGGTCGAGAATTTCGACCTCTTCAGATTGGGCATCCCCAACGGAGAAGTCCGTAGTGCCCTCGTAAACCAACTTATGCCTACCTTTATGGGCATTTCTGAGGAGCGATTTCCGGAGATGCTCTCACGCCTCCAAAGATTGCTTAAAAGCGGTGATGTGGATGGGTGGATTAAAGAGATCCAAAGCTTATTATCCAATATACCTAACCAATTGTTTGGGCCAAGGCAGAGCCATGTAGATGATGAGAAAAAACGAACTGAGGCCAAGGAGCAGTCGATTGCTCGGTTTGAACGCACTTATCATTTGTTAGTGCATGTTATATTCCAGATGTTGTCAGTTGACGCTCGTAGCGAGATTTCCGTTGCGGGAGGACGCATTGATATGGTTGTTGGCACCCACCGATTTCTATATGTGATGGAATTCAAGCTCGATGGTACTACGCAGGAAGCCCTCAAGCAAATAGATGACAAGGGATATCTTCTGCCATGGCAAACTGACCATCGACAACTCTATAAAATTGGCATTGTATTCTCTTCAGTCGACCGTAACATCTCTGCCTACGAATACCAAACCAATTTGTAACCCTTTGCCCACCCCTCAAAAAATCGAAATCGCGATTCTCGATCCAAAAATTTCCGAGAATCGCGATTTCACCCTTAAAATAAGGGTCGAAAACCGTTTTCTCCACCCAAAAATTTCCAAGAATCGCGATTCCGATTTTTTAGATATACTTATCAATTATTGTGGGCAGTTTTTGCACAAGATAGAATGGTAGATTGACGAGTCTGAAGGGTTTGCGGCCAATAGTGGTGACTACATCGTCGATGGAAAAAGGCTGCGACCATACGCGAATGGCAAAATCATGGTTTGTGGCATCCATGAAAGTGTGCAATGAACCTAATTTTGAATTATGACCATTCTTCACCTCTATGGGGATAATCTTGCTCTCATAGGGATATATGAAGTCGAGCTCAGCAACATCTTTCCCTTTTGTCCAGAATATTCGATTCTGCCCCACCTTTGAGGTGAGTGTGAGCAATTCTTGGCCCACAACTTGTTCGGCTATTCTTCCTCGCCAAAGGTCCAGAATATCTTTTGCTCCTATTATGTCCTTGCGAACTCCAGCTTGGAAATTGGCCATGCCAGTGTCAAGCATGATCAATTTCGGCTTGCGTCCCATCTCGGGCAATGCGGGCACTATTGTAGCAGTTGTGGGATAAACGAGTTCCAATAAAAATGCTTTTTGCAGCATTTGAAATGCCTCAGAGACCTCTCGGCTTTTGTATTCAGACCCCGCGAATCTTGTCAACGTTACTTTCTCTCCAGCTTTATACCATGAGTTTTTGATAATGAATTTAATCACTTCAGTCAGCTTGCCTCTGCGTGCGTATTTCTCCACATCGTCAAGATAACCTTGGAGCAAAGAGATGTATAAGTCGTCTAATGTCAGGATGTCTTTTGTCTTGGCATACTTGGCTACCACCTCAGGCATGCCACCCACCACTGTGTACTGATTAAATAACGACATCAATGGCAGGTGATTAGCTCCGCTAAGCTGGGGATTGTCTATGAAATACTCCCACTCATCATAGCCTAAAGCACCCATAAATTCATGAAAGCTGCAAGGATGCATTGCCATATACTCCACTCTTCCAACGGGAAATGAAGCTTTTATGTCAACTGTATTCTCCAATAGGGAGCCAGCGGCTATGACATGTATATCGGGTCTTTTTTCCTTAAAATACCGCAGTAGGTTTATGGTTTTGGGTGAGTTTTGTATTTCGTCCAAAAAGATTAGGGCCTCTCCCTCCTTTTTCCTAATCAGTCTGTTGGCAAACATAATATTGATGCGGTCATCCAGTGAGAGATCTCGCTCCAAGATGGCTCGGTCTTCGTCTTCATCAAGATTATATTTGAGGTAATTAGAATAGGATTGGCCGAAGATATCCACGGCAGTGGATTTTCCTACTTGCCGTGCTCCTCTTAGCACTAAGGGCTTACGATCCTCTTTGTCTTTCCAGTTTTGCAGATGCTGCAGTAAATCACGATGTATCATGGCCATTCACTTTTATGGCCACAAAGATAATGAATTTGTTTCAAAACCTCACCAAAAATATGCTAAATTTGTTCTAAAAACCGACCATAAGAGTATGATTTTGTTCTAAAACTCGACCATAACGTCTTATTGAATGTGGACCCTGACATCCAGGACCTATATTGCTATACCTTCACCTTCTCCCTACCCTGAAAAAATCGAAATCGCGATTCTCGACCCAAAATTTCCGAGAATCAACAAATGGGAATTCACCTCCATATCTTTTCTATCTGTGATTTTGTTATTTAAATAAAAGTCGTTAACTTTGCGGTAAACTGAAGGATATGAAAAGACCAGAGTCAGTGAAAAAGATACAGCAAGTAGTCCATGGAATAGGGCCAAAGATTGAGGCGATACTCTATGGGTCAGAGGCGCGTGGCGATGCACGGTCTGACTCTGACTTTGACTTGCTTATTTTGGTGGATGCTGAAAAGGTAACTCCCGAGATGCGCGAGCAGATTGAGAATCCACTCTATGACTTATGGATAGACCAAGGGATTGATGTTAGCCCTCTTATCTATACTCGTACTCAGTGGGAAAATCGTCCGTTCCTCACTCCATTCTACTGCAATGTCATGAACGAAGGAATACGCCTATGAAGAAAATGGCACCTGAAGACCTCGCAGCTCTTATAAAGTACAGATTGTTAAGAGCAAAAGAGACCTTAGACGATGCGAAATATGCAATGGATGGTAATCGCCTTAATATGGCGGTGAATAGGTTGTACTATGCTTGCTTTTATTCCAATTTAGCTCTTTTAAGCACCAAGGGACTTCATACCAAAAGCCACGATGGAGCTAAGACAATGCTGTCATTACATTTTGTGAATACAGGGATTCTATCAAGGGAGTTTGCTTCTACTTATGGCAAATTATTTAATACCCGAATTACTGGTGACTATGACATTTTCCCAGAATTCACAATGGAGGATGTGGAGATACTGTATGTCAAAGCTTCGGCTTTTATCACTGAAGTGGAAAAGCTTACCAACGTCAATTAGACGTGTGATGAAATTTCCATTTTTTGATTCTCGGAAATTTTTGGGTCTAGAAAACGGTTTTCGACCCTCATTTTAAGGGTGAAATCGCGATTCTCGGAAATTTTTGGGTCGAGAATCGCGATTTCGATTTTTTCAGAGGGTGTGGCCATCAGTCAGTATCCCTTACCGATTGCCCTGTGTAGGTGACTGTGAAGTCACAGGCTTTCAGATCTTCAAGACTCAATATATAGCGATAGTCATAGATGTCATTTTCTACCAGTTCATCGTCAGTATATCTATTTCTTGTACTTTCCTTGAAGATGAGAAGTTGTAAGTTGAACCCTGTTTCCATTTCTTCCATCGTAGGAATCCACTCATCGAAACTCTTCCCGTTTTCAATTTTTCTCATCCAACTTGGATCAAAATAATTGAATACTTCATAAGGAGTAAGAATCATAGAATCTTCATTATAGTCTTCCATCCACATATAATCAAATACCCAAATTGCTTCTTCCGATCGGTTCTGGATAACACAAATTTCATATTCTGGTTCTCCAAAATCCTCCGCACAAAATCGGAATAGCAATCCGAGAAAACTAAAGATTAGGCATATTCGATTCATAATGTTTATTTATTATAAAGGGAAACCATTTTGACGATAGCTACCAGTATGAGGATTTATATATGGAGCGCGTCCTCCATGTTCGAAGAAATATTTGTCAAAGTAATTGGGGTCATCTTTCACATATCCTGCGGCACCTGTTCCATATTTTTTATCAAAATGGGCAGCACCTCTACGACTAGCATCTTTCTCTATCCAACTTTTCTTATGGTCAAAGTTGAATGGTTTGCTTAATCCAGCACTTACCAGGCTTGGAAGAGCTACTCCACAGAAATAAAGGGGACCTGATTTCCCTGAGATTAGATATAACTTTAGTTTCATTGTAAGCAATGTGATAGGTTAATAAATTAGTTGAGTAGTACATGGCTCTTAAAAAATTACATCTTCTTTAAGAGCCATGTACTACACTTCTTTACTGTTTGAGGCGTATGAGGGCCACGTCGGTGGGGGGAATGGTGAGGGTGAGGGTGGAGCCGGGGGTGAGGGTGGAGCCGGACCAGAGCTCGGTGGCTGAGGAGCAGCGGCTGAGGCCAAGGTCGGCAAGAGGGATGGTGCGAGTGGTCGGGCGGTCAGTGAAATTATAGACTGCCAGATAGGCATTGTCGCCATCAACCAGATAGTAAGCGTCGTCGACCGAATAAGGCTGATCATAGTGCTTGAAGGCAGTATTCATGCCGCCATAGAGGGGACGGAACGAGCGGCCAAGACGAGCCACATCAAGCACAGCTTGATTAGTGGCTATCGACAGCGCGCGGTCGCGCACATCCTGATTGCCAAGATAGCTCCCCTTGAGCGAGAAATTGTCGCCAAGCAGTACCGTGCCAGTCATGGCTCCAGTGGTGAATCGCATGCGATTCTCACCCTCTGACACCTCGCGCAGCACCAGATGGTCGGGGTCATTGTAGGCATACACCTGATCCAGCCACCAACTGCCGCTGAGGCTGTTGAGCATATACTGAGTATGGTCGATGGCATTCCATGCATCACAAGCGATGCGGCGAGCATTGCCATACTGCGAGGGAAACACCGGCGCAATCGACAAGTCGACAAAGAAGTCGCTACCAGCCACGCGGTCAACAATCCCCATGCCATAATTGTAGGCTTGCATGCCTGTGGTAATCTCGGGACGATAGAAGCGGTCGGCCTCAAGCGAACCAGAATTGAGGAAGTCGAGCTTGACATACTCATATCCCCACTGGCGGAACTTGGCAAACTGCCACTTGATCAACTGCTCAGTGGCGGGATGGGTAGGGTCAAGCGAGATGGCACCGCCAATCTTGCGCGGCACACCATGGGCAGTAATCACCACATCGCGATAGCAGAGCGAGGAATCGCTCGGCAATTTCCATCCCAAGCCGTCATAACCGCCCCAGAACGAGAAGGGTGTCCAATATATACCCGGAATCTGGCCATTGGCACGAGCCGTGTCGGCAAAGTCCTTGAGCTGCTCCTCGGTCATATTATCCCAAAAAGCATCGAGCACCATATAAGTCTTGCCTTGCTCGCTCTTGAAGGCTGGTAGTTCGCTCCTGAAGAAATTAGACACATCGATGGCCCCCTCATAATTGAGGTGATCGGCCATGCCGCCCCAACTCTGCCAAGCAAAGATTGTGCCGCCAGACCACGGACGCTTGGGAGCCCTCTCTGCATTGGCTGCGCCATAAGCCTCAAGAGCATCGCGCCAGTCAGCATAAGCGCCAATCATCACCAGCGGAGATTTCACCTTTGCGCCCTTGACAGCCCCATGGCGAGTGAGAATCGGTCCCTCGTCAGGAATCACATCGTTGGTCTCATAGTCGACAATGCCGCCAAATATCTCAAGCGAGGCCAATTGGCCATTGTCGCCGCATTGGCTGAGGATGCCAGTTTTCCAGGTGTCGTGCTCGACCGAGCCGACAACCACGCCCTGCCGCGAAGCGGCATCATAGAATGTAGCGCACTCATAGCTGGTGCAGTCCAAGCCCTGCTGCCAAGGATTGGCGCAATAGCCGCGAAACTTGTCGTTGTCGAATGGCATCGTCATGTTGCGATTGTCGCCATCAGCGGGCAGCACCGAGGCTCCTTTGCTGTTAATCACCGCAAATCGGTCGACACCAAGGCCCGAAGGATCTTCAACCCAAGCCTGAGCCATCACCTTGTCGCCATCGATGCGATACTCGATGGTGAGGGTCGGCAATTTGGGGTCGGTGTAAACAACAGTGGCCACATCGCCATTACGAGTGAGCTGCGCATCGGCATAATAGCGCCCCTCCAGGTCGCCCAAAGCGAGGCTGTGGGCGGTAGGATAAGTATTTGGAATAGCCACCCCACCCTCTCGCCCGAGGGTAACTGTGCGGTCGGGATTGAGAGTGACCCCCCAATCGGCTGCGCTGGCCGTAACCACAAGCCCAGCGCAAGCAATCATTGCAATAATATTTTTCATAGCTGTATCTACTGGTGTTTAGTTTTTAGTTTTTAGTTTTTGGCTTTGGAAATTGGCGACCCCTCGACGAAGCCGAGGGGCACTCGACTGCCCTGGGGATTTTGATGCCATCTGCCTTATGCCCTGATGGCTCTTATGTCCTTATGGCTCTTATGTCCTTACGGTTTTATGGTCTACGCTCGGCTACGCCGAGTAAGGATAAGGGCGGTTGCTGGATTTCCCAAGACAACCGCCCTTTCCACCCAAAATAATTTCTTAATTACCTAACCTGTCTTCTTTTAAACCATCATTTTACTACTAACTTCATTGTTTGGGGGCCGCAGTCGGTGGCAGCTGATACCACGTAGAGGCCGGGGGCGAGGGCTACAGTCATGCTCTCTGAGCTGCTGCGACCGCTGAATGCGGCCTGAGCCATCATCTGGCCGCTCACCGAATAGACTGCCAGGTTCCTAATCGGGCTTGATGCGGTGGCTTTGAGTATGCCTCCCGAGCAAGTGGCGCTGAAAGCGCGACCACTGTCGGCAACGGCGCTCGAGATGCCAGCGCTCTTCTTTTCTATCTTGATCACAGCCACATCGTTTGAGGGGATATTGACCGTGTAGCCATCAGCATTAGGGGTAATCTCTGTGCTATTCCACAGCTCGGTGATAGCGCCAACATTATTGGGATCAATCCCGACGCGGTCAAATTTAATGGTGCGATTTTCGGCATTATTATCATCGAAATTGTAATGCACCAGATATACGCAATCATCGCTCTCTTTGACAAAGTCGGCATCGCAATAATGCACTGCATACTGGGTGTATTTATTTGCCACATCGCCCTCGAGAGGTCGGAACGAACCGCCAAGACGGCCGATGCGATTGATTTCTTCGTTGGTGCCGACGCTGATGGCGCGGTTGCGACGGTCGGTTACGCCAGCCTCAGTGGTCTTGCCATCCCAATCGCCATAATAACTGAAGTCATCGCCAAAGAGGGTGAAGCAATTCATGATGCCGGTCATATAGCGCATGCGGTTGATGCCATAGCGTTCGCCTCTGAGGCAGAGAGCATCGGGATCATTGTAATTGTACACACGATCCAGCCACCAGCCGAGGCTCTGATTTGAGAGCACATATTGAGTATCTGACTTAGATTTCCAGGTGTCGCAGCCGCTGCGGCGGGCATGGGTCTTGTTGGGGAATACGGGAGCAATTGAGAAATCGAGCACAAAGTCATCGCCGGCGGCATCGAGTATGATGTCCATGCCATAGTTGAAAGCGGCAATACCAGTGGTGATAGTGTCGCAATACCATTTGTCGGCCTCGACAGCGCCATTGCTCATAAAGTCGATTTTGACGAAGCGGTAGCCCCAATTGCGCCAGCGGTCAAAACAGGTGCGAATCAGCATCTCGGTACCCGGGTGAGTCGGGTCGATGCAATAGCTGCCACCGCCGCACTTGCGGTATTCGCCATTGGCGGTAAGCATGGCTTCGCCCCATTTGTATTGGCCATTGGTGTCGGTCATGTCATAATCATGAGCATCCCACCATAGCGAGAAGAAACCAGCATAGAGGCCCGGCACAAGCCCGTAGGCGTCGCAATATGCAGCGAATGAGCGCACCTGAGCATCGGTCATATTGTCGCTCCAGAATGAATCGAGGCACATGTAGCATACGCCATCCTCAGAGCAGAAATTGGCAGGCACCAACTCATCGGCATAGAATTTGGCCACTTCCTTGATGCTCGAATAGTTGACATATTGGGCTTGTTCGCCCCACGACTGCCAGCCCCATACGCTCTCGGGCATATCCTCGGGCATCGGGCGCTTGGGCGAAATCTCAGCAGTAGCCTCGCCAATGGTTTCAAGGCCAGTGCGCCAATCGGAGAAATAGCCTACCATCACCAGAGGCGACTCAACACGAGCACCCTTGACCTTGCCATGAACTGTCAGAGCCGGCTCAATGCTGTCGTTGGTGCCCTCATCGGCTATGCCGCCGTACACCTCAAGTTGATCCAGGGTGTTCTGGCCGCTAACAGTACTGACCACGCCGGTCTTCCAGAGGAAGTGCTCGACCGAACCTACAATCAGCCCCATGCGAGAGGTGACATCGTAGAATGCACCCACTTCGTAGCTGGTAGCCTGACCAGCACTCTCCCAATGCAGAGCATCGTAGGTGCGCCAAGCATCGTTGTCAAACGGCATTGTGTATACTCGGTTGTCGCCACCGGCTGGGAGGAATGTGCTTGCAGCAGTTGTATAGACAGCAGCCACATGGTTGCTCTCGGTGGTGCCAGAATCGGCTATCAAAGCAGCCTCGGTGAAGAAATAATCTCTCTCAGGGAAAAATTGAAACGTCTGCTCCAAGGCGAGAGAGCCAGCCTTGGTGTAGGTGTATGTGTACCGAATGCCTGATCCAAAGACATTGGAGATATTTTCTGATGTAAGGGTTGGCTCAGCATACTCACTTGCGGTGAGCATCTGTCCATCGGGATTGGTGGCGCGCACGGTCACGCCTTTGAGCACTGATGTGCCAGCGTAGACGTATTCCACGGTATTGGTATTGGCATCGTAGCGAATCTGCCAATTGCCCTCGTTGATATCGAGGTCGGCTGCAACTGCGGCTTGGGTCATCAGGCTCAGAGCGGCTATTGCTTGCAGTTTGAGGTTAAACTTTTTCATATTTTTGGGTGGTGGGGGTGGAAGATTAGAGTTAAGAGCAAAGAGTTAAGAGGGGAAGGAACCACAGATTCACACAGATTTTCACTGATTCTGATATGAAAAACACCTAAGTGTCTGGATAATAGATTCCACATAAAAATCTGTGTGAATCTGTGTAAATCCGTGGTTTTAAGTTAAGACATAATCTTAACTCTAAGAGGGGATTAGCGGACTACCTTTTCAGCCTTGGTAGTGCCGTTGCTGAGGATCGATTTCTTGATGTAGACACCATTCTGAGGAGCTGCGTTGAGGCGCTGACCCATGATGTTGTAGTACTCAACTGCTACAGCGTCTGCATCAGCAGCAATGCTGGTTACGCCCAGAGTCTCAGTTGCGAAAGCTGAACCAAGACGGCCCTGGTTGATGGTCTGTACGCCCCATTGAGCGATTTCGCTGGCCTTGCGGTTGATGGTGTAGCTGCGAGTGGTGAGGGCGGCGTCAATGCGGTTGGTGAGCACGAAGCCAGTCTCGATGTTGGCGGGAGTGTTGCAAGCGATGGTACCGTCGGTGAACTTAACGAACACGTTGTAGCGGAGAGCTTGCTCCTCGGTGATTTCGTCTTCGCCAGCTGCCCAGCTGAAGGTCACGCTTGAGCCATTGTCAGTCATTTCGAGGCCAGTGGGAGCAACAGCGTTCTTGTAGCTCTTCTTGATGCCGGTCGGGCCAGTGGTGCGGGCCATGTTGTGAGCGATTACAACGGTCGAACCGCTGCCACGGGGATAACCCATCATGATCACGTCGGCGATGCTCATTTCGTCGTCGCCATAGAAGTCAGCAATTGCTACGCAAGCGCCTGAGCGAACGCCTGAGAGAGCGCTGTAGTCAGCATCAGCTGTGCGGCTGCCACCGTTGACCACGAGAGCTGCGCCGTCGCCATCGCCGTCAACCTCGCCATTGTAGATGATGTCGATCAGACCGTCGTTGTTGAGATCGCACCAGTCGGCTGAACCAACCCTTGTGCCATTGAGGCCGAGGTTAGCAGCGGTGAATTGGCCAGTGCCGTCGCCGAAGAAGAGGTCAGCACGCTTGTTCCAGCTATTGCCGCTGTCTTCGCCGGTTACGAAGATATCAAGATTGCCGTCGCCGTCATAGTCAAATGCATGCACTGAGCCATTCTCTGCGCCAGCTACGTCGAGGGTAGCCTCACGGAATGTGCCGTCGCCATTGCCAAGCAGCACAGCGGTGAGGTCTTTGCCCTTGCTGTCGCTCCAACCATTGACCACGAGGTCGAGGATGCCGTCGTTGTTGAAGTCGCCGCAAGCCACGCCGCCGTTGCGAGCCTCAGTGATGCCAGCGTCTTCCTTGAGGATGAAAGCGCCCTTGCCGTCGCCGAGGAAGAGGCCGAAGTTGCCATAGCGAGCGTCGTCGCTGTCGCTGTCCATAGTAGCGTAGATAGTCACGATATCCTGGATGCCGTCGCGGTTGAAGTCGCCAACTGCAAACATGTTGTTGCCGTTGTGAGTTTCAGCATAGTTGTCAGATGTATTGTGATCCTTGATAGGATTGCCGTTAGCATCGCAGAAGGGGTTGTAGTCGCTGGTGAGATTGCCATTGTCGTCGGTCCAAGTCTCGCATTTCACGAAGGGGCTCTGTACTTCTTCGAATACAGGAATACCATCGACCGAACCAGTGTTGCGGAGCACCATAGCTGAGCGGTAGCTGCCCTCGCCGTAGAGGAGAATGTCAACCAGGCCGTCACCGTCGAAGTCGATGGGAGCGACTGTCATGTGCCAGTCGTTTGAGCCGAGGTTGGAGACGTCCTTGAGGATGTCTTTGTTGGAGGCGCCGATGCCGTCTTCAGCAGAGGTGAAGCAGATGCCCATGTTGGCAGCCCAGCCCATGCCGATGTCTCGCGAACGGAACAAGAGCTCCTGACGACCGCTTTGGTTGAAGTCGACAAACACCATGTTGCCGCGGAAGTTTGAACTTGCGAGGCCCGAGGGGATCTCGCTGGCGCTGACCTCAACGAAGTTGGGCTGAGCAGCGCTGGCAGCCATAGCCACTGCCATTGCGCCGAGTGAAAGTAAAGTAGTTTTCATATTGGTAATTATTTAGGGGGAAATGTGTTTAAGTAAGAAGTAATGAGTAATGAGTAATGAGTAATAAGTAATGAGTAATAAGTAAGGTGGGCCAATCCGGTTAGACCCACATGGCCCACCTATCTTTATCAATGGTTACATCCAAATTTATGTAATTTCTACTCTTGCCTTTTGACTTTTGCCTTTTGACTTAATTAATAGCCGGGGTTTTGGTCGCTGGAGTCCATGTCTTCGTTTTGCGATAGCTCATCGTAGGGGATGGGGAAGAGCTTGTTATAGTCCTGAAGCGACTGGAAGCGGTTGGCCCACTTGTTGCGCTCGGTCACGAGAGATGGATAGTTGCCTGTGCGGAGGAGGTCGAAGCGGCGCCAGCGCTCGCAGATGAGCTCGCGGATACGCTCGTCAAGAATCTTCTGGCGGAATTCGTCCTTACTCATCGAGGTCCATTGTTGAGCTTTCTTGTAGACCCAGCCGAAGCCGCGTTCACGCACGTAGTTGACCCATTCCAAAGCATAGTCTTGGTTGCCAGTCTCATTGAGGCACTCAGCGTAGAGGAGGCAAGCGTCGCCAAAGCGGAGCCAGCAGATATTCTTGCCAGAGTAGTACATCGAGTTCTTGCCTGATGATTCAGCACCCATATCGGCAGCGTGGACATCGTTGCGGGGATCCTCATATTTCTTGATGTGGGGCTCGAGCTCGTCATAGTCGTCGCCGAGGCCTTCCCATTGCACTGATGAGTAGTCGGCAGTGTAGCCATTGTGGGTAAAGTCGGTGCGGATAGCCACATCGTAGCGCTGGTCCCCTACTTCCCAGAGGCCGCCCTCTGATTCATAGGTGCGAGCAAACTCGGTGGGGAGGCAGTGGTCGTAACCGGCGAAGAGACAGCCTTCACCTTCGTCAGGAATTGTACCCTGAGCGGCGCGTGAGCCGGTGAGCCATTGCAGACAGTTGGCCGAGCTTGTGGGCGAGAATTGCCATTCAAAGATCGACTCCATGGTGTTGGGAGTAGTGTAGTCGTAGAGGTCAGCGTAATCTTCAACCAGGTCGTATGGGCCGTTTTCGCAGACTTCCTTGAGATATTCAGTAGCTTTTTCCCAATCGCGGAGGCCAAGATCCTCGGGAGCCGACATGTAAGCGCGAGCAAGCATCATCATAGCGGCATAGCGGGTAGCGCGCTGAGGATCGTTCTTTTTGGGGCAGTAGTTGGCAGCATTCTGCAGGTCGGTGAATACATACTCCCAGCAGAGGTCGAGGTCCTTGCGATCCATCTTCTGATCGGGGTTGAGCACATAGTCATGCACGGGGATGCGACCGTAGAGCATCACAAGCTCCATTGCAAGCGAGCCGCGAAGGAAGCAGCACTCGCCAAGGAGCTGCTCGCGCTGTGAGCCGGATTCGATTGAATCGCTCTCGCTCTGAGGCAGCATATAGCGAATAATCTTTGAGAGCTGGGCGATCTGAGTGATGTGGCCATTCCAAACCTGGGTGATATAGGTGTTGGTCGAGTTCATCGATGAGCCACCGTAGTCGAGCGAGCGACGCTCTGCGCCCTCCTTGAGGGCCTGGTAAGCGCCAGATTGGGTTTCGTCGGTGCCGACCGAGAGGGGGAGCCAGCCATTCTGGGTCACATAGTTGCCGCGCACGTTGTTGTAGATGGTCACCAAGTTTTGCTCGATGAGGTCGATGTCTTGGAACACAGCGCTTTCGGGCAGACCAGTCTGGCAATCCTCCACGAGGAAGTCGCTGCAAGCGCCCAGAGTAAGGGCTGCACCTGTGAGTATGAGGATATTTTTGAGTTTCATTGTTGTAGACTGATTTAAGGGTGGAAATTAGAAGCTAACACTGAGACCGAAGGTGTACTGGCGAGTGGGAGGATAGTTCCAGTCGTAGTATTCGGGGTCGACGCCGCGGTAGTTGGTGAGGCAGAATACGTTGGTCATAGTGGTGTAGACGCGGAGCTGGCTCAGGCCGAGGGCCTTGGTCACCTTGGGACCGAACTGGTAGGAGAGCGACAGGGTGCTCAGGCGCAGGAAGTCGGTTTTGTCGAGGGTGAAGTCGGTGTCAGAGGGATAGATGCGGTTGTAGGTGGTACCGTCGGTGCGGGTGCCGGCGTTGGTGATCACGCGAGGATACTTGGCATTGACATTGTCCTCGGTCCAGCGGTCGAGCAGGTCGGTCGATGCGTGCCCCAAGCCCACTGAGTTGATGAGGCTCTCATAGTAGCCCGAGAAATCCTTGCCACCGAGCGAGTAGGTGAAGATTGCGTTGAGGCTGAGGCCCTTCCAGTTGAGGTAGGTGTTGAAGCCGCCGTAGATGAAGGGGTCAGTTGATACGAATTCGCGGTCGTTGTCGGGGTCAATCTTGCCATCGCCGTTGAGGTCCTTGATGAAGAGGTCGCCGTATTCGGGATTGCTCTTGCCGATGCCAGAGTAGTCAACTCCGCTCCATTCGTCTTCGTTCCAGGTGTTGGCGATGCCGCCGCAGCGATATACATAGTAGCCATGGATCGACTTGTTGAGGAATACCCAACCGTCACGGCTGGTGCCGTTGCTGATCTCAGTCTTGCCGCTGTAGAGCTTGGTGATCTTGTTGTGGTCGTGGCTGATGTTGGCGCCGATGGTCCAGGTGAAGTCCTTAGTGGCAACCGGGGTAGCCTCGATAGTTACCTCAAAACCGTTGTTGCTCATGTCGCCGATGTTCTCTACGGTGTAGGTATAGCCGGTTGAGTTGGCCAGGTTGTGCTGCATAAGCAGGTCGGTGTTCTTGATAAAGAATCCGTCGATCGAGAGGCGCAAGCGGTTGTTGAAGAGACCGAGGTCAAGGCCGATGTTGGTTTGCTTCTGCTTCTCCCAGGTCACCTCGGGATTGCCGCGATAGCCGTCGGCAGCATAGTTTGACTCTTCGTTAGATACCTGAGGATAGTAGATGGTGTCGTAAGCGTAAGAGCGGATGTCTTGGTTACCAACGATACCGTAACCGGCGCGGAGTTTCAGTTTGTAGAGCCAAGTGCGATATTGCTCCATGAATGCCTCGTTGGCGATATCCCAACCGAGAGCGAATGAGGGGAAGAAGCCCCACTTGTGGCCAGGACCGAATTTGGAGCTGCCGTCATAACGACCGGTAGCGGTGAAGTGGTAGCGGTTGTCGTAGGTGTAGTTGGCGCGAGCTACGTAGGAGAGAAGAGAATTGTTGGCGAAGCTTGATCCGATGTATTTGTGGATGGTCTCGTTGAGAGCCGAAGCGCCGAGGTTATGGTAGGTGAGGTCATCGCTGGGGAAGCCTGAACCCTGAGCCATGGTGTAGTTGCTCATGTTCTTCGATGCGGAGGTACCGACGAGAGCGTTGATGCGGTGCACGCCAAAGGTATTATCATAGCTGATGGTATTATCCCATTGCCAGTTTTGGTATTCCCAGCGCTCGTTCTTGGCCTTGTTGTTGCCCGAGTTGCCGCGCTTGGCCTCTTGGATCTGAGTGGGGGTGTAGTCATACCATGCTTGAGCGATAAACTCATAAGCGAAGGTCGAGCGGATATTCAAGCCCTTGATGGGGTTGATGTTGATGTAGTTGGCTGAGGTCAGGTAGCTGCGGGTGCGGTCTTGGATTACCTGCTGCGAGTTGAAGGGATTGTAGTCGTTGTTGTTCTCCTCTGAGTGGTTGCGCCAGTAGGTGGTCATGTAGTCCCAGGTGTAGCGGGTTTCCTCAGTAAAATAGGGAGTCGGATCGAGGAGCGGGTTGGCCTGGAGAGCCTTGTTGTACACGTCGTCACTGGGCATGTTGTCGATTTGGCGAGTGTAGGAGGTGTTGGTACCGACTTTGAGCCAAGGCTTGATGTCGCTGCTGATGTTGACGCGGCCGCCGTATTTGTTCTGCTTGGTGCCAACGATCATACCTTTTACATGGCTGTAGTCGCCCGAGATGAAGATGTTTGTGCCACCAGCGGCTTTCTGGAACGATACGTTGTAGTTCTCGCTCAAGCCGTTTTGCACTACATAGTCGGTCCAGTCATAGCTATTGCCGCTCAGGAAACCGGCTTTCTCGTCGTCAGAGAATACTGTGGTGTTGCCCATAGTGGTGACGCTCTCGCGATAAGCAGCCACATCGGCAGCAGTCAGGCTGGGGTCGCCCCAGGCGTAACCTGCTGAGTAAGCATCGAGACGGAGCTCATAGAGCTGCTGGGCGGTCATGCGCTTGGGAGTGCTGGCGCGGGTCTGGATGCCGATCCAGCCGTCAAATGTGATCTGGCCTTCGGGCGATGTACCTTTCTTAGTGGTGATAAGCACAACGCCGTTGGCACCGCGGCTACCGTAGAGAGCGGTAGCGCTGGCATCCTTGAGCACTTGGATTGATTCGATGTCGTTGACGTTGATTGAGTTGAAGAACGAATAGTCGTTGCTCATTACCATACCGTCGACTACATAGATAGGATCAGATCCTGAGTTGTAGGTGTTCGTACCGCGGATCTTAATCGAGCCGTCGTCTGAGGGCTTCTGGGCTGCGCTGATTGACACACCAGCCACGCGGCCTTGCAGAGCCTCATTAACAGTGGTGACGGGGCGCTCGCGGAGAGCATCGCCGTCGATCTGAGCCACCGAACCGGTGAGGTCGCTCTTCTTCATGGAGACACCGACTACGACTACCTCGTCGAGGGCTGTAGAGGTGGGCTCCATCTTGATGGTGACAGGCTGTGATGTGGCCTTGAATTCCTTAGAATTGTAACCTATGTAAGAAACTACAATGGTTACGCCTTCGTCGGCCTTGAGGCGGAATTCGCCATCGATGTTGGTGCTGACGCCAGTGGCGGCGTTCTTGGCTTTTACCGAAGCTCCGATCATAGGCTCGTCGGCTTCGTCCAGCACTGTGCCCGTGACCGTGATGGTCTGTGCCCAAAGAGATGGGGAGCAGCATGCCAGAATGAAAAGCAGCAAACTCAATGTAAGGGATTTTCCTTTCATGATGTTTAAGGATTGTTTTGGGTGATTATGATTGTTAGTTGTTCATGGCAATAATGTTAAGGAGCGCCCCGGGTTGGAGCTGAATCACATTGCAAAATTAATGCCGTTTAATTGCTAATTTCTGTGGATTTAAATCAAATTTTAGAAAATTTACGTCAATTTGGGGGTTGGGTGATTAAAATGTTATATTTTCGTCAATGGTTGGTGTATTTGTTTCATACGGGCTGTACAATCAATTCTTGGCCTGACTGTAAATTTATCTTTTCGGGATCGGCGGCTTGGCCATCGATCATCACTTTGTAGCCATCTGAGGGGAGCGACAGTGAGAATGTTGCATCCTTGTCAGCCTTGAGGCGAGCGCTCTTGAGATTGCTGTCGGCCCACTCCATATCCACGGTCACTGCGCCGCGAGCGCGCAACCCGGATACCTTGCCGTCGGCCCAATGCGAGGGCAGCGCGGGCAACAGGCGCACCACTCCGTCGTGGCTCTGCAGCAGCATCTCTGCGATGGCGGCTCCCCCAGCGGTGTTGCCGTCGAGGCAGAATATGTCCTCCTCGGCTCCGGCTATGCCAGCGGGCGATACGGTGAGCAGATTCTCGCGGGTGAGTTTGGAGAGCAGGTCGTGCATCGAAGCCTCAGCCTCTTCGCCCATGCCCAGGCGAGCATAGAATGCTGCCATGTTGCTGCGGCTCCACTCAGTGTCTTCCCAGTCGGGACAAGCGAGGCGTAGGTCGATGGTGCGCTTGCAAGCGAGAGCCAAGTCGGGAGTCTTGTCGATTGTAATCTGTGAGAATGGGAATGCTGCGAGCAGATGCGAAGTATGGCGATGGTTGGGATTTGGCTGGTCGTAATCGTGGAGCCACTCCTGCAGACCGCCGTCTTGGCCAATCTGATAAGGGGGCAGCTTTGCGATGGCGTACTGCAGCGAATCGGCAAATTCCTGGTCGATGCCGAGGATTTGGCTGGCCTGGATGCATTCGTCAAATATCTCGCGCACCAATACATTGTCAACAGTGGGCATCATCGAGGCAGAAATGTGTTTGCCGTCGGGCAGAGCAAAGGCATTTTCAGGAGAGATCGAAGGACCAGTGAGCAGGTAGCCGGTGCCAGGTTCTTCTACGAGGAAGTCGAGCAGGAACTCGGCGTTGCCCTTGAGCAGAGGATAAGCGGTGTTGGCCAGGAAGTCGGTGTCGCGAGTGTAATCGTATTGGCTCCAGAGGTGGGTGGCTATCCATGAGGATGCGGTGGGGAAGAGGCCCCAAGCGATGCAACCGCTCACTGCGGCATAGCCCCAAGGATTGGCAGTGGTGTGGGCAGTCCAGCCTCGGCAACCATACAGGTCGCGGGCGATGCCCTGACCGTGGTGGGCGAGGTCGGCTATGTAGCTGAACAGCGGAGCGTTGCACTCATCCAGGTTGCCGACATTGGATATCCAATAGTTCTGCTCGGTGTTGATATCGAGGTGGTAATCGTTGGTCCAAGGCATATTGCAAGCCAGATTGTCGTTGAGCTGTCCCTGCAGCGCTGCTGGCAGAGGCGAGTTCTCGCGCGAGCATACCATCAGCAGATAGCGGCTGAGGTCGAAGAATCGGGCCATCAGGGCAGGGTCGGTGCCACCGGCCTTGACGCGGCGCCAACGCTCATCGGTGGGCACATCGCGCAGCGAATCCTCGCCGAGGGAGATTGATACGCGGTCAAACAGGCTCTGATGGTCAGCCTTGTGCTCGGCCAAGAGCTGAGGATTGGCGGCAGCTTTCTCCACCGACTGCTCAGCGGCAACGAGATAGTCGCCCCAGCCGGGGAATGTGGTCGATTGGAAATCGGTGCGCACATCTATATATAGGTCAACTTGGCTTGCGCCTTTGACTGTAATAGCCTCGGGCTCTGCAATCAGCTCGCCACCAGTGGGCTGCACCTTGATCACTTGGGCGAAATTCACACCGCCAGGACCCTGCTTGGGAAAATCCACCTTGCCCTGAGCCACAAGCATATCCACGCCAGTGGTCGAGATCTGGGCATCGCGCAGCAGGTCAAGCCCTACGCGCAGGTCAATATCGTCATTGGTGGATTTTATAGTCCATACTATAGTCTGAGCCGGGTTGCTGCAATAAGCCATCTGGGTGATTTCCGAGCCGCCTTTAGTATAATTGGTCTCGACTATACCAGTGCTCATATTCAGCGAGCGGCAGTAATCTTGGGCCTCGCCAGCGGGCGATGTCATATCGATCACCACATCGCCAACGGGCACGTGGCTGCCAAATGTGGTCTGCTGACCAGCCATATTGTTCCAGGCATAGTCGTTGGCCTCGGCCACCTTGCCGGTGAAATAGAGATTACGCACATGCGCGAGCTTCTTGGCGCCAAAGGGGCGTTGCATGTCGGGGTTATACTGTCCCGACCACATTGTGGATTCGTTGATGGCGAGCCGCTCTTGGTCGGTGCCGGAATAGACATTAGCGGCGAGGCGCCCATTGCCGATGGGCAGAGTCTCCATCCAGCAAGAGGCCGGAGCGGAGTACCAGAGCACGGGCTCTTGCTCTTGGGGCTGATGCGACGAGCATGAGCAGGCCACGGCGGCGATTACTAATAAGGGATAAAGTCTCATATAGTTTTTGGTATTTAGTTTTTAGTTTTTGGTATTTAGTTTTTGGAAATTGGTTTTTGGAAATTGGAGACCGCCGCGGTAGAACCGCGTGGCACTCGACTGCCCTGGGGATTTTATATATGTCCTTATGGTTTTTATGTCCTTATGGTTTTATGTCCTTACGGTTTTATGGTCTACGCTCGGCCCTGCCGAGGATCATATCGGCCTTGCGGTTTTGACATTGCAAAATTACGTTGCTAAAAATCGAAAATAAAGGACATAATAGCCTATAAATGACAAAAATCCACCAACTGACACATTTGTGTCAAAGATTGACGTAAATGTTATAAAAATAGATTTATCCAGATTTCGCGAATGAATTTCTTATTTCGTAACTTTGCATAGACAATAATTCCCACATTTCAACTCCCCCAACCATGACCCTCATCAGAATAACCCTGCTCTCGTTGTGCACCCTGCTCTGCCTCGGTGCCCAAGCCAATCGGCACACATTCAAAACCGTCAACACCGACGGCGGACTGTCGTCAAACAATGTCAAAGCCATATCCCAAGATTCCTATGGATTCATCTGGCTCGGCACCAAGGGCGGCCTCGACCGCTTTGACGGCCGCAATGTGACCCATCTGCGCGTATGGGACGAGGAGCGCAATCGCGGCAACGACAATATCGGAGCCATCGGCGAAGATCAGCAACAGCGCCTGTGGGTAGGCACCGACCGAGGAATATACATCTACGACCAGCGCAAGCAGACATTCCGATATATAGATACGGTAAGCGCCGAGGGTGTCGAGGCTTACAACTGGGTGCAAACAATCAGCCCGGACAACAATGGCAACATGTGGGTGCTGCTGCCCGACCAGGGAGTGTTCTGCTTTGAGGGGAGCGAGGACAAGATGACCTATTATAATATAGCGGACGGTGCCAACATCAAGGAATTGGCATCGGTGTGCATGCATATCACCGACAAGGGCGATGTGTATGTGCTCACCCTCACCGGGGGCTTATACAAATTTGTCAGCAAAGAGGTCGGTTTCAAGCCGGTGGTGACTAAGGGAATAGAAATCGACCCTCACAGCTTGGCTCAGCTCACCTCGCTGCCCACTGGCGAAATAGCCATCGGTGCCCGCGACGGCCATATCTACAAATACAATCCGGTCACCAATCTGGCGACCCTCCTGCCATTTGACCACAACGACCGCATGTTTCTGCGCACTATGGAGTGCTATGACAACGAATTGTGGGTCGGTACCTATCAAGGCCTGTATGTACTCAATCTGCTGTCGGGCGAGGAAGAATTTTATGACATAGACGACAATGGGCTATGCGACTATGTGATCTACCACACATTCCAGGATCGCGACGGCGGCATCTGGGTAGGCACCCTGTTTGGCGGCGTCAGCTACCACAACCCACAGGGAATGGCTTTCACCACCTATCAGCCATTGGACACCCCAAGGCGCAATATCCGAGGCTTGGCTTGCGATGACCGTGGCAACCTGTGGATTGGCACCGAGGGCAACGGCGTGGTAGTGCTCAACCCCACTGAGAATCGACTATACGCAGCCCCCAAATATCCAACTCATGAAAATATAGCCCTGATGATCTACAATCCCGGCGATGGCACAATCCGCGTGGGCATGACGGCGCAAGGTATGGTGAAATTTACCATGGACGGACGGGCCGAGTGCCAATTCCAAGGCATGGCCGAGGACAATAGCGTGTATTCCTACCTGATCGACAGCCGTGGACGCGAATGGCTGGGCTTGGCCTACGGCCTGTACCAACGCGATGCCGACGGGGAGCCGTTCCGCCGCGTCGAGTCGGTGGGCAACGACTGGATCCACGGCATCTGCGAGGATCACAACGGCAACATCTGGCTCGCCTCGATGGGCACTGGCATCACCAGAATCTCAACCGACGGGTCGGTGACACGGTTTGAGGCCAACTCGCACACCCATCTGCGCTCCAACTCAGTGAGTTCGGTGATGGAGGACAGCAAGGGTCGCCTCTGGTTCTCGACCGACCGTGGCGGCATCAGCACATACAATCCGGCCGATGGCACATTTATCACCTACGGCATCGAAGAGGGACTGCCCGACAATGTGGCTTACAACATAGTCGAAGACCGCCAAGGCAACCTGTGGTTTGGCACCAACCACGGCTTGGTGCGATTCAAGCCCGATACCAAGGAGGTCAAGCTATACACCATATTCGATGGTCTGCCCTCAAACCAATTCAACTACAACTCGGCAGTGCGCGACCCGCAGGGACGCCTATTCTTCGGCACCCGTGGCGGCGTATTCTCGCTCGACCCGGCTGCCGACCGAGATGATATGAAAAAGCCCGAGCTCTATTTCACCCAACTCAGAGTATCAAACGAGACTATTACTCCCTCGACCCCCGAGTCAGTATTGGCCGAAAACATAATGTTCACCGACCGACTGACCCTCCCTTATGATGAGGCTACATTCTCAATCGACGTGATTTCGCTCGGCGCCAACGAGAGTTCGGGGCGCCTCTCCTATCGCCTATTGCCTGTCGACAAAGAATGGCTCGACTTGGCACAGAACGGACGCATATCCTTTGCCAACCTTTCGCCCGGCAACTACAAGTTGGTGGTACGCGACCAGATGGGCAAACACGATGTGACCAAGGCTCTGGCCATACGCATCACACCCCCATGGTATGAGTCATGGTGGGCCTATATACTGTTTGGCATGCTGCTCGGCGCTGGAGCGTTGCTATGGTTCTATTGGTACCGCACCCATAAGGAGAGACAATTCCGCGAACGCCAAGACTTGTTTATGGTGACAAAGGAGAAAGAGATGAATGAGAGCAAGGTGCGATTCTTCACCGAAATTGCCCATGAGATCCGCACCCCGGTAACTCTCATCTCATCGCCTGTCGAAGTGCTCAAGGATATGAACATACGCAACGGCGAGGCACGCCACTATATCGAGATCATCAGCAGCAATGTCAATCGATTGCTCAACCTCACGGCGCAAATCCTCGATTTCCAGAAGATTGACAACAGCAAACTCACCCTCAAATACGAGCCAACCGACGTAGCCGAATTGGCTACCTCGATTGTGAGCCGCTTTGAGCCAGCAATGAAGCTGAAGAAGAAGGCCCTGACCATAAACATACCTAAGGAGGGAATCCTGGCAACTATCGACCGCGAAGCCATCACCAAGGTGATGAGCAACTTGCTCAATAATGCCCTCAAGTATTCGCGCTCGATAATCGATGTGTCGCTCACCAAGGATGACAAGAATTTCTATTTCACCGTCACCACCGACGGCGACAAGATCACGGGCGATGCCATAAGGCGCATATTCGAGCCGTTCTACCAAATCACCAACCGCCCCGACACCCAGGCCGGAGGCGTGGGCATCGGTTTGCCTCTGTCGCGCCGCTTGGCCGAGCTACACAACGGCAAGCTCGAACTCGAGCAAAACGGCATACCCGAGCGCAACACTTTTGTGCTGGCCATACCTCTCAACAAAGAAGCTACTGAGGAAGCAACCCCCGATGTGCCCACCGGAGTGGAAGTGCTCGAGGAAGAATCCTCGCAAATCAAAGACCCGGCTGGCGCTCACTCGATACTGCTGGTCGAGGACAATGACCAGATGCGCGAGTTCATAGCCGAGCAGCTTGGCAAGAATTTCACAGTCGAGACTGCCGAGAATGGCCGCATAGCCCTGGAGATGCTCGACAAGCGTCCCTACGAACTGATTATCACCGACATCATGATGCCCGAGATGGACGGATTCGAACTGTGCAAGCGAGTGAAGAGCAACATCGACATCTCGCATGTGCCGGTAATCATGCTCACAGCCAAAAACGACCTCGATACCAAGGTCGAGGGCCTGAAATGCGGTGCCGAGGCTTACATCGAAAAGCCATTCTCGATGAAATACTTGCAGCAACAGGTCAAGTCGCTGCTTGAGAATCGCCAGCGCGAACGCAACGCATTCGCCAAAAAGCCATTCTTCGGCGTTGACAACATGCAGACCAACAAGGTCGATGAGGAATTCATGAACAAGGTGATCCGCCTCATCGAGGAGCATATCCAGGACGAATCGTTCGGCGTTGAGGCTATGGGCGACTTGCTGGCCATGTCGCGCTCGAGCCTGCTCAGAAAGATCAAGAGCCTATTCAACATGTCGCCAGTCGAGCTGATACGCATCGTCAAGCTCAAGAAGGCTGCCGAGCTGATACGCGAACGCAAATACCTGATCGGCGACATCTGCTACATGGTGGGCATCAACTCGCCCAGCTATTTCTCAAAGCTATTCTTCAAGCAATTCGGCATCAGCCCCAAGGACTTTGAGCGCGAGGTAGCCTCAAATTCCTCGGCCCGGCAGACGGTCGAAACCACAAAAGGCCAGGACTAAGCCACTGTAGATAAGATTTGGTGATTTTTGACAAAAAATTGGTAAAAAATTTCAGTCTCCTCACCCGATTTATTCCTAAATTTGCATCAACTTATCGAATTTACCCAAAACCCTATATCATGGATATCAAAATTTTGGCGGCGAGCGCCCTACTCATCTCCCCTATCCTTGGTCAAGCCAAGGTGACGCTCCCGGCTTTCTTTACCGACAGCATGGTGGTGCAGCAACAAGCCGAAATCACCATCCCCGGCACCGCTAAGAAAGGCGCCACAGTGAAAATCACTCCATCGTGGACTGGCGAGACCGTCAAAGTCAAGGCTGGCAAGGATGGAAAATTCGAGGCCAAGCTCTCGACCCCCGAGGCTGGAGGCCCATTCACAATCGTATTCGACGATGGCCAGAAGACCCAGCTCAGCGAGGTGCTCGCTGGCGAGGTATGGTTCTGCTCGGGCCAGTCAAATATGGAGATGCCAGTCGAGGGCTGGGGCAAGGTGATGAACTACCGCCAAGAGGTGGCTCAAGCCAACTGGCCCAACGTGAGGCTGCTGCAAGTGCGCAAAAACACCACCTACGCTCCCCTGGCCGATGCCGAGGTGAATATGGGTGGATGGCGCTCGGCAAATCCCCAGACCGTAGGCGAATTTTCGTCAATCGGATATTTCTATGGTCGCCAACTCTACCAGGAGCTGAATGTGCCAATCGGCATCATCGATTGCACCTGGGGTGGTACACCAATCGAGGCTTGGTGCTCGATGGAGACTCTGGAGCGCTGCGGCGAATTTGCCGATGAGCTGGGTGCCATCAAGGCCAGCAACTACGATGCCACCGAGCTGCAAGCCCAGTATGAAAAAGAATTGCAAGCCTGGAATGACGCAGTGATTCCCCAATCACTTGATTTTGACCAAGATGCAGCACAATGGGGCAACATGCCCGTGCCGAGCGAATGGGAGAGCACCGTGTTGCCGGCATTTGACGGCGTGGTGTGGGTACGCAAGACTATCGAACTTCCCGCCTCGGCTGCCGGCAAACCGGCCCAGCTCAGCTTGGCATGCATCGACGATGAGGATGTGACTTATGTCAACGGCCAAAAGGTTGGCGCCACATCAGGCTACAATGTTGAGCGCAAATATGAGATTCCCGCCGGTGTGCTCAAGGCTGGACAGAATACGGTGCTGGTGCGCGTGCTTGACACTGGCGGCGGTGGCGGCATCTGGGGCAACGCTGATGCAATGCATCTGACTGTCGACGGACAGAAACTGGCACTCGCCGGTACCTGGGATTACAGCATAGCCAGCGATTTCTCGCAATTCCCTCCGCGCCCGACTTCGCCACTGAGCTCAAGCTATCCCACTGTGCTGTACAATGCCATGATGCACCCCATCACCACTATGCCAGTCAAGGGCGTGCTATGGTACCAAGGGTGCGCCAATGTGGGCCGCGACCAGCAATACAGCAAGCTATTCAAGGCTATGATTGAAGACTGGAGAGCTGAATGGAACAATCCAGAGATGCCATTCTATTTCGTGCAGCTCGCCAACTATCTGCAGCCTAAGCGTTTCCAGCCCGGTTCGGAATGGGCAGCATTGCGCCAAGCTCAGAAAGACGCCCTGGCGCTCCCCGGTACCGAGATGGCTGTGGCTATCGACCTGGGCAATCCCGATGATATCCATCCCAAAAACAAGCAAGAGGTGGCTCGCCGATTGGCGCTCTGCGCTCTGCACAACCAATATGGCAAAAAGGTGCAGCACCGCGCTCCCCGCATGACCGACATGAAGATTGCCGAGCGCAATGTGCGCCTCAGATTTGACGGCGACCTGATGATGCACGGCGGCGGCAACGCATTTGTGGTAAAGGACAAGGATGGCAAATGGGCGCAAGGATATGCGCGACTGCTGTCGCCCCGCGTGCTTGAGGTGTCGAGCGATGACATCGCCAACCCGGTAGAGGTACGCTACGACTGGGCAGACTGCCCCGATGGCAACCTGCGCGGCACCAACGGGCTGCCCGTGGCGCCATTCACAACAGCAAAGCCATAAACAGCTGGCTCCCACAAAGGAGCAAAGGCGCAAAGGTGCAAAGAGCCAGGCCATAAACAGCTGGCTCCCACAAAGGTGCAAAGGCGCAAAGGTGCAAAGAGGACACCTTTGCGCCTTTGTGGGATTTAGGAATCATAGGCAGCCTAGGATTCCTAAATCATCTCTCTGATAAATTTGCGCCAAATCGTGGCGCAAATGTGCCAGGGGTGAGAATGTTTCATTTTTTGACGTAGATATGGTTGGAAATCGGCGGTCGATTGGGCTAATTTTGCATATCGATTTATTTCCACTGACAACTAAATCCTAAATCTCAGACCAACGCCAATCTTAAACCACCCTCGATATGAAACTAAAAGCCTTGACACTCGCCAGCGCCTTGATTCCGGCTGCCCTGGCAATGGGAGAGACCTTGTATCTCCACACCCCCAATACCCCCTGGAGGGTAACTCCTCTGATGGAAACCAACCTTGACCAAGCCAACAAGGCTGGCTACGATGCCTCGCGCTGGGTTCCGGCCCGCGTGCCCGGCACCGCCTTTGCCGCCTACTGCGACGCCGGCTTGGAGAAAGATCCCAGCTTTGGCAACAATATCCATCAGATGGATCGCGCCAAATATGACCGCACAATGGCCTACCGCACCGAGGTCACAATCCCCTCCTCGATGACCGGCAGCAAGCTATGGCTGAATTTCAACGGCATCAACCGCCGCGGCACCATCTACCTCAATGGCCAAAAGCTCGGAGTGCTCGACGGATTCATGGATCGTGGCCGATTTGACATCACCGACATCGCCACGCGCCAGGGCCAGAATGTAATCACCGTGGTAGTAGAAATTCCCGATACCCCTCTGGCCAACGAAGGCAGCCCCAACTACCTGTGCTCGGGCGGCTGGGACTGGATGCCCTACGTGCCGGGCCTCAATAGCGGCATCACCGACAAGGTATGGATCAGCGACACCAACGAGGGCGTGCTGGTTGACCCGTATATCCGCACTGCCGACCTCCCCACCCTGGCTCGCGCAGATATGGAGGTAGAGACCGGAGTGAAAAACACTGGCTCGACCAAGAAGACATTTACCGTAAAGGGCCTCATCACCCCCGGCGACATCGCTTTTGAAAAGACTGTAGATGTAGAGCCGGGCCGCACTGCCACTGTCAAATTTGACAAGCGCTACTATCCCCAGCTCTCGATCAACAATCCCAAACTGTGGTGGCCCAACGGATACGGCGACCCCAATCTCTACTCTTGCCACTTCACCATCGAGGCTGACGGCAAGGTCAGCCATGAGCAGGATGTAGAGTTTGGCATCCGCAAATACAGCTATGACAAAGAGGGAGGCGTGTTGCACCTCGCTATAAATAATGTGCCGGTATTCGTGAAAGGCGGCAACTGGGGCATCGCCGAATATATGCTGCGCATCGATCCGTCGGAATATGACACTCGCCTGCGTCTCCATAAGGAGATGAATTTCAACATGGCCCGCAACTGGCTCGGAGCCGTGACCGATGAGGAATTTTATCAGGCTTGCGACAAATACGGCATCATGGTGTGGGACGATTTCTGGATCAACTCAAATGCCGTACTCCCCTACGACCTGAATGCTTTCAACCACAATATGGTTGAGAAAATCAAGCGCGTGCGCAATCACCCGTCGATCGCTGTATGGTGCGGCGACAACGAGAGTTATCCCGAGCAGCCGCTGATGGGCTGGATGGATGTCAATGTGTCAACATTTGACTCAGGCGACCGCTTGTTCCAACCTTGCTCCAACGATGGAGGCCTCTCTGGCTCAGGCTACTGGGGCGCATTCGACCCACGCTACTATTTCATCGCCTATCCGGAGAATACCGAAGGCGGCAACGGCACACCCGGCTGGGGATTCCGCACCGAGATTGGGACCGCTGTAGTGCCAGCCTACAAGAGCTTTGTGAAATTCATGCCCGAGGAGCACTATTGGCCCATCGATGAGATGTGGAATGTGCACTATTTCGGACAGAACGCTTTCAACGGACTGCCCGAGCAATACCAAGAGCTGATCAACACCGGCTGGGGACAACCGCAGAGCGCCGAAGAATTTTGCAAGAAAGCTCAGCTCGTAAATATCGAGTCGAACAAGGCAATGTACGAAGGCTGGCTCGACCACATGTGGGACGATGCCTCGGGCATCATGACCTGGATGAGCCAACCAGCCTACCCCTGCATGGTTTGGCAGACTTACGACTATTATTATGATCCCACCGGCGCATACTGGGGATGCAAGAGCGCTTGCGAACCTCTCCATATCTACTGGAATCCCGTCAACAACGGCGTGCGCATCGCCAATACCACAGCCCAAAATTATGACAACCTCACTGCCGAGGTCAAGGTTTACAACCTCGATGGCCAAGAGGTGAGCGCTTACACCAAGCAAGCCAGCATCTCAAGCCCGAGCAATTCGGTCAACGAAGCATTCCAAATCGATTTCAACACCGAGCGCCCCGTGCTGTCAAAGGGCAAATCTGCTATCGCATCGTCAATCACCCACGGCACACCCGCCGAAGCATTCGACGGCAATAGCTCGACCCGCTGGGCTGCCAACAAGGGCGCCAACGAATGGATCGCTGTCGACCTGGGCAAACCCGAGAAGATTGGCGGAATCCGCCTCAACTGGGAGGATTCTTACGGCAAGCGCTACAAGATCCAAGTGAGCCAGAATGGCAAGGATTGGACCGAACTGCTCAAAGAGGATGACGGCAAGCGCGGCTGGATGAGCTACACATTCCCCGAGGTAGAGGCACAGTATGTGCGCATGCTCGGCATCGAGCGCGGCTGGTGGTTTGGCTACTCGCTCTGGAACTTTGACGTGCTCGGCGGCGAGGAGAAGAGCCAAGGCCTCGACGACACCCACTTTGTGCGCCTCACCCTGCGCGACCAGCAAGGCAATGTAGTGAGCGAGAACAACTATCTGCGCGGCCATGACCGCCACAATTTCCAGGCTCTCAACTCTCTGCCCAAGGCCGATGTGAAGGTTAAGCACTCGATGCGCCAGGATGGCGACCGCACAATCATCACCGCCCAATACACCAATCCTAAGAATGCCAAGGCTCCAGCCTACGCAGTGCATGCCCAGCCTTTGCGTCAGAGTGATGGCGAGCGCCTGCTGCCAGCCGTGATGAGCGACAACTACTTCACCCTGATGCCCGGCGAGACCAAGACCGTGACCTACGAGTTCGCCTCATCCCTCCTCCCCGACGGCAAATACACCCTCGATGTAGCCCCCTACAACAATTAATTCACCATTAGTCTACAATAATTTACCAAAAAGACATAAGCACGTAGGTTTTGTGCTTACGTAAAGCTTACGTGCTTATGTTTCATTCACCCAAATATCACCATGAGACAAATCCTATCCCTTACCTGCGCATTGGCCGCTATAGGAGCATTCGCTGCCACGCCAATCGCCATCAACACAGATGCATCATCGCTCATACTCAGCGTGGGCGACAACGGGCGTGTCTATCAAAACTATTTCGGCAAGCGCCTCTTAAACAGCGCTGACTATGCCGCACTGCCCCAAGGCACTGAGGCATACCTCACCCACGGCATGGAGGATTATTTCGAGCCGGCTCTCCACATCAACCATCCTGATGGCAACCCATCGACCGAACTCAAATATGTTTCACATGAAACCAAACAGGTGAGTCCCGGCGTGGTCGAGACCTCGATCTTGCTCGCCGACCCGGTGTACAAAGACGAGGTGACCCTCCACTACACCGCCTACCAGCCCGAAAATGTGATCGTGGCCTACACCGAGATTACAAACAAGGAAAACAAGCCTATCGAGCTCGAGAAATACGCATCATCGATGCTGCATTTCAACAACAAGAATTACTACCTGACCGAATTCTCGGGCGACTGGGCCAACGAGGCTCACATGACCGACCAGCCTCTCCACTATGGCAAGAAAGAGGTTGACACCAAGCTCGGCACCCGCGCCAATATGTTTGTGTCGCCATTCTTCTACCTCTCGCTTGACGCTCCCGCCACCGAGGAGAATGGTGAGGTGCTGATGGGCACACTCGGCTGGACTGGCAATTTCCGATTCTGCTTTGATGTTGACAATCGCGGCAAACTGCGCGTAATCAGCGGCATCAACCCATACTATTCGCGCTACTCGCTGGCCAAAGGCGAGACTTTCCAGACCCCAGAGTTCATCTTCACTCTCAGCCAAGATGGCAAGGGTCAGGCAAGCCGCAATCTGCACGACTGGGCTCGCAAATACAAGGTGAAAGATGGCGAGGGCGACCGCATGACCCTGCTCAACAACTGGGAGGCCACCTATTTTGATTTCAATGAAGATAAGCTCGTGGGCCTGATTGGCGAAGCCAAGGAGCTCGGCGTGGACATGTTCCTACTCGATGATGGCTGGTTTGCCAACAAATATCCTCGTCACAGCGACACTCAAGGCTTGGGCGATTGGGACGAAACCAGCGACAAGCTCCCCAACGGCATCGGACGCCTCACTGCCGAGGCTAAGAAGCAAGGCGTGAAGTTCGGTCTCTGGATTGAGCCGGAGATGGTCAATCCCAAGAGCGAACTGTATGAGAAGCACAAAGATTGGGTAATCACTCTGCCCAACCGCGACGAGTACTATTTCCGCAACCAGCTGGTGCTCGACCTGGCTAATCCTCAGGTGCAAGACTATGTGTACGGCGTGGTCGACAATCTGCTCACCAAATATCCCGACATCGCCTATTTCAAGTGGGATTGCAACTCGCCTATCACCAACATCTACAGCAACCACCTCAAGGACAAGCAGAGCCACCTCTACATCGACTATGTGCGCGGCCTGTATAGCGTGCTCGACCGCATCAAGGCCAAATATCCCAATGTGCCTATGATGATGTGCGCTGGCGGCAGCGGCCGTACCGACTACAAGGGCTTGGAATATTTCACCGAGTTCTGGTGCTCTGACAACACCGACCCCGTTGAGCGTCTCTATATCCAATACGGCTTCAGCCATGTGTTCCCCTCAAAGACTATGAGCGCCCACGTTACGACCTGGAACAAGGATGCCTCGATCAAATTCCGCACCAATGTGGCTATGATGGGCAAGCTCGGCTTTGACATCAAGCTTGACGACCTGTCGGGCAACGATGTGGCCTACGCAAAGCAAGCCATTAAGAATTACAACAGCCTCAAGCCGGCTATCCTCGACGGCGACCTCTATCGCTTGGTATCGCCCTACGACCACAACCATGCCGCTACCCAATATTCGAGCAAGGATGGCAAGCAGACAGTGCTTTTCGCCTTTGATATCTTCCCGCGCTACGATGAATTCCTCTACAACACCAAGCTGCAGGGCCTCGACCCCAATGCCACCTACGCTGTAGCCGAAATCGACCGCATGGATGGCCAGAATCAGCAGATTGGCCAATACACTGGCGAATACTTGATGAATGTCGGTCTGCCCGTCTTCACTCGCAATAAGATGGATAGCCGCGTCTATCAAATAATGAAAAATTAAAAATGAAAAATGAAGAATAGGGATTTTTCTATTCTCAGTCTGATATTGATAGGAGCGGCAGCTTTACCGCTCCTATCTTTTAGTCAGACTGACCAGCGGTGGGGCGACTTGGGAGATGGCACTTTTGCCAATCCAGTGCTCAATGCCGATTACTCTGATCCGGATGTGATCCGCGTTGGCGACAAGTATTACCTCACTTGCTCAGAGTTTCACTTTATGGGCATGCCCATACTGGAATCAACCGATATGGTCAACTGGAGGGTAATCGCCCGTGTGCACGACAGCCTCGCCTCAGACGGCTATGCCGATATGGAGAAGTATGGCGAAGGCACTTGGGCCCCGGCTCTGCGCTATCACGCCGGCACATACTATATCTATGTGTGTTCGCCTAACGAGGGTCTGTGGGTCACCACTGCCACTGATCCAGCTGGACCATGGACTGCGCCGAGGGTAATCAAGGCCGTCAGCGGTTGGGAGGACCCTTGTCCGCTGTGGGATGAGGATGGGAATGCCTATCTGGGCCGCAGCGAACTTGGAGGCGGACCTATCTATATGCACCGCATGAGTCCCGATGGCATGCAACTCTTGGATGATGGCATCGAGGTGTATCATGGGCCAGTGGCCGAGGGTACAAAGCTGTTCAAAAAGGACGGATATTATTATCTGAGCGTTCCCGAGGGAGGCGTAAGCACGGGTTGGCAGACTGTGTTGCGCTCGACCAACATCTACGGGCCTTATGAGGGAGCGCGCACTCTCGAGCAAGGCTCTACCGACATCAATGGTCCGCATCAGGGAGCGTATGTCGATACGCCTGATGGGGAGTGGTGGTTTTATCACTTCCAGTCCACGCCAGTACTGGGGCGCGTGGTGCATCTGCAACCAGTGCATTGGGTTGATGGTTTTCCGCAGTGCGGCACCGACTATGATGGCAATGGCGTGGGCGAACCGATGCAAATCGTCACTAAGCCAGCTACGGGCATGGCGCAGCAACCCTTTGAGCTGCAGACGAGCGATGATTTCTCTGGCTCGGAGATTGGCGTGCATTGGCAATTCAACCATAACCCCGACATGTCGCGCTTCTCTCTGTCACAGCGGCCGGGATGGCTCTCAATTGCGCCGCTGCAAGCCTCCTCGCTCAAGGGCGCTCGCAATCAGCTCACTCAAAAGATGATGGGCTACAACGGCACAGTAGAGACGGCCATCGATATCACCCGCATGGCTGCTGGCCAGCGAGCTGGCCTCCTCTGCATCGGCTCAAGCAATGTCGGGGCAGGTGTGCAGCTCGATGGCACTACGCCAATGCTATATTTTGAAAAAGACGGAGAAGAAATCCAGCTCTCAGATATACCCGCTGGCATCTCCACCCTATATTTGCGCTTGGTCTACAATGTTCCGGAAAAGCGCAACCAATACTACTATAGCTTAGATGGCGTCAACTATTCTGCCCTCCACACTCCATTCTCCCAGACCGAGGGCAACTGGAAAGGCGCTCGCGTAGGCCTCTACGCTTATACCACTTCCTCCCTATCCCCTACTTCTCAATCTCCCGCCTTCGACTACTTCCTCTACACCACCGATAGTCCAAATACACTTTTCAATCACGGCGGTCAATGAGAGACAAGTAAAAAGCTGAAGCCAAATGGCCTCAGCTTTTTTAATATTGATAAGAATTGCAAGGAAAATAGTTGATGTTAGAAATTCAAGCCTACGGAGAGCATTACTGATGTGGTCTTGAATTTGATCTTTTCTGAGCCCTCGTCTTCATAGTAGCGGTCGTTGACATATTCCTCGTAGTAGTACTTGCATTTGTACTTGCTGGTGAGCGAGCGGAACTCTACGCCAAGCGAGAGTCGGTTGAGCGAGATGCGCAGCCCGTAGGAGGGGCCGTAGCAGAAGGCGGTGAGGATGCTGTCGTCATCAAGGAGTCCGTCAGTCTCCATGTGGAAACCGGAGAGGCCGAAGCGATAATGGAAGAAGGCGCGGGCGTTGAGCTTGTTGAGGAAGTTGTCGGTGAAACCGAAAGGCGCAAATGTCACCGATGGGCCGATGCCCAGGGTAGTACCGCCTTGGTAGATATCTTCGCCAACTTGGTCGCCCATCAAATCATTGATGTATGTGTTCTGAAAGCCCATATCAAAGGCCTGGTCTTTGTATTTGGTAATCCAAAGCTCATAGGACCAATCCAGGCCAATCTTGATCATGCCAAGGATAGGACGACGATGCAGATAATAGGCTCGTTCAGCCGCAAAGCCAAAGCCCCAGTCGCTCTCGATTTCGGAGGCAGGCGATTTGAGCTTCTCGTTGGCAATGTACTCAAGGCGTATGTTTCCCTTGCGCCACACGCTGTTGCGGCGATCCTCCTCTTTATCGGCTGCATTCTGCTCTCTCAATCGGTCGAATTCTTCCTTTTCCTCAGCGGTGATGGTATAACCCTCTTGGGCGGTAACCTCTGGTTCATCATTCTGAGCTTCAAGCAGACTGGGCATCTGATAGGCATCGGTCTGCGCATAAGCTACGGCTCCCATACCTATTGAAAACAAAAATAGTAAAACTTTTTTCGGCTCATGCGCAAAAGTCCCTGGCTGACGCTTAGTCAAAGATCACGGCGCAGCGGTAAAAGAATGAAGAAAAATTCGTACCTTTGCGCATGGAAAACAAATCAGCATCAATATACGAGGCAATAGCAAGGCTAATGCTTCCGGAGAACATTCTTGACACCTTCGAGGTGGTCACGGTGGAAGAGGAGAAAACTGGCATCATCGAAG
>NWBJ01000118.1 GCA_002633115.1 Muribaculaceae bacterium Zag1
TTTGAACACCCTACCCGTAGGGGTTATTTCATCTAGCCCTAAGATTTCATTTTATCTCCCCTCCCGTTCCCCGCGCCGAAGGCGCGGGGAACGGGAGGGGAGGGGGAGAGATGCCATAAGGCTAGATGAAACAACCTCTACGGGGTAGCCAGGGTGGGAAATGACCATAAGGCTAGCTTAGATAAGAAACAAATACAAAAATGAAACTGAAATATAAGAAGCAGCAATTCCAGCAGGATGCCGCGCAGAGCGTGGTCGACATATTTCGTGGTCAACCCTACACCGAAGGGCAGGAATATCTGATTGACCAAGGCAGGCACCAAGGAATGATCGAGGTGACGGGCTTCGGCAACAACCCCCTGCGCGTCGACGCTGCGGCCATGACCCAGAATGTGCAAGAGATACAGCGGCGCAACGACCTGCAGCCCATCGACCATCTGAGGAGCGCGGGGCGCACCCCGATGTTCACCATCGAGATGGAGACCGGCACGGGCAAGACCTACACCTACATCAAGACGATGTATGAGCTGAACCGCGCCTACGGCTGGTCGAAGTTCATCATCGTGGTGCCGAGCGTGGCCATACGCGAGGGGGTGCACAAGAGCTTCGAGACCATGCGTGAGCATTTCCTGCGCGAGTACGAAAAGTCAATCCAGTATTTCATATACAACTCCAAGCAGCTGAGTAAGATTGACTCCTTCGCCCAAGACAGTGGGCTGCATGTGATGATCATCAACATGCAAGCCTTCAATTCTTCGCTTAATCAAGACAAGAACCAAGAGGGCCGCTCTGGCGATGCCGCCGCGAGAATCATATTCTCTAAGCGCGACGAGTTCGGTAGCCGCCGACCAATCGATATTATCGCTCGCACCAATCCCATTCTTATCATCGATGAGCCGCAGAGCGTACTCGGAGCCAATAAGGAGAATGCAACTCGGCGAGGCATGGCGCTGTTCAATCCGCTCTTTATGCTGCTCTATAGCGCAACCCACCGCAAGGGCGACATCTACAACATGGTGTACCGTCTCGATGCTATGGATGCTTACAATCGAAAGCTGGTCAAGCAGATTGAGGTGAAGGGCGTGAGCCAAGTGGGCACCACGGCAACCAATGGATTTGTGTACCTAGATGGCTTCCAGATCGGCAAGGGCAATCCGCAAGCAAGGTTGACGTATGATGTTAAATCGGCTACGGGATTTCGCCAGACAACCAAGCTGCTCCGTGAGGGCCAGGACTTATATGCTCAAAGCGGAGAATTAGAGGAATATGCCGACCGCTACGTCATCGAGCGCATAGATGCCAAGGAGGGATATGTGAGATTTCTCAATGGTCTGACCCTCTATGAGGGCGATGCTGCTGGGCATATCAATGAGGATGCTTTGCGTCGCATACAGATACGTGAAACTATTCGTACCCATTTGGAGCGTGAACGAATCCTATTTCCCAAGGGCATCAAGGTGCTCAGCCTTTTCTTCATCGACCAAGTGGCCAACTACCGCCAGTATGGAAAGGATGGCGTAAGCAATGGCAAATTCGCTGATATGTTTGAGGAGGAATATCCTCAGGCGCTCGAGGAGTTGGATATGCGCTTTGGCGATGACGCTTACATGCAGTATCTCAAACGCCAGACGCCGCAGAAGGCCCATCAGGGATATTTCGCTCAGGACAAGAAGGGACAAGCCGTGGATGTCAAGGTCAAGAAGGCCGAGGAGAGCGCTAATGATGAGAACGCCCTCAGGGCCTACGATCTGATAATGAAGGATAAGGAGCGGCTGTTGAGCTTTGATGAGCCGGTGCGCTTCATCTTCTCCCACTCGGCTCTGAAGGAAGGGTGGGACAATCCCAATGTTTTCCAAATTTGCACGCTCAAGGACAGTGGCAGCGAAATAAAGAAGCGGCAAGAGGTGGGGCGAGGCATGCGTCTGTGCGTCAATAACCAAGGTGAGCGACAGGACCAGGATGTGCTCGGCGAGAGCGGCGTGTTTGACACGAATGTGCTCACCGTGATTGCCAGCGAGAGTTATGACACCTTTGCCAAAGCATTGCAAAAGGAGATTGCTGATAATATCGGCGACCGCATCGTAGTAGTAGGACCTGAGATTTTCAAGGATGTGATAGTGGCTGATACTCGGACTGGCATTAGCCTGACGATTTCAGAGGGCGATGCTCGCAAGATATACAATCGCTTGGTCAAGGGCGACTATGTGGATGATAATGGGCGCCTAACTGATAAATACTATGCTGAGCAGAAGAGCGGCAAGTTTACGCTTGGCGAGGATTTGGAGGAATTGCGTCCGGAGGTAGAGCATATTCTGGCTCGCATATTCGACCCGCAGAGCATAAAGATTGAGAATGGCAGAAAGGTAGAACCGGCTAAATTCCGCGAGGAGGCTTTCAAGCGCAAGGAGTTCCAGGAACTATGGAAGCGGATCAATGTCAAGACATATTATCAAGTAGATTTCGATACGCCCGAACTGATTGGAAAAGCAGTAGCAGCGCTCGACAAGCATCTGAAAGTTACAGAGATACGCATATTGGTTGAACGCGGTGCGCTTGGGGAGATCCATGACAAGAAGTCGCTTGAGGATGGGGTTGCGATGACTGCTGGAGAGAAGCGTACGGTGCGTGTCGAAGAGGCTGTGTCTCGGTCGGTAAAGTATGATTTGGTTGGGCGCTTGGTCGAGGCTACTGGATTGACGCGTCGCACCATTGTGGCAATTCTCAAGGGAATTGCGCCGGCTACATTTGCCCAGTTCAAGCATAATCCTGAGGAGTTTATTGTCAAGGCTGGCAATATCATCAACGATGAGAAGGCTATGGCTGTGGTGCAGCAGATTGTGTACCAGAAATCCTCCAATACTTATGATGTGGATATCTTTACTGAGAGCGAGTTGCGCGGCAAGATTGGCAAGAATGCCATAGCGAGCGTAAAGAGCCTCTATGACATGGTTGTGGTTGACAGCGAGGGTGTGGAAATGCAGTTTGCCGAGTCGCTCGAGCATGAGGAGGATGTGGCCGTGTATACCAAGCTGCCGCGTGGATTCTACATCAATACTCCCATGGGGCATTACAATCCAGACTGGGCGGTGTGTTTCCGCGAGGGCTCAGTCAAGCATATCTACTTCATCGCTGAGACTAAGGGCAATGAGTGGCAGCGCTCACAGCTGCGCGGAGCGGAGGAGGCAAAGCTGGAGTGTGCGGCTCGGCACTTTGAGGTCATCAGTCGGGGCGACCGCTCAGTGGCCTATGGCGTAGCCAAAGACTACCAAACCCTCTATGATCAGGTGATGAAATAATAGTCACATTGCTGATTGGTCTTTGGCGAACCAGAGGGCAAAGACTGGGTCGGCGAAGTAGAGGCCGTCTGGGCGGCGCTCGATTAGCTCTTTCTCGATGAGGGATGAGGTGAGCTTGGCGATGTTGGATTTGGAGCCGAGATTGAACTGGCTCATTAGGTCCTGCGAGGTGAATTTAGAGTGATGGCCGGCGAGAATGGCTCGCAGCATATTCATTTGGAATGTGCTCAGTGCGGCAATCTGCTGCTGAAACAGGGCGCTGGTTTGGGCCAGCAGGGCCTCGATGCCATTATTGAATGCTGTCTCGTCGACCACCTCTTCGGTCTCGGCAAATACATTCCATGCCAATTGCTGTACATAAGATGAGTAGCAGTCAGTGGCCTCGCAAATCTTCTGGCAATATTCCAAGCTGATGGTTTTGCCTCGGCTCTCAAAGCGATTCTGGATATAGGATATCCAATCCGGAGCCGGGATTTTATCCAGCATTATCATTTCGCCAAATTGGTAGAATGGCATTCTGCGGTTTTGGAAGAGGTTGGTCATGAGATGCTTCTTGCTTCCACACAGACAGTAAGAACAATTCTCCTGGTGCTGCCACACGCCTCTCATCCGCTTTTGCAATGTCAGAGAATTGGGCATCTCACCAATTTGCTGGAATTCATCGATGCACACCACTATCTGCTTGCCTCGCTTTTTGCTTATGGCCTCGGGGAGATTCAATATCTCCTCGGGGCTATGGGTCTCTGGGGTCAAACCGAGATACAGGGCAAATTCGTTGTTGGGTCCTAAACCGCTCATTGCGATTTTAGGGGTAATGCGGGATAGGAATGTCTTGGCATTCTCGAGCCATTGGTCAGCGCGGGATGCCGTCTGCTGTATTATGGCAGCGGCAAACCGATTGTAGAAATCGTATTCGCTGCGGCAATCGTATATGTCCATATATACGGTGATTACATCAGGGTGGTCCTGCATTGAAGAAATTGCTTTTTGCACCACTGATGTCTTGCCTATGCGGCGTGGGGAAATGAGGATGGTGTTGATGCCATTCTCAAAGTTAAGTTTCAGGCGACGAGTCTCTTTCTCACGGTCGGTGAAGTTGTCGCCCTTAACGGCCATTCCGTAAACGAATACTTTGCTCATAAAATTCAGATTTACAACCGCAAAGTTACGAAAAAATTAAAAGTGCACCAAATGGTGGTCCACCATTTGGTGCACTTTTCTAAAAAAGAGGGCAGGGAATTTACTGGGGGTTGTGGTCGGCCCACCAGAGGGCGGCGTTGCGGAGGCATTGCTTCATGTCGGCGCAGAGCTGCTCAACGTTTTCCTGGGTGAAGTGGAGCTTGGCCGAGCCTCCGGCATGAATCACGGCGAAGTCGCGGCGCGTGGGGTGCTCGATGACCCAGCCGATGGTGGGTTGCGCCTTAATTTTGGCTATTGCTTCGTCGTGCTCTGATTCTGGAAAGGGTATGATTTGGACATTGAGCCAGGGGTGCTCAAGGGCAGTGAGCAAGTGGAAGGTCTTGCCGTCGCGCTCGTAGGGCTTGTATTCAAAGGTATTCTGAAACATAAGTGTGAAACGTTTTTTTTTGATGAATCTGCGTGCAAAGTTACAAAAAAGAAATGGATTTTTTTTGTTACATATAGGGGAATCTGTGGCAGAAAATGCGTAACTTTGCGCAATGATTTCAACTATTGAGTGGTTGAGATAGGATGCAAAGCGTAATGCTGCTATTGTTTCCAAACACTAAAAACTAAATACCAAAAACCCGTTATGGCAGAAGTACGTCCCAAAAAGGCCCTTGGCCAGCATTTCCTTACCGACCAGCGAGTGGCCGAACGCATAGCCTCGACATTGGATGCCTACGCTGGCCTCCCCGTGCTTGAAATAGGCCCCGGAATGGGCGTACTCACCAATTGGCTCTTGGAGAAAGAGCACGACCTCTACGTGGTCGAAATCGATACCGAGAGCATCGACTATCTGCGCCGCAACATGCCTCCGCGTCTGCCCGAAGAGCGGATTATCGAGGGCGACTTCCTCGAGATGGACCTGCGCAAAATCTTTGGCGACCAGAAGTTTTGCATCATAGGCAATTACCCCTACAACATCTCGTCGCAGATATTCTTCAAGCTGCTCGATTACAAAGACCAAGTGCCATGCTGCTCGGGCATGCTGCAGCGCGAGGTTGCCGAGCGCCTGGCTGCCAAAGAGGGCACCAAGGCCAGGGGCATCCTGAGCGTGCTGCTCCAGGCTTGGTATGATGTCGAGTATCTGTTTACAGTCAGCGAGGGTGTCTTCAACCCGCCGCCCAAGGTCAAGTCAGGGGTGATACGTTGCACTCGCAATGGCGTCGCCGAGCTGCCCTGCGATGAGCGCCTATTCAAGACAGTAGTCAAGACCACCTTTGGCCAAAGGCGCAAGACATTGCGCAACTCAGTGCGCTCGCTGCTGCCTCCCGGCATCGCGCTGCCCGACTCTCCGCTGTGGGCCCTGCGCCCCGAACAGCTCTCGCAAGAGCAATTTTATGAGTTGACTAATCTAATCTACAGCTTGCGGCAATGAAGGAATACTCAGAAGAATACCTCGACCATATCAAAGACATAATCAGCCAGAACGATGAGGCCACGGCGCGCAAAGAGCTCGCCGAGCTCCATCCCGCCGACATTGCCGAGCTGTACAAAGACCTTGACCTCGACGAGGCAGAGTACCTGTACAAACTGCTCGACGAGGAGACCGCCGCCGATGTGCTGATGGAGCTCGACGAGGACGACCGCCTCAAGCTGATCGAGCACATGCCGGCTGCCGAAATCGCCAAGCAGATCGACCACCTCGATACCGATGATGCCGTTGACCTGATACAGCAGCTCGACGAAGACGAACGCGATGAAATTCTGTCGCACATCGATGATGTGGAGCAGGCAGGCGATATCATCGACCTGCTCAAGTATGACGAAGACACTGCCGGCGGCTTGATGGGCACCGAGATGATCGTGGTCAATGAGAACTGGTCGATGCCCGAGTGCATCAAGCAGATGCGCCTACAGGCCGAAGACATGGACGAAATATACAATGTCTATGTCGTTGGCAACGATGACAAACTCAAGGGAGTGCTGCCGCTCAAAGAGCTGATCACTCACCCCTCGGTGTCTAAAATCAAGCATGTGATGGAGAGCGACCCAGTGAGCGTCAAAGCCGACACCCCGATTGATGAGGTTGCCCTCGATTTCGAGAAATACGACTTGGTGGCCATGCCGGTGGTCGATTCAATCGGCAGATTGCTCGGACGCATCACCGTCGACGACGTGATGGACAAGGTGCGCGAGGCCAGCGAACGCGACTTCCAGTTGGCATCCGGTATCTCAAGCGACGTCGACACCGATGACTCGGTATTCGCCCAGACAAAGGCCCGCATCCCATGGCTGCTGATAGGCATCTGCTCGGGCATTTTGGCATCAATAATCCTTGGCGGGTTTGAGAATCAGCTACATGCTGTTACTGCCCTGGCACTCTTCATCCCCATCATCGGCGGCACCGGCGGCAATGTGGGCGTGCAAGCTTCGGCTATAGTGGTGCAATCGTTGGCAAACGGCACACTCGAACTCAAGGAGTTCGCTCATCAGATAGGCAAGGAGGTTCTGGTGGGCTTGCTCAACGCCACAATCATCAGTTTGGTGATGTTTGGCTACAACCTGATATTCCTGCCTGGCAATATGGCAGTGACCCTGTCGGTGGCAGTGAGCCTATTCGTGGTGGTAATGTTCGCCACGATACTGGGTTCGGTAGTGCCGCTGACGCTCGAAAAACTCCATATCAATCCAGCCCTCGCCACCGGCCCGTTTATCCAAATAAGCAACGATATCGTGGGCCTGTTGATTTACGTATGGGTGGCTACCGGATTCCTCAAGATATTCGGGGGCTAACCCGATAATACACATAAAGATATAAAAGTAACCGCCGGAGAAAATCTGGCGGTTACTTTTATTAATAATTATTAACAAAGATTTAGACTAAAAGGCGGTGAAATAAGGGAATTAAGCCGTAAATTTGCGGTATAAATCACCTATCATCACTCTCCATTGGTCACCGCCTATGTATTTAATCGCTGACAGCAGCACCTCCCGCACCTCTTGGGCCTTGGCAGAAAATGGCCAGATAGTGGATAAGGCCGATACTTCGGGCCTTAATCCATATTTTCAGTCACGCCGGGAGATGTCACATATTATTCGTCTGGAATTGCCCGATCATTTCTTTCGGGCCAAGCTCGACCATGTGTTTTTCTACGGGTCGGGCTGCGCAAATATCGAAAAAATCAAAACTGTTGAATCCTCAATCGTAGCTCAATTCCGCACCCCCGCCACCATCAACAGCGACTTGCTGGGAGCTGCGCGCGGCCTATTGCTGCGCCAGCCGGGTCTGGCGTGCATCATGTCGGTAGGCACTAACTCGTGTTTCTACAATGGCGAGCGCATCATGCGCAATGTGCGACCCGGCGGTTTTCTGCTTGGCGACGAGGGCTCGGCTGCCCATCTGGGGCGCATGCTCGTGGCCGACATCATCAAGGAGCTCGCGCCGGCCGAGGTCACGCGCCAATTCTACCTGCGCTTCAAGATTAACCTTGACCAAGTGCTCGACATGGTGTACACCCATCCCCATGTCACCACCACGCTATCGATGTTCTCGTCTTTTCTGCACGACAACCTCAATGTGCCATATTGCTACAATTTGGTCAAGGATGCATTTATGAGCTTCTTCAAGCGCAACATCGCCGCTTATGATTATCGGGAATACCCGATAGCCATGGTTGGAGATGTGGCATGCGACTATCAGGCCGTGCTCAAAGAGGTGGCTGCTGAGTTTGGAGCCACCATCAGCCTCGCAGTGCCATCGCCCTTGGAGGGGCTGGTGCGCTACCACACCGAGGGTACGGCTAGATAGTCACCGCCAAATTGTCAAAAATATATACACGAGTGTAAAAATTTTTTACAGCGGCTTGCCCGAGCGAATCAGGCAAGCCGCTGATTTCCCCCATCAGCTATCAGGTGGTCAGCAGCAACGCGCTGCCATCGCTCGCGCCGTGGTGTCTAAGCTCAAACTGATACTCGCCGATGAGCCTACGGGCAACCTCGACTCGAAGAATGTCGAGGAGGCGATGAATTTGCTCACTCAATCAAGGCAATCATCTATTGGCTTATGCACGAATGGCTGGCTGATTACAGCTACCGCATCAACCTCGGCCGGTGGATTTACGCCTTCTCCGGCGCTCTGGCCCTCCTGATTGGCTACATCGCCATATGGGCCCGCACCCGTGGCATAGTCAACTCCAACCACGTCATCGCTCTCCAAAACAACCTATAACTAAACATAGATTTTCGCATCCCGTGAGGGGGGAAATGTAACCAAGGAGTAAAAATTAGAGAGGATAAAACCACGGATTTCCGCAGATTTACACAGATTTTTGATTGATGCCAAACAATCTGTGTAAATCTGCGGAAATCCGTGGTTTTATTAGATAGCGACTATTTTACAATCTTGGTGGCCGAGGTGGTGCCGTCAGCGTAGGTGGCAACGCGTATCAACAGCGAGCCAGCAGCTGGATTGACCACGCGGCGACCTTGCAGGTCGTAGTAGGATTCAGATACAACTTCAGCCTCATTCTCGATATCCGAGATTTTGTCTGTCGATGGCGCATAAGTCACAATGTCAGAGGCATAGACATTGCCATCATAGCCTTGGAAGAAAGACTGAATGCCGACTGACTCCTCGCCCTGATAGAAGGTGTAAATCTGGTGATAAGTGCCATAGACATATATCCAATAGTAAGCATCGTAGTAGAGATAAGGAATGTCGGTGAGTTCGTCTACGTCCATGCCAGGGTATTCGTCATTGTAGAGGGTCATAACTTCGCCATTGATCGTCAGATGGTAGTACATGCGAGTGGGGTCAAGCACATAACCGTTTACATTCTCTGCTGGAATATCCCAGGCCACCCATCCGTAGCCCCAGTCGGGCTCGTAAGCGAAGTAGCTTGACAGCGTAGGATTCTTAGGCGCGGCATCCATCTGCTCATCGCTCTGGTGTTTGATGGTAGGATTGATAAATTCTGACCAGTAATAAACTCTGTCCTTCTCGGCATTGACCAACATAGCACGACCATCAGCGCAAGTGAGGGTCTGGGCCTCAGTATCATAGTCAAAGGTTATCTCATCAGCAAGTGAGAAATTGTAGTAGCTATAGTATTCGGTCTCAATCAGGTCGGCATCGGCAGCCATGAAGTAGATGAATGAGCGGGTGTCGGCCATATAGCCCAGATACTGTCCGCTCTTGAATGTAACCTTGTCGCCATCGATTGTGCCCTCGATATAGGCGCTGGCGAAATTATCATAGAGATGGCCGAGGTACAGCTTTTCGCCATCAATAGCGCCCTCAATCATGCGAGCCTTGCTCTCGCCATTGGCATCAAGGCAGGTAATGCCATATCTTTGGCTCGTCAAGCCATCGGGCAGGGAGAGGGGAGCTTCATCGAAAGCCCCATACTTAGCTATGCCAGTGCCATAATATGCCCAGGATTCAGGGTCACCGACATTGTTGTCAAATGTAAAACCGATCATCGCTGTGGGCCATACATAGTAGCCATCGACAGGTTCGCTCGACACCTCTACGCCGAGGTCAAGCTCGATGGTGCCATCTGCCAGAATATTGTATATTACATAGTTGTCTTCATCTTCGGGAATCACATAACCGATGGTTTCCTCGCCATCTAATTCATAAGTGATTTGCACCACTTTGTTGGCATAGAGCACCTCCCATATTTGGTTGCCGTCTTCATCATAACCATTGCCGTAGTATCCTACAGCTTGAGGAAATTGCACCTTGATTTGGTCGCCCTGACGAGTGCCGCGCACATAGGTTTCAATCTCGTATGTGGAAACTATGTCACGGAAATACACAACGTCGCCGTCCCAAGCAATACGGTTGAGGAATGTGCCGTTTTGCACTGACATTCCCCACCATCCGGGATAGAAGCCGAAGGCGTACTCCTTGTAGATGATTTCTGCGCCGGGAGCCTCGTATATGATTTCGGCATCAGCGCGGCTCATGCGCTGGAGGTGAGAAGCGAATTTGACATTGGGTTGCGCCTCAGCGGTTGGTTGGGCTTGGCCATTAGATACGGCTACTTTCTGAGCCAGGGAAGGGCTCTGGGCGCAAGCGGCGATGGCAGTCGCAGCAAGAGCGAGAGTAAAGATTTTTCTCATGTGGTATTGGGTTTAGAATGTTTTTATGGCACAAATTTAAGAAACGAAATGGGTCAAGTTGGTTTCATTTCGGGAAAATCGATGTTTCAAAAGCTGAAAAAGCTCATTTTTCATCTTTTGAAAGGCATTTTCAAGTTTTGAAATGGGAAAAATTGAGTAAATTTGCGTAAACAACAATTACCATGAACCGATCATTGATTCTAATCATATCCTTGCTCCCCTCATTCATACTTGGCCTTGGCCAGGATAATTCAATTGAGAAGTCGCTGAAGCTTGGCTCACCTCAGCAGATATTTGACCAAGCTCAACGCTACATGGCTGAGGAAGATTATGTCGAGGCGTTAAGGCTTTACATAGTATGTCAGGCTCTAGCCACAAATCCAGAAGAGGAGTATCTAAGATATTGTTCCAGGGGGAGCATTGGCAATATTTTCTATACGTTCGAGGATTATGCGGAAGCTGCCTATTATTATGAGCAAGCCATAGCTTTGGCTATTGAAGCCGGTGATGATAAGATTGCTTCTAATATAGCGGCCAATCTGATGCAAGTGCATAACGAGATTGGCAATATCCAAAGCTCAAAGCGTTGGGCGCAATATTTGCTTGAGCATCCTATTGAAGACGGCGAACAAGAATTTTTCAGTACATTAGCTAATCTTTTAGTGGCTGATGGTGAGGGTCATTCTCAAGAGGCTCTACAGTTGGCGCAACGATTAAAATATGTAGCCGACTCTTTGGCATTGCCTCAATATGCCTCTACGCCTTATGGGTATATGGCTCATGAATGGAGTAAGTTAGGACAAAGAGATTCGGCTCTGGAGTGTGCTCGCATTTTCTTGGAAGAGGCCGAAAGAGTTAGCAACTTGAGCCAACAATTGATGGCGCATAAGTTGTTGGCCGATTTGACCAAGCAGATGGGGGATACGGCTATGGCGCGGCGTTACGGTAGGGAGTATCAGCAATTCAATGAAACTACTTTTCATGGCCCGGAATATCAGCTAGCCAAGATGGCTATGCTCGATCTGCAGGACCAAGCCTTCCAAGCACTGGCGCAACAGATGGTGGCGCGCATCGAGCGCCAGAACTGGATTATCATAGGGGTAGTGGCTTTTTGCCTACTGTTATTGGCTGGAATAATCGTGTTTATCATTTTGAATCGCAGGCTCAGATTCCAGCTCGGGGTGTTGTATCGCAAAAATGAGGAACAGTTTGAGCAAGACAAACATCTCGAGGCTCTGGCCCAGCAAGTCGAAGAGCCAGCCATAGCCGGGGAGCGTACTCAAGGCTCCAGGCCTCATCTTCTCAGCAAGATTATAGAGGCCATCAACGACCCACAGGCGTTGTCAAATCCAGATTTCGACCTGGATGCGTTGGCGCGAATGGTCAGCACCAACACTCACTATGTGTCCGAGGCTCTCAACACGGGCTTAGGCAAAAATTTCAAGTCGTATCTTAACGAATGTCGCATACGTGTGGCATGTGAGCGCCTTAAAAATCCCGCAGAGGGAGAATCCCTCCAATCAATCAGCGAGGAGGTGGGCTTCAACTCCATGCCCACCTTCTTCCGCGCCTTCAAGCGCACAGTGGGCATGACCCCAGCCGCCTACCGCTCCCTCTCGAAGTAAAAATTTAGATTTTTCTAGGATAATTGAGAGAAATCCAAATTTATTCTTTATATTTGTAGATTCAATGAGGAAACAGAAAATTTGGTGAGATATGAATGCGCAAAGAGTCAGATACCCGGTAGGGCAGCAAAGCTTTAGGAGGCTTCGCGAGAGCAATTGCGTGTATGTGGATAAGACCCACTTTATACCCGAATTGATATGGACAAGCAGTTTTATTTTCTTGTCGAGGCCTCGACGCTTTGGCAAGAGCCTCTTGCTATCTACCCTTGAAGCTTACTTCCAGGGAGAGAAGGAGCTGTTTGAAGGCCTATACATCGCCCAAGAAGAGAAGGAGTGGATTAAGTATCCAGTGTTGCATTTCGATATGACCCGCACTAGTGGCCAAACAGCTAATGAGATGACCAAATTTCTTTTGTCTCGATTTGAGGAATTTGAAAAGGCTTATGATTTAGAGGCGAGAAAAGATGTCGAAGATGTAGGAGACAGATTCAGCACATTGATTAAGTCAGTATATGATAAAACAGGTCTACCTGTAGTAATTCTCATTGATGAATACGACAAGGGCATCCTCGAAACGATGGATGACCCAGAGCGCCTTGAAAAGATGAGCGTGGTACTCCGCGCTTTCTATTCTCAACCCAAGGCTATGAGCGACTATGTGCATTTCTGCATGGTCACTGGCGTGGCGCGATTCCCCAATTATACTCTTTTCTCGGGCCCGAATAATTTCACTGACATATCATTAAATGAAGACTTTGCTGCTATCTGCGGTCTTACCCAAGAGGAAGTAATAGACAACTTCTCAGTAGGCATTGAGGCTATAGGAGAGCGCAAAGGATGGACTTTTGATGAGACGGTCGAGGCATTGCGGCTCAAATATGATAGTTATCGATTTACGGCCAGCTTAGAAAAGGTATACAATCCCTTCAGTCTGTTGAATGCCTTTACCCATAAGGCTTTAGGCAACTATTGGATTAAATCGGGGATTTCCAAGGTTTTTACAAAATACTTTTCAAGTGAGGATTTCGACTTGCTTGAGCTTCAAAACCTATGGGTCGATCAGGCTCGCATGGAGGATATATTCCGCAAAGACGATCATATACCCTTGTTGTTCCAGACTGGGTATCTTACCATAGTGGATTCGCGTGGCGATAGCCTCTACCGACTTGCCATCCCTAATGGCGAGGTACGCAGCGCCTTTATCGATCAGATACTGCCTCATTATACAGGAATCAGTGAAAAAGAAATACCTCTCAGGTTGCAAAACCTGAAAGATAAGTTTGCTGCCGGAGATATAGACGGGTGGTTTAAGGATTTGCGTGCTATGGTTAGCAAAATTCCTCATCATCTCTTTGTCAAGCCCAAAAAGACTGAGGATGATGAAATGACTGAGGATGAATTGCGCATTGCCCATCTAGAGGCCACGTACCATATAATCGTGAACGTGATATTCATCGCGAAGGGTGATGCCGATTGACCATAACAAAGGAATCACTCTCAAGTCCGATGTAAAGATAATCATTTTTTGGTCTTAGAACAGCACATTTCGAAGAAAAGATGCAAGTGTTTGGCGAATTTTGCCTATCTTTGCGACAAAATCATGTTTCAGATGGAAGAAAATCACGGAAGACTGGTACCGCAAGCAAACGAAGCACCCGAACTTGCGCTCTTTAATGATGTCTGTGGCATCATAGATAATGTGCGTGGCGAGATAGCCTTGTACGCCAATACCAAAATATGCCTAACCAAATGGGAAGTGGGACGGCGCATCAAAGAAGATGTGCTACTTGATAAACGAGCGGAATATGGGCGGCAAGTGGTGAAACGGCTGTCGGCAAAGTTAACTGCCAGATACGGCAAAGGCTGGAGTGACCGAACCCTGCTACATTGTATACGCGCTGCGTATACTTTTACGCGGGATGAGATTGTATACGCAACGCGTATACAATTGACTTGGTCCCACCTGCGTAGCATCATGTTTATTGAAGATCCGTTGGCCCGCCAATTCTATATTGAGATGTGTCAGATTGAGCATTGGGACACGCGCACCCTGGATGACAAGATAGACGGGATGCTGTATGAAAGGACTTCAATCAGTCGTCGTCCAGAGGAGACCATCAAAAAGGAACTGGCAGAGGTGAGCCGGACAAAGACATTGGTGCCTGACTTCGTGTTCCGCAGCGACTATTTCCTCGATATGCTTGGTTTGCCGGATGTATTCTCCGAAAGCGATTTGGAGAATGCCATTGTCAACCAGATGGAACTCATCATCAAAGAGATGGGAGGCAGTGACTTCGCCCTATTGGAGCGCCAGAAGCGTATCGTGGTCGATGCTGTCACCTACAAGGCCGACCTGGTGTTTTTCCATCGCTCTTTGCGCCGTACCATTGTCGTGGACTTGAAACTCGGTAAGTTCAAACCTGAGCATGAGGGCCAGATGCGACTCTATCTGCGCTATATCAACAAGCACGAGCGCCATGAGTGGGAAGAGTCACCTATCGGCTTGATACTATGCTCCGAGGGTAACACCGAACACATCGAGTACCTGATGCTCGATGACAACAGCCCTATAAAAGTGGCTCAATACTATACGCAACTGCCTGACAGAAAATTGCTGGGCGAGAAACTGCAAAGGGCCATTGCTATTGCAAAAGAGTATCACCACGACCATAAAAAAGACTGAGCAAAGATTGCAAGACATCTGGAAGTTGAAGTGGAAGCGTTGCTTGTGGCACATGGAATACCTAATACAGAAAAGGGGCAATAAGCGATGACCCCATAAAACTCCCTTTAAGGTAGTGAATATAAGGTTCCTCACCGGCGCCGAGAACTCCGGCAAGGCCTGGTTCTCCACCTTCTACATCACCCCCGACGGAAAGGAAAGGCGTATAGCTCATTTTGCAGGATGAAAATATTACATACTTAGAGATTTTGCCCATGCCAAGAAAACCCATTTGCTTGAAGCATAAGGATTTACATATCAACATATGGAATGTACAAATGTCAAATATGACGGTTGAAAAATTTGAAGCAATCTAATCGTCTGTGTTTGAGAATGTTTATCTCCATTTTATCCTGCAAAATGAGCTATAGGTCACAAAAAATCTTCGTCTGGCTATTGGTTCTTAAGCTGAAATGTTGTAACTTTGCAGAAACTTTACAATCTTCCCCAAATGAAAATATTAACATACATATTCGCCCTATTTTGCAGTTGCTTTTGTATGGCGCAAAATACACATTCAAGGGCAACTCTTATTGAGTTACTGGGTGTAATGCCGGAGAAACAGCCGTTGCAAATAGATACGCTGGAAAGTGTCAATCTTGATCACGGCACACGTTACAAAATCAAGTATTTTATTGAACACGGGAACCCTACGCTCAACACCCCTGACGATTGGGGCTTTGCATATTTGTTTATTCCAAATATAGCCAAAGACCAAAAGACACCCGCGATTGTTGCCATACATCAGGATGATGTTAATTTCCACATCGGTAAATCAGAACCCGCAGGACTTATGGGGGATAGCACTATGTTTTATGGGAAAGAGCTATTCGACCGTGGATATATCGTGATTTGTCCTGACCGCTATTACCACGCAGACCGGCGTCGTACTTGCCAGAATTGGGGTGATATATCTACCCCTGACGCAGAACGTGATTTATTTTCCCAATTAAAGCGCAATGGCGTTCTTCTTGCCGAGGGCAGAAATTCTTGGGGCAAAGAAGCATACGACTTATCAAGAGCTGTTGATGTCCTTACCTCTCTTCCCGAAGTCGATGCAGAAAATATAGGCGCAATAGGGCATTCGGCTGGTGCGAATGTTATGTCTTATTTTGTCTTTTTTGATACCCGTATAAAAGCTGCTGTAGCGAATTGTGGTACAAGCGAGATTAATAGCTACTTCAATTATAATCGCCCCGGTGCAATGTTCGGCTCTATTGCTTTACCCGGCAGTGTGAAAATGGGGATTGACACCCACGACTATATTGCTAAAATCGCACCACGTTCTTTTTTCATAATTCAAGGAGCGCATCAATGGGGGGATGGAATCCCAGACCCCAACGATGCAGACACAAAATCAGAGTTGGAGTTATTTGAGAGAGCCTATCTCAATGAGAATAACGGTAAAGATATCACC
>NWBJ01000119.1:0-2211 GCA_002633115.1 Muribaculaceae bacterium Zag1
CACAAAATTTTGGACACCCTAGTAATTAAAGCAGGGCAAACCTAAGGGGAGCCCTGCTTTTACGTTACAGCCGAAACAATTACTGCCGTAACGCAACCCAGGATATGCAAGGAGGGGGTATCAAAACTATGAAAATCTGTAGAGAACCTATATCTTATTAAAATTTTTTGTAACTTCAGATATAATTTGTACCTTTGCATATTGAGTTGCGTTACGGTGGTAACCGTTATGGCAGTAACGCAACTCAGAGAGATATAAATAATCATTTACGAATCAATAAGATGAAATTCTTTGGAAGAGACCAAGGCCTCTCCCTCAAGGATATGTAACAACAATAAAAAGGCAACTCGATCCGGGTTGCCTTTTTTGTGTTGACTTCTGAAAAGGCGGGTGTTTTCGGGAAAATGTGATGAACAAGCCTGAAAAACCCCGGAAAATGTGATGAACAAGGCCAAAATCCTTTGGAAAATGTGATTAGAATGATTAACTTTGCAGAGTTAATCATGATGTGTATGGTATTAAAGCGTAAAATAGACTCTTTCTTGGAGGAATGGCATTCCAATCCTCAGCGGCTGCCTCTAATCGTAAAGGGCGCAAGACAGATTGGAAAGACTTTTTCCGTGATGGAGTTTGCAAAGCGACATTATTCTAATATAGTGTACATCAACTTTGCTCTCCAACAGAAATTCCACGTGATATTTCGCGATGGGTATGAGGTTGAAAATGTGATAAAGAATATTACCTATATCGATACTTCTATCACCTTTGTGCCTGGTGACACTCTACTGTTTTTTGATGAAATCCAAGCTTGCCCCAAGTGTGCTACTTCATTGAAATCATTTGCTCTGGCCCGTGAGATTGACGTAATTTGCTCCGGTTCGCTCATGGGCATCAATTACCATGAAATTGAGAGCAATAGCGTAGGGTACAAACAAGATTATGAGATGTTCTCTTTGGATTTTGAGGAATTCCTATGGGCTAAAGGCTACACCAACGATCAAATCTGTTCATTGCTTGATAATATGGTAAGCCTCTCGCCCCTATTGACGGGACAAATGGAATCACTGACTGAGGCTTTTAGAGAATATATGACATTGGGAGGAATGCCAGCCATAGTCAACAGATTTATAGAAACCAATACTTTTTCTGGTTCGCTTGAGTCTCAGCGCCAATTGCTAGCTGATTATGAAGAAGACATTACCAAATATGCTATAGGTCTCGATAAGGGAAAAATCCTTGCTGCCTATCGACAAATACCTGTGTTTCTGGGGCAAGACAATAAGAAATTCCAAATTTCTAAAGTTTCGCCTGGAGCTCGTTCTCGAGAGTATGTTGGGGTAATCGACTGGCTCAAGGATGCAGGAATAATCAACGTTTGCTATTGCTTGAATCAGCTCTCTTTGCCACTGAGAGGAAATTACAATCCTACAGCATATAAAGTGTATTTTCAAGACACAGGGTTGCTTACAGCCTCTCTCGATGAAGAAGCTCAAGAAGACTTAAGAGCCAATCGGAATTTCAATACCTATAAAGGCGCTCTATACGAAAATGTTATGGCTGATATGCTGCGAAAACAGAATTACGGTCTCTATTATTACAAGTCAGATAAATCCGATATGGAGATTGACTTCTTTGTAAGGGATGCCCATTCCTTGGTACCACTTGAAGTCAAAGCTGAGGATCACACACCTCGCTCTTTGGTCAATCTCATCAAGAAAGCTGATAAGTATACTGATATCAAATATGGCATAAAGTTTGGTCACAAGAACATCGGATTCAATGGTCAATTCTACACCTTCCCCTACTTTCTGGCATTTTTACTGCGTCGATATCTAAAGACAAAACTATGATTTTAAAATGAGGACTAAGTAAGGGCTCAATTAGTTAAATATGGAGGTCGCCCGGATGGCTACCCCGTAGGGGTTGTTTCATCTAGCTATGGGCGCATACCCCTCCCCCTCCTACCCCGTAGGGGTTGTTCACTAACCTTCTGAGCACTAGATGAAACAACTGTAATCTCCAAATTTATTTTCATATATTTTCGGTAAATAAAGTTTCGTCATTTTCGGTAAGATTCAATCGGCATTAAGATTGGGAAGTGAAGCCCTCCCTCTGCGGGGGCTAGCCCCCGCAGAGGGAGGGCTTCACTTCAGCTTTCTGAACGATTTTCTGTGCTCCATCCTATAGCTGTTCCCTTCAAGCTTTATCACG
>NWBJ01000119.1:2263-4021 GCA_002633115.1 Muribaculaceae bacterium Zag1
CTTGTTGGTGGTCACTATTATCGACGCCTGCTGGTGCAGGGCGTTGATAAGGTTGAAGAAGCCAACTGCCTCATCCTTCTGCATTGGGAAGAGCATGATGTCGTCGATGGCCAGGAGCTGCACCCGGGCAAGCCTGTTGTACTTCGCCATCGCCGACGGCGAGAGCTCCCTCAGCCTTATGGTGGAGATGAGGTCCTCCATAGTGGTGAACACGGCTCTGTACCCCTTGTTTACGGCGTCGTTGACCAGTCCGGAGGCGATGAACGTCTTCCCCGTTCCGCAGGGTCCCATCAGAAGTATGTTGTATATCTGGTCAAGCCACACCAGCTGCCTGAGCTCAGCCATCTGGGGCTTGGTTATGCCCGATGGGTGGTTGAAGTCGAACGCATCCAGATCGCAGTCCTTTGGCAGCTGGGCCAGAGCGCGGCTGCGCGCTTTCTTGTTTTCCTCCCTGTCGGCCAGCTCTTTTGTAAACAATGCGATGAGGAAGTCCATGTACGTGGGCTTGTCCACCTGCGCCTGGTGTATCACGGCGCCGCATTTCTTTGAGAAGTTGCACAGCCTCAGCTCGTGCGCGAGGTAGGCTAGGCGCTCGGTATTGCTGTCCTTGTATTCCATGCCGCCTTCAGTTTTGAGAGGAAAGGGACTCCACAAGGTTGTCGTAGTCGGCGATGCTGCTGCGCTGCGGGTCCAGGTTCGCCGACTGCTCGCTGCGGCGCTTGCCGCGCGATCCGTACCGGCTGGGTGCGTTGCTCAGGGTCCGCTGGCCGCTTCTCACAAGCTTCGCATTGCCTATCTCCACCGCGTCGTATGCGTTGAGCACTTTGTTGGACACAAGCGTGTTGAGGAGGTCGCACACCATTGCGTCGGGTATCTGCTCGAACAGCCCGCGCAGGAGCGACACGCTCTTGTTGTAATACCTCGGCCTGTCGGCCTTGATCAGCCCGAGGTACTCCGTGGCTGTGTCGGCTGCGCCGGGGACTCTAGAAAGGCGCTCGGCCAGCGCCCTCTCGTTGGGGCCCGGGTCGGCCTTGTCCGTCTTGGAGAGCTCCGGCTTGGTGACTAGCTTCCCCTTGACCGCGCTTACGGTGTGGGTTATCACCGGGAGGTTCCCCTCCGCGCTGAACACCTCTATGGTGGCCTCGTCTGTCCTTACCACTCTCACTTGGGTGCCGTCTCCCTTGTAGCAGCCTGAGGGAAGCTGGTAGAAGCATCCCTGGTAGCTGATTGTGTTGTCCCTGCGCACCGCGTACATCCTCCCTTCCTGCGCCGGCTTCTCCACATGTCCGCTGTATGGTAGCAGGAACGGCTGCTCCTTCTGGAACTCTTCGGAGGGCACGAGCCTGGTGGTGGCGTGCCTGTGGCCGTTGCCCGTGCGCTCCAGCCATCCCAGCGCCTCCTGGTTGAGGGCGTCAATGGTGGTGAACCTGCGCCCCTTCATGAAGTTCTTCTTCACGTACCCCACCACGTTTTCCACCTTGCCCTTGGACTGCGGGTCGGCGGCTCGGCAGAATACGGCCTTGAACCCGGCGCTCTTGCGGAAGGCCTCCATCTCCTGGGTCAGCTTGTAGTCGCCCAGGTTCTCGCTGACGATCAGCACCGCGTCCTGGTCATAGACTATGGTCTCGGGCATTCCGCCGTAGAACTCGAACGCCAGATGGTGCGCGTAGGCTGTCATCTTGGATGTGAACGGTATGTCCTGGAAGTATACGAACTTCTGGCGGCAGCGGCTGAGCACCATTGCGAAGAAATACACCT
>NWBJ01000119.1:4183-4626 GCA_002633115.1 Muribaculaceae bacterium Zag1
TTCTCCTTCAGGCGGTCAAGGATCTGCGGAGCGCTCAGGTACGGAGCCTCCTTGAGAAGGGCGCCCACAAAACCGCTGTAGTCGCTAAGCTTCTTCTTGCGGTTATGGTAAGGCCGGTTCACCCATTCCAGAACATCGGACTCCTTCATGTTGCGGTAGCGCCGAACGGTGTCGCGATGTATGCCTAATAGCAAAGAAATTTGCCAAGTTCTTAGGCCTTTTGCACTTAATTCATTAACTTTGTGCCACATGTTGATAATTTTGCATTGGTAATCTGTCGGCATGTCGAAAGATGTGTTTTGTTGTTGGCACTTCAAAATTACATCTTTCGTTTTGTATTGTCAATATCAGTTTCCTGTATTGGGAAAATGACGATTTATTCTTTCCGATTTTGCCGAAACTTTATTTACCAAATTTGACGTTGCAAAATTACTGATTACACT
>NWBJ01000120.1 GCA_002633115.1 Muribaculaceae bacterium Zag1
ACAGCAAGGGCCACATCATAATCATAGAGGTGCAGAACACCAGCGAGGCCGACTACATCCACCGCATCCTGTTCGGGGTGTCTCAGGCCGTGGTGCGCCACATCGACGAGGGCAAGCATTACGCCGAAATCCCCAAGGTGTACTCCATCTCCATCATATACTTCAAGCTCGGCAACGGCTCCGACTACGTTTACAGGGGCAAATACGAGTTCACTGGCTTGCACAATCAAGAAGCGCTGACCTTTACAGAAAAGGATAAAAAAGCCCTTGGCCTTAACTCCCCCAGCGACCCGATGCCGGAGACGTACTTCCTCATGGTTAAGGATTTCGACAAGGTTGCCAAGACTCCCTTGGAGGAATGGATGCGCTTCCTGAAGGACGGGGTGATTGACCCCGATACGAAGGACAAGGGCCTTAAGGCCGCTCGCCACAAGCTCGACTACATGAAGATGTCGCGCGACGAGCAGGACCGCTACATGCGATATTACTGCGACGCCAACAGCTTCACCTACACTCAGGCGCGCGAGAAGGAAATAGCCCGCGAGGAGGGCATAGCCATCGGCAAGGAGGAGGGCATAGCCATCGGCAAGGAAGAGGGTATAGCCATCGGCAATCAAAATGCGAAAAATGAAATAGCCCGAAATATGAAAGCCATGGGCCTTTCTGCTTCTGACATTGCCAAATGCACAGGGTTAACCGAAGAGGAAATCACTAAACTATAGCGTCCCTACAGTGTTCCAACTTTGTGACCTATCCAGACATAACTTTGCGATGTCAGAAGAAAAAAGGAGCAGCGCCGAAGCTGGAGAGTCGGGGCAGACTGTAAATCTGTTGTTCAGAAGCTGAGCAGGTTCGTCATCGCGCAGCGCGTTCCTGAGAAAGAATATCAAGAAATTCAGAAGGGGTTACAACCTTAGGCTCAGAAGGAAAGTGCTTTTGATTGCCAGTAACCAAGTAAGAACCTTCTGTCAGAGACACTTCATAAAAGACTCTGTCTTTTGGATCGGGCATGGGATGGAGATAAGGCGTGGGGTGAGAACGCAGCCCCAAATTCTCTATTTCCTGAAGCAGAGAAGATATCCTTAAAGGGGATACATGGAATTTGGGCCTGGACAATACTTCTATATACTCCTTAAGGATATCATCATTGTATACTGGTACGAAACCACCATCCCCAATCGCTTGAAGCACCTTCAATGTGGGTGATAAGGGGGTTTTAGTGATGATGGCCGAAACTATTACATTGGTATCAATGACGGCGTATATTGACCGGCTCATTTTGAAGAACGGTAAGCATCTATTTCAGCATTGATCTCGTCAAGGGACATCTCTGGAAGATTCTTGCATTCTTCCCGGATTTCAGAGAGAGCCTTTTTGAAGCGTTCACGAGCTTCGGAATCTTCCAGTTCTATCTTGAAAGGAATGCTGCGGGTGCGCACCACCGCTTTGGCAAATATGTTTATGGCAGTGTTGATGCTCATGCCCAACTCGCCACACAGGGCATCGAACCTTTGCTTAAGTTCGCTGTCCATACGTATTGTTGTCGCTACTTGTGCCATATTATAATAATTTGATGCAAATATAACAAATAGATTTCAATTTGACTTCATTTTGAAGACCGAATTAACACAAATTTAACCTTTTACCTACCTATTTCTTAGCCAGCCCACGGGGCAGTGCCTAAGCTGGAGAGTCGGGGCAGACTGTAAATCTGTTGCTCAGAGGCTGAGCAGGGACATCATCGCGCAGAGCTTTCCCAAGAAAGAATCCTGTCTGTCCCACACAGGCCTAATTCAGATTTTGGCCTCACTGAGCCCAAAATCTTAGGCATCGTAGGGCGTGGGACGAGGGATAGACAGTTATTTGACTCGCTTCCCTCTAGCAGCATCCTCGAATAATCTCTCTTTTTTCCTTTTAGCTTCTTTGGCATCAGTCTTCGCGAAACGAGGGACATGCACATATAGACTGTCTTCGCGTCGGCTTGCGTCTACGTAGGGATAGATTCCGATGCCACGCTTTGGTGGCATCGAGTCACGAAGAGTTTCATCATATTGTTCTACCCATTCGGGTATTATTTGTGTATCTTGGATTCGTGAAGCACACAATACACGATTTTCACGATCATAGATATTCTGAGCCCACAGGCTCATACGAGTTAGAGTAGCATAAGCGCCATTTGGACCCTCCCAGTCAATGTCTTCGGGAGAGATTTCATCCATGCAACCAAACAGCTCAAGATATACATTCAGACCAGGCACTTTAGTTATTGGACGGGATTCATCCAACTCTTCATCCTAGGTACGGAGTAATGAAGAATCATAGTCCTTAGCGCGACTTTCAATGAGTTCTTTTACTGTCATCGGATGAGGGTTGGCATACTATCAATCTACCATTATATAATGGCCAGGAATTTCCTTCATGGTACCATTACACTTGGGGCATTTGCCATCAATTGGATTCCAAGTGGAGGTTACTTCTTCTCCACAATTAGGACATCTGACCCAAAACCTTCTTTCAGCTATAAGCTGAGATACTATTTCTTTACAATGGTCGCACTTGAAATGGACCAATAATCCTGCCATGATGCCAGTGAAGCCAGTAGGATTGCATGCTATGGTATAGCCACAGTCTTTGCACTTAAATTTACTAAACTTTCCCATTATTATTTTTTATTATCCATAATATTTGAAACTTTGCAATGCTTCCCCAGGTTGCTCTCCCAGACATAAGTGTGGATGATGAATCCGGGCTTTTTATTATCCGTCCTTTCATATCAAGCGAATGCGGCCAGTGAGGAGCTGCTGCATCATGCCTTGCTTGATGAGTTGGTATCTGGATTTCTTTTGTTCCATGAAGAAAATTTCAGAATCCAAATCTGAGAGGATGGTTGCGATGGCTCGCTGCTCTGATAAGGACGGGAGTGAGATTTCTAATTCGCTTAAGTTACTTTGAGTAAGTACGGGTTGAGCATTACCTATGGCGTATTGACCCAGTTCCATAAAGGACAAGAGATAAGCAAGCCATGGAATATTTATAGGAATGGATGGGAAAAATATTAAAGCATGCTCAGTCGCTTGAAAGGGTCCAGCAGTTAAATGGACGTTTCCACAAAGGGCGCCAACTCTACCTACGACAATTTTTACGCCATCATAATTATGGAAGGGAGTATAACCCCTCAACCCATTGCCTCCATAGCAAGGGAATAAAGATTCATTTTGATAAGAAGATATAAATTGGGGATTCGTGAAATCACCAGATTTAAAGTATCCAGCATTCTTTATCGTAAGATTTTCCCATGGGTCGGAGAAGCCGGGGAGGCGGGTGTGACCAGTGAGGAGCTGCTGCATGGCGCCTTGCTTGATGAGGCGCTTTTTGGCTATCAACTTATCCAATTCGGCAATCAAGGCATCAACATCACTCAATGCCTCAGCAATTCTCTCCTGCTCATCAAAAGGAGGAAGAGGTATAATTATATTTTTAACTGATTCAGAGGCAATATGTACAACTGCATCCCCTTGTGCTGCTTCCGCTTTTTGTTTGTTGGTATTCGCCGTATTACATAGGTATCCCAAAAATTGAGAAGAACATTCTATCTTGGGAGTTAGAACAATGATGTCTCCTCCAACATATGCTTTTTCATTTCCCAGAAAGGCTACTGCCTTGGCTATATCTTCTTTGGTTTCTCCCGAACAGGTAAACAAAATCTGACCCATTGTTAAAGGTATGGATCTTGAAGCTACAGATTCTGATATAAAGGAGTGAAAGCTCTTAATATAATCATTATGGATTGTGTAAATTTCTCCATAGCGAATTGCAGGAATAGATCCTGTTTGTGCCTCTGCTCGTGATATACCTTTCCCTTTTGAAAATAGACCTAAATTTCCCAATTTATATACTTCCCAATCCTCAGGAATCGGTCCGATATCCGTATATTTGAATCTTGTTTCTTTCATTCCTTGTCCTCCTCCTTTTGCAGTAGATAAAACATCTTTTGTCGTTCAATCTCTTCACGTAGTTGCTCCTTGGTGGGGAGATAGGTGAGGTACTTGGAGGCAAAGAGCTGCTCGTTGCCTTTGAGAACGGAGAAGCGTGCAATGTCATCATCCGTGTCGGCGCAAAGCAAGATGCCGATAGTGGGGTTATCGCCCTCGACACGACGCAGTTCGTCAAACATGCGCACATACATATCCATCTGCCCGACATCTTGATGAGTGACCACAGAAGTCTTGAGGTCCAGCAGCACATAGCATTTCAGATATATGTTATAAAACACCAGGTCGATGAAATAGTCACGTTTTTCAGTATGAATATGATGCTGGCGCCCCACAAACGCATACCCCTTGCCCATCTCCATCATGAATTGCTGGATATGGGATAGAATGGCAGATTCAAGAGTAGACTCATGGTAATCGCATTGTTGACTCAATCCCAAGAATTCGGCCACAACGGGATTCTTGATGAATTCGAGCTTATCTTGCAGCGGAGCCGTAAGCCGTTGCATCTCTTTTCGCACACCCTCCTTGTCCTGAGTTTTGAGCATCCGATAGTAGTATTGGGAAGAAATGTTGCGTTGGAGAGTGCGCACGCTCCAACCTTCTTTATTGGCTGCTTCCATATACCATTCTCGGGCATTTTGGTCTTCTTCTTGCAACAATGTACGATAATGAGACCAACTGAGCAATGGTTTGTAGCCCGTATCCGTAATCAGTAAGTTATATTCAGTTAAGCCTTCAGAAAGTTCACATGCTGTGTGAACTTTTTCATCTGAAGATTTTCCACACAGTGTGTGGAAAATCTCAGGAAAGGTCTTAAAAAATTGTACATAAGAGTATAAGTTAGTTTTAGTAAACCCTTTCCCATACTCATCAGTAAGGATACGGCTAAGACCTTTTATTATTTCAGCGCCATATTCAGCACGGTCGGCTCCTTTGAGCTCTTCTTGGGCTATACGTTTACCCAGAAGCCAATTGCGGCGTACCAAAGTGAGGTCAGCGAGACGATAAGCGGTTTCTTGAGCCCATTCGATTATCTGACGAGTATCATTGATTAACTCGGCAGAAACAATTTCTTCTTCTTTTTTCATAATGCAAAGCCCATTTCTTTGAGGTGAGACCATACTTTGTTTTCTAAGGAGGAGACCTTAGCCTCGATTTCGGGGAGTGGGGTAGAATAGCGGTCGGAGAGGGCATTGACCTCGGAGGAGAGGGCATGAGTCACAGACTGCATTAGGTCGAGAAGGCGGGCGCGAATGGCTGGAAGCCATTTGCGGTGAATAACCAATTTTTGAACCTCATCGAGATGTTTGCCCAGATAGGTATATTTCTCAAAGATGGCATCAGTGAGCTGACGCTCTTTCTCTTTCACTTCATTGTCGATAGCTTTCTTTGCTTTCTCTAAGGCCTTATAATCTGGAGTCTTCTTGATGCGGGTAGTCTCTTGCTTGACTTCATCTTCATCATCAAGAGAGTCTGTGGCATCAGATATCAACTGCTGCATGGCAGTCGCCTTTTCTTCGCTCTTTTCCTTGAGGTCGAGGATGGCGGCATGGTCAGCAGAGAAGAACTCATCGATTACGATGGATACAGGCAGCAGATCACACTCCAAATCAGTGTAATTGGGATTTTTCTTTTTGGCATTCAGAATGAGCATCCACCCGTCGCGCGACACCATATAGCAGTCGTCCTGGAGAGTATCCTCCCAGTACTCCATCAGCTTTTGATAGGCATCGTAGCCATCCACGAGTCTACTATCTCGGAGCATGGTATTGAGCAAGGCTTGGCTCCAACGCTCAATCACCTGCTTGGGTTTGCAACCCTTGTTATACTCCTCCATGTCGGGAAGCACTTGAAATTCCCACTCTTCGATGGCTTGGGCATATCTCTCTTTTTGCTCTACAAAACTCGGATCGTTTTCAATCGCCTCAGAGGGATTTTCGACCACAGAGAAATAACCCTCTCGCACGGGCATGGTTGAGAAAAGGGCATCGCGTAGCGAAGGACAAGCTTCCCAATAATGCCCCATTTGCTCTATGTCATGAGCGGGGATGCCTCCATGGAGGTGAGCATCGATGTCCTGCTGCACTTCGGTATCGGGAGCAGAGACATAACGAGGGATGTTGAGATTGTAATCATTCTTTTCGCGTATCTCCTCAATTGTCACAAAACGAGCGTAATGTGCCACATCTTGGCGAGTATTCCAGGTATCGACAATGCGCTTGATGTCTTGTTCGCGCAGTCGATTCTTGGCCCCATCCTTGGTGTAGCCATTCTTAGCATCGATGAAGAATATCCCTCGGCGATTGGCTGCCCCCTTCTTGTTGAGAATGAGAATGGAGGCAGGAATGCCGGTGCCGAAGAAAACGTTGGCAGGAAGACCAATGATTCCCTCGATATAGCCATGGTCAACAATCCATTTGCGAATCACATATTCGGCATTGCCTCGGAAGAGCACACCATGAGGCAGAATGCAAGCCCCTCGGCCTGTCTCCGGCTTCATGGAATGAATTAGGTGGAGCAAAAAGGCAAAGTCGCCGCATTTGGCTGGAGGACAAAGGTTGGAGTTCCAACGATGATACTGGTCCTCGATGCCAGCATCGCCGAGCCACTGCTTGGTTGAGAAGGGCGGATTGGCTACGCACACGTCGAAAGTATCAATGTTACCGCCAGTGACAAACTCGGGATGGTTGAGCGTATCGCCCTGCTCGATGGTGGCAAACTGCATGCCGTGGAGTAGCATGTTGAGTATGGCAAGAGAGGCTGTGGCATTATCCTTTTCTTGGCCATAGGGAGTAGCGCTATTGGGTGTCTCGTTGATTGCTCTGAGCAATAAGGAGCCAGAACCACATGTGGGGTCGTAGATAGTAGTGCTTGGCGAAGTGAACTCGTTTAGGTGAAGCACTTTAGCCATTACACGGCTCACTTCAGCGGGAGTATAAAATTGCCCCTTGCTTTTACCGCTTTGCTCAGCAAAATTCTTCATCAAATACTCGTATGCATCTCCAAGGATATCGTCATCAGCCGAACGATTTTGTGAGAAATCAAGATCGCTATCCTCGAATACTCCTATCAGTTTTGACAGGGTATCTGTCATCTGCTTTGGACTGCCGAGCTTTGCTGGATCATTGAAATTGGGGATAGTAAGTTTCTTGAGCAGATCAATATTTTCAGTCTTAATCTGTTCTAACTTCTTGTTAATGTTTTCGCCAATTGACTGGTTTCCCTTAAGGGCAACAAAGTCCTTGAATCGGCAACCGTCAGGAATAATAAAGAGGCTATCGGGGTCGCTCTCCTTATCACTCAGGTACTTCACGAAGAGGAGAATCAATACATAATCCTTGTATTGACTGGCATCCATGGAGCCGCGAAGAGCATCGCAGGCGCTCCACAAGGTGCTGTATATTTGAGATTTCTTTACTGCCATTTTTTTCGGTTAAAGATTTGCTGAGGCAAGACGATGAATTTCGTTGATATGGTCGGCTGTGCAAGCATTGCCGCACAACTTCTTAAGGCCTTGGATGCAGGCAAAACGAGAACGAGGATTTTCACCTTTAAATCCCGCAAAGACCTTAGTGGCGAAGTAGACCTCCACTTTATTTATAAGTTCGACAGTCTCATTCTTATCGGTGAGTTTAGTCCAAGCCTTGCGATTGTTCCATAGCGACCGGGCAAAGGGGGTGGTAATTCCCTCGGGTGCCTTGTTGACGCTCTTCATGACTTTGAGCAAGTCAATAAGGTCGCGGATGCGCTTGGCTGTCTCGTGAGTCTCCTGGTTGAGGTCATCGATAATCTTTTGCAAACGCGCGGCGAAGTTGAGGGCTTGCTCTGGGTCGCGAGCATTCCAGTCGTTGATGACCGCACGAGCACGAGCTTCGATTACTTCGGCTGCGGCCTTCTCTTTTCCGCCAGCGGCTTGGATTACCTTCTTTGTTTCCTCCTCGGTATCACTGTCAGCGGTAATGAGGTCGAGAAATGAGAAATCTGCCGTTGGGGGTATAATAGTCTCGGCATCATCGGCACGGATAAACCGATCAAGCAGCACGCGCATCTGCGGGTCGAATTGACGCACATCAAACAAATCGCCTGACGCTTGCTTGACGCGAGCATTGAGATTAGCGGCCTCGGCCACAGTCTGGTGGATCTCTTTGGCTTGTTCTTCAGAATATCCGGCACGGAGTATGTAATCGCAGATGCTGGCGTAAGCGGCGCATAGTCCCTGGGTGATTTTGTAGAAAAGCTCTCGCTGGGCTTTTTGTTCGGCTTCCTTAGCCTTACGCTCCTCGGTGGTTAGGTCAAGAGGGATTTCTGGGCAGAAAAAACGCACAACGTCATCGGCATTGGAAATGCCTTGATTTTCCCAGTCCGCTTTCATATTTTGATAGGCTTGGAGCCAAAGATTGAGACGCTTCTTGTTTTTAGTGATTGCATCTGTGAGCAGTTCATCAATATCGGCAGGGTCATAGCCTCCGAGACCACCGTTGGCATCATTGAAGTTGGTGATGGCATCTTCAATCTTGTCAAACAGATGCTTGAAGTCCACGATAAGGCCGAATTCCTTGTGTGAGAATATGGTCTGGCTTTCGGAGTCCTTAGGGTCCACCTTGAAATCCACACCAAGGCGATTGACACGACAGATGGCTTGGAACAGATTATGGTCGCGCATATCCTTGTCGATATAGAGATAGGTGGCACTTGGCGCGTCGAATCCAGTAAGTAATTTGTCAACCACGATTAGCAGCTTCATACGCGAGGGCGATTGTATGAATTGGCGCTTGGCCCAAGCCTCGTATTCCTCGGCGGTCTTCACCCCAGCATCATCATAGCTCTGCTTAGCCCATGCATTTTTGTATAGGAGAGCATTTTCTGCGCTTTCATCACCATCGCTAATCTTGCGCTTGTCATTATCGCATGGGGTATAACTTGTGACAACTGCGCATTTGCCTTTCAAGAATTGGTTGCCACTGTTCTTGGTGAAAAATTCATAATAGCGGTAGGCCGATTGGATGTCACCAGCTACGAGCATAGCATTGCACCAATCCTCACTGAGGGGATACTGCGCCATATCGTCGAGGATTGAATAGCCGATGCGCTCGATGCGTTCGCTGCAAGAATACACATTCTTTAGCGTGGCCCAACGGTCTTCAACTGCTTTCTTGTTCTCCTCGGTGACTCCACTCAGTAGTTGCTCTTTCTTCTCATTGAGCTTTTCTTGATTGGGTATCTGTTGCTCCACATCGCGAGCCTCGTATTGTAGGTCGAGAATTACCTTGTCATCGACCGCCTCCTTGTGGATATATTTGTGAATGAACTCACCGAAGCGGTGACGGCTCTCGTTCTTGATAGAGGTGTACGACTGGTATCCTCGCTTCTTATCGTCATGAAGCAGGGGAGTGCCAGTGAAACCAATGAACATCACATCTTCACCCATTATAGCTCGCATCGCCTCGTGTAGGCGACCCGACTGGGTGCGATGGCACTCATCCACAAATACGAATTTGTGGGTGCCTTTTGCCTCGAATTTGCCACCGAATTTGGAATTGACCAGCGAGGTGAGTTCCTTAAGATAGGTTTCGAGTGGTATGGGAGCATCGTCATCGCCAATTACCTCTTTGCCAGTCTTCGGGTCGATATGGCGCCCGAATTTATGAATCAGTGAACAAATCAACCATTCGGTACCACCTTGCAACACATTGAGCAAGTCATCTGAGGATTTTGCTTGGTAGATAGCCCCAGAAGTCTTGGTGAATGTGTTGGCGATTTGCATATCAAGCTCAGTGCGGTCTGTGATGATCAGCACACGCGGATTCTCAAAGTTGCGCTGGATGTACTTGGCCAGCCACACCATGGTGAGACTCTTGCCCGAGCCTTGGCTGTGCCAAATCACACCACTGGCCTTATCGGCTAAGCGCGGCATGGCAGCACGCAGAGCATGGAATTGGTGAGGACGCATCACCTTCTTGGTACCACCATCATCGATTACGCCATAGCGGAAAAACTGCATGAAAGTAGTTTTGTCGAAGAAATCAAGATAGCTCTCTCGGTCGGAGGGGAGACAGCCAACCTGGTGATTGTCTTTCTTCCATGGTGTCCAGAATTTGGCTGGAGTAAGTATGGTTGCATACTTGAATCCATTGAGGTCTTTGTCACCAGTGCCATTTGAGGGATTGGCGGCGATGGTGAATTGCACCGTGGTGAAGAACGATGGAATCAAGTCAATCTCATTTGACAGATGCTGCTTGATGCCCTCCGATAGCGAAACAGTGCTGCGCTTCAACTCTATGACTGCCAAGGCGATGCCATTGACGTACACCACGATGTCGGGACGGCTGTGCTTGCCGGTGAGAGGGTCGATATAACTTACCTCCTCGGCAATGGCGAAGCGGTTGGCCTGTGGATTGGCAAAGTCGAACAGCGCGACATTTTCGTGCGGCTTGTCAGGCGATGGCTGGATAGGAATATGGGTAATCGGTGTCTCGTAGAGGCTATTGTTGTTGTCAAGAAGCACACCCTTCTTGCTATCGGTAAGGAGGGCTTCTTTCTTAACCTGAGATATGGCCTCCTCGATCTGAGTAGGGGTGTATCTTTTGGCGTCAGTGAGGAAGTTACGTAATTCCTCTTCGCAGATGGGAGAATTGACCTCACCGTTTTTACGGCATTTGTCCTCTTGGCCGTATTGCCATGAGCCAAGATAAGTGTAGCCAAGTTCCTCTTGAAACAGCTTGATAACCGAGGCTTGGTATTTGCGCTCTTTGTCGGATATGTATGGATTGTTGGTCATACTACGATAGGGAATTCGTTAAGTTCTTCTTTCAGTTTCTCCCAACCTGGCATATAGGTGTCGAGGAGGCGGTAAAAGCGGTCGGAATGGATTCGCTCTTTGAGGTGCATTACCTCGTGGGCGACTATATACTCGATGCAGCAGACAGGCTTTTTGGCCAATTCGACATTGAATATAATGTGGGATTTGGCTTGGTTGCAACTACCCCAGCGCTGTGGCATGGACTTTACTTCCCATTGTGGGATGGGGAGGTTGAGCCTCCAACACCAACGCTCAACTAAATTGGGAAGCAGTTCCTGCAGTCGCTCTCGGTACCACTTCTTGAGCACTGTTTCGATCTGGTTTTTGCGATTGCCGGCCACGACCAGGTAGTCGCCCTCGATGTAGGCTCGCGGGAATGCGTTGGGGTCAACAATCACTCGCAGACGGTAGAGGTCGCCTTTGTAGTAATGCGCTTCGCCGCTTACATACTCACGGGGAGGCTGGATGTTGTGGCTCATTGAGGACTCACGCTTCTCAATCAGCCATACCCATTTTGAGAGGATGAAGAGACGGATCTGCATCTCGCTCGAAGCCATGGGTGCGCTGAGATGTACACGGCCATCAGGAGGATACACCGACAGGTGCATGTGCTTGATGGGCTTGCGCTCTATCTCGATCTGGAGGCCGTTGATTTCGATGGTATTTCCCATTGCTGTGTCTCTGCGTGAATGATTGTTGTGCAAATCTACGAAAATTATTTAGAATAATGAGTAGATTTGAGGGAAAATTTTTAAATCGCCCCCCTTGGGGGCTCTGAGGGAAAATAAGAATCCCCCAGCGGGAGGCTGGGGGATGGTACGCCCGTACGGAGTCGAACCGTAATCGATGGAACCGGAATCCATAATTCTATCCATTGAACTACGGGCGCCTGTGAGAGTCGGTGCCCCTAAAGGCAGTGCAAAGTTACGATTTTATTTTGAATTATCCCATTAATATATTAAAAAAATTGATTGGGTATTGATTCTGGCTTGAGAGCCGTGCTACGCACTCTTATCAAATGGTAGGAAGTTACGAAAACCACACATTTCGTGCTTCGCACTCCATGTGTGGTTAACAGACAAGGGTCGTGCTACGCACTGCCATGCGGATGAATCTCTTTATAAATGTATTTGTAGATTAGGATGGATCGTGCTACGCACTGCCATGCGGATGAATCTCTTTATAAATGTATTTTTAAATTAGGATGGATCGTGCTACGCACTGCCATGCGGAAGGAATCTATAGGGATTTGTCAATTGGGGATAAAAAAGCAGCCGCCTGGGAGGGGCGGCTGCTGTATGGGGATGGGGGAGGATTATTCGCCCTTGATGGCTGCTACGCCGGGGAGAACCTTGCCCTCGATGGCCTCGAGGAGGGCGCCACCGCCGGTGGATACGTAAGATACGCTGTCGGCCAGACCGAACTTGTTGACGCAAGCCACTGAGTCGCCACCGCCTACGAGCGAGAAGGCGCCATGGTTGGTAGCCTCAACGATGGCCTCAGCGATAGCGCGGCTGCCAGCGGTGAAGTTGTCAAATTCGAATACGCCAGCAGGACCGTTCCAGAGGATAGTCTTGGCAGGGAGGATAACCTCGGTGAAGGCTGCTCGGGTAGCGGGACCTGCGTCGAGACCTTGCCATCCGTCAGGAATATCGTTGGCAGGGCATACCATGGTCTTGGCGTCGTTGCTGAAGCTGTCGGCTGCGATGCAGTCGGTGCCGAGCACGAGGTTCACGCCTTTTTCCTTTGCCTTCTTGATGATGTCGAGAGCCAGGTCGAGTTTGTCTTCCTCGCAGAGCGAATCGCCAATCTTGCCGCCTTGAGCCTTAGCGAAGGTGTAGGTCATGCCGCCGCAGAGGATCAGGTTGTCAACCTTGTCCATGAGGTTCTCGATGATGCCAATCTTGGTCGAAACCTTAGAGCCACCCATGATAGCGGTGAACGGGCGCTTGATGTCGCTGAGGATGTTGTCGACAGCTTGAACTTCCTTGTCCATCAGGAAGCCGAGCATCTTCTGGTCGGGCTGGAAATAGTCGGCGATGACAGCGGTCGAAGCATGCTTGCGGTGAGCGGTGCCGAATGCGTCGTTGACATAAACGTCGGCGTAGCTGGCGAGCTTCTTTGAGAAGTCCTTCTGGCGAGCCTTCATTTCCTTCTTGGCAGCGTCGTAGCCGGGGTCGGTCTTCTCGATGCCAACGGGCTTGCCTTCCTCCTCGGGATGGAAGCGGAGGTTCTCGAGCAGAAGCACCTCGCCAGGCTTGAGTTCGGCAGCAGCCTCAGAAGCGTCGGCGCAGTCGGGAGCGAATTTCACGTCGCGGCCAAGAGCCTTGGCAACGGCATCGCGGATCTGGCCGAGTGAATATTTCATGTTTACTTTGCCTTTGGGCTTGCCCATGTGCGACATGATGATGAGAGCGCCACCGTCGTCAAGGATTTTCTTGAGGGTGGGGAGAGCGCCGCGGATGCGGGTGTCGTCGGTGATGTTGCCATTCTCGTCGAGGGGCACATTGAAGTCCACGCGAACGATGGCCTTCTTGCCAGCAAAGTTGTAATCGTTGATTTTCATCGTAGATATGATTTGGTGTTTGGGTTTAGTTGCTACGGGTAAGTCGAAACGTTGGTTGGAGAGCGCTTTGCGGTTTCCTCTCCCTTTCAATTGGCAAAAGTAGTGATTTTTTGTTAATTATCCCACAAAAATTCACATAATTTTTAGATGATGCCTCTTTTTTTCAGCAATTCGGCCATTTCTTGAGCCAATGTGGCTGCGCTGGCATTGGCAGCGTAGGCAAAATCCTCGCCCTGCGAGGCAAAGATGATGCCGCGCGACGAGTTGACGAGCAGTCCGCAGTCATCAGTCATGCCATACTCGGCCACATCGCGCAGGCTGCCGCCTTGTGCGCCGACGCCCGGCACGAGAAAGAAACTGTCAGGAGCCGCATTGCGAGCCTCGCCGAGCAGAGCGCCCTGGGTAGCGCCAACGACAAACATCAGATTGCCGGGCGTGCCCCACAGCTGAGATTTCTTCATCACCGACTGGTAGAGAGGCTGACCCTCAGCATCGCGTATCATCTGGAAATCCTGGCTACCCTTGTTGGAGGTGAGAGCCAGCACAACTGCCCACTTGCCATCGTATTCGAGGAAAGGCTTGACGCTATCCTCGCCCATGTATGGAGCCACTGTCACGGCATCGGCGCCAGCGTGGTCAAAAAATGCGCGAGCATACATGCGGGCGGTGTTGCCAATGTCGCCGCGCTTAGCATCGGCGATGATGAAGAGGTCGGGATGCTTTCCCTTGATGTATTTGCAAGTACCCTCAAACGCCTCCCAGCCCTTGGTGCCGAGGCACTCGTAGAAGGCCACATTGGGCTTGTAGGCGACAGCCGAATCGGCGGTGGCATCGATGATGGCTTTGTTGAACTCGAGGATAGGATTCTCGGCTTCGAGCAGGTGCTTGGGCAATTTGTCGATGTCGGGATCGAGACCAACGCAGAGGAATGAACCTTTGCGCTTGATATTAGAGATTAGTTCTTGGCGTGTCATGGTTGGTTTTTGGTTTTTGGTATTTGGAAGAGGGGACCGCCGGGCCGAAGGCCCGTGGCACTCGACTGCCCTACTGGTGACTTTTGACTTTTGACTTGCGACTTTTGACTTTTGACTTTTGACTTTTGACTTTTGACTTGCGACTTTTGACTTTTGACTTGCTTACAGCTCTGCGGCTTTGAGCTTTTCGGCGTTTTCGGCCACGATGAGGTGGTCGATGCAGTCTTGGATGTCGCCGTCGACAAAAGCCTGCAGGTTATAGATGGTATAGTTGATGCGGTGGTCGGTGATGCGCCCCTGGGGGTAATTGTAGGTACGAATCTTGGCTGAACGGTCGCCGGTTGAGACGAGGGTCTTGCGGCGCGAGGCGATGTCGTCGATGTATTTTTGGTGCTCCTTGTCGTAGATGAAGGTGCGCAGACGCGACAGGGCGCGCTCTTTGTTCTTGGGTTGGTCGCGGGTCTCGGTGCACTCGATCAGGATTTCCTCACTCACGCCAGTGATGGGATTTTTCCACATATAGCGCAAGCGTACGCCCGACTCGACCTTGTTGACGTTCTGGCCGCCAGCGCCGCCCGAGCGGAAGGTATCCCACTTGATTTCGCCCTCGTTGATTTCTACGTCAAATGCCTCAGCCTCGGGTAGCACAGCCACAGTTGCAGCTGAGGTATGCACACGGCCCTGGGTTTCGGTGGCTGGCACGCGCTGCACGCGGTGCACACCCGATTCGTATTTGAGAGTGCCGTAGACGTTGTCGCCGCTGACAAACATCACGATTTCCTTGAATCCGCCAGCCGCGCCCTCGCTGCATGAGGTCACTGAGACAGTCCAACCCTTGGATTCGCAATATTTGGTGTACATCTTGGCCAGGTCGCCAGCGAATAGAGCCGCCTCGTCGCCGCCAGTGCCGCCTCGTATTTCGAGTATGGCATTCTTTGCATCCTCGGGGTCGGCCGGAATGAGCAGCAGCTTGATTTCCTCTTCGAGACCGGGGATTTGCTCTTGGGCCTCGTCGAGTTGCTCCTTGGCCATCTCGCGCAGCTCGGGGTCGGACTCAGATTCAAGAGCCTGCTTGGCCTCGTCGACATTGCCGAGCAGGTCGCGGTAGCGACGCGTGGCTGAGACCAGGCGCTCCAGGTCCTTGTATTCTTTGGTGAGGCGCACGTAGCGCTTCATATCGGCAATCACCGCCGGGTCGGTGATGAGGGTTGAGACCTCTTGATATCGAGCCTCGATGCCGTCGAGACGCTCGAGCAGGGTGGTATCTGACATATATTATGGATAGAAGGGGGGAGGGGACCACCGCGGTGGAACCGCGTGGCACTCGACTGCCCTGGGGTTTACTTATTACTTATTACTCATTACTTATCGAGGGGATTTTCTTGGTGGCTTTGGCACCGAGGGCTTGGAGCTTTTCGGCGCGGCTGATGATTCCGCCACGGCCATTTAGCTTGATAAGCGCAGCCTCGTAGGCCTTTTGGGCCGATGAGAGGCTGGATTGTATCTTTTCGAGGTCGGCCACGAATCCGCACAGCTTGTCAATGAGCATGCCGCCTTCGCGGGCAATCTCGAGGGCGTTGCGGTTTTGGCGGTCGTGCATCCAGGTCTGTTCTACCAGTTTTACTACCGACATCAGATGGGTTGGCGATACGATCACCACGCGATTGTCATAGGCGAATTGCCACAGAGCCGGATCGGCTTGCATAGCGGCAAGGTAGGCTCCCTCGTTGGGGATAAACATCAGCACGAAATCGATCTTGGCATCGCCGACGTAGGCTTGGTAATTCTTGTCACGCAGCTCGATGATATGATTCTTGACCGAAATCACATGGCTGCGGGCCAGCATCTTCTGTCGCGCCGGGTCGGGTGTTTCGGCCAGCTCCATATAAGCCTTGAGCGAAGTCTTGGCATCGACCACCAGCTTGCGGCCATCTGGAAAAGAAATCACTGCATCGGGCCTCAAGCGGTCGCCCTCAGCGTTGTTGGCCGCGGTTTGCAAGGCGTATTCCTCGCCTTCGCGCAGACCGCTGCGCTCGAGGATGTTTTGCAGTATCATTTCGCCCCACTGGCCTTGCACTCGGGTATTGCCCTTGAGAGCGTTGGTCAGGTCGCGGGCCTCGCGGCCGATGGCATCGTTGAGTTCGATCAGCTGCCTGATATTTTCTTGCAGTGAATAGCGTTCACGGGCCTCGCGGCTGTAGCTCTCGTTGAAGGCACGGCGAAACTCGTTGAAATTCTCCTTGATTGGACCCAAGGCGTCGCTGAGGCGCTGCTCGTTGTCTTGCTGCATCTGGCGAGTGTTCTGAGAGAAAATCTCGGCAGCCATAGCACGGAATCGCTCCTCATCGCGCTCGGTGTTGCGCTGCGACATCTTGGCAATAATCAATGCCATCGCCGCGCCCATGGCGGCAATGACCAGAAAACATATTATGACAGTAGTATCCAAATCGATCAGTCGAGCTTAAGCACTGCGAGGAAAGCTTTCTGCGGCACTTCGACCGAACCAATCTGCTTCATGCGCTTCTTGCCTTTTTTCTGCTTTTCGAGCAGCTTGCGCTTACGCGAGATATCGCCGCCGTAGCACTTGGCAGTCACATCCTTGCGCACAGCCTTGATGGTCTCGCGGGCAATAATCTTAGCACCGATGGCAGCCTGGATGGCGATATCGAATTGCTGGCGCGGAATCAACTCCTTGAGCTTCTCGCACATGCGGCGCCCAAATGTCACGGCATTGTCGACATGGGTGAGGGTCGACAGGGCATCGACGCTCTCGCCGTTGAGCAGGATGTCGAGTTTGACCAGCTTTGACTCGCGGAAATCATGGATATGGTAGTCAAATGACGCGTAGCCCTTTGAAATGCTCTTGAGCTTGTCGTAGAAATCGATAACAATTTCGCCGAGGGGCATGTCAAAAGTCATCTCCATGCGGTTGCCAGAGATGTATTCCTGTTTGATCAGTTCGCCGCGCTTGCTGAGGCACAGGGTCATGATCGGACCGATGAAGTCGGCAGCGGTGATGATAGTAGCGCGGATGTACGGCTCCTCGATGTGGTCGATGAGTGTGATGTCGGGGAGACCCGAAGGGTTGTGCACCTCGGTCATGTTGCCCTTTTTGTCATACACGCGATATGATACGTTGGGCACGGTGGTGATGACCTCCATGTCGAACTCGCGGCTGAGCCTCTCCTGGATAATCTCCATGTGGAGCAGGCCGAGGAATCCGCAACGGAAACCAAAACCGAGAGCGGCCGACGATTCAGGGGTATAGGTGAGAGAGGCATCGTTGAGCTGGAGTTTCTCGAGCGACGAGCGCAGATTCTCAAAGTCCTCAGTCTCGATGGGGTAAACGCCAGCGAAGACCATGGGCTTTACCTCTTCAAAACCCTCGATAGCCTTGTCGCAAGGATTCTCGACATGGGTGATGGTGTCGCCCACGCGAACCTCCTTTGACGACTTGATACCCGAGATGATGTAGCCTACGTTGCCAGCCGACAGCTCTTCGCGAGGCGACATGGTGAGCTTGAGCACACCGATCTCGTCGGCGTGGTATTCTTTGCCAGTCGATACGAATTTCACGAAATCGTTTTTGCGGATGGTGCCGTTGACGATTTTGAAATATGCGATGATACCGCGGAAGGGGTTGAACACCGAGTCGAAAATCAGCGCTTGGAGCGGGGCCTCAGGGTCGCCCTCGGGGGCTGGGATGCGTTCGGCGATGGCCTTGAGGATCTCGGGGATGCCCTCGCCGGTGCGGCCGCTGGCACGGATTATCTCATCGCGCTTGCAACCGAGCAGCTCTATGATTTCGTCTTCTACCTCGTCGGGCTTGGCCGAATCAAGGTCGATCTTGTTGATTACGGGGATGATTTCGAGGTTGTTGTCGATGGCCATGTACAGGTTTGAGATTGTCTGGGCCTGTACGCCTTGCGAGGCATCGACAATAAGCAGTGCGCCCTCGCAGGCGGCAATGGAGCGCGACACTTCGTAAGAGAAGTCGACGTGTCCCGGGGTGTCAATCAGATTGAAAATGTAGCGGGTGCCATCTATTTCGTGCTCCATCTGTATGGCGTGGCTCTTGATGGTGATGCCGCGTTCGCGCTCGAGGTCCATATCGTCGAGCACCTGATCCTCCATATCGCTTGCCGCAACGGTGTGGGTGTATTCCAAAAGTCGGTCGGCAAGAGTGGATTTGCCGTGGTCAATGTGGGCAATGATGCAAAAATTGCGTATATTCTTCATTATTGTTCCTTAGCTTCTGTAATTTCAGTGCAAAATTACAAAATTTTCCTCACTTTACAAAATCCTTTGATAGGGAATGTTGAGCCTCTCCGAGGCTCGAGGGGAAAAACGCTGTTAACCCCATGCAAATCAGGCCTTTCGGCCCGATTTGCATGGGGTTAACATTGTCAAGCCTCTCCGAGGCTATTAGGTAAGTAAGGGCTCAATTAGAAGATAAATATGGAGGTCGCCCGGATGGCTACCCCGTAGGGGTTATTTCATCTAGCTATGGGTGCATATCCCTCTCCCTCCTACCCCGTAGGGGTTGTTTCACTAACCTTCTGAGCACTAGAATGAAACAACCCCTACGGGGTAGCCATCCGGGTGTTAACCTATATGCTAGATGAAACAACCCCTACGGGGTAGCCATCCGGGTACATCTGAGAAGGAAACTTAAATTTAAAATGACCCATTACTTACTTATTGGCAATTGATGGAGGTGCAGGAGGTGAAGGAGTAGGGGGAGGGGACGGGACCGAGGATCTGGTTGTTGAGGATGGTGAGGTCTGAGGCATGACGGGCCGAGACGGCCAGAGAACCAGGCAGGAGGCGGAAGGTGTTATCGGTGATGGATATGCCGCTGTGCACCGGAGAGGCGGGGACAGTAACCTCGGGCGCGATATTGATCACCGGACTGCCGCAATCGATGAATTGGCACCCGGCAATGCGCAGGTCACGCACTGGCCCCGACTCATACCAACCCCGAGCATCATCGGATACGAGTATGGCACTCATGGGAATGCGGTCGAATGTGCAATTCTCAATCACCGATGGGCGCCGAGTGGTAATCAGCACTCCTCGCGTTGGCACCAAGGTGAAATAGCAATCTCGAATCTCCACCGCCGGCGTGGCGCTGATATTCTCTACTGCGTATTCTCCATTGGGGTCAAGAGCCGGAATGTCTTGGTCAAGCTCAAGTCGCCATTCATAGGGATTCTGTTCGGTCGATGAGATAACTCGACCAGCGTAATTGCCATTCAGGCTGCGGCAATCAACAATCTCAATCGAATCGCCATGGAAGAATGAATCGAATCCCCAGGTCTGGTCGTGCATATACCGAGCGATTAATACATTTGGCTCAGGATTATCAACAATGCGCAAGTGTGTGCCATGCACATTGATGGCATCATCGTGTGCTCCGCTGAAATAACAGCCATTGACTGCGATCTTGCCTCGACAGCCAGAGAATTGCAAGAAATCGGCAAACCCAGCGCAGGTGCGTCCGCTGTCCTCGGCTGGAGCGAATCGGCAATTGGTCACCTTGACGTCAGAAGAATTTTGCGAAACCACACCAAAATTTCCAAGGAACTGGAAATTCATATCCTTCAACTCTACATTCTGGCTCAGAGATATGAGACCGCACACTTGATTGCGTATCGAGTGACGCATCTGATAGGTCAATCCCTCATGGAATTGATGAGCATCGGGATAAGAAATCTTGACCACTCCCGGTTCAATCTCCACGGCTTTAGACCCTGGCGCAATCGGCGTGGCACAACGCAGGGTTTGGCCTGAGGCAGCGTCGTAACTCTGGGCTATGCCATGGCAGAAATCCCAATTGTGGCCCACCCAATGCAGAGTGCTATCAGCCGCAATCTCATACTGGCTCGATGGGTGCACACGAGCAGTGATGGACCGCTCATCGGCGCTGACCACAGTCATCTCCGGCACCGTGGGGTCTGCCGCATCGATGGTGAGGCCGCTAATGGTAATGCCATCGCAATTCTCGATAGCGAATGGGGTAAGTTCGCCATGGGTGAGGAGAGTAGCCCCCTCGCCGCTGATGGTGACATCCGACAGCTCGTTGAGCCACAGAGCCACGCGCTTGGTGTGGTCAGGATTTTCTGATTCAGAGGTAGTATTAGAGATATGCCGATGCAGCGGAGTAGAGCTCTCGGCGTACACATTGTACACCCCCGGCTGAAGCCTAATCTCCACTGGGCCTTTGTGCCGAGCAGCTTGGTCGATAGCGCTCTGTAGAACGTGGGTGGCATCGCCCTCGATGGGCTCAACTTTGACTATTTTTGGCTCAGGGCCGCAAGAGCAAACCAGAGCACAGAGGAGGAGAGTGGAGACATAGGCTTTCATGGGGAGAAACGTGGGAATTATGAGTGAGTTAAATTTTCTGTAGATGCAGTACGCAAGAGGAATATTCTGACCACAGTGGGGCCTCAAAACCAGTATCCATCAGCAGCGAGCCCTTGATAGTGGTGTCGTTGAGATAGCAAGGGCCATCGGCCTTGGGATTGAGTTCGGTGATGCGATAGGTGGCATCGGGGTCGATTCCGGCCATGAGCATACGCGGCATAGTCTGGCAGGAATAGTGGGCAGTCTTGTAGCAGAACATCACTGCTTCCGACAGATCCTCTGTTACATACATTAACGAAGCGCAACCCTTATTATTGTATGGCGAGATTAGACGGTAGAGGTCGCATCTCCTTGCCGAACTCTGGATCTTGGTTTGGGTCAGGTTGCCCGCTCCAGAGGGTAGCCTCGTTGAGCCAGAGGGTTTCGCAATGCGGGTCGCCGAAGACGTTGAGGCCTAATCGGCCATTGCCAATAGGCAGACTTTGCATCCATTCTTTAGCTGGGGCATCATAGAGCAGGGTAGTGGGGTGACCGAATGCGGCTATCGGTATCACAGCCACAGACAGGAGTAGGGAAAAGAGATGTCGGATTGTCATTGGGTATGAAATTTATGGGTGAGGAAAATTTACGGGGATTGGAAAGACGTTGCAAATTTCGTCATTCCCATCTCCACAGAGAGAAAAAATCACTCCAAAAATTTCATATTTCAGTTCAAATCCTCTTAATCGCGGAAATATATGCGTTTGACGCGGGGCGAGATTGAGGTGAGGATTTCGTAGGGGATGGTCGAGAGGGTGGCGGCGATGCACTCGACCGGCATCTGGTGGCCGAAGATTTCGACCTTGTCGCCAATGTGTGCATCGGCATCGGTGACATCAACCATACACTGGTCCATGCAGATATTGCCTACGATTGGACATTCTTTGCCATTGATGACAACCTTGCCCTGTCCGCACGACAGATGGCGGTCCAGGCCGTCGGCGTATCCGATAGGGATGGTAGCGATTACTGACGGCTGGGTGACCTTGCCTCGCCGCCCATAACCGATGGTAGTGCCCGGGCCCCATTCCTTAATTGATATTATGGTTGTTGAGAGGGTAGCGACCACCTCGAGCGAATCATCGATTTGCGGCACTGGGCTCACGCCATACAGGCCAATGCCGAGGCGCACCATATCATAATGGTGCTCGGGATAACGCATGATGCCGGCCGTGTTGAGTATATGGCGCATGGGCCTATAGGGCAGTGCTGCCATAATCTCGGTGCTCATCAAGCGGAATGCCTCGAGTTGGCTGTGTGTGTATTCGTCCTCGTCGAGGCAGTCGGCCGTGGCGAGGTGTGAGAAGATTGAACGCACCTTCACTTCGTCTTGCGCCTTGAGTGCTTCTATAAGTTCTGGTATTTGTTGCTGAGTGAATCCAAGGCGGTGCATGCCGGTGTCGAGTTTGATATGCACCGGATAATCCTTGATGCCGAGGCGCCGGGCATTGTCGACAAGCAGGTCAAGTTCGCGTATCGAGAAAACAGATGGCTCCAAGCGATTTTCAAACAGCGCCTTGTAATTGGTGCCGATGGGATTCATCACGATAATCGGCATTGTGATGCCAGCGCGGCGCAACTCAGCGCCCTCGTCAACCACGGCCACAGCGAGATAGGCTGCACCTTGGCTTTGCAAGGTCTTGGCGAGTTCGACCGCGCCCACGCCGTATCCAGCAGCCTTGACCATGGCCACCAACCCAGTGCCGGGTTTTACCTTTGAGCGGAAATAGTTGAAATTGCGAGTGATAGCCCCCAGATCGACTTCCATTACCGTCTCATGGCGCGGGGCTTCGAGCAGCGTCTTTATTTCCTCGAATCCCTCAGTGCCATCTCCCTTGACCAGGATTGTCTCTTCTTGGAAATCTGAGATGGTGTAGTTGGCCAGGAAGTCGGCGACCGTGCCGACCCATTGCGAATTGGGATAATCATACTCAGTCGGGAATCCGATGCCAATCAGTCGCTTTACGCCTTTGGCCTCGAGCACTCGTCGCAGTTCGTGCCAATCGGCGCTGCCAAAAGCGTGGCCCTCGCAGAGAGGGCAACCCAGAATCAGAGTGACGGGACGCTGTGCCGGAGCATGACGCTCGGTGAAATTGAGAGCATCGCCTACCGAACGCAGGTCGTTGGTAAATCCATCGTAAACGATCAAGCAATCCTTGAGCGTCTCGCACACATCGATGCGTGGCGAGATTTTTTCGCTGAGGCTGGTAGCCATTTCTTCGGGGATGACGTAGCCGAGCACATATTGAGCCGCGGCCAGTGCCATCTGCCGATTGTCGCCCTCGACAGTATGGATGCGAGCATCAGGCGACTGTGCGCGCACCGCGCTCTCTATGATAGGCTGGTCGACAGGAATGAATATGTCGGTGCAATCCTTAAATAGTATGGCTTTTTCTTGGGCTTTTTGTTGCAATGACTCAAAGCCCTCGGCATGCTCATCGGTGAGCGAGGTGAAGATGCCTATGGTGGGTTGGATCATGGCTTGCAACTTTTGCATTTCTCCGGGTTGGGAGATGCCAGCCTCTATGATGGCGAGGGTAGTCTCGGGCGAGAGGCCCCAAATCGACATCGGCACTCCTATCTGAGAATTGTAGCTGCGGGGCGAACGGGCCGTAAGGCGGTCGGCGCGCACTATGCGGTACAGCAATTCCTTGACCACCGTCTTGCCTCGGCTGCCGGTGATGCCGACTACTGGCAGGTCAGGGAACATCTCGCGCACCTTGGTGGCAATCTGTTGCAATGCCGCAAGCACATCAGCGACGACCCAGAATTGGCAGTCCTCGGGCGCGTCGTCGGGTTTGCGCTCGACCACAAAATGCTTCACGCCGCGCTCGATGAGCTGTGAGATGAAGCGGTGTCCATCGTTGCCCGAAGTGCGCAGCGCGAAGAAAAGGCTTTCTGCCGGGAATGTCAAGTCGCGGCTATCTGTAAGGAGGGTAGATATCAGTGTCTCGTCAGATGACTGGATTCCAATCATCTTGGCTATGGCGTAAGCAGGCAGTATCATTTCATCTGTATTAAGTGTCAAAACGTGTATCTAACAATAACACATTACAGATAGAATAAGTTTATTAGATACCTTCGTCTCTTAAGAGCCGTGCTACGCACTCATAGATACAGGGAATCGCAGTCATTAACCCCGCATTTCGTGCTACCGCACTCCATGTGGGGTTAACAGACAAGTATCGTGTTACGCACTGATAAATGTAGAGTTTCAGAAGGTTATGGCTGGAGACCTCGCGAGGCGAGAAAGGTGGCGATGTCGGCCATGGCTGCGGCCTCGCGATCGCTGAGGCGCACTCTCGACTTCTGCGCTCCTCGATACCATAAGTAGAGCGATGGGCGCGAGGTCTGTGTTGGCTTTTCACCATATTTCTCAACAAATTCCTTGTAATGTGTGCAACGCAGCAAGAATATGTATTCGCGCGAGGTGATCAGATATCGCTGACGCTTGGCCAGCTCGCGGTCATATTGCTCGCGCTCGTGGGGCTGGAGTGAGATGTGCGAGTTTTGCACATTGTTGTACCAGCGGTACAGTGCCACCTCGTCATTATCCCCAGCCGAACTCGGCAAATGCTTGCGCGAGTCGAGATAGCGGAGCAATTCCTTGAATCTCTCCTTGAAATTTTTCTTGGCGTGGGGATTGCCAGTGCGCATCGAGAATTCCTCAGGATATTCCTTGTCAGCCAAACCGATCAGGCCGCCCTCGAATTTCTGGTACGACCGCTTGGTGTCAGAGCCAATCGTGGCGTGCACGCTGTTGGGGTTTGTCGGGCGTCCGATTTCGGCCAGCCGCTTTGTTATTTCCTCTGACGATAGCGGCACTGGACTCTCCTCGAGTATCTGCGCTATCAATTCGCGTATGGTCAGCGTATTGTAATCCCAATGCGACAGGCTGTAGGTAGCAGTCTTGCCAATGGGCTTGATGCGCTCAGATGAGAATAGGTGCAACTTGAGGCTGGTGCGCGGCTTATGCGAATAGTCGGGGTTGCGGCGGTAGAACTCCTTGAACAAATCCTCGAGGCCCATAGGTTGGCCTTTTTCTTCCAGGATTTGGTACAGCTCATGCTCAAAGTCGATGGCATTGCTCGGCAGTGTCACCATGTGCTCCTTGTCTGACTTCAGGCCGTAGAGCTGGCGCGACATGTGGCTGAGCACGCCCAAGCTGTCGCGATACAATTCGTGGGTCGGCGCCATCTGCTCCTGGATTACATCCTCGAGGCAAATGCGGCGAGTCTGGGCCGAGCGCGAGCGGTGGTGCTTGTCGATTGATGCCAGGGCGTCGGTCCAGTTGATGGCCTTGCCCAGTTGGGCTGGCACGGCGAAATAGTGGTCATGAAATCTCACAATCTCTATGCCTTGTCTCAGGCCCAATATTCCCGATATGGCATTGAGGTTGATTTTGAGGCCGTGAGGGGTGAATTCCTCTTTGGCTATGGCATTGACAATGGCGTTGATATGCACCACTTGGCCGCTCAGTTCCTTGTAGGTCTTTGAGGTTATCTTGTCGATAGTGCCTCGCAGGTCGGCCGGGGTGATGAAGTCGCGAAGTATCTGGCGAATGCGCTCTGATGTCACCCGCGTGGTGTCGGCTATCTGCCTGAGATTCTTGCGCTCGACGGTGATGCCCTGGTAGGCGTCGTACATCGATGCTTGCCTATCCTCGGTGTTGAGGAAATAGAAATAAGCGATCAAGAAATAGGGATAATGATTCAGTTTGAGGCGGTCGAGCAGCGCCATCTGCAGTTGGCCCGGTGTAAGGAAAGGGAAGATTGTGCGAGCCGACATGGCTTCGGCTTCCTCTTTGTTGGCCTCGGCCAGCTCGAGCAGATACTGGCGGAAGTTGCGGAAATTCTTTTGTATCTCTTCAGATGTGCGACGTCCGCACTGCGAGATATTGCAAGCCTCGACCGAGAGGCGTTGGCAAAATTCGAGCACGTTGGCGTAATTGATTTCTTCGCGGCCCAGCACATTGATGGCTCGCCGACTCATTTGTCCCACGATTTCTGAGAACCTTTTCTCAATCACCGGGGTGAGGTTGGCCGGAATGTAAGTGTATAACATCGCGTTGAGGCGAGAGTCAAATTGGCGCGTCACTTCGCGCAGGGTGGCGTTGGCGCGTTCCAAATAAGCCTTCTCCTCCACGCCGCCCTTTGTCAGCAACGACACGGCGCTCAATATCTCTTTGCCTAATTGCCATACCCCCTCCATCGTAGCGTACGACACAGTTTTGTCAAATGTGAATAGCTGCGAGGGGTGGCCGAGCACAGTGTTGAAAAACGCCGACGGGGTAGGGTAAATCTTCAAGAAGACCGCCCTTACCTCTGGCGCTGCGCTATCGGCATGCATTTGGAAAGCTTCGGTCGTCTGAGGCTGGAACGACTTGGGCACACTGTAGATGTATGGGTACGCCTCTTGGTTCTTTGCCTTTTCGCTTTTTTCTTTTCGTGATGTGAGGGATTTGTTGAGCTTTGCGACGCGGTTGGCTCGATAATCCTTGATGACGCGTTCTAATTCGAGCGTAGTTTTTTTACCGCAATTCTTAATTGATGTGATGTCGTTGGCCTCAACATAGCGGATGAGGCTTACAATGTCGGTGATGCCAATGGCGCGGCAGCAATTTTTTGCGCGAGCCGACAGTGAATCAATCGTAGCGTCAAATATCTGTTCTGTACTGGCCGTTGTATCCATGATTCAAGGTAATAAATTATTCTCACAAATCTTCGGTAGGATGAGATTATACGGCAAAGATACAAATTATATTGAATAAAAGTAAAGATTTTGCCATTAATTTGTCACTTATATTAGATTTTTAGCATAATTTAAGTAGATGTTTACTAAAAGTTATAAATTCACGAGCCGATGATTTTTAGATGCTTACCAAAAATTACTCCTCCTCGAGGCGAGAAAAATGCTCCGGAGATTAAGATTAGTTTGTATATGTCCCATAAAATTAGTAATTTTGCACCGCAAATATTGTAACTTATAAAGCTGAATTATCTATATGAAGAAATTCCATGAATACTCAGGCCTCAACCTTTCTGATGTGAATAGAGAAGTGCTGAAGCAATGGAATGAAAGCTCGCTCTTTGAGCAGAGCCTCAAGGAGAGGGAGGGTTGCCCCTCGTTTGTGTTCTACGAAGGACCCCCTTCGGCCAACGGCATGCCCGGCATACACCATGTGCTGGCTCGCACCATCAAGGACATCTTCTGTCGCTACAAGACCATGAAAGGATTCCACGTAAAGCGCAAAGCTGGCTGGGACACCCATGGTCTGCCCGTCGAACTCGGCGTGGAGAAAGCCCTCGGAATCACTAAGGAAGACATCGGCAAGAAGATTTCGGTAGACGAGTACAACGCTGCTTGCCGCCGCGAGGTCATGAAATACACCCGCGAATGGGAGAACCTGACCAACTCGATGGGCTACTGGGTCGACATGTCAGACCCCTACATCACTTATGACAATCGCTACATCGAGAGCGTGTGGTGGCTGCTGGCCCAGATGCACAAAAAGGGTTACCTCTACAAAGGATATACCATACAGCCGTATTCTCCGGCTGCCGGCACCGGCTTGAGTTCGCACGAGCTCAATCAGCCTGGCTGCTATCGCGATGTCAAGGACACCACTTGCATCGCCCAGTTTGCCATGAAAGATCCCAAGCCGTCGATGACCGGCTGGGGCAAGCCTTATTTCTTGGCTTGGACCACTACTCCCTGGACCTTGCCCTCGAATACCGCTCTGGCAGTAGGTCCCTCTATTAAATATAATGTGGTGCGCACCTATAATCCATATTCTTGCAATCCCATCACCGTGATCATCGCCGACGCGCTGATGGATAGCGTGCTCAATCCCAAGGCTAAGGATATCGCCCTGGCCGACTACAAGCCCGGCGACAAGCTGGTGCCCTACGAGGTGGTCGACAGCCTGATGGGCATCGACCTGGTGGGCATGCGCTACGAGCAACTGATGCCTTGGGTCAATCCCGGCGAGGGCGCTTTCCGCGTGATTGCTGGCGATTTCGTAAGCACCGAGGATGGCACCGGCATCGTGCATATCGCCGGCACATTCGGCGCTGACGACTTCAGGGTGTCAAAGCAGAATGGCGTGCCACCGTTGCACATGACCGACCTCAACGGCAATATCCGACCGATGGTCGACCAGAAGGGACGCTTCTACGCTATCGAAGACCTCGACCCGGCCTTTGTTGAGCAAATGGTCAATGTCGAGGAGTACAAGCCTTGGGCTGGCAAATATGTCAAGAATGCTTACAATCCTGAAGCCACCGAGGACACTGAAACTCTCGATGTCGAGCTGTGCATGTATCTCAAGCAGAGAGACATGGTATTCAAGATCGAGAAGCATGTGCACAGCTATCCGCATTGCTGGCGCACCGACAAGCCCGTGCTTTACTACCCGCTCGACAGCTGGTTTATCAAGACCCCCGATGCTCGCGAGCGCCTGATGGAACTCAACACCACTATCAATTGGAAACCGGCCTCGACCGGTACTGGCCGCTTTGGCAAGTGGCTTGAGAATCTGCAGGACTGGAACCTGTCGCGCAGCCGCTATTGGGGCACCCCGCTGCCCATCTGGCGCACTGAGGACGGCCAAGAAGAAATCTGCATCGACTCGGTCGAGACATTATATAAGGAGATTGACAAGGCCGTCAAGGCTGGAGTGATGGAAAAGAATCCTCTGGCCGAGGCTGGATTCGTGCCCGGCGTCTACACCAAGGAGAATTACGAGAAGATTGACCTGCATCGTCCTTATGTCGACGACATCGTGCTGGTTTCGCCTTCAGGCAAGCCTATGCGCCGCGAACTCGACCTGATCGACGTGTGGTTCGACTCTGGTTCGATGCCTTACGCTCAGATACACTATCCGTTTGAGAACAAAGAAGCATTTGACCGTGGCGACCTCTATCCGGCAGACTTCATCGCCGAGGGCGTAGACCAAACTCGCGGTTGGTTCTTCACCCTCCATGCAATCGCTGGCATGGTGTTCGACTCTGTGTCATACAAGGCTGTAGTATCCAACGGCTTGGTGCTCGACAAATTCGGCAACAAGATGTCAAAGCGTCTTGGCAACGCCGTCAATCCTTTTGAGGCTATTGAGAAATACGGCTCCGACCCTCTTCGCTGGTACATGATTGCCAACTCCTCGCCATGGGACAACCTGAAATTTGACGAGGCCGGTGTGCAAGAGGTTGCTCGCAAACTCTTTGCTACGCTTTACAACACCTACTCATTCTTTGCCCTCTATGCCAATGTCGACGGCTTTACTGGCAAGGAGCCTCAAGTGCCAGTGAGCGAGCGCCCCGAGATTGACCGTTGGATCCTCTCGCTGCTCAATTCGCTCATTGCCGAGGTCGATGCCGACTTGGCCGACTATGAGCCCACCAAGGCCGCTCGCGCCATCAACGAGTTTGTCAACGACAACCTCTCGAACTGGTACGTGCGCCTCAATCGCAAGCGCTTCTGGGGCGGCGAGATGGACAAGGACAAACTCTCGGCTTACCAGACTCTCTACACTTGCCTTGAGACTTTGGCTCTGCTTATCGCTCCAATTTCGCCCTTCTATGCCGACCAGCTGTATCAAGACCTCGAGGCTCCAAGGGTGGAAGAGACCAAGTCGGTGCACCTGGCTCACTTCCCCGTGGCTGATCAGGCTCTAATCGACAAGGCTCTCGAGCAGCGCATGGCTCTGGCACAGACCATCACTTCGCTCGTGCTGTCGCTGCGCCGCAAGGCCAACCTCAAGGTGCGCCAGCCGCTGTCAGAGCTCATGGTGCCAGCTATCGACGATGAGCAGCACCGCATGATCGAGGCAATGAAGCAGCTGATCCTCACCGAGGTGAATGTCAAGGAGATGAAGATAGTGGGCAGCGACGAGGGCGTGCTTGTCAAAAAAGTCAAGCCTGACTTCAAGAAGCTCGGCCCGAAGCACGGCAAGCAGATGAAGGCTGTGGCTGCAGCCATCGCCGCTCTGACCCAGCAGCAAATCGCACAGCTCGAGCGCGAGGGCAGCTTGGCAATAGCCTTGACCCAAGGCGAGGCTGTAATCGATGCCGCTGATGTCGAGATTATCTCAGAGGACATCCCCGGTTGGCTCGTGGCCAACGAGGGCAATGTGACCGTAGCTTTGGATATTACCCTCACGCCTGAACTCAAGAAGGAGGGCCTGGCACGCGACATCGTGAACCGTGTGCAAAACCTGCGCAAGAGCCGCGATTACCAGATCACCGACCGCATCAACCTGGTGTTTGGCCACAATCCCGAGACCGACGAGGCCATCGCCGACTTCAGTGAATACATCGCTTCGCAAGTGCTCGCCACATCGGTGGTTGTCACTGACCTGGCCGAGCCGCAAGAAGTGCTCGATATCGACGGTGTGAAACTCCCCGTGAGCATCACACTCGCCTGAACAATACCTTATTTATAATGGGGCACTCCCCGCAAATTGATTACGCTTATGGCTGAAAAGACACGCTACACCGACGAAGAGCTGCAAGAGTTCAAGGAGCTGATTCTTGCCAAGCTCGAAAAGGCCCAGAAAGAAAACGAGCGGTTGCGTGAAACCGTCAACAACGGCGACGGCAACGATGTGGCTGACACGTCACCCACATTCAAAGTGCTCGAGGAGGGCGCCGGCACTCTCGAGAAGGAGCATGCTGCCCGCATGGCCGAGCGCCAGCGCCAATTCATACAGCATCTGCAGGCAGCGCTGGTGAGAATAGAGAACAAGACCTACGGCATCTGCCGCGTCACTGGCCAACTGATCCCCAAAGAGAGGCTGAGAGCCGTGCCCCACGCCACTCTCAGCGTCGATGCCAAAAAGAACAAATAAAAAAGCAACCTCAGATTGATGAAATTGCATCGAGGCGCAGTGGCGCTCATCATCATCTTGGTAGTAGTGGCGCTTGACCAGTGGCTCAAAATCTGGGTCAAGACCCACTTCTACCTGGGTGAACATGTTGATATTCTTCCCTTTTTTCAGTTGCGATTTGTCGAGAATCCCGGCATGGCATTTGGCTGGGAACTCGGCAGCAAGCTATTTTTGACCATATTCAGAATCATTGTGGTGGTGCTGCTGTCGATATACCTGTATCGATTGCGGCGCGTTACGCTGGCCCCGATGGGATATGTGGTGTGCGTGGCCCTGATCATAGCCGGGGCGGCCGGCAACATATTCGACTGCGTATTCTACGGCGAGATATTCACCGACCCATACCCGCCTCGGGTGGCCCATTTCGTGCCTTGGGGCGATGGCTATGCTCCGCTATTCCATGGCAAGGTGGTCGACATGCTGTATTTCCCGCTTTTCGCCTTCCAGTGGCCCGAGTGGATGCCCTGGGTCGGCGGCAAGGTCTTCTCATTCTTCGACCCGGTGTTCAACCTGGCTGATGCGGCCATTTCGGTTGGCATGATTGTGCTGCTATTGTTTTATTCGCGCTATGTGATGGTGAGCAGCAACGCAGATGTTGAAAAAATCCATGCACGGCATGATGAAAAAGAAAAAGACGATAAAGAAGCATAACCCCTTGACGCCGAGCGGCCTCACCGCTCGGCGCTTGCGGTTTTGCGCCATTGCTATGCTGCTCCTATGCTTGGCTTCATGCAATGGCATACCGAGCTATGTGGTCGGGCCGAAGAAAATGTCGGAGGTGTTGGCCGATATGCACACGGCCGAGGCTGTGATCGATATGCGCCACAATCAGTATCCCAACGATTCGACCAAGTTGGCCCTCAAGCAGTCGGTGTTTGAGGCCAATGGCATCACGCAGCGTGATTTCGACACTTCGCTTGTGTGGTATGCCCATCACATGGACAAATACATCGACCTGTACCAGCGCACAATCGAAATCCTCGAGAAGCGCAGCGCGCAGGCCGGCAGCTTGGCCATGGCGGTGTCGATGTCGATGGCTGGCGACTCGGTCAATGTGTGGGGCGCCTCGCCTTTTATCCTGCTCACCGACAAGTTGCCTTCGCGAATGGTGACTTTTGATATTTCGGCTGATGAGAACTGGGAGCCGGGTGACTCGTATGTGTGGCGTATCAAGCTGATCGATGGCGAAGGCTCGAATGTCAACTGGAACATCACAGCCAATTACACCGACAGCATTGTCGAGTTTATCAGCCTCAACACTACTATGCAGGGCTGGAATGAAATCACATTCATCTCAGACAGCACAAAACAGATGCAGCGGCTGCGTGGAGCCTTCGAGGCCACCAACGACAACAAGCCCATGCTCTGGGTTGACAGCATACAGCTGTTGCGCAAGCGCCTCAACCCCCAGACCTATCGCCTGCGTCATCGCCAACGCGCCTATCCCGACCTCACCACCTATTAATATGCCCAAAATCCCCTATAAAAAAGTATTGGCCCACCGAATCCTCCACGAGGGCAAAACCTACGTCATGTCAATCGCCGAGATTTCCCCCGATGGCAAGAACGTGAAGGTTTATCCTTATACAGAGGAAACCCCTGGAACAGCATTTATAAACGGAGCCATCGAAATCATGAAGGATTCCGATGGCAAAATTATAATAATGAAAAATGAAAAATGAAGAATGAAAAATACCATCCGGATGGTATTTTTCATTCTTCATTCTTCATTCTTCATTTTTCACTTTTCATTTTATTATACGCCTCCAGGGCATGCCCCAGTATCTCCAGTGCCCGCTTCAGGTCATCCTTATTAAGCACGTAGGCGAGGCGCACCTCATCACGGCCCTTTGACGGGTCGGAGTAGAAGCCCGATGCCGGGGCCATCATGACTGTTGCCCCCTCGTATTCAAAGTCGGATAGGCACCAAGCGCAGAACTCCTCAGCATCCTCCACCGGCAGTTTTGCCACGGTGTAGAATGCTCCCATTGGGATAGGGGAGTACACCCCCGGGATGCGGTTGAGGCCGTCGACTAGGCATTTCCTGCGCTCTACATATTCGTCATACATCTCGCGCTGATACTCGATCGGCGCATCGATGCTGGCCTCGGCCACGATTTGGCCTATCAATGGGGGCGACAGGCGAGCCTGGCAGAATTTCAGCACGGTCTGCAGCACCTTCTTATTCTTAGTGCACAGTGTGCCGATGCGGATGCCGCACTCGCTGTAGCGTTTCGACACCGAGTCAATCAGTATCACATTCTGGTCGATGTCGGGCAGGTGGCATGCGCTGATGTAGGGCGACCCGGTATAGATAAACTCGCGATACACCTCATCGCTGAATAGGTACAGGTCATATTTCTGCACCAGATGGCGTATCTGCTCCATCTCGCGCCGGGTGTACAGGTAGCCCGTGGGGTTGTTGGGGTTGCAAATCAAGATTGCGCGGGTGCGCTCGGTGATCAGGTCCTCAAATTTGTCGATGTCGGGCAGCGCGAAGCCGTCTTCGATCGACGAAGTGATAGGTTTGATTACCGCGCCGGCGCTGATGGCAAATGCCATGTAGTTGGCATACGCCGGTTCCGGCACTATTATTTCATCACCGGGGTTGAGACAGCTCATGAATGCGAACAGCACTGCTTCGCTGCCGCCGTTGGTCACGATGATGTCCTCAGGGGTGAGATTGATTGAATATTTGGCATAGTATTCAGCCAGTTTCTTGCGCAGGCTGAGGAAGCCCTGGCTCGGGCTGTATTCGAGTACTTTCAGGTCGATATGCTTCAGAGCCTCCAAGCCGCACTGCGGGCTCGGCAGGTCTGGCTGACCGATGTTGAGGCGGTACACCTTGATGCCGCGCTGTTCGGCCGCGTAGGCCAAGGGGGCCAGTTTGCGAATCGGTGATTCGGGCATTTCTGCGCCTCTGATTGAAATTTGTGGCATGCTTTTGTAGCGTTTTCTTAAAGTTTGTGCAAAGTTACGAATTTTTGTCCTAATTTGACGAATATTTACCGTGTTGTTGTAAAGTTTTATTCGTAAATTTGTAAAGTAAGTAACAAACTTACACCTTAAACCATAAAATGTAAGTAACAAACCTACACCTTAAACCGCTTTATGTAACCAACTCAACATATTCAACACATGAGAAATTACTTAGCACCTTTCTGCGCCGCGCTCGCCGTTACTGCCAGCGCCGCCACGCCAGAATGGCAAGACCCGCAGGTCAATCAGGTCAACCGATTGCCCATGCACGCCACGTTCTTTCCGTTTGTTTCGGCCGAGGCTGCCCAGCAGGGCTGCTCCCTGAGCCAGCCAAACTTCCTCTCGCTCAATGGCGACTGGAAATTCTCTTGGGTAGAGCATGCTACCCAGCGTCCTACCGATTTCTACAAGGTGGGCTATGATGATTCAGCCTGGGCCACGATGCCCGTGCCGGGCAACTGGGAGCTCTACGGCTACGGCGACCCCGTCTACGTCAACATGGGCTATGCCTGGAAGGGCCACTATGAGAACAATCCCCCCGTTGTGCCCGAGCAGGACAACCATGTGGGCTCGTATCGCCGCACATTCCAGATTCCTGCCGACTGGAAGGGCAAACAGGTGATTGCCCACCTCGGCTCGATGACATCGTGCGTCTACCTGTATGTCAATGGCAAGTTTGTCGGCTACAGCGAGGATTCAAAGCTCGAGCCGGAATTTGACCTCACCGCCTACATCAAGCCAGGCCAGGACAACCTGATTGCCATGCAGATGATGCGCTGGTGCGATGGCACGTATCTCGAGGACCAAGACTTCTTCCGACTCTGCGGCATCGCTCGCGACTGCTACCTCGTGGCTCGCGACAAGAGCACAAGCATCCAGGACCTGCGCGCTGTGGGTGACCTCACTGACGACTATCGCGACGGCGTGCTGCGCGTCGAGATGGACCTCAAGGGCACTGGCGCAGTAGCTCTCTCGCTCAGGGACAGCGCTGGCGAGGAGGTTGCCACTGCTTCGGTCAACGGCAAGGGCACTCTCTCAACTACCATCAATGTCAACAATCCCGCCAAGTGGACAGCCGAGACTCCTAACCTCTACACCCTCACCGCTACCTTGTCGAAGAATGGCAAGGTTGTCGAGGTTGTGCCGGTCAACATCGGTTTCCGCCGCGTCGAGATCAAGAATGCCCAGCTGTTGGTCAATGGCCAACCCATCCTCATCAAGGGCGCTGACCGCCACGAACTCGACCCCGACGGCGGTTATGTTGTCAGCCGCGAGCGTATGGAGCAGGATGTGCGCATCATGAAGGAACTCAACATCAATGCCATCCGCACTTGCCACTATCCCGACGACCCGTATTTCTATGACCTCTGCGACCGCTACGGCATCTATGTGACCGCCGAGGCTAATGTTGAGAGCCACGGTATGGGCTACAAGGATCAGACTCTGGCCAAGAATCCTATCTTCAACAAGGCTCACCTCGAGCGCAACGAGCGCCACGTGGCCCGCAACTTCAACCATCCCTCAATCATCGTTTGGTCGCTCGGCAACGAGGCTGGCTATGGCCAGAACTTTGAGGACGCTTACGACCTGGTCAAGAGCATGGACCAGAGCCGCCCCGTGCAGTATGAGAGGGCTGAGAAGGATGGCAAGACTGATATCTTCTGCCCGATGTACTATGACTATGACAACTGCGCCGCTTATTGCGAGAATCCGGCCTACGACAAGCCTCTCATCCAATGCGAGTATGCTCACGCCATGGGCAACAGCGAGGGCGGTTTCAAGGAGTACTGGGATATGATCCGCAAGTATCCCAAATACCAAGGCGGTTATATTTGGGACTTTGTTGACCAGTCGCTGCGCACTGTCGCTGCCGACGGTACCCACTTCTACGGCTACGGTGGCGACTACAACAACTACGATCCCACCGACCACAATTTCTGCAACAACGGCCTTATCTCGCCCGACCGCGTGCCTAATCCCCACGCCTACGAGGTGAAGCGCATGTATCAGGATATCTGGAGCGACTTTGACCCCCAGACCTCTACGCTTAAGATTTACAATGAGAATTTCTTCCGTCCGCTCAACTATGTATCTCTCAATTGGACCCTGTTGCACGACGGTCGTCCCGTGCGCAAAGGCGTGATCGACGATGTGAATGTGGCTCCGCAGAAGTCTCGCACCGTCAAACTGCCGCTTGGCATCATGGCCGAACCGGGCCACTGGCACCTCAATGTTTCTTATCAGCTGCGCGAAGAGGAGCCTCTGCTCCACGCCGGCACCGAGGTGGCTGCTCAGCAGTTCACACTTGCCGAACCCAAGGCTTGCTGCTGCGGCAACTCTAACCTGGCTAGCGCTCAGGCACCCAATGTCGAGAAGGCTGACGGCAAAGTGATTGTATCGTCAAATCTCTTTACCGCTTGCTTTGACGAGGCTACTGGCTTCCTATCGAGCTTTGAGGCCGCTGGCGAGCAGATGCTGGCTTCGCCGCTGCGTCCCAATTTCTGGCGCGCTCCCACCGACAATGACTACGGCGCAGGGCTGCAAAAGAAGTATGCCGCTTGGAAGAATCCGGAGATGAAGCTTGTGTCGCTCGAGACCAGCGAGGCTGACGGCTTGGCTCATATCAAGGCTGTGTATTCGATGCCATCAGTCAAGGGCGAACTCACTCTGTCGTATGCCATTGATGGCAACGGCACAATCCGCGGAGCCGAGGATTTCAAGGCTCAGGAGGGCGCCGATGTGGCTAATATGTTCCGTTTTGGCATGCGCATGGCCATGCCTAAGGGATTTGACACGGTCGACTATTTCGGACGCGGCCCGGGCGAGAATTATGCCGACCGCAACGCATCGGCCGACATGGGTCGCTATCGCCAGAAGGTTGAAGATACCTTCTATCCCTACATCTATCCGCAGGAGAGCGGCACGCGCACTGGCGTGGTCGAGTGGAAGGTGCTCAATGGCAAGGGCAATGGCTTGCTGATCAGCAGCGCCAATCCTTTCTCGGCATCCTCGCTGCCTTATTCAATCGAGGCACTTGACGGCGGTGCCGACAAGCCCAATCGCCATCAGCATGATGTCAAGCCCCTCGGGGCCACCGAGGTATGCTTCGACCTGAAGCAGGCCGGCCTGGCATGCGTCAACTCGTGGGGCGCCATCCCCCTGAAGCAGTACCAGATTCCCTACGCTGATTACACCTTCCAGTTCGCAATAACTCCCGTCAAACACCAATATTAATCCTCATAACGTAAGCACGAAAAACGTAAGCACATAAAACGTAAGCACGTAAGCTTAACGTAAGCACAAAAATAATGGATTCGGTATTTTTATCGAATCCATTTTTTTATTCCATTAATTTTTATCCCCTTATTTTTTATCTCCATTAATTTTTATCTTCTTTAATTTTTTATCTCCATTAATTTTTTATCCCCATCGGTGTGCTTACGTTAAACTTACGTGCTTACGTTTTTCGTGCTTATGTTTTGACATAAAAAAGGCTTGCCTACGGCAAGCCTCTCTGTTGTGGCGGGGGTAGGGATCGAACCTACGACCTCCGGGTTATGAGCCCGACGAGCTACCACTGCTCTACCCCGCAATATTTTGATAGTGCAAAGGTACGAACTTTATTTGAATTGACAATAGCCTTTAACACTCTTTAACTATAATTTTTCTCATGAATGGACCTCATCTTAGGTAATAATCCACGCAAACGCTTATCTGATAGGGAGTTGCGCCGCTGCTCACTCGCGCTGGGGCCGACCGCTCGTAATACCATACTTTCTGTTTATCCCAGCTCGCAAACCTCAATTGGCGCGTCTGGCCCGGAGGAATCACCTCGCGCGCCTCGACCTGGCGCTGATGCAGCTGCCTCCCTGAGGCATCCATATATTCAATCGTAAGCCCTACGCCCTTTATTGTGTCAGCCGCGCAGAGATTTGTGGCAAAGAGCGTCTCGTAGCTCGACCGCAGGGTCTTTTCATATCCGCTCAGCCGCAACGAATCGGTGCAATCCCTCACGGTATCGCCCACAGCCACCCCGTAAGAGCCGTCGCCAAGTCGCAGTCCCGGCCGCGTGGTGCGCTGCCCCATGGCCATACCAGCCCACCCCAAAAGGCATAAATAGACAACGATACGTTTCATAGGCATGGCTTGAAATTGTCCGTATCGATGGGATACACTCGCTTTGCCCCGATCAGCCCATCGGGATTGTCGGGCTTGGTGATGGTCATACGCATGAAATAGGGGAGCCATCGCCTGAACGACACGCTCGAGCGGTCGGAATATGGCTTGAACCGCAGATACCCGTCAGCCACATCCACCACTGCCCGCGATTTCTTGATCTTGGAGTTGGATATCTTGCTGGCATCGAGACTGGCGTCATACCGTCCTTTGGTAGGGGTGTCGGTCAGCTCTCCCACCTTTGTCCCGGCCGGGATATCCAATCGCGGCGAGTCAAGCAGATGAATATCGTAGGTCGATTCCGTAGCGCGCACGATGCATAGCGTGGCCCCGTCGGCCGGGAATTGCCAGATGCCCTCGACCGGCTCCAGGGCGTGCTGCGCCAGCCGGCACTCCACGCTGTCGCGATGCCACTGCTGCCCAAAAGACACGCTTGGCACCATGACAATGCACAGTGCCAAGCAACCTATAGAAAAAATGAAACGTCTTCTCATTTAGCCAATGGGTCAGATAGTGCTGAAGGTGTAAGCGAAGCCGAGCGAGAGGATTTCCTTGATCTGGAGTTTCTTCCAATGCCCGTATTCGGCATAGTACGGCGTCTCGGTGTCGTAGCGGAAATGCACAAACAGCTGCGTGGTCAGGAAGCGGTTGATCTCAAAAACCACAGTGTTTTCCCAATCGGCGTAGGCCGACTTATAATCGGTAAAAGCGAACAGCCGCGAACTCAGCTTGATATTGTACGCTATGGTCCAAGCCAGTTTGCACTCCACGCTGCTACCAAACGAGTGCTTGAAATGCTTGCCCTCGTCGATGCTGTACGATGTCTCATCCACCCGCTTGTTGGTGCAAATGTCGAGGTTGTAGCTCAATGGGGCTATCGAGGCATCGAACGTGTACTTCGGTCCGGTGGTGTTGTATGTGACACCAAGACCGAGGGTCAGTGTGGCTGGCGACATGAATGCGGCGTTGAGCACATTCGAGTTTTTGGCATAGTTGTTGAGGAACTGCGTCTTAAACTGCCCCGTCACCGAATAATACCATTTGTCGCGAGCCTTGATACCGAACACAGTGTTGATTTGGAATATGTCTTGCGAGATGTTGTAGTTGCGCAGCGAATCGTCGGGAGCGTTGTTGATGCCGAGTTTGTACTGGAATGTGTTCTCAAACAGGAGCTTCGGATGGTACTTCTGGTTGAGCTTGACATTGTAGTACAGGTTGAGCAGCGCATTCAGGTTGTTGTTGCCGCCCTGGTACCAGTTGGGCGAGATGTAGGCCTCAGAGAATTGCAGCGAGGCATTGAATGTGCGCATCCAGTGCTTCTTCTTGATGATTACGGGCCCGAAGGTTGTCTGGTCGGCCTTCTCCACGTCGCTCAGGTCGCGTATCACAATCGAGTGCTCGTCGGGGTTGACCTCGACCACCCATTCCTTGGGCGATTCGGGCAGAAACTCTACATTGTAGGGCGCGGCCGAGGGGTTGCGGATTACCATCCTCTGTAAGATGGCTCGCGAGCGGCGGCTGACAGATGCGTCATCCTCCATCCAGCGCAGGGCTGGATTGCCCGAATATTCAGGGGTGAATATCGATGTGGTGTCGGGCATCTGGTAGGATGAGAATACCGCCGGCAAGAAGAAACTCCTCGGCAGGGGCTTGGTGCTCATCAGGGTGTCGGGTGCGTAGCACTCAATAATAAAAGAATCAGCCAATGATTCGTAGAACACGGGAATTTCTTCTGCCATGACCGAATCATTCAGGGCTTGGAGGTTGTCGATGGCCACTGAATCAGGTTCGGAAGCCGAGTTGAAATACATGGCTTGCCCTCGGGCCCAGAGGGCCGTCAGCAGGCATGCGGCAGATAGAATGGCAATTTTGATGTTCATACTTATATAAGAATGTGAATGATTAGTCGGGTGGGGGCTTTCAGCCCTTGAGGGCGGTATATATGGTGCATACGCCGAATGTCAGAGGCTTGTACTGGGCTTGTCTGAACCCCGCCTCCTCGATTAGGGCGGTCATCTGCTGCCCTTGCGCCACGGCGGCGATGCTCTCGGGCAGGTAGGCGTAGGCGCGAGTGTCGTGCGACACCAGCCGACCCGCAGACGGGATGACATGCTTGGTGTAAAATCCGTAGAGAGGCTTGGCCCATGCCGAGGTGGGGGTCGACAGCTCGATCACGCACAGCATGCCGCCGGGCTTGAGCACCCTCAGCATCTCGCGGTAGCCCTGGCTGAGCTTCTCGAAATTCCTGACGCCGTAGGCGACCGTGACACAGTGGAAGGTGTCGTCGGCGAACGGCAACGCCAGGCAGTCGGCCACGCCGACGGCTATGCGATGGCTCAGCCCCTGCTTCTCCACCTTTTTGCGGCCCACCTCGATCATGCCTGTCGACAGGTCGATGCCAGTGATGCGGCTCTCCTTGATGCTCTTGGCCAGCAGGATTGCCAGGTCGGCGGTGCCGGTGGCCACGTCGAGGATCTCGGGCGTCTTAGCCTCCATGGCCGACAAGTGGCGCCGTATCAGGCCTACGGCCCGGCGGCGCCATAGCTTGTCGATGCCGAGGGTCATGGCTCGGTTCATGAAATCGTAGGCGGGAGCGATGTTGTCAAACATCTCTCTCACCTGTTCTCCCTTGTGGCGCTTATCGCCCTGGTATGGATTCACTCTCTCAGCTCCCTCGGACATAACACATATTTATATTTAGGTAGGAACCGCGGATTTGCACAGATTTACAAAGATGCCCGACGGGAATCCGTGCCAATCCGTGGTTTTTTCATTATAAATTATCCTTGTTATAGGGTCAAGGTGGCGAGGAAGTCGAGCACGTTTTTGGCGATGCGGTCCTCGAGGTGCTCCTCCGGAGCCTTGACGAATTTCTCGCCGGTGATGTGCTCATACAGCTCGATGTAGCGGTCAGAGACGCTCTCGCAGAACTCGTCGGTCATCTCCGGCACCTGCTGCCCGGCCTTGCCCATGAATCCATGGTCCATCAGCCACTGGCGCACAAATTCCTTTGACAGCTGGCGCTGTGGCTTGCCCTCCTCAAACAGTTTCTGGTATGTGTCGGCGTAGAAATAGCGCGACGAGTCGGGGGTGTGGATCTCGTCGATAAGGATGACCTTGCCGTCGCGCTTGCCAAGCTCATACTTGGTGTCGACCAGGATCAAGCCCTTGTCGGCTGCCATCTTGGTGCCGATGTCAAATAGTGTGCGGGTGTACTGCTCCATCTGCTCATAGTCGGCCTTGTCGACCAGCCCTTGGGCTATGATTTGCTCCCGGGAGATGTTCTCATCGTGTCCGGCCTCGGCCTTGGTGGTGGGGGTGATGATGGGCTCGGGGAATTTCTGGTTCTCCTTCATGCCGTCGGGGAGCTTGACGCCGCATATCTCGCGGGCGCCGGCTGCGTATTCGCGCCAGGCGCTGCCGGTCAGGTAGCCGCGTATGATCATCTCAACCTTGAATCCCTCGCATTTCATGCCCACGGTGACCATGGGGTCGGGGGTAGAGATTTTCCAGTTGGGCACGGCGTGGGCGGTGGCATCGAGGAATTGCGAAGCAATCTGGTTAAGCACTTGGCCCTTGTAGGGGATTCCCTTGGGCAGGATTACGTCAAATGCTGAGATGCGGTCGGTAGCGACCATCACAAGCAGCTCATCGTTGATGTCGTAGACATCGCGCACCTTGCCATGGTACACGCTCATTTGCTTCGGGAAATGGAAGTCAGTTTTTGTCAGTGTAATCATTGTATCTTTGATTTAAATTTTTGGTAACAATTATTGTCGTGGCCGCTCGTGGCAATCGTGGCCGCTCGAGTTGGTCCGAGGGAGGTCGAGTGGGGCTCCCCCAGCAGGCGGTAACCTCCCCCCCCTTAAGGGGTTAGGGGGCTGGCTGCTCGTTGGTTTCGGCATCATACGCCTCATACGCCTCGACGATGCGCTGCACCAGCTGGTGGCGGATAATATCCTTTTTGCCAAACTCCACGCGCCCGATGCCTTGCACATCGCGCAGCACCCTCAGGGCTTGCACCAAGCCCGAGGTCATCGAGCGCGGCAGGTCGATCTGGGTGATATCGCCCGTGATGATCATCTTGCCGTTCATGCCCAGGCGCGTCAAGAACATCTTGATTTGATGCGTGGTGGTATTCTGCGCCTCGTCGAGGATGATTACGGCGTCGTTGAGGGTGCGGCCGCGCATGAAGGCGAGGGGAGCGATCTGTATCACCTTAGAATCCATGTATTCCTTGAGCTTGACGGCTGGAATCATATCCTCGAGGGCGTCGTATAGCGGCTGCAGGTAGGGGTCGATCTTGTCCTTCATGTCGCCGGGCAGGAAGCCGAGCTTCTCGCCGGCCTCGACAGCCGGGCGCGAGAGTATGATTTTCCGGATTTCGCGATTCTTGAGCATGCGCACAGCCATGGCAATGGCCACGTAGGTCTTGCCGGTGCCGGCAGGACCCAGCGCGAAGGTCAGGTCATATTTGTTGATTTGTTCTACCAGCTTCTGCTGGTTGGGGGTGCGGCCCACGATGGGTTTGCCGTTCACGCCGTAGATGATCACATCGTCGCGCTTCATGTCGCGCGGGGGCTCTCCGTGCACGATGTCGAGGATAGAATCCTCTGAGAGCTTGTTGTATTCGGCAGCGTGTGCCTCAAGCTCCTTCATCTTCTTTTCAAACTCGGCAGTCTCGCCCTCCTCGCCAATCACCTTGATCACCGAGCCCCGGGCTGCGATGCGCAGCTTGGGGTAGAGGTTGCGTATCAGGTGCATGTTGCTGTTGTTCACGCCATAAAAGGTGAGCGGGTCAACCTTGTCAATTATAACTATTCGTTCAATCATGCCTAAAAGTTGAAATCTGCTGCAAAGTTAGTGAATTTTTAGGTCAAAACGGCAATCTCAGTGAGATATATTCCACTTGTTGGTCTATTTTTTTGTAATTTCATTCTTAATTCGTAATTTTGCGGTATGATTTATCTTACAAGCGACACCCACGCCGGGCATGTCAACGTCATCAACTTTTGCAAGCGCCCCTTTGCCACCGTAGCCGAAATGAATCAGGCGATGATCGACCGCTGGAACTCAGTGGTCGGTCCCGACGACGATGTATATCATTTGGGCGACTTCGCTTTCGGCCCCGCCGTGGTGCGAGAATTTGCCGGCGCCCTCAACGGGCGCATACACCTGTGCCTCGGCAACCATGACTATAAGAATATCGTCAAGCCCAAGCTGCAGCATCTGTTTTGCGAGGTGGCGCACGCTTATGTGATCGAGTATCAGGGGGTGAAATGCTACCTGTCGCATTATCCCTATCTGTGCTGGATGGGGCGTTATCGGTTCGACCCGCAGTTTCATGGCCATGTGCATCTGCGCAAGGGCTACGATGGCCTCGACCTGGCACCGATGCGCGACATGGCGCATCCCATGCAATACGATGTCGGCGTCGACCTCAACAACTTCACTCCCATCTCCCTCCCCGACGCCATCTCCCGCGTACGCCTCCAGCACTCCACCGGCAAAAACTGCTACCAACTCTGGTGCCAAGACAATGAATAATGAAAAAATGAAAAATGAATAATGAAAAATGCCCCTACCCACCGAGCCTCGGAGATGCTCAAAAACATTAATAATTGTTAAAAATGATGTGTTTATTTGGTGGATTCGGGGATTGTGCGTACCTTTGCAGTCCGCAACTATGGGGCTGACTGGCTTTGACAGCGTGTAGAAGCGGTGCGTAAGCGTGCAGAGCGATGATGGCTTGCTCTATAATCTCGACATCAAAAAATTCAAATGGCGAAAACAACTACGCTCTCGCTGCTTGATTGAAGTATAGTAGATCAGCTTTATCCCCGCAACAGTTGCGGAGGACGAGACATCGCCCGATTGTCAACGTTCCGAGACTAATCGATCAGCGGTGCAGCTAAATCGGAAATAGGGGAGGCTTCGCCTCGCGGCCGCCCCGAAGTTCACAGAGGCTAAGGTTGCGGTTGGTAGTCCCGGCCTGCCACAACTCGAAAACCAAGCGGTGCACTACGCACGTAGAAAGCGCATTGATTCCGCGTTTGGACGAGGGTTCAAACCCCTCCAGCTCCACCCCTTCGGCCTTGGCTACCCCGCCAAGGCCTTTTTTGCCTTAGTGTAGCCGCGCCGCCCGGTGTCCTCGCGGGCCCATTCCGCCGATGCATTTATTATCGAGTTGGGGAAAGGGCTATGATAGGCAGTGGGGAGATAGAAATCATCGAAATTGCGTTGGCCTTGCATGCGTATGCCAAGTTTTTCCTTATCGGCATTATAGAAATCTTAGGAGGAGGCGTTGAGTCATATCAGCTGACCCTGGGCAAGGGGTCAAAACTGGAATTGATGTCAAGGTCCGGTATGACAAATGGCAAAGCCGAGGACTTTGCCATTTGTCATTAAGTGTGGGCCGCATAGAGGCCGAAGATGTAATGACGAAGAAGTTGCACCAAGAGAGTTATCCTTCTTTTCCCTTTATCTTTATCAGCATCAACTTCGTATTAGCTTTTGCTACGACGCTGTGGGGCACTCCGTAGCCCATGAGCAAGAATTCATTCTTGCCTATGTGGTGAAGGACACCGTTCATGGTGAATTCGATTTCACCATCCATCACATATACCATTATGTCAGCAGGAGCCAGATGTTCTGCTAGTTCTTGGCCGGCTTGAAATGTCAAAACTGATACGCCACCATTGTCATTGCTCCATAAATTTATAAAGCTCACCTTCTGAGGGTCGCTCACAGAGAACTTATCCACAGGATACACTTCTCCAAATTTCAAATCTGTCTTTATCATATTTAGAAAATTGAGATAACACTAAATATAAAAACATCAGAATCAATAGATAAGTTCAATATCTATCCATATCAATGGTCATCATAGTGACCACCGCCTTTGAAAACAAACACAGTGATTCTCTCTTCATAAATATCATATTAACATGGTTAACCAAATGATAGATTTTTGGTCTCAAGGTAACAAATAATCCAGAATTATTTGTAACTTTGCAAGACAGAAATTAATGAAATATGAATCCTTAAACTATTTCAGCTATGGGAAGAAGCGGCAAGAATGAAATGCCACTGGCGATTGGGTGTGTGGCGGCTCTGGTGTTCATGGGGTTGTGCAATGGCAACTATTTGGTGCTGTGGTTGATACCACTTTTCACTATTATCTTATGGGGAGGCAGTAAATTGTCAAGCAAAGATACTGAAGGTGAGTCATCAGGATACGATTCATGCAACGATGACGATGATGACGATATGGATTTCGATTTCGATGGCGATTGATAAAAGCCGAGGTTTGTATGACTACTCTGGGAAAATATAAAAAATACTCCATCCAGTACCGAGGATTAAGTTGCGATGACATTAAAGCAGAAGAAAGATGAGACGGTTTAAGCCGGCGCTTCCCCGGGAGGAGTGCTTTGAGATATCTCCCAAATCACTGGCAAGCAAGCCATAGAATTGACACATTAAAATATACACATTAAAATATTGGAATGATAGAGATACTTTTATCCTTGATGATTGGAGGGATGGCGCCAGATGCCCCAGTGCCACCCACAAATAGATGGATTGAGAATGATTCGGCCGAGGCTATACGAGGGAGGACAGCCAGGGATTTCTCCTTGCCTTATGAGCAAGGGGCAAAGCAGATAATGGAGGAGCATCCAGAGCTTAGCCGCAAGAGCATCGATTCGTTGGTCCGCTGTCATCGCATCGAGGCTATGGAGATTGACGGGGAGAAGCGGATGTTTCGCAAGGCTCAGCGCAATCTCAACCTGCTCGATCCACGGTACAACAATGGATGGAGCAACCGAGGCAGCAAGGCATCAGAGCGAAGAATGGCCTTTGCCGATTCGGTGGTGCAATGGAGCCGAGGCGCGATGGCTGATGGCGGCGCTCATCGAGTCAAGTATAAGTTCACCATCGATGTGCCATACTTGCCCGAACTCAAAGACGATACATTGCGAGTGTGGATGCCATTCCCACGCGAGACAGAGCGACAGAAAGACATCAAACTGATTTCGGCCTATCCAGCTGAGTATGTATTGTCTGCTCCCGAGCAGTCGGTGCACTCAACCCTCTATATGGAGAAGCCAGTAGAGGAGGGGGAGACCGCGCATTTTGAATACGTAGTGGAATTTACCGGCATGGGCAAGTATGTGGAGCCCGAATATATCATGTCGCATATTCAGCCTTACGACCGGGGGAGCGAACTGTATCAGAAATACACAGCCATGGAATCACCTCATATCGTGAGGATGGATTCATTGGCTAAAGCTATAGTAGGAGATGAAAGCAATCCTTATAGGCAGAGCGAACTGGTCTATGACTACATAGTCGGCACCTATCCCTGGGCTGGCGCGAGAGAATACAGCACCATCCCTTGCATCCCGGAGTATGTGGTTGAGACTGGCCATGGCGATTGCGGCCAAGTGGCCCTGCTATACATATCGCTGATGCGCACCCTGGGCGTGCCAGCGCGATGGGAAAGCGGCTGGATGCTACATCCCGGAGAAAAGAATCTGCACGACTGGGCCGAGGTATATTTCGAGGGCGTAGGCTGGGTGCCCATTGATGCATCTTTCGGCCGATACGCCGCAAGCGCCGACCCTTCCATCCGTAACTTCTACTCGACCGGCATCGATTCCCATCGCCTGATATGCAACCAAGGCATCGGGGACGAGTTCTTTCCAAAGAAGCGTTACATCCGCAGCGAAACCGTCGATTCGCAGATGGGCGAAGTCGAATGCTCCCAGGGCAACCTCTTCTATCCCCTCTGGGACCAACACCTCGAAATCCTCTCCCAATCACCAATTGATACCCAATAACTTAAGTCTAATTATAAACTAAATTTTAATGAAAAGATTTCTTTACTCAATTGCCGCTTTGGTTCTGTCGTACGCAGGAGCCAATGCCGCCTACTACGCTTATGGCTCGATAGGCGGCGAAGAACTCACCTTCCACGAACTGGAAGAGGTGACTGAGGGCTACGTGCTCCGCAATGCAGAAATGGTAGCCTATACTGACGCAGTAGAAGGCGTGGAGGGTGCTGCTTATCTGCTCTTCACTGATGGAACCGACATGAATTCCTATACCCTGGGGATCTGGGGCCCGAAGAACGGCGAGTCAGTGGGCGTGATGCTTGAGGAAGGCAATACCTACTCGCTGACCCGCAAGTCGGTATTCATGTACAATGCGCTGGCTGTGGCCCCCGGCTCTTATGACATTCTCTTCAACCCTAATGACCTGACTGTCACCCTCTACGCCGACGGTACATTCGAGGGACAAGCCATCGATAAGAGCATTCTCTACGTGGCTGGCACCATCGATGGCGGAACCTTCGAGGCTCTAAAATTCTATGCCATGGAGGAGATTCCGGCTGGCAGCGGCGTATGGTATCTTGACGGCGTGAACATGACCGCAAATCAGGGCGAAGCTCCTACCGTCTTCTTCACATTTGACAGCTCAAAGGCTGGCCAATCTTATATTGGCAACATTGCCGGATATGGCGCATTGAGTTATGCCGCTCAGGAGCCCATATATGCAACTGAGGATAATCCTGAGGCCGTAAACGAAATGGCTTACTACAACAATGGCATCATAGAGTTCACCCCCTCGGTAGGAACCTACGACCTGGTGGTTGATATCAACAACAATTGGGTGCGCTTCGTAGGCGAGGGTTCGAACCAAGGCAGCAAGGAAGACCCCGTGCAGGGCGATGACGAAGGCGACATGTTTGTTTACTACAGCAACGGCCAAGAGAGCTACTATCGTCGCGCCATGACCGAAGACACCGAGGGCATCTACAGCATCAATTCGGTCGAGGTTGAGAATTACTACAGCCTCTGGTCGGAATACACTGGCGGTATTGTCGAGTTCTCGGCTGTCAAGATTACCGACTTTGACATTGTTGACTCATCGTGGGGCAATATCTTCTATGGCGCTCCCAGCACTCTGATCGATACCGGCGTAGTGTACGGCGCTGAAGGCAATCCGTGCATTATGGGCGACTATCTGGTTAACCCCTATAATGTAAATGCTGGCACCTATGATATCACTCTCGATACCGTGAATATGAAAGCCTATTTCACAGAGCCTGGCACTGTAGGCATCAAGAGCATAGCCGCAGACGCAAAGGCTGATGGTTGGTACACCATCCAGGGCATACGCGTTGCCACTCCGCAGGCTGGCAACATCTATATCCGCGTCAATGGCGGGAAGGCAGAGAAGGTAGCTTTCTAACCTCTCAATAACGCAAAAATAAAAAGGCGCTCGGTGACCATAAGGGCACACCGAGCGCTTTTTTATTTTATGGTTTGAAAAAATTTGGGGGGAAATGGGGAGAAGTTTGGAAAAAAGTTGTAACTTTGCGCAAATGTGTAAGGGAATGATGACCTCCATTCAATTGCATTGCAAGAATACCATGGAATATAGATGACGCTGGATAGCCAATGAATCCATGGACTGTAATAATCCGTCCTCATCGCAGATTGCTTGACATCGATTTGCGGGAGCTGTGGGAATATCGCGACCTGTACTGGATGTATGTCAAGCGCGATGTGACCGTGGCCTACAAGCAGACAGTGTTGGGCCCATTGTGGTATCTGTTGCAACCAATGCTGACTACGGTGATGCTGATGTTTATATTCGGCGGAATAGCCGGAATAAGTACTGAGGGATTGCCGCAGCCGCTATTCTACCTGTCGGGGCTGCTGATTTGGAATTATTTCAGCACCGTGTTGACCGACACTTCGCAATCCCTCATCAAGAATGCGCATCTATTGGGCAAGGTGTATTTCCCTCGCGTTGTGATTCCCCTGTCGATAGCTACCAGCAATTTGCTTAAGGTGGGAATCCAAACATTACTCCTTATGGGCCTAATACTATATTATATGGTGGCATTGGGCCTCAATCCGGTAATATTGTCATGGAGATTGACTTTAGTGCCCATCATAATATTGGCCACCGGACTGTTGGCGATGGGTTGGGGAATGATAATCGCGGCTCTGACCGCGAAATACCGCGACTTGGCATTGCTGGTCAGTTTTGGCGTGCAATTGTTGATGCTTGCTTCGCCGGTTGCATATCCCATAGGCGCCATGCCCGAGAGATGGCAATCTTATGCCATGCTCAATCCTTTGGCCTCGATGATTGAGGGGTTGAGATATTCTTTGTATGGATTGGGCAGCGCAGATATCGGATGGATTTTCTATAGCGCGATATTTGTGCTTATGGCTTTGGCGATGGGGTTAATTGCATTTGCCAAGGCAGAACGAAATTTCATAGACCACGCATGAGCGATTGCGCAGTCAGGTTTGAAGAGGTTGGGAAGATGTACCGCTTGGGGCAGGTAGGCACTGGCACACTTTGCCATGACCTGAACCAATGGTGGCAAACCAGAATCATGGGCCGCGAGAATCCCTACCTCAAAGTTGGCAGCCTGAGCAATCAGGCTGCGATGAATCAGGGCGAATGCGTTTGGGCCTTGAGGGATGTCACATTGGATATCGCACAAGGCGAAACAGTAGGGATAATTGGCAAGAACGGAGCCGGGAAGTCAACCCTGCTTAAGCTATTGTCGCGCATCACAGCGCCTACCACCGGTTGCATAAAGGCACGCGGCCGAATTGCTTCAATGCTGGAGGTTGGCACGGGTTTTCATCCCGAGATGACGGGAAGAGAGAATATCTACATGAATGGCTCTATAATGGGAATGAAGCGAAGAGAGATAGCTCAGCGGTTTGACGAGATAGTGGATTTTGCCGGAATAGAACGCTATGTCGATACTCCTGTCAAGCGTTATTCTTCGGGCATGTGGGTGAGGCTCGGTTTTGCCGTAGCGGCATTTTTGGAGTCAGAGATTTTGGTAGTCGATGAGGTATTGGCAGTCGGCGATGCAGAATTCCAACGCAAAGCCATTGGCAAATTAGAATACGCCACGCAGGGGCAAGGGCGAACAGTGCTATTCGTAAGCCACAACATGGGTGCAGTGTCGCAATTGTGCCGTCGCGGCCTCGTGATTGACCATGGGCAAATCATGGCCGATGGAGAGATAAGCCGAGCCATCGGCGCGTATTTGGCGAGCATTGAAGATGAGCAAGTTGGGGAGATAAAAGAGGCGATAAAGAAAATCCATAAGTCATTGGCAGTTAATCAAATAAAGATAAACGATACGGTGTCGCGACAAAGCACACTGTCGCCCAACCAAGAAACACTGAGAGTGGAGATTAGGGGAAGCTCCAAACAAGAAATGAAGGGCAGCGTGAAACTAATCTTTAAGACCATGGCCGGACTGCCAGTGGCATCAATGGTCGAGGGGAGGGTAACGGGAGAAACCTTCCAAATCCGACCAGGCGACTTTGAGATTGAGTGCGAAGTGAAACTCCCCCGATACCTCGCCAAAGGCGATTTCTTGATTGACCTGTATCTGCATCAGCCCGCAGTGCAAGATTTCTTCTTCGCTCCTAATTGCGCCATATTGCACAGCTATGGAGGGTATCAAGAATACTGCGCGCCTGCGGTCCTGGCAGATGAGGGATTTATGAGTCTGGAATGTGAAAGGATTCTGATTAAGCAGAATTTTAAGGGGGTGACTGTATGCTGACCAAGATTGTGTATTCTTTGAGCAGCGATGCCCAAGACTATTATCTGGAGCAGTTGGCGGTCAGCGGGGCTACACTCTTGGAGCGCAATCCTGGGGCTATGGTTGAAATAGTTTGCGACAGAGCGACTTATGAATCCCTTAAGGGTCCAAGGAGTAAGGCTTTGGGTTCTGCCAAAACATGGCGCGTGGTGGATTTGGATTCACAGCTCAGCAAGAAAGAACGGAGCCGATGGCTGAAGACCTCGCTCAGAGAGATAGTGGAGGGGGATTTTATCTATATTGACACCGACACCGTAATAACCGGAAATCTGAGTGCTATAGATAAGCAGCGCGGAATAGTTGGGGCTGTAAAAGATATGCACCAAAAAGATAAGGGATACAATGGAGGAGTGATATGGATGCGTGATTGTGAGGAGGCGCATGCTTTTTGCGCTGATTGGCATCAGCAATGGGAAAAGAGTCGGACACCGAGCGATTGCTCAGATCAACCATCTTTAGCAAGAGTGGCAGCCCAGAGAAAAGGGATTATGTCAGAATTGGACTCAAGCTGGAATTACCAAATCGGACACATCGGCGTCATAAAGCAGCCAATCAGAATTATGCATTACTATTATGGCGCGGCAAAATCAGTGCAAAAGCAGATGGACAGAGCGCTGGAATGGGTGAGGAAGTCGGACTACGATCCTGAATTTATGCGAGTTGCAGCCTCTATGTTAGTAAGCATCAAAATAGGAACTTTTGGCAAAGAATTAGACTGGATGTCCTCCAAATCTTTTTATGCTTTTATAGCATCAAGGAGATGCTTTGGGGTCTTGGAGAAGATGACAGAGATTTATTGCGCAGCCTCAAAGTTATGACACCTCTATTATCCATCATCACGCCGGTGAGAAACACAGCGTTGTTTCTTCGAGATTGCATCGACAGCATACTGGCGCAAGATTTTCAGGATTGGGAACTGATATTGATTGATGATGGCAGTACAGACAACAGCCCAGAGATTTGCAAGGGTTATGCAAAGGCAGATACCCGCATAAAGCATTTGCGCCAATCTCACCAGGGTCAAGGAATAGCCCGCAACAAAGGCATAAGCATGAGCCAGGGGCGGTATCTGACATTCGTCGATTCAGATGATATGGTAAGGAAGGATACTTACCGTTTGAACCTCGAAATTATGGAGAAAAGGCCGCAATTGGAAATCTTGCAGTATCCAATTGTAAAGTTCGTGGATTCTATTGCTCAATCCTGTGAGGATGGGAATGACATTGAGATTATCTGCGATATCGAACCCTTGCTCAGGTGTTGGCTGGTAGAGAAAAAGATTTCCTCATATTTCTGTAATAAGATATTTCGGTGTACGGCGTTTGATGGACTGCTGTTCCCCGGAGGATGCTACGAAGACAGATACTTGATGGCTAAAGTATTAAAACGGACAAAGACTATGGGCATCTCCAAGCGAGGGTGTTATCATTACCGCCAGCACTCGGCGCAAACCACACGGCAGCCCGACAATATTGAGATGTCAAGATGTTTGCTTGGCGCTGAAGCGAGTATTCTCAGGGTAATCCGACCTTACGATAGTTTGAATTCGATAAGATTGGAAAGATTTCTCAATTGCTTGGCCCATGCCAAATCGTTGAGTAAAGCCTTGCGAAAAGAAGAAATTTTACTTCTCAATTCCGTGATGCCATCAATTAAACACGGGGTATGGTTGAGCGAAAAGCCTCAAATCTCTTTGAGATGTTTGCTTTGGAATATATTGGGCATTGAGAGATATCTGAAAATTTTCTGATGGGGAATCCCTTGGTTAGCGTGATAATTCCAGCCTACAATGTCGAGTGTTATATCCGACAATGCCTTGATTCTGTAATGAGTCAGAGCTATCCGCATACTGAGATTATTGTGATTGATGACGGATCAACGGATAAGACCTCTGATATTATTCAAGAATACCAGGGCAGGTATCCTGAAATCAAAACTTATAAGCAATCAAATTCGAGATTGTCTGAGGCAAGGAATCAAGGCATGAGGATGGCCACGGGCGACTATCTCTTTTTCATTGATTCTGATGATTGGATAGCCACAGAAATCATAGAACTGTTGGTGACTTCCGCTCGGCAATATGATTGTGAAATGGTGCAAGGTGATTTCTATTACGCCTACGCTGATAGACTGATGTGGGATTGCCGAGAACATAAGCGCCACAACCACCATAAGATTTTGAATACGAGCGAGGCTATGGGCCAATTGGTCAGACAACAGAAGATTAAGAATTTCGCTTGGGGAAAACTTTGGCGTCGTCAGAAAATCGAAGGGCTATTATTTCCCAAGGGCAAGAGGTTTGAAGACTCCTTTTGGACCCATCAGGCCATCGCGCGATGCAGAACTGTAGGCCTACTGCATACGCCATTGTATTATTACCGCCAACGCTCGGATAGCATCTCTGGCAAATTCTCTTCGAGCCATTTTGACCTAATCGAGGGCAATCTGCTGAGGTATGAATTCATTAAAAACAATTTTCCAGAATACACCCAAGATATGGCCTATAGCCTATGGAAATCGATTGAAGCATTTACTGAAAATGCCAAGCCTTATGCAGCTAATTCGCTTATGGCTGAGGCAATCAATCGCTGCAATCAGCTGGAGCAATCCTTAGCGCAAGAATTTGAGACTCAACTAAGGGAAAGAATTGAATATCGGCTCAAGAGAAAGTCTAAATGGTTGGCTTGGTCCTACGATTTATATCTGCGAGCAGTAGAGAGATGGAGGGCAAGGAAGATGAAAGTTTATCGGATATGAAGATTAAGGAAGCCCTGCGCAGAGGAATAGGCTGGTTGATGCGTGGTCTTACCAAGATTGATAGGCGCAAATTGCTATTTATGGACTATTACGGGTGCCATTACGGGGATTCACCTCGCGCTATCAGCGAAAAGATATCGGAATTATCGGCCGACAATAAGATCGTATGGGCATTCACGCTGCCAGAGAGGCATAAGGCAAATGGCAAGAAAGTCAGAGTGGGGAGCTTGGCATATTATTATCATCTGTATACAAGTCGAGTGATTGTGACTAATTATCGCATGACTGAGGATTTCAAAAAGAGAAAGGGCCAACTCTATATGCAAACCTGGCATAGCGCCTTGCGCCTTAAGATGATTGAGCGTGATGCTATCAGTAGGCTTACATTTCAATATATTGATATGGCTATCCATGATTCCCGACAGATTGACTTTTTGCTCTCAGGGTGTGGAATGAGCAAAGATATCTTCAAGAGGGCCTTTTGGTTAGATGACAAGGCAAAAATCCAGCCTTTGGGATGTCCACGCACAGATATCCTACTCACCGCAACTGATGACTTTAAGGCTGAAATCAAGCGACACATAGGATTGAATCCTAATCATAAGATTGCACTATACGCTCCTACTTTTCGCAACTATGGGTACAACATACTGGATAATTTTCCCTTTGAGGAAGTCAGCAATAGCCTTGGGGAGAATTGGCAATTGTTAGTGCGGCTCCATCCTCATGAACAAACGCGAATCATCGATCATCCTGGTTTTGTTGATGTCACCAATTACGATGATGCGACAGAACTAATGGTAATCGCCGACTTGCTGATTACGGATTATTCGGCGTTGATATTCGACTTTATGCTGACTCGCCGTCCGCTATTTCTCTTTATACCCGACTTGGATGATTATCTAAATTACGAGAGAGGAATATATTTCGATATTCCACAACTGCCAGTTATAATTTGTCGAAATGAGAGCGAATTGACTCATCGATTAAGGCATATCGATTCAGAATGGGCAAGACCAAGCGCTGCGCTTGATAAATTACTCAATGAAATGGATTTTTATAATCTCGGCCATAGCGCTGAAGCAGTGGCCAAATTTCTGATTGACCAACTATGATAATCGGTTATACGTCAGGAGTTTTTGACATGCTCCATATTGGGCATTTGAATTTGCTGAGGCTTGCCCGAGAGCAATGCGACTATCTGATTGTGGGAGTAAGCACTGACGAACTATGTCTTTCGTACAAGGGGAAACTCCCAGTGATACCATACCCTGAAAGAAAAGCCATAGTAGAGGCATTGAGGTGCGTAGACCGTGTGATTCCGCAAACCGACAGAAACAAATGCGCAGTATGGCCCGAATTGCATTACCATAAGCTATTTGTGGGTGATGATTGGAGGGGTTCGCAATTGTTTAGTGAGGCAGAGGCTTGGCTTGCGCCTCGAGGGGCGAAGGTAGTGTATTTGCCTTATACCCACCATGTTTCATCATCAAAATTGCGCGATAAGATATTGCAAAATGACTGAACCATTTCTCACAATCTTCACTCCCACATACAATCGAGCGCATACGCTTGAGCGACTCTATCGCAGCCTGTGTTGGCAAAGTTGCCAAGACTTTGAGTGGCTGGTAATAGATGATGGCAGTACCGATGGGACACAGGGCCTTATTGATAAATTTTCACACGAGGGTCTATTGGACATTAGATACTTCAGAAAAGAAAATGGAGGGCTCTACACTGGCTATAATTTGGCTTACAGCGAAGCGCAAGGCGAACTGAGTATGTGCGTGGATAGCGATGGTTTTTTGCCAGTGACTGCAGTCGAAATAGTTAAGCATAGATGGAAGGGACGCCCCGAGGGAAATTACGCTGGGGTATTGGGCTTAGACTTTGATGCTAAGACGTGGCATCCAATAGGGGGATGGTTTCCTGAGCATCTTAAAGAGTGCTTTCTGCCCGATCTCATTGCCAAGCGCCTCCATACTCATGATTGTAAACAAGCCATGCTCACATCACTGATGAAATCAGTGAGCCCTATGCGGGGATTTCCTGGGGAGAAAAATTTCAACCCGGCATACCTTTTGCTCAAAGCCGGTGACAAATATCCGATGCTCGTGGTCAACGAAAACCTTTGTTACGTAGACTATCAAGCCAGCGATAGCATGTCGGCGCGGATTATGGAGCAGTATGTAGACAGTCCTCGCAGTTTTGCCGAATTGAGGCTATTGGAACTGAGTCTCAGACATAGCCATTGGTTGCATCGTCTGCGCCTCACTGTGCACTACGTGGCTGAGAGCCGACTTGCTAAGGCGGATGATTGGATAGTGCGGCATCCTGTCAAAACTATGGCTATTGCCTGTTGGCCATTAGGGATGCTGCTCTATTGGTATATAAAACAGAGGAACAGATGAGAGCGCTGCATGTGATAACCTCGCTGAAATGCGGTGGAGCAGAAAGATTGATGACATCATTGCTGCCAAAGCTAAATACAATGGGGTGTCAGACAGATTTGGCAGTGATGGATGGGACGATGACACCCTTTATGGAAGACCTTTTGAAAAGAGGGATAAAAATCCACAGGTTGTCAACTGGCGCCCTGGCTATGCGTAATCCATTGCTGAGCCTTAAGCTTAGGGGGCTTTTGACAAACTACGACATTGCGCATTCACACAATACCCCTGCCCAAATCATATTGGCATTGGCATCAAAAAAGAATACCAAGTTGATTACTACTGAGCACTCGGTCAACAACCGAAGGCGCTCTTTATCGATTCTGAAAACCTTTGATCGGTGGCTGTACTCTCATTACGACAAGACGGTAGGCGTAAGCCAAGATGTCGCTGATTCATTGGCCAAATGGATAGGAATGGAGGATAAGATTGAAGTCATTCCCAATGGCGTTGATTTGGATATCTTTAATCCTCGGCGGCGAGCCTCAAGAGAGGGAGTGGAGGTGAGAGTGGCAATGGCAGCATCTTTCTGCTATCCCAAGGATCAAGCCACTCTGATTCGAGCATTGAGCCTGTTGCCAGAGAATTATCATCTTTCATTGGCTGGCGATGGGCCAAATTTAATTGTTTGCAAAGACTTGGCTCAGAAATCAAGAGTAGACCATAGAATTGACTTCAACGGCAGAATTGAAAACATGCCCGACTTCTTGTCGACTGCTGACATCGCAGTGTTGTCAACCCGCTACGAAGGGATGCCAATGGCGGCATTAGAGGCAATGGCTATAGGTTTGCCTATGGTTTGCACCGATACTCCGGGCGTGAAGGCTGCGGTTGGCAATGCTGCACTGTTAGTGCCCATATCAGATGCGCCCTCGATGGCCCAAGCCATAATGCGATTGGGAGAGAATGGAGCGCTGAGGAAAAAGAAAGCGAGTGAAAGCATAGCGCGAGCCAAGGAATACAGCATCGAGGCTTGCGCCGACAGATATATGAATCTATACCAAGAAATAATTTCATCACCAAAAACTAATACCTTATGGCCAAATACTTATTCGATAGAAGCATGGCGTTGATCGGACTGATTTTCATCTCGCCTGTGATGATATTCATCTACATGCTTGTCAAATTGGAACAACCAGCTTTTCCGGGCCTTTTCTCCCAAGTAAGAGTAGGCCGAGGCGGGGAACTTTTCAGAATTTACAAATTTCGTACTCTCGATGAGACCCATCACCGATGCCAGTCAGCCGCAACTCCTCAGGAATTCAGGCCGACGCCCTTGGGCAAGTTCTTGCGGTGGACCAAACTCAACGAATTGCCTCAGCTGTGGAACGTCTTGATAGGGGATATGAGCTTTGTAGGTCCAAGGCCTGACGTGCCAGGATACGCCGACGCTTTGGAAGGGGCTGACCGCGAATTGCTTAAGTTGCGTCCCGGCTTGACTGGGCCAGCCACGCTAAAATATCGAGATGAAGAGAGACTGCTCGCAGAGCAGACCGACCCATTGGCCTACAACGACTTGGTAATTTTCCCCGACAAGGTGCGCCTCAATCTGCATTATCTTTACAATTACAGTTTCTGGATGGACCTCAAGATTTTGGCTTGCACCATTTCCAATAGCCGCATGCTGTATAATGGCGAAAGAATCTGAGAGATGATCCCCAAGATTATACATTACTGTTGGTTTGGACAGAAACCGATGAATAGAGTGGGGCTTCGCTGCTTGCGCAGTTGGGAACTGCTGTGTCCCGACTATGAGATTAGGCGTTGGGACGAATCCAACTTTGACCTGGACGCACACCCTTTTCTTAAGTGGTGCCATGAGCAAGGATTGTGGGCCTATCTTAGCGATATTGCTCGGCTGATGGTGGTACATGATTATGGAGGAATATATTTCGACACAGATGTAGAATTGATCAAACGCCCTGATGCCTATCTGGGGCATGAGGCTTTCTTTGGTTTTGAAACACCGCAATACGTTGCCACAGGATTAGGATTTGGCGCTGTGCCTCGCCATATAGCAGTTAAGGCAATGCTCGAAGAATATTATTCCTTGAGGCCAGCTGCTGATGGCAGTTGGCCCACAATCGGGTGCCCGAGACTAAATACCTTGGCGCTGGAGAAGTTAGGAATGGTGCCTAATGGCCAACTGCAACGAGTGAGCGGAGTCCTGATTTTGCCACAAAGCAGTATGAATCCCTTTGACCCGATTACGGGCCGGTTGAAGATTCAATCCGACACAATTTCGATCCATTGGTATTCGATGTCGGCCTTATCTCCCTGGCTAAGGATTAGGAATAGGTTGGGGAGACCTTGGCATAGACTGCTTGCCACATTCAAGAAATGCTGAGGATTCTAATTCATATCCATTATATGGAACTTGGAGGCGCTGAGACCAGCCTACTCGGATTGCTTGAGGCGCTTGAGGGTGAGAATATCTCTGTAGATTTATGGGTAAGCGATCCTCGGGGACCGCTTATGGCATATTTGCCTGATTGGGTGAATGTGATTGAGAGTCCAAAGCCCTATCAGGTATTGGAGAGACCAATCCTGACAGCGATTAAGCGAGGAGGTGGGAAGGTGGCAATAGCTCGGCTTATGGCGAAGATTGAGTTTTGGAGGTATTCAAGACACAATAAGTGCCGCGACGGAAGCGGCATTTTCCCTTTTGTAGATAAATGGGCACCGAGGGTTTTGCCAGACAGGTATAGCCTGGGGACTTATGATATAGCAATTTCTTATTGCGGTTTCCCGAGGATGGTGCTTGACAAAGTAGATGCCAAATTGAAATGCGCTTGGATTCATACCGACTATTCTGCCATAGATGTTTGCAAAGAATTAGAGAGGAGAGTTTGGGAACGTTATGATACAATAGTATGTGTGAGCGCGTTGGCTCGTGAGAATTTCTTGAAGGTATTTCCTCAACTGGAAGACAAAACAGTAGTGATAGAAAATTGGCTCCCGCTCAGATATATCAGTACCTTGTCGGCTTGTCAAATAGGAGAGGTCGTAGATGTGGCCAATGGCAGAATCAAATTCTTGACCATTGGTCGCTATTGCGCCGCAAAGAGATTGGAAGTCATCCCAGAAATTTGCCATCGGCTTATAGAGATGGGCATAGATTTGGAGTGGTGGATTATAGGGTATGGGGCATCTGACCAATATATCCGTGATTCCATAGAGGCTAATGGCATGGAAGCGAGAGTAAAACTATTGGGCAAGAAAGAGAATCCTTATCCCTATATCAAGGCTTGCGATTGGTATGTACAACCGTCTCTATATGAAGGCCGATCAGTGACTGTGCAAGAGGCGCAAGCTCTTGGGTGTCCAGTCATAATCACAGATTTCCCTACTGCTAAGTCGCAACTCAGCGATGGCCACGAGGGTTGGATTGTGCCTATGGCACCAAGGCAATGCGTTGAGGCGATTGCCCAGATACTTGCACAATATAGAAGTCATAAGGCAATGAGTAACGATTCTCGCCAATGCTAACCTTGACCTGTTGCTGTCGGACAAGATGAGAAATTCCAATGCTATTGCAGTGCTTATGGAGTGGAAAAACGGTGGTCTCATAAGGGAAAAACTTTATGCAAAGTTACGAAATATTGAGTAAATTTCCGTAACTTTGCGTATTAACAAATCCTATCAATCGTAATTATCAACAAAGTAATCAATATTATGGGCATCAGCTACAGAAAAAGAGTGAAACTCATGCCAGGGGTAACTCTCAACTTCAGCAAAAGCGGCATGAGCACCACTATAGGCGGAAAAGGGGCCAGTGTCAACATTGGCAAGAAAGGCACCTATCTCAATACAGGCATACCGGGCACTGGCATTTACAGTCGCCAAAAAATCGGAGGCACCTCTTCCTCATCCTCGCGCCGCTCTTCTTACTCATCCAGTTCAAACCAATACTCGGGCCAATCGACCTCATCCGGCTCGGGTGCAAGTTGGCTTTGGATCCTGGCTGTTTTAGCCATAGGCATTCTGATTGGCTCAATGCTATAGACCATAAAAATGATTAAAATAAAAAGGAATCACATGGAAAACATTTGTCTCAAGCCCATCTTGGTGCTTGGCGCTTTGGCCGGAATAACAGCTACTAATCTTTTGGCCGAGGACATCTCGATACAGAGATTCCGTCATTATTCTGCCAAATATCCGACACCAGTGGCTATAGGAGATACTTCGTGCCTAAAGGCCAAAGCTCTCGAGTGTCAATTTCCGCCTCTGACATCATCCACACCTGTGACAGAAATTGATGTAGTGGCTCCCGGCAGTGACCAAGAAGTCGAAATCCACGCTCTTGGATTTGAGTTTGAGAATCGAGATTTCTGCAAAGCGCAAATTAGCATCGAGGGCCTGAGCGAATATGAGGCCACTGTAGATGGCAAACCAATTTCTTCGGGCTCGCAATCCTTCACTCCGGCTACGCACCGAGGCCTGATAAAATATGTGAGCCGTCCGGGACGTACAGATTCACTCAAAGTGACCATTAAGGCCGAAGGTGATGGACGCATCAGGGAGGTGACTGATGGCACACGTATGTTTACCCTTAGCGATGTGTTATACGGTACTCGCATAAATGGCGCACAGATTTCGCCCGATGGCGCTTATGTGATGGCGAGCTATTCAGATACTGACGATGAGGGCACAACCCGGCATTGGCAACGCATATATGATGCCAATACTGGAGCCTTGGTCAAGACCCTATATGAATATGCTGCTTGGATGCCAACTGGCCATCAGTATTATAGCATCCGTAAAAATTATGAGCATAAGCGCCATATCGTAACCAGCGATCCTGTCACAGGTACTGAGAAAATCTTCGCTCATCATATTCCTGATGGCAATTTTGCTATTTCGCCAAAGCAAGACTATCTGCTCTACCTGCTTACTCGCGAGGGAGACAAGGAGGATTCTCAGGTTTATCAAGTGCTCGAACCTGACGACCGACAACCCGGCTGGCGCGATCGCTCTTATCCTGCCCTGTATCGGCTTGACCAGCCATCAGCGCTTCTGCCCTTGACTACTGGGTCGGAGCAATGCAACATATCTGACATCTCTGCTGATGGCAGCCAGATTCTGTTGTTGACCCAAAGGAATCGCATGGGCCAGAGACCTACGCTGGTGTACTCATTGTTGCTATTGGACATCAATACCATGCGGGCTGATACTCTGGTGCGAGACGATGGGTTCATCTCTCTTGCCAAGTTTTCGCCTGATGGCAAGCAGGCAGTAGTGATGGGTACTCCTGAGGCTTTTGGCCGAACTGGTTGTTCGCTCCCTCAGGAGACCACCCCAAGTATGATTCAGACCGAACTCTACTTGCTCGACTTGACCACTCACAATGTAAAGTGGATTACCCAGGAGATGGATCAGAATCCTGATCAGGTGGCTTGGAGCCAGGCTGATGGCAAAATCTATGCCATGGCTGAAAAGCGCGACATGTACGCTTTGTACCAAATCGACCCCAAATCGGGCAAGATAACCGAGATCTCGACCCCGGAAAATCTGGTAAAGGGCTTTGACCTGGCCAAGACACAGCCAACCATGGCATGGTGGGGCCAGAGCGATAGCAATCCCGACCGCCTCTATGTCACCGACCGCAAGGGCAAGCACATAGTGCTTGATGAGCCATCTGCTACCCGATTGGCAGATACCCGCTTGGGGATGATGCAAGATTGGAATTTCGTAAACGCTAAAGGCGACACAATCTATGGCCGCTATTATGTGCCAGATGATTTCGACCCATCGAAGAAATATCCAGTGATAGTTGACTATTACGGAGGTTGTAGTCCCTCCTCAAGAAATTTTGAGAGCCGCTATCCATGCCATGTATATGCTCAGCAAGGTTATGTGATGTATGTGGTGCAACCAAGCGGAGCCACAGGCTTTGGCCAAGAATTCTCATCGCGCCATGTCAACACAGCCGGACAAGGTCCAGCCGAAGACATCATAGAGGGCACCAAGAGATTCTGCCGCGAGCATGAATTTGCCGATTCTACTCGCATCGGTTGTATTGGCGCAAGCTATGGAGGATTTATGACGCAGTATCTTCAGACAGTAACGGATATCTTCGCCGCGGCCATTTCTCATGCCGGCATTAGCGATCACACCAGCTATTGGGGCGAGGGATACTGGGGGTATTCTTACAGCGAAGTCTCGATGGCCAATAGCTATCCTTGGACTCGCAAAGACCTGTTTGTAGAACAGAGTCCGCTTTTCCGCGCCGACAAGATAAACACTCCTATACTGTTCCTGCACGGCGACGCTGACCACAATGTGCCAGTAGGCGAGAGCATCCAGATGTTCACTGCCTTGAAACTGCTGGGAGTGCCAACTGCTTTGGTATTGGTCAAGGATCAAGACCACCATATCCTCGATATCGAAAAGCGCAAGAAATGGCAAGACACAATATTTGCCTGGTTTGCCAAATATCTCAAGGACGAGCCCGAATGGTGGAATGAGATGTACCCAGACAAAGGACTCTGACAGGGATAAAGTATAAGTGATAAACTATAAGTGATTAGGTGATGGATACAGCCGAATTGATTATAAAAGAGTTCCCTGAATTGTCGGTCAAACAAATTGAGCAATTCCAAGCTCTTGGCGCCCTCTATGGCGATTGGAACTCAAAGATCAATGTCATCTCGCGCAAGGACATTGACAATCTATATGCCAATCATGTGCTCCACTCGTTGGCTATCGCCAAATTCCTCGGTCCGCTCGCAGCTGGCACCACGATGCTTGATGTGGGTACGGGCGGAGGATTCCCTGGCGTGCCTTTGGCTATCTACTATCCTGAGTGCAGATTTCACATGATTGACCGCATAGGCAAAAAAATCCGCGTGGCCCAAGATGTGGCCTATCAGATAGGACTGGACAATGTGACATTTCAGCATGGCGATGTGGGAGAGTGCCGCGAGCGGTACGACTATGTGGTGAGCCGTGCCGTGATGCCACTCAATGCTCTAGTCAAGCTGGTGAGAAAGAATGTAGCGAGCAAGGGCAAGCCTGGCAATCTTTACAGTCCGGGCTTGGTATGCCTCAAAGGGGGAGACTTGGCTGAGGAGAGCCAAGGAATCGGCCCAACAGTGATAGAGGTGCCTCTGGGCGAATTGCTCCACACTCATCAATACGAAGACAAATGCGTGGTGTATGTACCGCTCTAAGTATTGAGTAAAGAGTAATAAGCAATGTGCTTAGCCTTAAGTAATCGGCTACAAATGTAGAGAATATCAAAATTTATTCGTAAATTTGCGCTCATAAATTGCAAAGCAAAATAAACGTATCAACATGAAGTTACTCGAAGGAAAAACCGCCCTCATTACGGGCGCTGCTCGAGGCATTGGCAAGGCACTGGCCTTGAAATTCGCCCAAGAGGGAGCAAATATCGCATTTACCGACCTCGTAATTGATGAGAATGGCAAAGCCACTGAGGATGAAATAGCCGCTCTTGGCGTAAAGGTCAAGGGTTATGCCTCAAACGCTGCCAAATTTGACGACACTCAAGCAGTCGTTGCCGAGGTGGTCAAGGATTTTGGCCGCATCGATGTGCTGGTCAACAACGCCGGTATCACAAAAGACAAACTCATGCTGCACATGACCGAGGCCGACTGGGATGCAGTAATCGCTGTCAACCTGAAGAGCGCATTCAATTTCATCAACGCAGTGCTGCCCGTGATGATGCGTCAGCGCAGCGGCAGCATCATCAATATGGCTTCTGTAGTGGGTGTGCACGGCAACGCCGGCCAGGCCAACTACGCAGCCTCAAAGGCTGGCCTCATTGCTCTGGCCAAGAGCATCGCTCAGGAGGTTGGTTCTCGCGGCATCCGCGCCAATGCTATCGCTCCCGGATTCATTGAGACTGCTATGACAGCTCAGCTTCCTGATGAAGTGCGCGCCGAGTGGGCCAAGAAGATTCCACTACGCCGCGGTGGCAAGGTCGAGGATATCGCAGATGTGGCTACATTCCTCGCCAGCGATATGTCGAGCTACGTCACCGGCCAAGTAATCCAAGTGGATGGCGGCATGAACATGTAATAAATGAAAAATGAAAAATGAAAAATGAAGAATGAAAAATTCCGTTTGTAGGAATATTCTTCATTTTTCACTTTTAATTAAAATGGCTACCCATCTGGATAGCCATTTTTCATTTTTTAGTTTTTAATTTTTCATTTAAGAGAGGGTTCCGTTTTCGGCCTTCTGGATCATCTCGGGGCTAGCGTAGATGTATATCTCGACGCGGCGATTCTGAGCGCGGCCCTCGGCTGTGTCATTGCTGGCGATGTAGTCAGCCATAGGCACACCCTGAGCAATGAGGCGTGAGGGTGATACTCCACAATTCACCAGCCATTGAAGCACTGAATCTGCACGGCCGGTAGCCACTTTCTCATTAGCGGCCATTGTGCCTGTATTGTCGGTGAAACCGTAGATGCGCACATCGGTATCGGGATTGTTGATGAGCGAGGCGGCAAACTTGGTGAGGTCAGCCTGAGCTGTTGTGCTGAGCGTAGTGCCATTGGTGGGGAAGAGGATTCCGCCCTCAAATGTCACCTTGATGGCCTGGAGACCGTTGCTGTCGGTGGTCTGCTCAACCGTAGCCTGCTCAGCGAGCTGCTGCTCGAGCTCTTTTTGCTGCTTGTCCATCTTCTGGCCGATGAGAGCGCCAGCGCCAGCGCCTACGGCTGTGCCGATAGCGGCACCGATAGCAGCACCCTTGCCACCACCGATGAGAGCGCCAATTCCGGCTCCGGCTGCTGCGCCTCCGCCACCGCCGATGAGTGCGCCTTTGCCAGTGTTAGACATAGATGAGCAAGAAGTCTGACCAATCAGGAGAGCTCCGCACAGGAGCGCGATGCCTGTTGCATGAAAAAGTTTCATTTTTCTTCTTAATTTTGAGTTTGGTTAATGTTTGTTCTGTTTTCTCGACTGCAAAGTTACGTATAATTACATAATTTACAACAAATATACGCTGATTTTGTCATAAAAATACTCCCAAAGAACCTCTTTGGGAGTATTTTTCATCCAATTAGACCAATTCAATCCTCAGTCAAAAAGAGGATAGAGGTGAGTGATTCTTTGCCTTTGAAATAAAGGCGCGCTCTTACTTGCTCAGTCTCGGCCTTGTCAAACGGCCCGGAATACAGCGCCGATTCGGCCGAAGGTTCTGAACCATCCAGAGTGTATCGTATTTGAGCATCGGGGTAGGGCGAATTCATGTGGATTGAACCATCGTCGGCCATCTTGATGCCGGGTTGGCGCAGGTGGAAGTTTCGACCCTCGCGCTCGTATCTCGGAATCTCGCGCATTGCAATGATAGAGTTGAACTCTGTGTCGGAATAGGTCGAGTCGACATTCCAAGCGCGTTCAGCAAGTCCGAGCATCTTGGGGAAGAGGAATGATTCCATCATCTCAGGCGAGCGCATGGTTTCGGCAAACAGTTGTCCCGAGATGCCAATCACTTTGCCTTTGGCCTTTTTGCCGGCTTGGCAAAGGCGAGCTGGTATGCCGTGCAGGGCCTTGAACTCATCAACGGTGCCACCCCAGTTGAGGCCCATCTCTTCAGGATGGTCATTGTATTTCATATCCATATAGAAATGGTTGACATTTGAGAGCACGGTGTTGTAACCTGCCTCTACTGCGAGCTGGGGCACATTGCCATTGCGTCCGATGGTTTGCCATACGTTCACGCTGTGCACATTTGGAGCCATCTTAGCATTGTATTCGTCGGTATGACCCACGCCAATCTCTTGCCATCCGCTCATAGGAATGCCTTTTTGCTGCAGCATCTGGGCGATTTGCTCAACGAAATATCCGTGCAGTTGGGTTTGGTCTTCAAGCCCATGCTCCTTCATGAATTCTTGGGCCACGGATGAACCGTTCCAAGCGCCATGTGCCACTTCGTCGCCGCCGATGTGGATAGCCACCAGCGGCACACCAGCCTCATCGTACATTGCTTTGAGTTCATCCACCACTGTCTCCATGAATTTATATGGGCCAGGCAGGGCCGGATTCATCACATTGTCATGGAAAGCTTGTGCCGAAGTGTATTCCGATGTGTCACCGTCATGAATCAGGCGATACGATGCGTCGCCGCTTTCGCGATAGCGTTTCTCCATAGCCTTGATAGCAGCGCGAGCATGGCCCGGCGATTCTATTTCGGGTATCACATCTACACCGCGGTTGTGGGCGTATTTGATGAAGTCGATAAATTCGTCGCGTGTAAAATACCCGTTGCTTGTACCTTGCAGATTCTGGGGATTGCCATCGCCGCAGAAGATTTGAGCCAGATAGTTATGCTCGTCGGTGGTGAAACCGCGGCGACCGCCAACTTCGGTGAGCTCGGGCAGCGGCTTGATCTCGATGCGCCAAGCCTCATCATCAACAGCATGGAAATGCAGGGTGTTGAGGCGATATTGAGCCATATAATCGACCATGCGCTTCATGGTTTCGGGGGTCTGGTAATTGCGCGAGATGTCGAGCATCAGAGAGCGATAGGGCAGGTCGGGGTAATCGGTGATTACCGCATTGGGCAGCTGGGCTGAGCCACTCTCGATTTGACTTTGGAAAGAATAGAGAGCTTGCTGGGCAACGCGCTGGTCAGCGGCTGTGACAATCACACTGTCGTCGCGTACCTCGATAGTGTATCCCTCAGCATGGGACTGCGGAGCGATGCTGATTCTGGATTTGAGGGGAGTGGCCGATGAGCCCTGAGTCATCTTTACGCTTTTGAATGATGGCACAGCGGCGTAGGCACAAGGTGTCTGGGAGGCAAAGATTTGCTCGTTGATGTCATAGACCTCTGGGCCATAAGGCATCACGTCACGGCCCGAGGGGCGCTTCCATTGCTTGCGCTCGGTGATGGGCATGCGAGTATATGCCACCGGAGTGGTGGAGAGGTCAGATTCGATGCGGTGAAAACCATCGGGAGCATAGGCGCGGCTTGAGAATGAGCCACGGGTCACGATGTCGATGACTACGCTGTCGCCACCCTGGGCCAAACGTGGCGAAGAAATCATATAATACCCGGGCACAATCTCGATGATGGTGTCCTGTGGGTTTACGGCATGCATTTTGCGAGCAAAGGCATTGAAGCCCAGACGGTCAAAATCGAGATCGCCTTTCACAACCACTCGGTGCAGATAGTTAGAATCGGTATTCTCGATTATTTGCCAACTGACTGAGGTTTGCTTCTCCTTAGGGGCTGAACAACTGGCTGCAAGAGCCAGAGCCGGCACCATGAGAGACCAATAAAATTGCTTCATGGGGGATGAGATTTTTAATGTTTGATTTATGGTGCAAAGATAGCTAAAATATTGAATTTCGGTACATTGAATTAACGTATTTTGTGAGATGTTTGCACAGTTTTAGTTTGCCGAGGGGCAAAAAGAAACCGAGACCCCATTTTGCATGGGTGCCTCGGTCAGTGAGTGGGTAGTGTTGTCAATTATTTCTCCTCAGGCACTACGGGCATTGAGCCATAGCGATGGTACTCGTAGCTGACGGCTTGCTCCTTGATGTAGTTGATGAGCTCGAGGCGACCCTCGTTCATGGGCTTGAGCGATGCGATGTACTTGTCGGCATCAGCTGCGGCCTGCCATACGGCGTGAGGCACCTTGTCGGCGATGGTGCGCAGACGCTCATATTTCTTGAGGTCCTGGAGGAATGTGTTGAGAGATTCTTCCTTAACCTCCACGCCGAGCTTCTTGAGTTCGGACAGCAGTGGCGAATCGGGATCAACGCTGATGGTGAGCTTGGTGCCAACGAGCTTGGCAGCAAATACCACCTTCTTCACGTCGTCGAGCTTGTCGCCGGGGAATAGGCGCAGACACATGGTCTTGACAGGCAGATAGCGGAATAGGTTCTGCTCGCCGATGCACTTGTTCCAGTCGCGCACGGTGTTGAACTCCTGCTTATAAGCATCACGATAACTCTTCTCCCAATCCTTCACAGCACCGGGTTTGTCGGTTACGATCATGAACTGAGCCACATAGTTGGGGCCACCAGCCTTGATGCCTCCGCCGAATGCCGACAACTTCATGCCGCCGAAGGGCTGACGATTCACGATAGCGCCTGTGATACCGCGGTTGATGTAGAGGTTACCGGCTTCGATATTGTCGCGCCAGTAGTGTTGCTCCTTCTCATCGAGGCTCTGGATGCCAGAGGTCAAGCCATAGTCGAGCGAGTTGACAAGCTTGATAGCCTCTTCGAGATTCTTGACTGGGCTTACGCTCAGCATTGGGCCGAATAGCTCGGTGCGGAACGAGAAGTTCTCAGGCTTAACTCCCCATTTCACGGTCGGAGCCAGGATATAGTGTTTCTCGTCGATCCAACGAGGCTCAACCAGCCAGCTTTCGCCCGGTTCGAGTTTCGAGATAGCTTGGAGCAGTTTTTCGTTCTTGTTGGTAATCATCGGGCCAACGACATTGCCCTTGTTCCAGACCGAACCAACCTTGAGCGAAGTAGCGCAGTCAATGAGTTTCTCCTGGAATTGCTTGTCGTTGTACACGCTCTCCTCAACCAACAGCAGCGAGCAAGCCGAGCATTTCTGGCCAGCATTGCCGAATGCTGAATGGCAAGCGTTCATGATGGCGTGGTCACGGTCGGCCGATGCGGTGATAATCATCACATTCTTGCCGCCAGTCTCAGCTGACAGAGGCTTCTCTGGATTGTTGCGGATGATGTTTTGAGCAGTATCAGTGCCACCAGTGAGGATGGTATGCTTGATTACGGGCGATGATGTGAGCATCTTCAGAGCCTCGCGGTCGGTGATGACCACTTGCAGGGCGTCCTTAGGCACGCCGGCTTTCCACATGGCCTGGGCAAACATCCAAGCGACGGGAGCAGCCACGGTTGCGGGCTTGAGGATACAGGTATTGCCGGTAGCAAGAGCGGCGCAGACGCCACCTAGAGGAATTGCGCATGGGAAGTTCCAAGGCGAGATTACGAGCACGGCTCCCTTAGGCTTCATGTCTACAGTGCCAAGGTCCATGAATTTCTTGACCGAGGTGGTGTAGAAGCGAGCATAGTCAACACCCTCGCTGACCTCAACGTCGGCCTCAACGATGGTCTTGCCCGTGATAGCGCTCATGCAGCCGATGAGGTCACCGCGGATGGCAGCCACCTCGTTGGCAGCTTTGGTGAGGATCTTGTGGCGCTCCTCGAGCGATTTCTTGCGCCAGCCTGCCGGATCCTTGTCGGCGATTTCCAGAATCTTCTCCATCTGGTCCTTGCCAGCCTTGCACATTTCGCATACCAGCACGTCGTCGTTTTGGCAACGGTCATAGTATTTGTGCACATCCTTGGTGTCGACAGTCTTGGTACCAACTTGCACGGGTATCTTCTCGACCTTATCGCCCGGTTTCTTCATCCATTTCTCATACACCTTTTCAATCCATTCCTGGTTGGGGAAGAGGTCGAAGTCGGTGTCGGGCTCGTTCTTCATCTCCCAGCTTTCCTTCCAAGCCTCATAGGGCTTGTTGCGGTCCATCTGGCGCTTTTGGCCGTTGAAGATTTTGCCTTTCAGGTCATAAGCCTGGTCGAATTGGTCAGAGAGGAAGCGCCAGGTATCGGTGCCGGGCTTGAGGTTGAATGAATAACTGAGGAAGTTCTCGGGGCCAGTGTTCTCATCGAGACGACGCACCAGGTATGATACTGCGTTGAGGAAGTGCTCGTCTTTTACGACGGGAGCATAGAGCAGCACATAGCAGCCGAGGTCTTTCTGGGCACGCCACAGGTGGTTGGCCATACCCTCGAGCATCTCAAAGCAGAAGTGCTCTGGCTGGGTCTTGTATTTCTGAGTGAGGAGATATGCGTAAGCGATTGAGTAGAGATTGTGGCCAGCCATACCGATGTGCAGCACCTTGGCGTTCTCGGGCAGGAGGGCGCGGTCGAGGATGTCCATGTAGCAGGCGTCAACCTCAACCTTGCTGTCGCGGCAAGGCATCGGCCAGCCGCGCAGGCTCGACACCACATTTTCCATATCCAGGTTGCAACCCTTGACGAGGCGCATCTTGATGGGCGAACCGCCTTCTTTCACACGCTTGTGGGCGAACTCGAGCAGCTCGGTCTGGAAATCCCAAGCATCGGGCAGATATGCCTGCACCACGATGCCAGCCTCGTAGTTCTTGAACTCCGGCTTGGAGAGCACCTCGAAGAATAGTTTCTTGGTCATGTGGAAGTCTTTGTACTCCTCCATGTCGAGGTTGATGAACTTGGGCTTTGTCACGCCGTGCTTGTCGGTGTATGGGAAGTCTATGGCTTTCTGGTAGAGCATTGACATGCGGCGCACCAATTCCGGGAATGCCTCTTCGTAGTTGAGGGCATGGGTCTGGGCGTAGATACCAGAAATCTTGACTGAGATATAGTTGATTTCGGGATTCTCGAGGGCTTCGAGATAGCTGTAGAAGCGGCGGTCAGCCTCGCGATCGCCAAGCACAACCTCGCCAAGCAGGTTTACGTTCTGGCCTACCTCTTGGTCCTTGCGGGTCTTGAGGTGCTTGTCGAGAGCTTTCTCTTCGGCATCGAGGCACACAGCGGCGGTATCCTTGCGCGTGCGCTTCTTTATAATAGGTATAGCGATGTCGGGCACGAGGGGGAGGGAGCCGGTCAGCATGAAGAGGCGGAACAGCATGCGGTCGCGCGAGTTGAAGAATTTGGGGATGCCATACTCTTTCACCAGCTCTTGAATGCGTTTAGCCAGCTTTTTGTTGTCGCGGATCTGCGATGTCTCGTCGAGCATCTTACATAGGAAGATTTTGTCGTCGTGGTTTTGCACCATGTCGGCGTACTTGGCCTGTTCACGGCGTTCAGCATCTGTGAGCTGTGCCTCGCAGGCTTCGTAGAGGGTCATCACTCGGTCGTGCACCTCTTTTTTGGAGACTATTGCCATATGTTTATCAAATGAGATTTAAGTAAATTTTATGTCTCTCTAAAAAATTTCGACAAATATACCACCTTTTTGTTAACAAACCAAATTTTTTTAAAGAAAAACGAAATAATTTTTCAATTTCCAAAAAAGTCGGTTTTTGTTGCCGATTTTTGACAAATTTATTAAAATAGGCAAAAATCTCCAATTCTCTTTGTTAGCTAAGTTGTTATCTCAATTATTTGCCCCATGTTGGTGGTGAATTGGCGCGACAGGTGTTCGGTCTTGAGATGCCAGGTCTTGCTGTAGCCCTGCACAGCAGCGCGCACGGCATTGTGGCCGTTGCGCAGATTGACCACATCGATGGCGCGCTGCAGGTTGAACATTTTCTCGCGGTCGCGAGGGTCGAATAGCGACAGCTGGATTGAATCGTCGCGGCAGATGTTCCAAGCAATCACTCCGGCTTTTTTATATCTGTAAGCCTCGCTTTTCCAATTGCGGCGAATGGCCTCGACAGCGGCTCCCACGATTTCGGTGAGGCAAGCGGTGGCAGTCGGCAGATGGCAATTGGCATATATGTAATCCTGCGGCAAGTCTGGGCGGAAGCGGCTGGTGTAGGCAAACACTGTCAGGGCCTGGCAGGCGGTGCGCTGCTCTCTGAGTTTGCGCGCGCATTGCGAAGCGAAATTGGCCACGGCCTCCTCCAGGTCGCCAAGGCGATTGATGCCGCTGTCGGGGAAACTGCGGCTGGTGCAGATGCTCTTTTTACGCGGGAGCTCCTCAGTCGAAATGCAGCTCTCGCCCCTTAGTTCCTTCCAGGTGCGCAGTCCTACTACTGTGAAATTGCGCATCACCCAGTCTGAGGGCTTGAGGGTGAAATCGTAGGCCGTGTTCACGCCGGCAGCATTGAGTCGCTTGACATAGCGGCGTCCTACGCCCCACACGTCGGCGATGTCGAAAAGCTGCAACGCCTTGAGGCGCTTCTCATCTGTATCGATCATGCATACGCTCTGGTAGGCCGGATATTTCTTGGCGAATTTGCTGGCAATCTTTGCCAGGGTCTTAGTGGCGGCTATGCCTACAGATATAGGTATGCCCGTGCCTTGGCTCACATGCCGAGCCATGCGCCGAGCGTATTCCAAGATTTCCTCGGGGGTGCCCATGCCGGTGAAGTCAAGAAAAGCCTCGTCGATCGAATAGATGTCGATGCGCGGAGCGTATTTGCTGAGCAGCGACATCACCCGGCGCGACATGTCGCCGTAGAGGGTATAATTAGATGAGAATACCGCTACGCCTTCGCGCTCGAGTACGTCGCGCACCTGATAGTAGACATCGCCCATCTTGATGCCAAGAGCCTTGCTTTCGTTTGAGCGCGCCACGACGCACCCGTCGTTGTTGGAGAGCACAACCACGGGGCGGCTACGCAAGTCGGGACGAAACACGCGCTCGCATGAGCAAAAGAAGTTATTGCAATCGGCAAGTCCGATGAGATTCACGGGAAGATTTGGCAAAGGCGCAAAGGCACAAAGAGGGCCATCCGGATGGCCGTTATTCACTATTCACTATTCACTATTCACTATCCGTGGTATAGTTTTGAGTATTGGTATACGGCATCGCAGGTGAGGTTGATGCCAAGGCGCCGGAATATGGTCTCGTCTTTTTGCGAGAGGATGACGCTGGCATGGGCCTCGCATCCTCTCAGCTGGGGCAGGGCATTGATGGCCTTGCGGGCGTTGATGTCAGTGAGGGCGCATACCGACAGGGCTACGAGCACCTCCTCGGTGTGTAGGCGCGGATTGGTATGGCCAAGTTTTTCGGTTTCGAGTTCGCAAATCGGCTCGAGAATTATCGGCGAAATCAAGTTGACCGGATTGGGGATGTCGGCCAGATGCTTTAGAGCGTTGAGCAGGGCAGCCGAAGCGGCGCCGAGCAGCGAACTGGTCTTACCAGTGACGATATATCCGTTGGGGAGTTCGATGGCAGCAGCCGGTTCGCCAGTGCTTTCGGCGCGTTTTTTGGCAGCGACAGCCACGCGGCGATCCTCAGGCTGGATCTCGGCTTGGCGCATCAGCGATTCAATCTTGTCGGCTTGTTCGGTCGAGGCACTGCCTTTGCGTATTTGGGTCAAAGTAGAGTAGTAGCGGCGCAAGATCTCCTCATTGGCGGCATGGCGCGTCACCATATCATCAACAATGCAATTGCCAGCCATGTTGACGCCCATGTCGGTAGGGGACTTATATGGGCTCTTGCCCAAGATGTGGGCCATCATGGCGTTGAGCACGGGAAATATCTCGATGTCGCGGTTGTAGTTGACAGTGGTCTTGCCGTATGCCTCGAGGTGGAACGGGTCGATCATATTGACATCGTTGAGGTCGGCGGTAGCCGCCTCGTAGGCGAGGTTCACTGGATGCTTGAGTGGCAAATTCCAAATGGGGAAGGTCTCAAACTTGGCATATCCGGCCTTTACGCCACGCTTGTTGTCATGGTAGATTTGAGATAGGCATGTGGCCATCTTGCCGCTGCCGGGCCCGGGGGCTGTCACCACGACCAAGCTGCGCGAGGTCTCAATGTATTCGTTTTTGCCATAGCCCTCATCGCTGACGATGCGCGAAATATCGCGGGGATAACCCTCGATGGGGTAGTGGCGGTAAACTTTGAGGCCCAGGTCTTCGAGGCGCTTTTGGTAAGCCACAGCATTGGCTTGGCCGGTGAATCGGGTCATGACTACGCTGCTCACATACAGTCCGTAGCTGCGGAAAGCGTCGATCAGGCGCAGCACCTCCATGTCGTAGGTGATGCCCATGTCGCCGCGTATCTTGTTCTTCTCGATGTCGGCAGCGTTGATGGCGATTATCACCTCGGCATCGTCCTTGAGCTGCTCGAGCATTTTGATTTTGCTGTCGGGCTTGAATCCCGGCAACACGCGCGAGGCGTGGTAGTCGTCAAATAGCTTTCCTCCGAACTCGAGGTATAGCTTTCCTCCGAACTGTGCGATGCGGCTTTTGATGTGCTGCGACTGGGTGAGGAGATATTTATCGTTGTCAAATCCTATGGCTTGTGTCATGATATACGGTTAGATTATGGTTGGATGAAATGTTTCCGACTACAAAGTTACGGCAATTTTTTGAGAAAAATTACGGTTTTTGGCATAAAAGGCGATAAAAATGGAAAAAAGTCGGATAAGTTTGGTGGATTGTCAAAATATCCTTACCTTTGTAATTGTCATTAGAGACAACCGTCATTATTAACGAAAAAAATCAACCGCGATATGAAACTAATCCGATACGCATGCATGGCTATAGCCTGCTTCTGCGCCGTAGCTATGGGGAGCTGCGGCCACGATGACGATGATACTGTGATTGGGCCCAACTCTTTCGGCTCGTATGTCATCACGCTCCAGTTTACTCAGACTGGCCTCAACCAGGAGGGCAAGGTAGTGACCTCGGTAGAATATGTAGATTACAAAGGCAACACGGTCAAGGACAATGTAGTGCCTGACGAGGATGGACTATACACCCTGACCACCCAGGCATATACCAGGGTGCCAGCCAGCTCGACAATTAAGATCAATCAGACATTGAGCAGCGACTTTGATTACAGCCAAAATTACTATTCTTTTGGCACCACGGTGAGCGCTACTCTTACCTCGTATGACCTGAGCGGCAATATGATGTGGACCCAGACGGCCCAAGGAGGTTACAACAAGCAATATTGCACTGAGAGTGAAATCAAGTCGATTTTCCCCTTCAACGCCAAATTTCAGTACTCAGTGGATAAATCGGGCAGTGTCTCGATCGCTTACAGCAAAGAATAATTCATAATGGATATCTGAGGGAGGCACCGCGATTGCGGTGCCTTTTTTCTTGGGCTGATTCAGGTGAAGATGAAGGTGCGATTATTGTAGGTGAGGATTTTGTGCTCGATGTGCTTTTTGACAGCGCGTGACAGCACGATTTTCTCCAAATCGCGACCCTTGAGAACCAAGGTCTCTGGGGTGTCGCGGTGGGTAATGCGCACCACGTCCTGCTCTATGATAGGCCCGGCATCGAGTTCGGTAGTCACATAGTGGCTGGTGGCACCAATAATCTTCACTCCTCTCTGCCAAGCCTGATGGTAAGGTTTGGCGCCAATGAATGCCGGGAGGAAGCTGTGGTGGATATTGATGATGCGGTTGGGGTAGGCCTTGATCATATCCTCGGTGACGATCTGCATATAGCGGGCCAGGACTATAAATGTGATGCCTTCGCGGCGCATCAGATCCATCTCAGCCTCTTCGACTTCGCGCTTGTTGGAATGGTCTTTTTTGATTGACCATACATAATAGGGGATGCCGAATTGCTCAGCCACATATCTGAGGTCTTCGTGATTGCTAACGATGCAAGGAATGTCGCAGTCCAATTCGCCGGCCTTATAGCGAGCCAACAGGTCGTAGAGGCAATGGCTCATCTTTGAGACAAACAGTGCCATGCGAGGCTTCTGGTCTGTAAAGTATAGGTAATAGGTCATGCCGTAGCGCTTGGCATAGAGGGTATCGATATAGTCGTTGATTTTGTCACGGGGTATGGTGAAACCCTCGAGTTCCCACTCGATACGCATGAAGAATACCCCGTCATGCCTATCGACATATTGGTCCAGATAGACAATGTTGCCTCGATTGTCGGCAATGAAGCGTGTAATCTCTGTGATAATGCCTTGCTGATCGGGACAATAAAGCAGCAAAATGGCAGTATTTTCTCTCTTTTCCATTTAAATTCCTTAGAAACAAACCTATTTTACCTGCAAAATTACAAAATTTCTCCCAATCCCACAACAATTAACCCAGCAATCCCCTTCTTCCTACTTCCAGGTTGGGCAAGGCTCAGTACATTTGGCATCTTGAGGCTTCTCTGCAAGAATTCCTCTTTTTCATCGGCTTATCGTTTCGAGAAAACTTTTTTCCCCTTGTATAAGATCGGAATTATGGAAGATAGCCATTCTCTCGCACTTCAGAGAAAGTCTGGATGCCTATGGGGTATTTAATAAATTCCATATCGATAACCTAATACAGTCTGATTGTAAAGTTAACGAATTTTTCCAAATCATCCGAAGAATAGCACGATAAATTTTGAGAATAAAGAATTTTGAGTTAACTTTGTGGCCTTAGATAACTCAAGAATATTAGTACTACCAAACATGAATAAGCAAGAATACGTCAAAGCAAACAAGCAGTGGTTGGCCGACAAGGCCAAGGAAGATGGAGTCAAGCCTCTGCCTAAAGGCATTTATTATAAAGTGTTGAAATCGGGAAATCCCAATGGAAAGCGCCCGACTCCCAGAAGCATAGTTACCGCTCACTACACAGGAAAGACCATCGACGGCAAGACGTTCGACACCAGCATCGGCGGAGTAGCCTCCGCCTTCAGATTGAGCGACCTTATCGAGGGTTGGATAATCGCCATGCAGCAAATGGTGGTAGGAGACAAATGGGAGATTTACCTCCCAGCCGAAATGGGTTATGGCAAGTATTCTCAACCAGGCATCCCCGGTGGCTCTACCCTTATATTCGAAATCGAACTGGTGGACATAGCATAAGAAATCCAAGAAAAGTCTCGAGTTTTGACTTGAGCGAGAAGATTTGTGGCTTTTCAGGTCAAAACTCGAGACAATTTCTAATAAAAAATAATACTAAACTCAAATATCATGAAGAAAATAATCTTTTGTCTCTTAGCGACTATACTTGGTTTTTCCGTCCAAGGGCAGACGGTGCGCCATAATGTGCCATTGGATTCTATCATATTGAGCGACCCAGCTATATTGGCTGACGAGACCACTGACCTCTATTACATGACGGGGACTGGAGGCAAGCTATGGCATAGCCCCGACTTGAAAGTATGGGAAGGGCCCTATGATGTGGCCCAACCCGACACTACTTCTTGGATGGGCGCTCATCCAGCGATATGGGCAGCCGAACTCCATAAGTATAAAGGCAAATACTACTATTTCGCCACATTTACCAATCCTGATATCATCATCGATCATCAAAACAGCGAGGATATACCTCGGCGCGCAAGCCATGTACTGGTGAGTGATAACCCCATGGGCCCTTATCGACCCGTTGGTCCAGATAATTACCTCCCATCCGATAAGCCAACGCTTGATGGGACTTTCTGGGTCGAGCCTGACGGCACCCCCTATATGGTCTATTGCTGGGAATGGCTGCAACAACTCGATGGCACCATCGAGGCTATTCAGTTGCGCCAGGACCTGAGTGGTGCAGTCGGAGAGGCTGAATTGTTATTCCACGCAAGTGATGCCCCTTGGAACCACGATGATGCTCGGGGTGTAACATCTACGGGCAAACAGAGTGAAGTAACAGATGGCCCATTTTTATTCCGCACAGACACAGGACGCTTAGGCATGATTTGGACCAGTTGGAAGGGCGATATCTATTGCCAAGGCGTAGCTTACTCTGAGAGTGGAACCATCCACGGGCCATGGCATCAGCAGGAAGATTTGATTACTCCTTTAAATTTCGGCCACGGCATGCTATTCCAGGACTTTGATGGCCAATGGCGTATGTCTGTCCATAGCCATTCAGATATCAACGGCCACTATAGCCGCATCCCTCATATCTTCCCCGCCGACCTCTCAACCGACACCCTCAAAATAGAGTATTAAATTCATGGAGGACTTTCTTTCCTATGATTGTTATCTCTGGTTCATTTTGTAAGATGAATTTCAGGAAGTTGGTATCCAGACATAGCTCGAATGACCTTTCCCCTCTCTTCCTTAAGTGAGGATAACATTGGCATTATGTCGTCACCCTCAGCATCATGGGTGTAAAAACATACCAAGAGGCCATCTATGTCATTTACCTTCAGAGGTATGCACAGGTATACATTGAACTCAACCATACTTACCGTGCCTTCTCCCCAGGCACTAATTAGAAAGTCCATCATCCTTGCGTCGCCATTCTCATAGATTTCGCGGTTATATACTGGGTCTTCGCCTCGGCTCTCAATCCATTTGAGCTTTGAGTTTATGAAATCCTGCGGAGAGATATCGACCGTAAATAACCACACTGAGAACATTTCAGTAAAGTTCTCCACTGTCTGACCCTCAGGAAAATATTCTTGTGCGTATAAGTGACTTTTAGAATTGTCGCTCCAGCCAAGGGTATAGTTCTGATTATTGAACTCTAATGTAAGAGGAAGGCCCAAGTAGTTTTCTTGGGCATCAACAATTAAGGCGTACAAGTATACCAGTACTGTTAAGAGTAGTTTCTTCATGTTGTAAAGTTTATCATGGTTAAACTAAATTTTGAAAAGCTAACGTTTATCCATCATTTCTACTAATTCAACCGCAAATATACGTATTTTATCGTATCCCACCAAAAATTCAAACAATTTAATTTGTCAATGTAATAAATTTTGAGAATTAAGAATTTTGAGTTAACTTTGTAGTCTCAAACGATTCCTTCGGGATCGATATAACCTTGAACAAAAAAGAAGAGACTATTAATATGAAATATGATGTTTTCATAAGTTATAGCAGAAAGGATACTCCTATTGCAGACCAAATTTGTGAGGCTTTTGAGGATGTAGGAATTTCCTATTTTATAGATCGGCAAGGAATTGGTGGAGCTTTCGAGTTCCCTGAAGTATTGGCAAAGGCAATTGTGGACAGTCAAGTCTTCTTGTATTTGGCAAGCAAGAACTCCTATACCTCTAAATTCACCAATAGCGAAATCACATTCGCTTTCAACAAAAAGGGAAAGAACAAGTTATTGCCTTATATAATCGATGGTTCAGAGATGCCGATAGCTCAAGAGTTCATCTTTTCTGCTATCAACCGAAGAAACATACAAGAGCATCCGATATCCTCTACTCTAGTCAATGATATACTTACGTTGTTAGGACGCGATGTAGTCAATAATTCTATTGCCTCTACTTCAGATGGTAAGTATACTTTTGAAAAGGATACAAACCAGCTTGTGTCTATCTCCGAGAATGGCAAATATGGTCTTGCTGATTCTAACGGGAGAGTAATAGTGCCGTGTGTATATGACAACATTCTACCTTTCTTTCAAGACTTAGCCAGAGTAAGCCAGAATCGTAGATATGGGTACATAAATCGTCGAGGTCAGGTAGTGATTCCAATTAAATTTGGGGAGGCCTACTCTTTCTCCCACGGATTGGCAGCGGTATCGCTACAACCTGAGGGATTAATGGGATTTATAAACCAAAATGGGCAAAAAGTCATAGACTTTAAATATCCTTTGGTGGGAGATTTCAGTGACGGTTTGGCTACGGTTTGGAATGGCTCTCCTGGCCACCCTAATAGCAGATGCGGATTTATCGACACTAAAGGAAGATTAGCCATATCTTTCCAGTATGAAAGGGCTAATGGGTTTCGTCAGGGATTGGCGGCTGTAATGCAGAATGGCAAATGGGGATTCATAGACACAAACGGTAATATAATAGTACCTTTTGTGTTCAAACGCGCTCGATCTTTCTATGAAGGACTGGCTCCAGTATCTGACCTCTCCGGTAAATACAAATTTATTGATAGAGAAGGGAACACTGTAATTCCAGCCATCTATGATGATGCGGCCGTGTTTAAACAAGGTAAGGCTTGGGTTAAATTAGGTCAGCGTCAGTTCTATATCGATCATAATGGAAATCCAGTTTCCTAAATAGTTCATGACTTCCCCTATCACCTTGAACCTTATGTTGGATTTAGGAATAAAAGTGATTTTGTATTTGCATGGATTCACTTCATCGGGGCAATGTCCGATAGTTGAGGCTCTGTGCGAAGAGCTAAAGGATGAGGCAGAGGTGATTGCCCCGGACTTGCCTTTGCATCCCAAAGATGCGCTTGCGGAGATAGCAAAAGAGATTGAGCGTTGGAGCCCAGATTTAATTGTTGGCAGCAGTTGCGGAGGATACTATGCTATGCCTTTCATTACAAAAAAGATAAAGGCAATTCTCATTAATCCTCAAAAGACTATGGTGCCATTTCTGGAGCAACGCATAGGTGTGCGAGAATACAAGTCGCCACGTAAAGATAAGCATCAGTCCTATGAAGTGACCCACGCATTGATTGAGGAATTCAAAAACCTTGAAATGCCTGATTCACGGAGTGTTCCCCAAGATTCAGTTTACGTGCTGCTTGGCTCAAATGATCCATTGCGCCAATGGCGCAACGAGGATTTCGACCACCTTATCCCCTTCCCCGGATCCCACACCATGGCCCCAGCTCAAGTGCGCACCCACCTGGCACCCCTCTGCCGCCAAGTACTATTTCAATGAGTAGGCCAAGGCTGAAGGTTTACATTGGGCAGTGCTCCACATTACTGTGGAACTTTTTAAATTGATAGATTAGGTAGAGAGGGGGTCAGATGGCACAGAGGGTGGGGTAGATAATTCAATACCAACCATAGAAAATGGCTATGATTGTTTGCGGTAGGTGAGGATGGCTATGGCAGTGAAACCGATGGCAAAGGAGGCTAAGGCCATGAAGCTGGGCCATTGGTCGGTAATGGAGGCGCCGCGCAGGTATGAAGAGCGCATGATATCGACGTAGTAGCGAGGAGGGATGGCATAAGTGACTCGTTGTGCCCACGTAGGCATTGAGGCTATAGGCGTCATCAGTCCGCTCATCAAGATAAACACCATCACGAAGAAAAACATCACAAACATCACCTGCTGCATATTGTCAGAGAAGTTGGCGAAGATTACCGCCATGCTCGACATTACCACTATGAATAGTCCCGATGCAAGATACACAGCGCCCGGACTTTTCCATGGTGATAACCCATAGACAACCCAGCCCACAAGCATAGCCAAGGTGAGCACGATGAAACCGATAATCCAATACGGTACCACCTTGCCCATCGTAAAACTCAACTGGGAAATCGGGCTCACATTTATCTGCTCAATAGTGCCCCTTTCCTTTTCGCCCACGATGTTGAGCGCTGGCAGAAATCCGCACAGCATCACCAAGAGCATAATCATCAGGGCTGGAATCATGTATAGCTTATAATTTTGCGTAGGGTTGAACATATTCAGGGTCGAGACCTTGACACTCGGCACCGCTTTTATCCCCAATTCCTGTCCCATAGCCTCAGAGACCATGGTTTGCACATATTGCAATCCCAGAGTGCCCTTTGTTGCATTCACTGCATTGGCTCCGACATATAGGGTGGCTGGATTAGGGGAGTCGTATCGGTCAGAAAATCGGTAGGGAATCTCCAGTATCACATCAACATCCCCGGCCTCAAGCAACGCCAACGCCTCAGGATAGGTCTGGCACGTATGGCGCAGCTCAAGATATTTCGAGGCATTGAGTTGCGAGGCTGCAAGCCTCGAAAATCGGCTGTGGTCATGGTCGATCAGAGCCACGCCCACATGCTCGACATCCATATTGGTCACCAACGGCATCACCAACATCACAACCAAGGGAAACATGATGCAGAGCTTTGGCAGAAAGGCACTGCGAAAGAATTGTCTGAATTCCTTGCGCAGCATGGTCAATAGAGTTTTCATCGGGTGCGGTCTTTGAAATTACGAATTGCTACAACCATAATCAAAGCAGTCATAAAGAGCAGGATTACGGCATCAAGCCATACATCAGCAAGCGACAGACCCTCGATCATCAGTTTGCGCATCGCATCGATGTACCATCGTGCTGGTACAATAGCTGAGAATTGCTTGAGGATTATCGGCAGATTATCTATGGGGAACATCAAGCCCGAGAGCATCACCACCGGCATAATCATCACCATGCCGCAAATCAGCATTGCCATCACCTGATTCTTAGCGATAGTTGAAACAAGCAAGCCGAATGCCAGCGACAAAACGATGTAGAGCAAGGTGAGCAGAGTGATGCTCAGCACTCCGCCCGACAATGGCACATCGAGCATGAAGCGAGCAATAAGCAGGATTAGCAGCAGGTCGATGCATGAAAGCACAAAGAAGGGCACCATCTTGCTGGTGATGATCATTGATGGGTGAGCCGGAGAAACCAGAAGCAAATCGAGAGTGCCAGTCTCCTTCTCGCGCACGATGGCCACGGCAGTCATCAAAGCGCATACCAACAAGAACAGCATCCCCATGATTCCCGGCGCAAAATTGTAGGCAGACTTTAACAACGGGTTGTAGAGGTAATGGGTATCCACCATCGGATTGCCATGAGCGCCAGTGAGTATGGCTGTGACATACCCAGCGCTCGATTGGGAATTCACCGGATTGCTGGCATCTGTTATCACTTGCGCCTCCTCGCCATCGCGGAACCATACCACGGCATTGGCACCTCCCCGGCGCAGCAGGGGATAGACCTCCTCGGGGTCAACCCGACCAATCAGAGTAATATACGGATTGGACTCAAGGCGCTGGATATGCTGGCGCACATCCTCGCTGTATTTCTGCCAAGTGACGGCAACATCGACATTGTTGACCTCGGTGGATATGGCAAAACCGAACAGCAGCATCTGCACTACCGGAATCAGCACCACTACAAGCAGCATGCGCCAATCGCGCAGCACATGCAGCGTCTCTTTCTTGACAAAAGCAGCACGCATCATGGGTTTTGGCCCTCCCGCGCCAGAGTAAAGAATACCTCTTGCATATCCTTGGCGTGATATGTCTCTTTGAGTTGAGCGGGGGTGCCAAGAGCCTTGATGCGTCCATCGACCATGATGCTCACTCGGTCGCAATATTCTGCCTCGTCCATATAGTGGGTAGTGACAAATATTGTCACGCCCTTGGCCGCTGTCTGATAGATTATATCCCAGAATTGGCGACGAGCCACTGGGTCAACTCCTCCGGTCGGTTCATCGAGAAATACTATATCAGGCCTATGCAGCATTGCCACGCAGAATGCCAATTTCTGTTTCCAACCGAGTGGTATGTCTGCCACCAGTTCGTTGCGGCGTTCATAGAATTGCAATTCATCGAGCAATTCTTTGCCCCGCGCATCAATCTGAGCCGAATCCATGCCATAGATACCGCTGAAGAATTGTATATTCTCCCACAGCGTCAAATCCTCGTATAGCGAAAACTTTTGGCTCATGTATCCTATTCTCTGCTTTATTTCCTGCGCCTGTGTCGAGATGTCGTATCCAGCCACGGTGCCGTGGCCAGAGGTTGGATAACTAAGTCCGCACAGCATGCGCATAGCCGTGGTCTTACCTGCGCCGTTGGCGCCGAGAAAACCAAAAACTTCGCCCTTATCGACCGAGAAAGTTATATTGTTTACGGCAGTGAAATTGCCGAATTTCTTGGTGAGATTCTCCACGGCGATGGCCTTGCCAGCCTGGGGATAATAGGCGCGCTTCATGTCGGCCGTGGCATCGCTGCCCATCAGTTTGATGAATGCCTCCTCGACCGTCTTGCACTCATGCTTGAGCACAATGCGCTCGGGTGTGTCGATATCCATTATTTTTCCTTGCGAGATTAGGGCAATGGTGTCGCATCGGCTCGCCTCATCCATATATGGCGTGGCCACGAGTATGGTGATGCCTTGATGGCGCAACGAATCGAGGAGGTCCCAGAGCTCTTTGCGGCTCACAGCATCAACGCCAGTGGTCGGTTCGTCAAGAATCAATACTGTTGGCTTGTGAATTAGGGCGCAGCACAAGGCAAGTTTCTGCTTCATGCCTCCCGAGAGTTTTCCAGCGGCTCGATTTTTGAATGGCTCGATTTGCTGATAGATGGGCGCAATCAATTCTTCTGCTTCCTGGCGGGGAGTGCCGAAGATGGCAGCGAAGAAATTGATATTTTCCTCAATTGTCAAGTCGGGATACAGAGAGAATTTGCCTGGCATATATCCGATGCGAGCTCTGAGCGCACGGTAATCCTTTACTACATCCAGACCATCGACCATCGCCTCGCCCGAGTCGGGCAACAGCAGCGTGGCCAATATGCGCAACAACGTAGTCTTGCCGGCTCCGTCGGGACCGATCAGGCCGTAGATGATGCCGCGAGGCACCTCTATGGTCGCTCGGTCGAGAGCCAGCACCTTGCCGTAGCGCTTGGTCAGGTCAGTTGTCGATACTATCGTTGACATAGACATTTCCGGTTAAACCGATTTTCAGCAGCCCGTCATTTTTTACTCTAATCTTTACTGCGTACACCAGGTTGGCGCGAGAATTGCGCGTTTGGATTGTCTTGGGCGTGAACTCGCTGGTAGGAGAAATAAAAGAAATCACACCCAGATATTTCTTCTCGTTGTCACCCCCGTAGAGGGCCACAACCTTTACTCTTTGTCCGAGTCTTAGGCCTGACAATTGGTCGCTGGTGAAATAGGCGCGGAGGTAAATGTCATCGAGATTGCCAATCTTGAATAGCGGGGTACCGAAGGCGGCGACCTCCCCAGCCATGGCTTTTTTGTTCAGCACCACGCCATCGATGGGCGAAGACAAATGGCATTTGCGCAGATTGTCTTCGACTGATGCCATCTGTGCCTCAATGGCAGCGGCATTGTCGGTGAGCGAGGTGGTGCTGTTTTCCAATTGGGATAGCAATCCCGAGAGTTGACCTTCAAGGGATGCAACTTGAGTATTGTAATCATCGAGTTGCTTTTGTGTAGCGGCTCCTTTTGCGAGCAGTCGTTCGGTGCGGTCGCGATTGACCTTGGCTCCGGCAATCTGTTCGCGCAGCGATGCGGCTTGTCGTGCTATGTCAGGGCGAGAGGCGAGGGTGGAGGAGAATTGTTGCTGCAGTTGCAATTTCTGCAGATATAATTGCAAGGTATCGATCAGTCCGATTTCCTTTAGCGCTTGCAAGGTGTCGCCCTCTTCGACATTAAGGTATAGGATTTGGCCGGCTGTTTGGGCTGAGACTATCACTTCATCGACTTCGAATGTGCCTTGCGCGTCGTAATCATTGCCAGAGGAGCAAGCTGCCAATAGTCCGAGAACTGGGAATATGAGGGGAAGTATCTTTTTCATTTTGAGGAATTGTAGGTGTGCGACAAGTTGTAGGTTGATTGGATGTATTCGATGCGACGAGAATTGGCCGAGATGCGAGCGTTCTTCTCATCGGTGATCTTCAGGAGCAGGTCGGTGGGTTCAATTATGCCCTCGGTGAGACGAGCCTCAGCGGCTTGGCGCACTCTGATTCTGAGATTCAGAATCTCCTCGTCAGTGAGAGCGAGTTGACGCAGTTTGTCTATCTCGCGCCTTTGCTGCGTGGCTTGCACTTGGCTGTTGAAATCAAACACCTCTTGCGCCACATCCAATCGGTCTTGAGCGGCTTGCAGCTGGCGCAGACTGTTCTTTTTGGTGTAGAGTTGATTAATAGGCCAATTGAGGGAAACCCCGATGGTGGCGCTGAATTTAGGGTCGCGGTTCATCATCGCCTCCATGAAATTTAGGCCTGGATAACCGAAATAACCCTGAGCCATGGCAGAAAGTGTGGGACGAGTTTGTACCTTGATTTGTTCTTCTTGGGCTTGCAATGTCTGCTTGCGGGCTGAGAGCAATTGCGATTCGGGGCGCCAATTAAAGTTGGCAGATGCAGGGGCTGGAGCTGGTGCCGGTTCGGATAGCTGGTCGTCGATAGGATGGCCGATGTAAAGGCCCAAGACGTCAGAGTATGCCTCGCGAGCTGAATTGATGGTTAGCTTTTGCTGCTTGGCAGAGAGGAGTTCGGCTTGGATTGCGTCGGCATCGCTGACCATGGCAGCACCGTTGTCAACCATGACTTGCATGCAATCGAGGTTGGCGCGAAGCAATTCTATAGTGGCATCTACCGCCGTACCTTGCTGCTGGAGCAACAGGATTGAGAAAAACAGGTCATCCACTCGGGCTTGCACTTGGTATAGCTCAACATCGTCTGATAGGATATTTTCGCGCGTTTGGGCTCGGGCTATGTCTTTTTGGGCCTTTACGCGGCCTCCGTCCCAAATCATCTGGCTCACATCAATGGCGGCTTTGTATGAGAAATTCGACATGCCTCGGACGTCAAGGCCGTTTTGCTGCAGCATATTTTTGAGTACATCTGGATATGAGGCCACAGCGCTCTGCCAATTGCCTTGCAATGAGCCTGAGACCTGAGGGAGCCAAGCCTTCTGGGCATTGGATAGTGTGTATTCCTCGGTTAATTGCAGCAGATTGTAGTTCTTGACTAATGGGTAATGGTCTTGCGCCTCAGTTCGCGCTTGCTCCAAGGTGAGTGCATTTAGGTTGAGGCTCAGCAGGAATAAGAGTAGGGCAAAGAAGGTTCTCATAGGTTCTGGTGGTGTGGAGTTAGGCGTTGGCGGATGATTTCGCAATTTTCGGTGCGGCGTTTGGCCAGCACTTCTTCTTTAGTCATGTTCACGATGGCTCCAAACACATCGCTCATTATGATTGATGTGGCATTGAGGAATAGGATATTGGCCACCAAATCGGAAAAATCGATTGGGGCGAGGGTGCCTTGTGTGATTTCGCGATCCATGGCATCTTGGAATTCTTGGCTTATCTGTCTGTAGAATTCATGCATCCTCAGTTGCATGAATTTGATCTTATCGGGATTGAATTTTACCTCTGTGAAGAAAAAGCTCGGCAACTGAGGATTCTCCATCAAGAAATCAAAGTGCCTACTGGTCAGATGCACTGCTCGCTCCACCATCGGCAGGTCGGGACGCTCGTGCAGTATCTCGTACATCTTGCTGGTGAGCAATTCGAGCTTGCTTTCCAGTATCTTTTGGTATAGGGTCTCCTTGGTCTTGAAATGGTAGTGGAGCATGGTGTGCGACACGCCTGCGGCAGCCGCAATCGATACCGTACGCGCCCCCGAGAAGCCCTTGGCCATAAACTCGGCCTCGGCTGCTTGCAGTATCGCCTGCTCCGTGCTATTTTCCTGTTGCATAGCCTCCAAACAATTGGTCAAACATTTGGTTAAACAATTTGTTTGCAAATGTACGACTTTATTCCCAACCCACCAAATTTATTTCCAAAAAAAATTGCAAAAAAAATTGAGCGGAACAGGGGACAGTCCTCCTGTTCCGCTTTTTCAATGATATCTAGTGACTTGATTTGATTTTTCATCCTTCGAATTTTCTGATTCGGAGAAAAAGCCTTATATTTGCAGCGGAAACAATTGAAGACTTAGTATCATGGAAGAGAGCGAAAAGAAGCCCAAGAGAGAAAGGGCGAAGAAGCCGAAGGTGACAGACGACAAGAAGCTGATAAGGTTTGACTGGGCGATGAAGTACAT
>NWBJ01000121.1:0-1250 GCA_002633115.1 Muribaculaceae bacterium Zag1
CACTTTTTAAAGTGGACTCAAAAATCAAAATAAATATACCAAACTGTTAAAAATCAATAGGATGACAAGAAATCGATTGGATATGGCCTATTTAATGCCATTGGCCTTGTTGGGAAATGAGAAATTTTTCGTAACTTTGTAGGTTGGAATCCACCGATTCCGAAAACCAAATCAACAATTTCTAAGGACTTGATTCAATCCCAACAGATTATGAAGAAAATAATGCCCATGACAATAGCCGCCCTATGCGCCGCCTGCGTAGCGGTGGTATCCCTGTCAAATGCCTCGCCTTCGGTCAACAGTTCGGCCGTCTACACCTCATCCATCAATCCCGACATCCCCGACGAGGTAGAGTTTTGCGGCCAAACCATCAGCCTCGACCGCGCTGACATGTGGGAACGCTACGACCGCGAACTCACATCCATCATATATACTCATGGCAACACCCTGCTTACCATTAAGCGCGCCAATAAATTCTTCCCCGTGATGGCTCCCATCCTCAAGCAGCAGGGTGTGCCAGAGGACGTGCTATACCTGGCTTGCGTAGAGAGCTACCTCAATCCTCGCGCCTACTCGGGCGCCAAGGCTGCCGGCATCTGGCAATTTATCGCCGATACTGCCAAGCAATACGGCCTCGAGGTCAACGATGAGATCGATGAGCGCTACCATTTGGAGAAGGCTACCGCCGCCGCTTGCAAATATCTCAAGAAGGCTTATGCCAAATATGGCAACTGGGAGTCGGTGATGGCAGCATACAATGGCGGCAACGGCCGCATCACTCGCGAGCTTGAGGCTCAGATTGCCAACACCAGCTTTGACCTGCATCTGACGGATGAGACCTCGCGCTATGTGTTCCGCATCATGGCCATGAAGGAGGTGATGGAGAATCCCCGCGCTTATGGCTACAAGATCAAAACCGACCAACTGTACCAACCCCAAGAATACGAGACCGTGGAAATCTCTGGTTCAATCTCTGACTGGCCAACCTGGGCAAAGAATCAAGGCATAACCTTCGCCCAACTGCGCGAGGCTAACCCCTGGATCAGAGCAAAGAAGCTAACTAACAAGAGCGGCAAGACCTATCAGGTGAAAGTACCCACCGCTAAGTCGCTGTCGCGCTCGCAGCAGAAAAAGGTCACCTATAACCCCAATTGGGTAAAATAAGTATAAACTATAAGTTATAAGTGATAAGGTGCCATCCGGCTTCCCCTATCACTTATCCCTTCCGTTATTCACTATTCACTATTACT
>NWBJ01000121.1:1326-17493 GCA_002633115.1 Muribaculaceae bacterium Zag1
CACTATTCACTATTACTTATTACTTGATTAAGATGTCTAATGCTATAGATTCGCTCGCCGTGACTGGCGCGCGAGTGCACAACCTGAAGAATATCGACGTCACCATACCCCACGGCCAATTGGCCGTGGTGACGGGCCTGAGCGGCTCGGGCAAGTCGTCGCTCGCCTTCGACACTATCTTTGCCGAAGGCCAGAGGCGCTATATCGAGACGTTCTCGTCCTACGCTCGCAACATGCTTGGCAATCTCGAGCGCCCGGATGTCGACAACATCACGGGCCTCAGCCCCGTGATTGCCATCGAGCAAAAGACGGTCAATCGCAATCCGCGTTCTACCATCGGCACTACCACCGAGATTTACGACTTCCTGCGTCTGCTCTTCGCCCGCATCGGCCAGGCAGTGAGCTATCTGTCGGGCGAACCGATGATCAAGTACAGCGAAGACAAAATCTTCAACTTGATACACGACAAATTCGCCGACAAGAAGATATACCTGCTCGCTCCATTGGTGAAAAACCGCAAGGGCCACTACAAGGAACTGTTTGAATCGCTGAGAAAGAAAGGATTCTTGCATGTGCGCATCGATGGCGAGATGCGAGAGTTGGAATACGGAATGAAGCTCGACCGATACAAGAATCACGATGTAGAGCTGGTAGTCGACCGCTTCAAGGTGAGCGGCGGAGGCGATGAGCGTCTGCGCGATTCCATCCACAAGGCGCTTGATATGGGCGACAAGGAGCTGTTTATCCTCGATGCCGATGATGACAATCGCCTGTATCGCTACAGTCTGCAGCTGATGGACCCAACCACCGGCCTCAGCTACCGCGAGCCAGCTCCCCACAACTTCTCGTTCAACTCGCCCCAAGGTGCTTGCCCATGTTGCAAGGGTCTAGGGTATGTCGATATGGTTGACCGCGAGAAGGTGATACCCAATCCCTCGATGTCGATTCATGCCGGCGGCATTGCTCCGCTGGGCAAGTACCGTGACATCATGATTTTTTGGCAAATCGATGCTTTGTGCCAGCGCCACGGATTCACCATCAAGACCCCCATCTCTGAACTCAGCGAGGAGTGCATCAATGATATTCTCTACGGCACCACCGAGCGCATCTCGCTCTCGGGCATCAGCCTCTCGGCTGCCTCGTATGCCAACAGTTATGAGGGCGTGGTCAAATACATCGAGATGCAGCAAGCCGATGATGCTGGTTCGGCAGCCCAGAAATGGAGCGGCCAATTCTTCTCGCGCAAGGAGTGCCCCGAGTGTCATGGCGACCGCCTCAACCGCGAGGCCCTGCATTTCTTCATCGATGGTTACAATATAGCCCAACTCTCACGTATGGATATCTCGCAGCTGCTCGAGTGGAGCGAGGCCCTGCTGCCAAAGCTGAGCAAGACCCAGCAGACCATCGGCTCCGAGATAATGAAGGAAATCGTGCATCGACTGAAATTCTTGGTCGATGTCGGCCTCGATTATTTGCAACTATGTCGCGCCTCGGCTACCCTGTCGGGGGGCGAGAGCCAACGCATTCGCCTCGCCACTCAGCTCGGATCTGAGCTCGTAAATGTGCTATACATCCTGGATGAACCCAGCATCGGACTGCACCAGCGCGACAACCGCCGCTTGATAGATTCGCTCAAGCGTCTGCGCGATGCGCAAAACTCAATCTTGGTGGTCGAGCATGACAAGGACATCATGCTCGAGGCCGACTATGTGGTCGACATTGGCCCGGGAGCCGGGCGCAAGGGTGGGGAAGTGGTCTTCTCTGGCACTCCCCAGGAGATGCTCAAGACCTCGACCCTCACTGCTCAGTATCTCAACGGCCAACGCTCAATACCTGTGCCAGCCAAGCGCCGCTCGGGCAATGGCAAGACCCTTACGCTCAAGGAGTGCACCGGCCATAACCTGCAGAGTGTGGACTTGACCCTACCGCTCGGCACATTTATCTGCGTGGCCGGAGTGTCGGGCAGCGGCAAGTCGTCGCTCATCAACTCCACGCTCCAGCCCATCCTGAGCCAGCATTTCTATCGCTCGCTCCAGGAGCCTCTGCCTTATCAGGAGATTATCGGCATAGAGAATATCGACAAGGTGGTGACCGTCGATCAGTCGCCTCTCGGCAAGTCGCCGCGTTCAAATCCTGCTACCTACACCGGGGTGTTCACCGACATCCGCAATCTGTTTGTGAATCTGCCCGAGGCCAAGATACGCGGCTATAAGCCGGGTCGCTTTTCGTTCAACATCGCCGGGGGCCGCTGCGAGGCATGCTCGGGCAATGGCTACAAATCGATTGAGATGAATTTCTTGCCCGATGTGCTGGTGCCGTGCGAGGTTTGCCAGGGCAAGCGCTACAATCGCGAGACACTCGAGGTGCGCTTCAAGGGCAAGTCGATAGCCGATGTGCTGGATATGACTATCAACCAAGCGGTTGAATTTTTCGCCGGTATCCCCAATATCCTCAAGAAGATACAGGTGCTGCAAGACATCGGTCTGGGATACATCAAGCTGGGGCAGCCGTCGTCGACTCTCTCAGGCGGCGAGAATCAGCGCGTGAAGCTGGCTACGGAGCTGGCCAAGAAAGATACGGGTCGCACCCTCTTTATCCTCGACGAACCCACTACGGGCCTCCACTTTGAGGATATCAACACGCTGCTCAAGATACTGAATCGACTTGTCGACAAGGGCAACACTGTGGTGGTGATTGAGCACAACCTGGATGTGCTCAAATGCGCCGACCATCTGATCGACATGGGGCCCGGCGGTGGCCGCAATGGCGGACGCATCATAGCCCAAGGCACCCCCGAACAGGTAGCCCAAGGTACCAGCCCCACCTCATCATTCCTCAAGGAGGAGTTAGAAGCCCCCTAACCAAATAAGCGCTGCTTCCCTCGCGGGAGCAGCGCTCGGCGTGTTTATTGATGGTAATAAATACTCAAGTACTGAATAATGGGCAGCCGCATGGCCGTTGTTCACTATTCACTATTCGATATTCATTATTTTAGCTCTGTTCCATCCCGCGCCACCATTCGTCGTCGGTGATGGAATCTTCGGCCAAGCCGGTTGTGGCCTCGTTGCCATATTCCTCGTCGTGCTGAGTGCGGTCGAGACCGATGGCCTCGGTGCGACGCGATACGCGCATGTGCACCATCTTGTTGGTCAGCCAGTACAGAGCGTAGCTCACCACAAAGGTGTAGACAAACACTATGGCAAGCACTATGATGTGGTTGCGGAAGAATGTAGTGCGGTCTATGAAATCAGGGTCGCCGTTGGCGAAGAAATCGTAAGCGAAGATGGCTGTCATCACTGTGCCGAGGATACCGCCCAAGCCATGGGTGGGGAATACATCGAGGGCATCGTCAAAGGTATGGCGAGAGTTCTTCCAGGTGACCGCCAGGTTGCAGCAGATGGTGATGACAAAGGCGATGAACATGCTCTGGCCCACTGATACCCAGCCGGCGCATGGGGTGATGGCTACCAAGCCTACCACTGCGCCGATGGCGGCTCCCATAGCCGAAGGCTTGTGGCCGCGCAGCGCGTCAAAGGCTACCCAAGTGACCATGGCAGTAGCTGCGGCTGTGTTGGTGTTGAGGAATGCCGAAACGGCTATGCCATCGGCAGCCAGCGAAGAACCGCCGTTGAATCCGAACCAGCCCAACCAGAGCAATGCGGCGCCGAGCAGCACAAAGGGCACATTGGCTGGCTTGCTCTCCATCGATGAGCGGCGACCCAGGAACAGGGCTCCAGCCAGAGCAGCGATGCCAGAAGCGGCATGCACCACGATGCCGCCAGCGAAGTCGTGGACGTGCATCTTGGCAAAGAGGCCCTCGGGGTGCCATGTGCAGTGTGCCAATGGGCAGTAAACGACGATCACCCACAGGATCATGAAGATGAGATAGCCAGAGAATTTGACGCGCTCGGCAAAGGAGCCAGTTATGAGGGAGGGAGTGATAATGGCAAATTTCATCTGGAACAGCGCGAACAGCACCAAGGGTATCGAGGTGGTGGCCAGGTCAATCTCGGTGAGGGCTGCCATCTCGCTCTCCTGAGCGGTGACATTTTGCATCCCTACTTTGTCGAACATAAAGAAGTCGACCGGATTGCCAATCACGTGCCAGATATCGTTGCCAAAGGCGAGGCCGAAACCAAAGGCTACCCAGATTACGCTCACCACGCCCATCACTATGAAGCTCTGTAGCATGGTGGAGATCACATTTTTGGCGCGCACCATGCCGCCATAGAAAAACGACAACCCCGGCGTCATCATCAGCACGAAGATTGTCGCTGTTATCATCCATGCCATGTTGGCATAGAGGTTGTCACCGCCGAACGCGAACTTGCCCTCGCGGTCGGTGAAGCACAAGCCCAAGATGCTCAGGCCTGTGATGAGCGCGAACATTATGATCCAGCGCTTCTTCATCGTTTTTGTAGAAAGTGTCATAATAATACCTATTTGGAAACCTTAAAAATAATTGAAACCTAATGATGGCCCGGCTGTGACAAATCAGCGGTGTGATGGGCCTAAAAATCTTTTCTACCCCGCAAAAGTATCACTTTTCTGTGAATCTACCAAATTTTTCTTCACTTTTCTACAAAATAAAACCGAATTGCGACATTTTGTCACAATTCGGTGCGGTTTTGTTTCTATTGTTGTGATCCCAGGTAGAACCATGGGGCACTCGACTGCCCTAATGGGGCTCCCTGAGTAGGCGGCAGCCTACCCACGCTGCAGGGTAGGGGGCTGTTTACTCCGCGGTTTCTGTCTCCGGTGCCTGGTCGATCAGCTCAAGGAAGTCGTCAAGTTCCGGAGTGATGATGATCTCGGTGCGGCGGTTGCGGGCCTTTCCGCTCTCTGAGTCATTCTCAGCCACGGGATTGTATTCGCCACGGCCACCGGCTGTGAGGCGCTTGGGGTCGATGCCGAAATCGTTTTGCAGCACCTGCACCACCGAGCTGGCGCGCAGGGCCGAGAGGTCCCAGTTGTTGCGGATATTCTCGCGCGAGATTGGCACATTGTCGGTGTTGCCCTCTACGAGCACGTCATACTCCTTGTAATCCTTGATGATCTTGGCGATTTTGCCCAGGGTCTCCATAGCAGCCGGGGTAATCTCATACGAGCCCGACTTGTAGAGCATATTGTCTGACAGAGAGATGTAGACTACGCCCTTGAGCACCTTGATGTCGATGTCGCGGAGCTCGTCGCGCGATAGCGAGCGGGTCAGGTTGTTGGTGAGCACCATGTTGAGCGAGTCGCTCTTGCTCTTGGCATCAACCAGCTGCTTGATGTATTTGTTTGAGGCGTTGATTTCGTCAACGAGCTTGGAAATGTTGACCGAGCTCTGGCTGCCGGTGGCGATTGATTGGTCGAGGGTCTTCTGCATGGCAGCGTAGGCTGTCTTGAGTTCATCGTTTGCCTTCTGGGCTTCGGTCAGGCGCTCTTCGAGGGTCTGTCCCTTGGTGTGGCTCTTGGCGAGCTCTACTTGAGCCTGCTGGTAGTTGCTCTGCAGGTCGTCGTATTGCTGCTGCAGTGTAGCATATTTCTTGTTGCTCACGCATCCGGTGAGAGCCATAGCGGCTGCGGCCGCAAAGATCAATGTAATCCTTAGCTTCATGTTTGTCTTTGTTTGCGCCTTTGCCCGCGTTGGGGCAACGGCTTGATTATATTGATAAAAAATAATTAGCTTTATAACAAACGTTGCCAATGAGAGGTTTAGCTCCCTCGCCTTGCCCTCCTCGCCCCATCAAAAAAGCATAGAGACCAAAACAAGCGCAAAATTACAAATTTTTTCTGAATATCCCCTCCTCTCTGCAATAAAATCTAAAATTTTCCCTCCTACGCCCTTTATAATCCAATTTTCTCATAAGCAATACAAAAGCCGCTCTCTGCGAGGCGGCTTTGTATTGGTGTTTATTTTATGATAATCTTCTTGCCATTTTGGATGTAGAGGCCTGGGGCTGGATTTGATACTTGGCGACCCACCAAATCAAATATTGGCCCTTCGTCTGCTGCTTCAGTCAGGATTGAAGTGATGCCGCTAGTGGACTTAACCTCAACCTCGACACATTCAATTTCTTCGGGCGATGGGCCACCTATTAAGAAGGATAAATAATAGGTGCCGGGAGTTAGGGCCTGAGGTATGTACAGCTCCCATTCAAAGGTGTAGGATTCGCCGGGGACGAGCACTACATCATGGAAATAGGTCTGAGCCACTGGCTCGCACGCTATCCAATAGTCAGTTTTCTCAGCCATAAGCACTACACCCACCGAAGCGGTGCGATCAATGCACGATTCATTAGTAGCCACAATGCTCACTGCCGACTTTTGCCCAGCCACGAGAGGCGCAACTGAATACTCGCCATATTGCACGCTTCCCCAACTGTTGATGGCAATCTCGGAGCCATCCCAGTCGACTGATATATATGGGTCGCTAATAAGTGGCTCGCGCACATCAATCCATTCATCGCCGCTTTGTCCGAACACTCGATATACCGGATAAGCCTTATACTGGCCCGGTCTAAGTGAGGAGAAATTGAAATAAAGATGTTGTAGACCGCCTGTCGGCTCGATTTCAAATTCGTAAGTTTCATCATCCTCGTCCCAGTAAACGGGTAGATATTCGGTTTCAACAACTCCTTCCATATCTTCGACGCGCAGAGCTATCTCATAATAGGCAGTGCGATTGCTCTGCGACCATACTCCATTTGAGATGTCCAGCACTGCCGGCTCTTCTTCGTCAACGCTGTAAGCCAGTGGCAGATAAGCTGCCAAATATGGGATAGCTGGCTCCATCTCTCTATCATCAGGCACAAAACCCACGAGCGCGCTTTGATCGTAATTGAACGAGATCCCGTTGTATCCATTATATTGCTCTTCTATATCGGGCTGAAGAGCGCTCAGCAGGAAATAGCCATCGAAGTTGCCATTCCATCCCCAATTGAAATGATAATACCCATCTTGGTATCCATCGCATACAAAAGCATGGCTGTCGGCAGTGCCCAACGCTCCAGTATAGAGTATTGGGCCGCAATTCTTCAGGTTGTCATAGATGAGGGTATCCCACTGGTCGTCGGTAAGGCTTGCGCGCAACTCGCGATTTATCGACGGAGCAATGCTGAAATGCTCGTAAATACGCTGGGGGAAGAGTTGCTCGAATGCCTCGGTGTATTCTACGCCGAAATCAGACTGGAGAGCGTAGCCACAAGCCATCATCAGAGTAGCTACGGCTTGCATCTGTTCATCGGTAGCATCGTCATCATAGACATCGATGATATTATCCCAATCGAAAACGATGTCGTCCAAATCCTTTTCTATAGAACCGCCGCCTTGGAACCAACCGTACTGCACAGTGCCATTGGGGCTTTCAGGCCACTTGAAGTAGTTAAGCACCATAGCCAGAGCAGTTGCGCTGCATCCGGTGCAGCAGAGTTCGCCATCGATTTCAGGACAAAGCAGGTTGTATGGGTAATCCTGCCCCCAAGGGGTGGGACATAGGGGCTCAATCGGCTCTTTAATGTCTGATCGGGACTCCTTGGACACTATCCCTCTTTTTGAGCCCCAAGCTATTTGGCGCGAATATTCACTGAGCCACCAGCTGAGATTTGGAGGCATATTTTCCATATTGGAGACGTCTTCGAGATATCCCAATACTGGTTGCGCGCAATCATCGGCGCTCAACAATAGCGTGCTGTTGTCGGTGGTGAAGACATACACTGTGTTAAGCCCGTTGGCCTCGACGGTCTTCACCAGCTGAGGATTCATCATGCCTTTTGCGGCAACGCGAGCTGGCTGGGATTGGGCGGCGCGTGCCAACGCCTGCTCGGGCGATAATGATTCAGCCGAGGCCCCAAAAGCCATGGCCACAGCCAAAGCTGCGCTTAAGATTAATTGTTTCATAGATTGTACATTGTGTAGGTGTTGTGTCATGTAAGGCAAGGAGAAGTCTATTGGACTTCGACGTGGAGGTCTTGCTGTGGGTCATATTTGGTGCGTAGCTCTAAGAGGCGCTCATTGCTGATATCGAGCTCGTCGCAAAGAAATTCCAACAAATCAGCCTCTTCAATCACAGAGCGGCTCAGCATTTCGCTGTATCCATTATGAATCTTTAGGAACCGCTGCATCTGAGGGGCTTTTAACCACTCCTTCATCATTGTGGTGCAATCAGGATAATCGTCTTTCCAGCCATTGGCATTCAATAGCTTGAACACCTCTTCTCTTTCCTGTTGCAGATTGTCGGTAATCTTGTAGAATGTCTCTTCTAAAAACAGAGCCTGTCCCATTGCCTCCAATGCCGATGGATTGTCGATGGCGAGCCAGAAATCAAATGATGTGTCGTAAATGCCTTTAGCGGTGTTCCATGGAATGCTGAAAACGAATTGGGCCATGATTGAGTACACTTGTTGGCAAGTCTGTTCTGACAGTTCGCCTTGCGCATATTGCTCCGTCAGGGCGTTGATTATAGAATCAGCCTCAAGGATTGTCTCTACGCTTTGCCGTATCCCTATGCTTTGCTCATTGAGAGAGAGCAACATCATCTCTACCGCTCTGCGCGCCTTGGCCTCCTTGGCATTGCTTTGAATCCAGGCATTAGTGCCAAGCGTGACCACGATGCCGCACACCGTGGCGACAAAGGCGCTTGACCACCTTGCCCACCAAGCGCGGCATCCCTTGCTTGTCACATATTCTTTTACGCTTGAGTAACTTATTTTCTTCATGGTGCTATATCAGCTTATTTTCTTCATGGGACTCTTTCAGCTTTCGCTTATAATAATCAGACAATTTCCCACTCTCTGGTCTTACTGGATGATGCAAAGTTAGAGATTATTTTTAATATTTTGACATTTTCCCCAGAAAAAATAATAAAATAGGTGGAATCTTGTGGGCTCGAACCACATTCTCAGGATGTTCAGTCCTGCGCATAGACCATCTCTGCCAAGATTCCGTGTACAAGGCTCATTGCGAGCCTTGGCAAATTTGATATGGGTTACGCTGTAAACGTTACAAAATATTTCCGCAATCTATTTGCGTAGGTTGAAAAAATTTCCACTTGTTGGTTCTATCCGCCCCTATCAAATCCTACTATAGAAAAATTTTTATATAGAAAAATTTTTCTATATAAAATATTTTCTATAACTTTGTCTCAACATTTGTATTAAAGATCATGGCGATATCAAACAAAGTTGGTCCTCCTGTTACAGGAGAAGACTTCTTCGGAAGAATCCGTGAGCTATCACAAGCTCACAGGTACCTTAATAGTAATCATTCGCTGGTCTTATCAGCCCCAAGACGAATTGGCAAGTCATCGTTTGCTAAAAAGCTTGTGGAGGATAAGACCAATTCTGGATGGAAGTGCGTATATATTGATCTTGAAGGAGTCCAGTCTCAGGAAGATTTCCTTAATATTCTTATCACCAAATTCGATAATTCTAAGATTTGGAACCAGGCAGCCGATGTGACAGAAGGTTTCTTTAATCGCATCCTTGAGGGCGTAAAGGGTATTGGACCAATAAAATTCGATTTTTCTAAAACTGATGCCCCTCAAAATCTTTATTCTTCTTTGGCTGGAGCAATTGATCATTCTAAAGATACTCTTGTGGTGATTGATGAACTTCCGTTATTCCTAAATATAATTGACAAGGAGGATACTTTACACAGAGAAGCAGGATTTCTGCTAAACTGGTTTAGGAGCTTGAGGCAAGTCACAGACACTAAGATAAGATGGATATTCTGTGGATCGGTCGGACTTCATGCATTTACGAGCATGAGGAATTTGTCTATGACTATAAACGACATGGTTTCTTTTGATTTCGATGCCTTGTCGCAAGAAGAAGCTGAAGGCCTAATTATTGCTCTGGCAAACTCTCTGAATCTACCCATCTCAACCTATTCAGTCAAATATATTATAGACAAGATCGAATGGCATGTGCCTTATTTCATTCAGCTCCTTTTCACTACCATAAAAGATTATCCAGAAGCAAAAAATGGTATTCCTCAACAAATGGTGGATGAAGCCTTCGATCATCTGGCTCATACAGATGATTTGAACACTTGGTATGAACGACTCGCTGAATATAATGGATTTAAGGAAGGAGCAGAGTTGCTTCTTAATGCCCTAAGTATTGCTGATGATGGATTGTCAAGAGATGAACTATTGGATATGTATTCTCAGTTCATAGATGAGCCTCCACTAAGAGCTAACACCAAATTCAGTCTCATACTAAACATGATTGAGCATGATGGATATATAGTGAGAGAAAAGGGAGGTATACGGAGATTCCATTCTCCCTTGCTTAAGAAATGGTGGTACTCAAAATTTGTTGAATGATGGAGAGCCAGCGCCATTCTAAGGCTCTTGCTAATTATGTGGCGAATGAGGGAGCCTTCAGTTCGATTTGTAGGGAGATTGAGGCTAATGTCGGATCTTCAATCCCTCAACCTGTGCTTGTGGTTGGACAAGAAGGGGCTGGAAAAACCTCTTTGCTGCAACGCTTGGTCAATACTTATCCAGAATTGCCTTATGTATGGATTGACGGACGCACTATATTCAACACTGCTGACATTATCAACCAAGGAAAGGGAAAAGACATACTTTGCATTGACAATCTGGATTATTATCTGCGTCGATGCTCTTATGAGGAGCAGTTCGGTCTCCGCAGATACCTTTACAACGAGGGTGCTCCCATGATGATTGCAACAGTGAGTAAACTAGTCCCCGCACTGACTGAATACAAGGCCCCATTCTTTGAAGGGTTAAAGAAAGTCCACCTTCTACCTATTGCAATTGAAGAACTATCTACTTTGTTTGATGCCAAGGCAATCGCCAGAATGGCCTCTATGTATAATTTAACCTCACCAACTATCAAATCCATAGCTCTCATAACCCATATAGTAGAGAATAACCAGAACCCCGACAGAGATATCGACAGTTTGCTATCCTTTTTCTCTGACAACTACAAATTGATATACCAAAGTATACCTATAACTTCCCAGCGTATTTTAAATGTTCTTGGGACCTCCAAGATTGGGTTGACTGTGCCTGAAATCAGGGATAAAAGTCAATTGACCTCTGGCATCTTGACTTCCTATCTCAAAAACCTCTGTATACTAAGGTTAGTATCCGCTGATAAATCCATCAAAAGAAATACTATATATACCATTAAAGACCCACTGTTCAGAATCTGGCTGAAGGTCCCCTCCCTAACTTAGAGCTTTTCTGCGGCGCTCACAAATTCTTTAGATGGAGACATAATAATGTAACAAACATCACAAACGCCTTACGCCGTCGTAGAGACAAGAAGGCCGATATAATGATAAATAGGAAAAGGAGGGTCGTCCGCACCCGGAGCCCTCCTCCAGCAAGGTTTCCTCACAAGTGGGCGTCTAAGTACGGATCCCCATTCCCAGTAATGTACTACCTCGCTGTTTATATAGTCGGGGAACGACGAGAGCGCCCGAAAGTCATGGTAAAATTTAAAAAGAAAACAATAGTAATAAAATGGAATCCACCCTTCTCTTCGTATCCGATGCTGGTATTCCTCTCAGACCTTACAGATGCCTGCTATGGAAAGATGGCAGATTTCAACTGGAGCGTTTGGGATCACGACAAGATCCATAAGGACGATACTATATGTCTTCCTCACGTATGAATCGGAGGAAAAAGCGCAAGTTGTCTTGGAGAAGCTTACGGCCATGGGTTTTGCCAAGGAGCGAATTGAGGCCTACTTGTTTTAGATATCCCTTTTCCAAAAGGTATTCGAGGAGTTCCCTGGGGAGGGTTGGGTCACACAGCAAGGCTAGGCCTTCCTGGGAGCCTTTTTCTTTGTCATAAAATGGGTTGTGGCTGTCGTTAATGCCTCCCAGATTGTTGAAAAGGCACATTTTGTTATCCTTTGTTATGAAAATCGCCGCTCCTTTACGGAACCATTCATTGGGGCGATATGAAGGAGCCATAGGCTTGGCTCCTAATACCTTGGCTTGCCATTCCACAGCTTCGGCATAGGTCTGGAAATAAAGTAAGCGTCGCCCACGCTTGGACTTCAGTGCCTTTTCTATCACATCAGAGTCTATATAGGGTGTGATATTTTCTTTTTCAATGTCTTTTGGCAATTCCAAACCGGGTGGAAGACCAAGCTTCAATTTCCGGACTTCCTTGGCCCGCGCGAACTCAGCTTCTGGGTCTGGAATCTGGTTGGGAGAGTAGAAAGATATGAAGCCATTGACGTGCCATCTGCCCCGGTACTTGGCGAGGGAGGCAATCGATATCTTGCATTCTCGCAGCATTTTGTCCGAACCCTCCTGTACGCTGTCATACTCAATTTCGATGTCTTTCCCATACTCATCCTCTACTTGGATTACGTCTTTATCCTTTATTCCATGGATGAAGTACGACATTGGCAAGCGGGGCTCAATGTCTATGAGCTCTTGTGCGTGGCGAGTGTCGCCTTTAAGCTTCCACATTTCAGCGAACCATTCCTTTGCCCTCAGAGCCAGCGGACCAATGGGAAAGGCTACGCCAGCGTAGGAAGCAGCCACGTAACGTGACAATCCTGGATTCTTATCCATAGCCAAAGTTTTATCTAAGCCCTCGGCAGTGGCTTGGATTTCACGCTTAGTTTTTGGGGAGACTCCAAAAAGGTATGATCTCTCCGCCATCCAGGCAAGTACGCTCTTCACAAGCATGAAATTGTCCATCAGCCGATCAGAAAAGAGACTGGTAACAAGTATGTCGTTAGCTGGGGCCGACTCGTATTCCTCCAAGAGAATAGCGAAAGATTTAAGCGCAACCATCTCAAGGAAAGGATTTTCGGGGTTGACAATGCGACCCTTGCGGATGTCCATCATGTTCATCCACAACACGAGTTTGACATCCTCCAGGTTTATCTCGTCTTCATAGTAATCCATAGAAGTGTCATAGAAAGGAAGCCATTTGCCGTAGAGTTGGCGGTGCTTCTCAATGAACGAACGCCACATGCCGAGACCTGATATTACGTCTTCAAAATAGGCCGTCACTGCAAGGGCAAAGCGTTTCATATCTGCGCTGGTGATTTCCTTAGACTTATATTCATCTATCCCTCGGAATATTTTATTGGCCAATTGTGTGTAGTATGAATCTGTGGGATAGTGGGCTACTGGAAAGGGGTGCATTTCTCTCCATTCGTTTGTTGGGATGATGTCGATTTTTTTAGCCATGGCTGACAGGTAAGAAGTGGAAATATCTTTGTATCGGTAAGTTTATCTGTTTGCAAAAATAATAATTTAATTTCAAGCTGAAACCATTTAGTGTCAATTTTAACATTTCAATGGTTAAATAACCTGCTCGTATGGCAAATTTGTGATTAGCGGAAAGGGTGGGTGGAACCCACGCGGCGATTGCTCGCCTTGGCACGTTAGCAGTGTGCTCCCTTGACCACTTGGGTACCTTTCATTATTATAAATAGGTAGAATCTTGTGGGCACGAACCACATTCTTTCATACTTTAAGCTCTTTCAATGTCTTTTTGATGGCAGTCTCTATTTCATTGAAGTCGGTGGCCGGATAAGTGAAGTGAGAGGATTCGTGGAGGATATGGAGTTCGGCATTAGGGGCGAGGCTCTTGAATAGGCGCAGGGATTTGGATCCTATGAGTTCATCTTTGGCTCCATGGAAGCAGATAATTGGGATATGGATTTGGGGCAATACCCGGCGTGATTGCTTGATGTAGCTGAAGAGGTCCCGGAGGCGAGGAAGCCAGCCGATGTAGTCCCAGGGCTTGCCGGGAGCGACAGATAGTGCTTGGGAGGCAGCGTAAGCGTAGCGGTCTTGAGGAATGGTTTTCTTCAGGCCAACGGTCAAATTGGTGCGGACTGCCCTGAGGGTGACTCTCACCGCCAAGGGAGTGCTTATCAGCACCAGTGCCTTTACCTTAGTATATTTATTGGCGCAGAGAATTGAGAACAAGCCTCCCATAGAATGGCCAACCAACACTATAGAGTCGTATTCTACGGCTGCTCTGCTAATAGCCTCCTCGACACAAGCGAGCCAATGGGAGCCATCTGTCTTGGAAAATTCTCGGCATGTGCCTCCATGGCCAGGCAGAATGAGCAATTGGGTATCCCAACCTTGGCTACTTACCAAGGCAGGCAATTCACCAAAGACCTTAGGTCCCTCGGCAAACCCATGTATAAATATGACAATGCCTCTCATAATTGGTTACTCTCTAACTCAGAAACGACAACAAAGGTACTAAACTTTTACCGATTCTTCCCTATGGAATGAGCTTTTTGTTATGAATTCAAATAAAAACGCATCTTTTATCGGAGAAAATTTGGTAGAATCAGAGAAAAGCAGTAACTTTGCAGTACAATACGGGATTTGCTAGCTCAGTTGGTTTAGAGCGCCTCCTTGACAGGGAGGAGGTCATTGGTTCGAATCCAATGCAGATCACAAGCGAAAACGCCAAATCATTGATTTTTCAGTGGCTTGGCGTTTTTCGTTTGTGGGGTTACCGATAGGTGGGAGACAAAATGAAGTCAAAAGCTGGATAGGAATAACATAAAAGTTGCACAACCATCCGGCAAAAGTTGCACAACAATTGCACTACTTCTCCATCTTATCGGGTTGGCTCTTCGCTATTTTATGGTTTTGAGGGGTATTTTGAGGGCTCCAGAACGCAAAAAAGCCGCTCTGAGAGGGCGGCTTTTTGGGGTTGTGATCCGGCCGGGATTCGAACCCGGGACCCACAGCTTAGAAGGCTGTTGCTCTATCCAGCTGAGCTACCAGACCAAGGGCGGGGGCGCAAAATCGGGGCGCTTGGAAGCTGCATTTGCTAATGCGCCCCGAGGACTGTTGCGTTTCCAAGTGCAAAGGTACGAGTTTTTGGCCGAATGTCAAAATTTAACAATGATTTTTTGCAACGTTAACCTCATTTTGGCTTTCTGGGGCTAAACTTTGAGGCAAAAGGGTTGTTTTTCTAATAGACAAACCGAACTCATAACCAAAAATTCAAGAATATGGACGATTTCAACAAACTTATAAGCCAGGAGAAGCCGACACTGGTTGACTTCTTCGCCACTTGGTGCGGCCCATGCAAGGTGCAGGGCCCAATCCTTGAGGAGGTGAAGAGCCAAGTTGGCGATGCAGCCAACATCGTGAAGGTCGACATTGACAAAAACCAAGCTTTGGCAGCCGAATACAACGTGCGCTCGGTGCCTACGCTGATCATCTTCAAACTCGGCGTAGCCGCTTGGCGTGCCGTGGGTGTACAGTCAGCCGATGAGCTTGTGCGCAAAATCAAAGAACATATCCAAACCAAAAAGGACGAATAACCATGGACATTACTCAGAAACTTAAAGCTGATTTGGCTGAGAGCAAGCCGACGCTGATCGAGTTCTACGCCACTTGGTGCCCTCATTGCCAACGCGAAATGCCTATCATCGATGAATTGAGAAATGTGATGGGCGACAAAGCAAACATTATACAAATAGATGTAGACAAGGAACCGAAACTCACCGAAGAGTGGGGAGTAGAGCACTACCCGGCATTCTTCGTTTACAAAGACGGCACAGAATTCTGGCATGACGAGGGCGAGAAACCCCTCTCAGAGCTGAAGGACATGCTCGACAGAGTAATCTGAGAATGAAGAATGAATAATGAATAATGAAAAATGGCTCTCAACGGGGCCATTTTTCATTTTTCATTATTCATTTTAGAGTTGTTGCACTTGGCGCTGGAAGGCGATCATCTTGAGGGCGGCTTCGGCGCACTCGCGACCTTTGTCGCCGTGGGGACCGCCGGCGCGGTCGAGAGCGTCTTGCTCGTTGTCGACGGTGAGGACCCCGAATATGACCGGGGTGTCGCAATCGGCATTGAGGGCGGTGATGCCTTGGGTCACGCTCTGGCACACGTAGTCGAAGTGGGGAGTGCCGCCGCGTATCACAGTGCCGAAGACAATCACGGCGTCAAACACCGATGCCTCGATGAGCTGCGAGGCCCCGAATGTGAGTTCTACCGCTCCGGGCACATAAAATATCTGATGCTTGGTGCCCATCTCCTTGAGGGCGGCAGCAGCGCTGTCGACCATGCGTTGGTTGATGTGGCCGTTCCATTCGGCGCTAAGGATTGCTATGTTTGCTCCGTCGACGCGGGGAGCCTTGGTGGTGGGGGTATGCTGAGACATTTATTAAGTCAAAAGTCAAGAGTCAA
>NWBJ01000121.1:17614-18511 GCA_002633115.1 Muribaculaceae bacterium Zag1
AAAAGTCAAGAGTCAAGAGTCAAGAGTCAAGAGTCAAAAGTCAAGAGTCAAAAGTCAAGAGTCAAAAGTAATAGGTAATAGGTAGTGGTTTAGCTGCGGGCGACGGTGCCGAGGTAGCCGCCGTGGTGGCGCTTGGCGTAATCCTCGCGCGTAAATCCGATGGCGCGCATGGTGTTGACGACCAACACGTCGCCGATCACCGTCATGATCGTAGTCGAGGTGGTGGGGGTCAGCCCCAGGGGGCAGACCTCCGGGCTGGCTCCAGTGGCGAGCACGGCATCGCCGGCCTGAGCCACCGGACTGGCCGGATTGCCGGTGATTACTATAATAGGTATATCGGTGTAGAAGCCCTCGATGAGCTTGATCAGCTCAAGAATTTCGCGCGTCTTTCCAGAATTAGACACGAGCAGCAGCACATCATGAGGCTGCAGCACCCCCAAGTCGCCATGCTGCGCCTCGCTGGGATGGAGCGTTATGGCCGGGGTGCCGGTTGAGGCGAAGGTTGTGGCTATGTTCATGGCAATCTGTCCGGCCTTGCCCATGCCCGAAGCCACGAGCTTGCCTCCCTGACGGTGGACACGCTCTACGATGATATCGACGGCTTTGGCGTAGTCGTCGGTAACGGGGATGTTCTTTATGGCACGGCTTTCGGCCTCGAGGATTTCGCGCATTGAGCGCTTCACTTCATTGGTATCTACAGGGTCCATTTCGGAGTTAATACAATTTCACTCTACAAACTTACTCATAAAAACCGAACCTACCAAAAAAAGTTGTAAAAACGGCCTGAAAATCCTGAATTAAGTCATTTTTGACCAAGATTGACAACATTTCTGACCCTTAAGGTGCGTCAAAACCCCTTAACTTTGCACATATATGAGTCCACTTTAAAAAGTGGCA
>NWBJ01000122.1 GCA_002633115.1 Muribaculaceae bacterium Zag1
CTTGAACATAGCCGTTTCGTTTTATTCCTCTAAGTTACGAATAATTTGCCAGACTGACAAATATTTTGATTAGCTTTTCTTAACAATTAAAAATGTTTAACACTTTTAAACTTGTACGACTTTTTAAAGCGGACTCAGTTATTAATCTCATGAGAAAAGTTTACTCATTTGTGGTGGCTATGATTCTCGGCGTGATGGGCTTTGCAGCTCAGGCCGATGTCAACATCACCCTCAACATCAACATTGTTGATGGGATCAATGCCACCTACTTTGTCTATGGACAAGGTGCTACGGCCCTCGACCTGGTAGCAGGCGAAAATGCGCTAACACTACCCAGTAGCGGAGGTACTGTACAAATCTCTGTTGAAGATGGAGCACCACTAATTGTGGAATCCTATTCTATTGGAGGCAACAGCCAAAACATGTACACCCATTCTTCTTGCTCATTCTGGATTGATGAGGACTGCGATGGGATCGTTTATGACGTAGTTATACGTGACATGACAGAGTCTCGCACCGCTAAAGTTACTCTTGAAACAGATTCACCCGAAAGCATCTATCTCCAGTACGGTTATACTTATTATACTCCTACTATCGATTCAGAGCACATGGAGCTTTATTTTGACCCTGAATTGGAGAGCAATATGACCATACAAAGAGAGCCTAGTGGCGAGTTCTACAAAGTGCTGCTAAATGAGGAGGAAGTCACTTATGATTACGGCTACTATCTGTATGGTGTACAAGACGGAGATGTTATTACTGTTACAGCTGCCTATCCAGTTGACCCAAAGACCCTTAAATTCACCTATGTCAATGATACCGATTGCATCACTGGTATCACTGTTAACGGTGGTGACCTGATTACTGAGGATTTTAATGAAATGACTGTCAACTATGGAGACATCATTACTGTTTACGCCGATCCTTCTGTGTTTACCTACAACTCACTGCTCGTTAATGGTGAGAGCTATGTAATCTATGCTACTACCTACGGAAGCTCATTCACTATTAAAGAAGACACTGAGATCACAGTTGACGCAGTGAGAAAAGCTGTTTATACCCTCACCTTCAAAACAGAAACCCCCTCTGACTTCACACTTTACTATGGTTATTCCAATAATGGAAACATCATTGAATTTGTTGATGGAGAATATTCTACTACCCTCACTGGCAACCAGACATTCCAAATGCTAACCAACGATGGCTATGCAATCAAGAATATAACAATCACCACAGATGCTGGTGAAGAAATAGAGGTAGACAACTATCTTACTTATGCCTACATTTCCTATTACACTATTTATGGCAACGCTACCGTAACCATCGAGACCGGTGATATCGAAAGTACCCGTACAGCTACCGCTGAGGTAACCGTTGACTGCGACAATGTGCAAGTACGTTGCGGCAATTCTTATACTATAAGTTTAGTAGAAGGCGTGAATGAGGTGAAATTTAACCCTAGTGCAGAGTGTGACTTCCAATTCCGCACCCTCGATGATTCACCCTTTATCAGCATCACTCTCAACGATGAGGTATACTATCCCTCAAGCTCAAGCTACTACATGAGCGATGTACAAAATGGCGACAAGATTAATATTGTAGCACTGGCTCCCGAAGGCGATGCAACCATCAAATTTGACATGGCTTCAGAAGAAGCAATCGAGATAATCGCTAGCGTATTAGTTGACAATGAAGAAATTGAGGATTGGCAGAATGCCGATGGCTTTGTAATTCCTTACGGAAGCAAGATTACGGTTAACATCTATCCAAACACCTATAAGATTACCGACTTTGCAGTGAATGGCGTAGATATGAGAGACGAATTCTATTCTTCATACACTCAATATGTATACGAGGACCTCACATTCTACATCAACGCACGCGAATGGGGAACTGGCACTGCTACCTTCACCATTGCTGATTCAAACATGGTTACCATCTATTACTTCGATGGCCAAGGAGACCAGCAGCTTTACAGCTTGCAAGCTGGAAGCACCACAATCGAGTTTATCGAAAACTATGCTGAGGTGGTTCTTACTCCTATCAACTCTCTCTATGAGATACTCTATGTAGAAGACAATCTGGGCAACACCTATTACGCAAGCTACTGGTATAAGACTTGCACAATTGATGTCGAGGATGGTTTGATTTACACCGTCTATGCTAGAGAAATCCCCTACGAGCACATGGCTATAGCTTTCGTTGGTCAAGGCTCTTACTATTACGGATCTCTCTATAGCTCAGACTATGAGATTTACTTCTCAGATATATTCGACTACGGTGAGAATGCAAACCACTATGAATATCTCGGATTTGACTGCGATCCTCGCGAGGTAAGCTTCTATGTCCAAGCTGCAGCTCTCGACATCTATGCTTATTGCAACAATGTACAACTCGAAAATACTTATGACAATTCTAATAGCAGTTATGCTAATTTCCAGCAAAACTTGATGCTTGAAGATGGCACTGTATTGAAAGTCTTCCTCGAAGAACCCTATTGGGCAGATGTCACTATCTCTGACGAATCAAGCATTGTTGAGTCAATCATCGTTGACAAGATTACAGCGGTAGCCGACAACACTTTCAGCTGCTTGCAAGACACTGAGGTAGAAATCACAGCTCCTGAAGCTAAGGTTACTGTGGATGGCGTAGAACTCGCAGGTGTAGATGGTGTTTACACATTCACTGTTTCCTCTGAGGCCCCGCAGGTTGTTGTTACCGCTACCAGCGGTATCGAGAGCGTGGCTGCTGACCGCCTCGGCAATGGCAACGTCTACAACGTACAGGGAATGCTGCTGATCAAAGCCGCTACCGCTGACCAGATCAAGGCTCTGCCCGCTGGCATCTATGTAATCAATGGCGAGAAGGTTCGCATCCGCTAACCATCAACCCCTCCCTTATAAGCCAACTCCGCCCCATGCGGGGTTGGCTTTTCTCTATTTCACCGCCTTAAATCACCAAGAAAAACTTTTACAAACTATCTATTACTGAACTAAGCATGAGAAGATTCAACACAACACTACTGGCGGTTGCGAGCCTGATGGCTTCGGCTACAGCTATGGCACAAAGCCCCGACATCGTGATGCGCACCGAGAGCTATGGCTCTGAGAATGCCTTCACCATTGTGCTGGGCAGTACCGAAGAGGGATACGTCCAGCTCGAAAATGGCGGCTGGGTCGAAACATTTGCCATCGCCCCGGCTGTCTATGACGAAGACGAGGGCGCAGTCACTGGCACCGCTATCACTTGCGAACTTGATGAGACCTGCACCCTCACCATTACCGCTCTCGACGGCATCGAAATCGACTATCTGAATGCCTCGGGCTGCTACCTCACAAGCATCGAATTTGCACACCCCGAAGATATCGATATATTAAATCTCGAGCATAATTATCTTACAAAGCTCGACTGCTCGGGCATGGTCAATGCCCAAGCCCTATACCTGGGCGACAATACTTATGATGAGACTCCGCTGATCGTAGGCGGTCCCAAGCCATACCTTACTATCCTCGATATCAGCATTGTTGACAACCTTGACCCTAATTTCTCTCTTACCAACTATCCGGCCCTGCAGTCATTTGACGCTATGAGCAATCCCACTCTCACAGCGTGCGACCCATCGCAGTGCCCAAGCCTAAAAAAACTCTCAATCGACGCAACCAATGTCTCAGAGCTTGACTTGAGCGGTTGCCCCGAGCTGCGCATCCTCAACATCTCTGACACTGGCATCACCGACATCGACCTGTCGAAGGTGCCTCTGCTGCAGCAGCTGTATTGCGACCACATGTCTGGCTCATTCAACGCCGGTGCCAAGTTGTCTTCGCTCGATGTGACAGCCAACCCCGAACTGATTTACCTCTTTGCCAGCGGCAATGAGTTCACCAGCATCGACCTCAGCAAGAATCCTCAGCTCCAAGACCTATTTATCCGTCACAACAAACTCACATCGCTTGACCTGAGCAACAACCCATACCTCTACAATGTGATGATATCCTACAACGATATGGATTTCAGCACACTGCCTCTCCCCGAAGACACCTGGGGCAGCTATGAGTACCAGCAAAACGCTATGTCGGTGCCTAAGAGTTTCCAGGTTGGCTCATCAATCGACCTCTCAAAACAGACCACCAGTCCCAACGGCGTGGAGAGTTCGTGCGTGCTGTATTATATCAGCCCCTCCGACCCCGCCACAAGCGTTGAGGTTGACGCATCGAAATACGCATTCGCCGACGGCATTCTTACCATCAACCAGGTGGTGACAGATAGCGTCTACGCTTGCTTCTACAACGACGACTATCCCGACTGCTACCTCGCCACCACGATGATGAAGGTCAAGAGCAGCGCCAACTACGGCCAGGACGACCTCATGATCTCAATGAACTGTCCGATGATCTCGACCACCGACTATATCCAGCTGAGCATCGGCATGGACGGAGCTACCGAGGAGAATCCCAAGACATTCTATGTCGACTTTGGCAACGGCACCAAGGTGGCATTCTCGGCCACGAGCTGGGAAATCCCATCGACCCCCAATGTCAACCAGCGCAAGGGCGCCAACGGCACTGTCAAGATATATGTGCCTGAAAATGAAAAGCTCACCGGCTTCGCCTTCGGCGACTCTTACCTGAGCAGCATTGATGTGACTGCCGCAACCGAACTGCGCCAGCTCTCGCTCACCAACACCGAGCTGTATTCAATCGACCTGCAGTGGAACCGATGCCTGCAGAGCCTAACTCTCACCGGGAACCACTTCACCTCGGGCCTCGACCTGAGCGGCAACAATGGCGGCTACAACAAGAATGTGCTGACCAACCTCAACCTCTCGAACAACGAACTCTCGACCGTGACGCTCAGTCCTGTCGATGTGCTGGTCGACCTCGACCTCTCAAACAACAAGCTGTCAACGCTCGACTTCACCGATGCCGAGCGCATCACTCGTCTCGACCTCAGCAACAACGCATTTGACTACCTCAAGCTGAGCTACCTGTCGGCCCTCACCGACCTCGACCTCACATACAATGTGCTGACCGAACTGGTGATGCCAGAGACCAATATCATCGAGACGATGGATATCCGCTACAACTATTTCACCCTGGCCAATATGCCTGACCGCAACGGACTGGACGAAGACCATTTCATCTACGCTCCGCAATACCAAATCGCCATCTCGGCTCAGACCCCAGTTTGCAACCTCTCTGACCAGATGGTAACTGTCGACGGCTACACCACCGAGATGGCCTGGATTACCACTTCGGGCGAAACCCTGACCGAAGGCACTGACTACCTATTTGACAATGGCGTGACCACCTTCCTGACCCCGGCTGTGGGCAAGAAGGCATACTGCGCTATCACCAACGGCGCATACCCGGCATTCACCGGCGACAATGTGCTGCGTACATCCACCACCGAGATTTCGTCAGAGCCCAACGTGGTGATTGGCCAATTCACCACCCCGACTGGCGGTCAGACCGTCAGCCTGTCGCTCGCCGGGCTCAATAACACCTCGATCTACATCGACTGGACTGGCGAGGGCGACCTGACCCAATACACCCTCGAGGATACCTACACCCAGTTTGAGGCTACCACCACAGCCGGCGCTGAGGTTAAGGTTTACTCTTACTCAGAGGAAAGCGATCTGACTGTATTCTCGGTCACCAACTGCGCTATGCGCGATGTCGACCTGTCGGGCATGAACCAGCTGAATTGCCTCACCCTCAACGGCGCCAACATCTCTGAGATCAAGATGCCCGAGCGCACCGACAACCTGTCGGAGCTGTTCCTCCCCAACAATGCTTTCCGCACATTCGACCTGGCCGCTTATCCTACGGTGCAATACTGCAGCTTTGAGGGCAACATCATCGAGAGCATCGACCTCACCGACCTGACCAACCTGCAGATGATCAGCTTCTCGTCAAACGACATGGAGGAGATTACATTTGGCAACAACCCCAATCTGTGGAGCGTCTTCCTGAGCGACAACTGCCTCACCGAGGTTGACCTGAGTCCGCTCACCGCTCTGTATCAGGTCACACTGCAAAACAACGAGCTTGAGCACATTGACCTCGACGACTTTGAGTCGCTGCACGTGGTATATCTCAACAACAACCGATTCACCCTCACCACCCTGCCACTGCCTCGCGACCAATGGACCCTCTACATCTATGGCAACCAGGCTGAATACGAGGCTGTGTGCGTCGATGGCGTAGTCGACCTCAGCAGCCAGGCAATGGTGGGCACCACCCTCACCAACTATGCTTGGTATGTGGGCTATCCCACCTATGATGACGAGCTCGAGGCCTGGGATGGCGAACTGCTCACCGAGGGCGAGGATTACACAATCGACGGCGGCGTGACAACATTCCTGAAGCCCTATAGCGGCGTGTGCTGCTTGATGACCAACGACGAGCTGCCGCTGATCAGCTACTTCACCACCCTGATTGACGTGACAACTGCCGGCATCGCTGATGCCATGGCCGACGGCATGGGCGTGCGCGCCATTGATGGCCGCATCTATGCCGACAGCGACGCCGAGGTATTCTCGGCTGCCGGCATCAAGGTCGGCCGCATCGCGGCCGGCGCCTCCCTGCCCGTGCCCACGGGCGTCTACCTGATCCGCACTGCCGCCGGCAGCGCCAAGTTGATGGTAAGATAGCAAGGCAAATCCAACAAAGGCACAAAGGTGCAAAGGAGCAAAGAGGGCCATCCCCCCTTTGCGCCTTTGCACCTTTGCTCCTTTGTGGGGACCACTCTGTTCTTGTGGCTTTATGGTTTCTGTGGCCGTCAGGCCACGAGCTGGCTTTATGGTTTCAGGGAGCGCCAGCTCTCTGGAATCAAATTTAGGTTTTATTAAAATATTTTTAAATTAGTGGGCCAAGATTAGGTATATTCTCCAAAAAATTTGTATCTTTGCACCGCAAAACGTTGCTATCCCCCATAAACCGCATTATTTAATCCTATCCTACAATAGTATTATTTAATCCTAACCAATACAATTTTTTAATCCTAACCAATATAATTTTTATATGAAGAAACTGCTTCTGCTTGCCTCAGCAATGGGCTTGGCCGCCACAACAGCGTGGGCCGATGTCAATTGCACCGGCATTGTGGTCGATGAGCACGGCGAACCCATGATTGGCGTCACCGTGGTCCCCCAAGGATCGGACAAGGGCGTACCTACCGACATCGACGGCAAATTTAAAATTACTGTACCCGACAATGTTAAGAACCTCGAGCTCAACTTCATAGGCTACGAGCCTATGATTGTGAAAGCCGCATCGGCAATGGGCACAATCCATCTGAAGCCTAAAGAGAATATGCTGCAAGACGTGATCGTGACCCAGTCGGTGGCCCGCACCCGCATGACCCCGGTGGCCTTGAGCAACGTTGATGCCGCTACCATCGACATCAAGCTCGGCAACCAAGAGCTCCCCGAGGTGCTTAAGACTACTCCCGGCGTATGGGCTACCCGCGACGGCGGTGGTTATGGCGACGCCAAAATCAACATGCGCGGTTTTAAGGCTGCCAACGTGGCAGTGCTTGTCAACGGTGTCCCCGTCAACGATATGGAGTGGGGCGGCGTGTATTGGAGCAACTGGACCGGACTTAGCGACGTGACCAGCTCGATGCAGACCCAGCGCGGCCTTGGTGCCTCGATTCTCTCGGCTCCCTCGGTGGGCGGTACCATCAGCATCATCACCCGCAGCCTCGACGCCAAGAAAGGCGGATCCATCTGGTACGGCCTTGGCAACGACGGCCTCAACAACATCGGCGCATCGGTCTCGACCGGAGTGATGGACAATGGCTGGGCAGTGACCCTGCTCGGCTCTAAGAAATGGGCCGACGGCTATATCCAAGGAACTCAGTATGAGGCTTGGACATACTTCGTCAACGTCTCTAAGCGCATCAACGAGGAGCACCAGTTGTCGTTCACCGCTACCGGTTCGCCCCAATGGCACAATCAGCGCAGCACCTACGACGGCCTCACCATCGAGGGATGGCAGAATGTGCGCAACTATATGGACAATGCTAGCCCCTATCGTTACAACCCCACCTTCGGCTACGACCGCCACGGCCAGCAGAAGACCGCTTACCATAACCAATACCACAAGCCCCATATCTCGCTGACCCACACCTGGCAGATCGACTACAAGTCATCATTGACCTCGAGCGTCTACGCTTCAATCGCCTCAGGTGGAGGCTACTCGGGCCAGGGCCGCAATGGCTACAGCTCATCATCATGGTATGGCGCCAACACGGGCATCCTTAACACTACATTCCGCTGCCCCGACGGCACATTTGACTATGCTGCCATCCAAGAGATGAACGCTGCCAGCAACACCGGTTCTAACATGATTATGTCGGAATCAATCAACGCTCACGAGTGGTTTGGCCTCATCTCCAACTACAAAAACAACATTATTCCTGGCAAACTCGCCATCACCGGCGGTCTTGACGTGCGCTACTATGTAGGCCACCACAAGAATAAGATTATCGACCTCTACGACGGTGAATATTACATCGATGACACCAACCGTAGCAACGTGCTGGTTGAGAATAACATAGCCGCTGCCGACCCCAACTGGGTGTATGAGAAACTCGGCGTGGGCGATGTAATCTACCGCGACTATAACGGCTACACCATGCAGGAGGGCCTCTACGCTCAGGCCGAGTATTTCGCTCTCGACAAGCGTCTGACCGCCATCCTCACCGGTACCGTAAACAATACCACCTACTGGCGTCGAGACTTCTTCTATTATGACAAGGAGCACGAAAAGTCAAAGACCGTCAACTTCTGGTCGGGCTCAATCAAGGGCGGTGTCAACTACAACATCGACCGCCACAACAACGTGTATTTCAACACTGGCTACATCTCGCGTGCTCCCTTCTTCTCGGGCGGCGCATTCCTCGCCTCGACTGTGAGCAACGCTACCAACCCCAACGCTGTGAATGAGAAGATCTACTCATTTGAGCTCGGCTACGGTTTCCACTCACCAATGTTCAGCGCTACTGTCGATGGATACTACACCAAGTGGCTCGACAAGACCACTACCCGTACCGGTACATTCCAGGGCGGCGAGAAGGATGGCCAGCGCTACAGCCTCAACCTTGAGGGCGTCGACGCTCGCCACATGGGTATCGAGGTCAACGCTACCTTCCAGCCCTGCAGCTGGTTCTCGCTCGACGGCATGATCTCGCTCGGCGACTGGATCTGGGACAGCAACGCCACTGGCTACTTCTATGGCCCCAACGGCGAACCCATCGCTGACATCACCACTGGCGCTGAGGCATCGGGCGTGATGGCTGCCGACCACCTGAAAGGCACTATCAACCAGAAAGGTATCCACGTGGGCGGTTCGGCTCAATGGACTGGCGCTGTGGGCGTGACCTTCCGTCCATTCAAGGGCTGGCGCATCGGTGCTGACTGGACTTGCAACTCACACAACTATTCTGACTACACCGTATCAGCTCCGACCGCTGGAGGCGTGGTTAATGTCGAGGAGCCTTGGCGTATTCCATGGGGCAACCAGCTCGACCTGAATGCCAGCTACCGTTTCAAGCTCGGCGGCATGGATGCCACCCTCTATGGCAACCTCAACAACCTCTTCAACTACAACTATGTGATGGACGCCTACACCGCATCTGACACCCGTGGCACCTGGGAGAACGCCTACCGCGTGTTCTACTCATTTGGCCGCACTTGGTCGCTGCGTCTCAAAATCCAATTCTAGTCTTTAGTCTTTGGTTTTTGGCTTTTGGAAACATTACCAAATATTACAGAAAAGCCAAAACGAAGATCATCAAATTAATCTATTATTTCCAAAGACAAAAAACTAAAAACCAAAAACTTTTTATGAAAAAAACGAATATAATGCTCGCTGGGGCGCTGGTGGCTCTCACCGCTTGCGATGACAACTACTGGAACGAGCACAACCTCGACGGCTTTGATGGCGACGAGACCACCACTGTGGTGAAGAAGGTGGAATACACCCTCACCGATACCGACTATTCGACTATAGCCGGCCTCTCTGAGAATGTGACACTTGCTGGCGAGGCTGACGCCGACGCTCTGGCAGCGCTCAAGACCACGCATTGCTTCACCGACGTGATCACACCCGAGGAATACATCCCCGCTTTCCTCGCTTCAAGCAAGTTTGAATACTGGCTGCTCGACAATGGCTCGCGCGTCACTGTGACCTACAACATCGCCGAGGAGGTACCGGCCGAAATCGCCGCTATCCAAGAGGCAAGCAAATACACTGTCTCCACTGCCGCCTATCAGGAGGCTTGGGGCAGCGACGAAGACTATATCTCGGCTTTCACACCGAGCGTAAAGCCCACAAGCTATATCCCCGCTCTGCTCGCCGATGAGGGTCTTGACACCGAGTATGCCATCGTAACATACAAATACTCAGAGCAAGAGCCAATCTTCCAGACCGTCAGCGGTGGCGATGAGCCCGGCGACGAGCCTACTGGTTTCTCGGCTGGCGTGTATATGATTGTGGCTGACGGCAACGCCGCTATTGCCCTCAATGAGACCTACACCTACGGCTACCTCAAGGTGACTGAGGTTGACGAGAGCGATTTGACTTTTGATGACGAGACCACTCTCTTTACCTTTACCGAGGGTGTTGACGGATATTACATCCAGGACTGCTACGGCCGCTATATCTACCAAGCTGGCACATACAACAGCTTCAACGTTTCGGCCGACATGCCCGATGATGGCGCTCAGTGGGAAGTGACAATCCAATCAGATGGCACTGCCAAGATTACCAATGTCGACATGCTCAAGTACATCCAGTACAGCACAGGCTTTGGCTCTTATGGCTCCTATGCCGAGATGCAAGACGGCGCTATCATGCCCACCCTGTATCAGAAGCCTACCGCTGCCAAGGCTGCCGCTCAGCAGAGCCGTGGCGCTATCGTAGACGTGCCTACCACCACTGTCTATGCTCTCTACCACTACTCAAGCGGCCGCTGGAGCGAGGTATCGGACGTGGCTGTGCTTCAGCCTGAGGATTACTCTAAGATGGGTTCGGGCAGCAACTATGTGTCATCGACCAATGCTGCAGCCTACCTGCCCAAGTATATGGACCTCAACTATCCCTACGCTGCCGACGAGGATACCAAGATTGTGGCTTACTTCACCTCGAGCTCGGGCGCAGTTGGCGCAACTCAGCTGATTTACACCGAGGACGAGTGGGTAGTTGACGATTTCATGACCCAGGCTTCGCTCAAATTTGGCAAAGTCGATGGCGTGTGGAGTTCTAATATCGCTCTCGATGAATACACCCATGTCAAAGTTGGCGAGCTCGTTTCTGGCGAGGTTTACATCATTGTGACCGATGAATATGCGGCCAATAACCTGTCGGAGACCTACACCTATGGTTACCTCAAGACCACCACTGTCGAGTTTGACATGACCCATATCAACCTGCCCGATGATTCGAATTGCCAATTCACATTTACCGAGACTGCTGATGGTTGGACCATCCAGGACCAGTATGGCAAATATTATTACCTGACTGGCACCTACAACTCGTACAATGTGTCGTTGACGATGCCTGACGAGGGCGCATATTGGGATGTGATCTTCCAGTCGGATGGCACTGTGAATATCTACAACAAGCTCAAGGAGAAGACAATGCAATATGATGAGAATTACGGCTCCTACGGCTGCTATTCCACCATCACCCACACCCTCCCCAGCCTCTACCGCGCCGTCGGCGAAGAATAGACCGTAAGGACATAAGACCATAAGGACATAAGAAACATAAGGACATAAAAAACTAAGCACGTAAGCTTTACGTAAGCACACCAAAGATAAATTAATAAATAGGGTGTCCAAAATTTTGTGAACAATTTTTCAAATTAAGAGATGAGTTTCCTACGTTCAACTCTCCAGTTGTCAAGAAGGTTGAGGTCTCGCCATTCTTTGAGATCTGCCATCCTTACGGCTTCGAGGCACTCCTTGAAGT
>NWBJ01000123.1 GCA_002633115.1 Muribaculaceae bacterium Zag1
CACTTTTTAAAGTGGACTCAAAAATTGGATTTTGGTAATATTTCCAAAAACTAAAAGCCAAAGACCAAAGACCGCCCATTACTGCTCCTTGGTCAAGTCAAGCACCACATTGTCTTGGCCTTTGGCCACGTATTGCTTGCGCAGGGGGCGCTTGCGGCACTCATCTTCGCGCTGGCGATTGCGGAAGATGTCGATGGCCGAATAGATGGCTTCGCGCATCGATTCGGGCGAGGCCTCGCCTCGGCCGGTGATGTCGTAGCCAGTGCCATGGTCGGGCGATGTGCGCACGTAGGGCAGACCAGCCGTAAAGTTGACACCGGCATCCATAGCGAGAGCCTTGAAGGGCGCCAGCCCTTGGTCGTGATACATGGCCAAGATGCCGTCAAATTTCACAAATCGGCCAGCGCCAAAGAATCCGTCGGGAGCATAAGGGCCAAAGGCCAGGATGCCTTGCTGCTTAGCCTCCTCGATGGCGGGGATGATTACGTCTTTCTCCTCGGTGCCGAGCAGTCCGTCTTCGCCGGCGTGGGGATTGAGTGACAACACAGCGATGCGGGGAGCCTCGATGCCGAAGTCGCGGATGAGGGAACGGTTGAAGATTCTCAGCTTGTTGAGAATCTCTTCCTTGGTGATAGCCGCAGGCACATCCTTGATGGGCAGGTGAGTGGTGACCAATGCTACGCGCAAGTCCTTGGCGCACAGCACCATCAACGCTTGGCTGCCATCACCGATGGTGGCCTCGAGGTATTCGGTGTGGCCCGGGAATTTGAAATTCTCGCTCTGGATGTTGCGCTTGTTGATTGGCGAAGTCACCAGCACATCGATATGGCCCTCCTTAAGGTCAGCCACGGCGCGCTCCAAGCTGGCAAAGGCGGCTTGCCCTCCGACTTCTGACGATGTGCCCGGCTCAACCTTGACATCTTCGCCTACCACATTTATTATATTGTTTACGCCGTCGACAATCTCCTCGCCGCCCTTCACCTGCGTAAAGGGCACTTGGGGAAAATCGAGCAGCTTGCGGTAGAAGGCAGCAATCTTGGCCGAACCGTATACCACCGGGGTGCAGAGTTCGAGCATGCGGTTATCCTCGAGGGTCTTGAGCAGCACCTCGTATCCTATTCCGTTTATGTCACCGTGGGTGATACCCACTCTTATTGGTCGTTCCATTAATCAAGTCAAAAGTCAAAAGTCAAAAGGAGAAATTACTGTTTTTGACGCCCAGCGAGCATGCCGCAAGCCGCCATGATGTCTTCGCCTCGGCTGGCGCGAATCGTAGCAGTGACACCCAGCGAATTTAGTCGGTCGCGAAATGCCTCCATAGTAGACATCGGGCATGGCTTGAGGTCGCTGCCGGGTATGCTGTGAAATCTTATCAGGTTCACCCTGGCGCTTGTGCCTTGCATCAAGTGGGCCAAGGCGTCGGCGTAACGCATGCTGTCGTTCTCTCCGGCCCACATTATATATTCTACCGACAGGCGCCTCTGGTGGGCGAAGTCGTACTGCCTGAGCATCTCAACCACGCTGCGCACTGGGAAGGCTCGCTCTACCGGCATTATCTGGGCGCGTTGCTGGCTGATAGGATTGTGCACACTCAGGGCGATGTGCACCTTGGTCTCTTCAATCAGTCGCTGCAGTTCGGGGAGTTTTCCGATGGTACTGACGGTGATGCGCTTAGGGCTCCAGGCAAATCCCCACTTGGCGGTGAGTATCTCGATGGCTTTGAGCACCGGCTCGAGGTTGTCGAGCGGTTCGCCCATGCCCATAAACACCAGGTTGGTGAGGTCTTGGCTGCGTGGTATAGCCATAATCTGATTGAGGATCTGGTGGGTCGAGAGCTGGCCGTGGAATCCTTGGCGACCGGTCATGCAAAATGCGCAATTCATCTTGCACCCAGCCTGGGATGACACGCACAGCGTGGCGCGCTCCTTGTCGGGAATGAAGACTGCCTCGACATCGCGGCCTCCGGCTCCGTTGAATAGGTACTTGACCGTGCCGTCAGTGCTGCGAGCCTCAGCCTTGGGCTCCTCGTAGCCAACGCAGTAATGCTCGGCCAGGCGAGCCCGGCCAGCCTTTGAGAGATTGGTCATCTCATCAATCGAGCGCACACGCTTCTCATAAAGCCATTGCGCAATCTGAGCCCCGGCAAAACGCGGCAGCCCGTTGTCGACAGCTACTTGCTGCAGCTCGGCAAGGGTAAGCCCAATTAGCGGTTTGCGATCTGATGTTTCCATACTCTTCAATCAATTTTGGCTTGGCGGGTGTGACCCTAAGTTTTCGGGTACAAAGTTACAAATTTTTTCACAAATTTCCCAAAAGTGTGCATAAATTCTATTGGTATAACAATCAAATCGGCGTATATGGCCAACATTTCCCCGATTTTTCCAAAAAATTAATGCAGTTTACACAGAGGCGACCCTACGGGCCGCGTGGGCTGTGGGATTGATGACGCTACACAGAGGCGACCCTACGGGCCGCACCATGCGGGAGACCAATACCACTGCGGCCCGTAGGGTCGCCTCTGTGTAGCAGAAAATGAGGCGATTGCCGAAAAAATGGTATAATAATCGTTAAATATTTCATTCTTTTTAATGTTATTATTTGCGTTTTTCGTAATTTTGCGGCTGTTATGGCAAATTATCTGACCATTGACATAGGCAACAGCTCGGCCAAGGCCGCTGTTTGGACTGACGATAAGCTGGCTGCACGCCCGATTTGGGGCGATTTGCGGCCAGCCGACTTGCGCCAGCTATGCTCGGCTGTGTGCGGTCCGCTCGCTTGCGCAGCCGTATGCTCGGTTGCGCACGACCCCTACGGCTTGGTCAAGGCTGCCGGCGCAATGGCCCTCGACCTCATCGAGGTTGATGCCTCCACTCCTCTGCCCCTGTCGCTTGGCGATTATGCTACCGCCACCCTCGGAGCCGACCGCTTGGCGGCAATGGCTGGCGCCTTGGGCCTCTACCCAGGCCAAGAGCTGCTGGTGATCGACTGCGGCACAGCCATCACCTACGACCTGCTCAGCCCCGAGGCCGTGTTCCAAGGCGGCAACATCGCTCCCGGCTTGGGCATGCGCCTCAAGGCTCTCCATGCCTTCACGGCTCGCCTCCCCGAGGTCGAGACCGACCCCCAGGCTCCGCTCATGGGCCATAACACAGTGCAAGCCATGCAAGCCGGTGCTCTGCGCGGCGTAGTGGGCGAGATTGAATACTATCAGCGCCAATGGCCCGGGGCCACCACAGTGCTCACCGGTGGCCGCGCCCTCGACCTCGCCCCCTACCTGACCTTGCCTATCACTATCGACACCGATTTGGTGCTCAGAGGATTAATGAAAATTATAGTGTACAATGAAAATAAATAGACTACTGGCGACCGTGGCAGTCCTGGCTTTATGCCTTGGGGCCTGGGCCCAAAACGCCACCCTCACTCCCTACAGCCGCTATGGCTATGGTATGCTCAGCGAAAACGCTACTTCTGCTCAGCGCGCTATGGGCGGTGTGGGATTTGCCATGAATTCTGGCCGACAAATCAATGTGATGAATCCCGCCTCCTATGCGGCTATCGACTCTCTGACTTTCCTGTTTGACATGGGCGTCAACTTCAACACCATGTGGTTTGAAGAGGGCGATGTGCGCGAAGACCACTTCAGCGGCGGTCTCGACTACATCACTATGGCCTTCCCGATTGCCAAGCGCATAGGCGGCAGCTTGGGCTTGCTCCCCTACTCGACCACTGGTTACTCGTTTGCCGACGACATCACCAACGGGTCGGTTGCTCGCGCCGGCAATGGCAACATCAACCAGCTGTACATCGGCGTGGGCGTTGAACCTATCAAGAATCTGTATGTCGGAGCCAACTTCGCCTACCTGTTCGGCACTACCATCAATGACCTCTATGCCTACACCATCACCGGGTCGACCACTCTGTTTGAGCGCTACATGCGCATTCGCGACTGGCGTCTCGATATCGGTGCGCAGTATGATATCAATGTCAATCCTGACAACAAGCTGACCCTGGGCTTCAACTTCTCGCCCGCCAAGGATTTCCACGGTGAGACTTACGGCATCTACTATGACGCATCGCTCGATACCAAAGCCGACACCACCGGCTACACCAAGCTCAAGGGCAAATACTCGGCCCCGGCTACCTACGGCGCCGGTGTGAGCTATACTTGGCGCCAGAGGCTGATGGTTGAGGTTGACTTCACCTACCAGCCCTGGAAGAATGCAAAATACGCCACGCTCGAAAATTTCGAGTCGTCAGAATTTGACAATCGCTGGAAAATCGCTGGCGGTTTGCAATACATACCCGCGCCTCGCGGCTCGTGGATCCAGAGGGTACAGTACCGCGCCGGCGCTTACTACAACCATGACTATCTCAAGATACTTGGCAATAACCTCCGCGAGATCGGGGCCAGCATAGGTTTCGGGCTGCCGGTACCCAGCTTTAAGACGATGATCAACCTCACATTTGAGTACAAGCATCGTCAGGCCCATCCCGACCCGTTGGTCAAGGAGCAGTACTTCAACATCTCGCTTGGCGTAAACTTCAACGAGATGTGGTTCCGCAAGTCTAAGATTTATTAATTTGGTCTTTGGCTTTTGGCTTTTGGTTTTTGGAAATAATACAATCGGTATTTGGCTTTTGGCTTTTGGATTTTGGAAAGATTACAATCGGCTTTTGGATTTTGGAAAGATTACAATCGGTATTTGTAAATATTTCAATTAGGTTGTGACATTGAATAGCAGACATATTGGCATGAGGCTGTTGCCCATTAGCTTTATCGCTGCGGTGATGGGCTCGGGGGTTGTCGGGTGTTCTGACGACAAGCAGTCGTATGTGCAAAATGTCGGCGATGGCGAAACCACGCCCACGATGCTCACCTACAATGTCGACACTTACATCTCCGACTCGGGTTACACGCGCTACTATATCAAGACGCCGATCTGGGCGATGTACGAAGAGGCCAAGGACCCCAACTGGAAATTCCCCGAGACGCTGGAGATGGAGCAGTATGACCGTGATATGAACATCACCTCGACCATGCGGTGCGATTCGGCGATGTACCTAAGCCAGAAGCGCATCTGGCGCCTCGATGGCAATGTGGTGATGGTCAACACTCAGGGCGACAGCTTCCTAACCCAGCAGGTGTTCTGGAATCAGGCAAAGCGCGAGGTGTACTCCGACTCTTTTATCCACATCGTGCGGTCTGACCGCATTATCGAAGGCTACGGATTCACCTCCAACGAACCCATGACCGCCTACACCGTCAACCGTCCCACGGGCATATTCCCAGCCGAGCGTTCGCCTCAGAGCCAGCCTAAGGCCGAGACCGCTCCCGATTCAGCCAAAGACCACGACCCCAACCGCCGCCAACCCTCTCGCCGCATCTCCACTCCCTCCACCGTCCCAACGCCTGAACCGGAACCAACTCCCATATCTCCAGCCGAAGTAACACCCACGCCATAACTCCTCCACTGCGTTAGCCCACTCATAACTTATAACTCATAACTCATAACTCATACCTGTTTTGTCTGTTTGGATCATCATATCAGTCGTTTCGCTTGCGCTCAGCGCCCTGTTCTCGGGCGTTGAGATAGCCTTCGTCACGGCCGACCGCGTGCGCGTCGAGATTGATGTCAAGCGCTCAGGGCTGATAGGCCGTATCCTCAACAAATTCTACAGCAACTCTGAATTTTTCATCTCCTCGATCCTGGTTGGCAACAATGTGGTACTGGTGTTCTACGGCATGGGCCTGGCAGCGTTACTCAACCTGATATGGTTCTCGCACACCGATCTCAACGAAGGGCTGCAGCTTACGCTGCAAACCCTCATCTCCACTGGCATCATCCTCTTGATAGGCGAGTTTCTGCCCAAGACTATCTTCCGCATCAACCCCAACAACTCGCTCAAGGTATTCGCCATCCCGGTCTACATCTTCTATATATTGCTCTACCCGCTGTCGATGTTCTCGACTTGGCTATCGCGCATACTCATGCGCTTGGTAGGCGTCAAGGGGCAAGGAGCCAAACTGCGCCTGCTGTCGGTTGGGGACCTCAACGACTACCTCGAGGAGACCATCGATACCATGGAGGAGAAAAAGGAGGAGGTGGAGAATGAGGTGAAGCTGTTTCAGAATGCCCTGGATTTCTCAACCATCCACCTACGCGACTGCATGACTCCGCGCAACGAAATCGAGGCGGTCGACATCACCGACACCACCACCGAGGAGCTATGCGAAATGTTTACCCGTACGGGCCGCTCAAAGATTGTGGTGTATCGCGATGACATCGACAATATCATCGGATATATACACGTGAGCGAACTCTTCGACCCCCAGCAGGACTGGAAGGAGCATATCAAGGAGGTTGTCTTTGCCCCGGAGACCTTGCTGGCCAACAAGATGATGCGGCGCTTGCTGCAAGAAAAGCGCTCGATGGCGGTCGTTGTTGATGAGTTTGGCGGCGTGGCTGGCCTTGTGACCCTCGAAGACTTGGTCGAGGAGATTTTTGGCGACATTCAAGATGAGCATGACAAGCAAAAACTAATCATGCGCCAGACTGGCGAGGGCGTCTACGAGGTGTCGGGCCGTTGCGAGGTGTACGCCATCAACGAGGCGTTCAACCTCGACCTCCCCGAGGATGACGAGTACCAGACCATCGCCGGCTATCTTCTCTCCTCCACGGGCACCATCCCCGCCCAGGGCGAAACAGTCGTTCTCAACTCCCTCGCCTTCAAAATCCTCAAAAAATCCGCCACCCGCCTCGAGCTCATCCAAATCTCCCCCGCCTGAATCTCCCTCATTTCACATTAAAGACCTAAAAAATCAATTCTTTCTTTTATTTTAGGAAAAAAATCACTAATTTTGTCTCAAAATATAAGAAAGTATGGATAAAAGAATAATAAAGGGGCTTATCGCTCTTAACCAATCTCAAATGCCCTATAAAGCTATAGAGCGAGATGAGCCTTTGCCATTAGATCGAAAAAAGATCATAACTGTACCCGGAGTCAGGAGATGCGGAAAATCCTATAAGATGAAAATCGCCGTCAACGCCCTACTGAAAAAAGGAATAAAGGCGCAACAAATCCTATGGCTTGGGTTCGATGATGAGCGTTTGCTCCCAATGGAGGTTAATGAACTTGATGATGTGCTGAATGCTTATAGAGAAATGTATCCTGACCAACAAATGTCAGAAGTTTACATGTTCTTTGATGAAATTCAACTAATCAAGGGTTGGGAATATTTCGTGCTGAGAGTGTACAAGAATTACTGCCAAAATATCTGGATTTCTGGCAGCAACGCCACCATGCTCTCAACCGAGTTAGTCTCAGCCCTTAGAGGATACCCTTTGGAATATAAGACTTATCCCCTTTCATTCTCAGAATACTGTAGATTCCGTAATCTTATGACTGACAGTTGGCTCGAATCAGATCAAACCAAACTCTCATTTGCTTTTGAAGCTTATAACTCCGGAAGCGCATTCCCAGAAGTAGTACTAACTGAAGATTTCATAGAAAAGACTAAAATACTCCAGGGCTACTATGACACCATGCTTCTAAAAGATGTAGCCGAGCATTATGGAATCTCGAATCTGAAAGTGCTCAGATATCTGTGTAAACGCATGATGGGGAATGTAACAAAACCCACTTCAATAAATTCCATCTATAACGACATCAAATCACAAGGGCTCAAAGTTGGGAAAAACGATCTCTATAGATGGACAGATTATCTGTGTGATGTCTTTTTGTTTATGCGCCTCCCAATATTCACGGAATCCCTAAAAGAAGAAATGAGAGGGCAAGAAAAATATTATGTCATCGACAATGGTTTGCGTCAAGCGGTATTAATGCCCCTGAGCCAAGACAATGGCAAATTATTGGAGAATACCGTATTTCTCCATCTCACCAGATGCCTTAAGCCTTTTGAACATCTCACGTATTATAAAGGCAAAAAAGAATGTGATTTTGTGGTGCAACAGGCCGACACAGTTACCAAGTTGATACAAGTCACGTGGGACATACATGAATCCGAAACACGCCAGAGAGAAATTGATGGCTTAATCGAGGCATCTGACCGCACTGGATGTCAAAACCTCTCTATAATCACTTCAGATACCACTGAAGATATTCCTCTAACCGATGGGCGCATAATCCATGTCATCCCAGCTCCTCACTGGCTCCTCAGCACATAAAAAAAACCTCAAGATAGTCTCATCGATAAACAAAACTTAAATCCTCAAAAAAATCCGCCACCCGCCTCGAGCTCATCCAAATCTCCCCTGCCTAACCCTACCCTACTTTTTAGAAAAATAAAATCATTCTCCAAATTTTGTGTCATTATCCTTTCTATGGATAATGACACAAAAATTGGATAACGAGAGTGATAACGATTGGTAATCAAAGGATTACCATTATACAATGCACATTTTTACTCCAATAGGCAGTTGGCGGTGATGGAGGGGGGGATTGGGAGGGAAGTGAGGGGGAGGAACTGGGTGGGGCGGGGGGCGCCGGAGTGGCCGTGGCGGAGGATGAGGGCCCAGTCGGCGGGAGAATGGAGGACGGCGGGACGAGGGAGGCGACGGTTGTACTCATCGACATCGGGGATTGGGGGACGGCAATGAGAGAGGTCGGCCACATTGGGGGTGTAGCCAAAATAGCGGTAATATTTGAGCAGACGATCGTCGGCGGGACACAGGAAGCAAAAGTCGGCACCCCGACGGCGAGCCTCATCGTGAGCCTTGTGCATCAGGCGGTCGGCATACCCTCGGCCGCGAAATCGCGGATGGGTGAGCACGGCATAGAGATAATACGCCTTGACCACTCGGTCGCCAAGGTCTATGTCATAAGGCACAAGGAGAGTCCCACTGACCACCACATGCGCCTGCGTCACAAGCACAGGTACGCCGATGTGGCCAACCACATCGGCGATGTACTCGGGCGAATCTCCAAAGACATCGGCCCACAGGGCGCAATACTGTCCGACTAATGCTCGTCGGCAGGCTTCACTTTCTCCCATACGTTGTATTTATGCAATCTTTCGACTGGATGGTACGACATCTTGGCGTGGCGCAAGCCCTCGATGCCAAGGTCCTCCTCGCGATTGATCAGGGTGTACTGCGGAGGCAAGGACTTGACAAATTCGCGATTGATCACGGCATAAGCGCCCTCAAAGTCGCGGTCGGCCTTCTCGACCATCACGTCAAAGCAATTCTCATCGATCGGAGCGCCAAAGGCGAAAGCTACCAAGCGGTCGCCTACCCACAGCTCCAAGCCTCGGATGTCGAGCTTGTCGCGCAGCGGCAGCACTCGGCGCATCATATCCATCTCTTCGCTCAGACCCCAGAGCGAGGCAAAAGCCAAGCACTCGTCGATATGCTCGAGCGGACACAAGCGCGCCTCGGGATATTCAGAATCAAAACGGTTGGCATGGTTACGCTTGGGCTGCAAGCGCTTGCCGCTCAGACTCTCAAGCGAAGCGCGGTCATAGATGTAATCATCATAATTGGGTTGCCAATGCTCCTGGCCGAATCGGTCGGCCTCCTCCTGCGTCATGCCCATCACCAACAGCGGATGAGGGTAACTCTGTTTGCGCAGTTCTTCAAAAACTTCTTCTATCTTACATTCCTCATGGCCATCGTTAAGAGGCATCATAAATGCCGGATGCCTGCCAGCCATGAAGCTGAACAGTAGCCATCCGCGCCATTCGGCCATGCGGGTTTGATACAGGGGTTGCCATCCGTAGATGTTGGCAAAACAGAGGTCGCAATTGGGTATATGGTTGGCCATTGCGTATCGGCGCACTATCGGCGCGTCATCCGGGGTTATTTCTCTGAAGGGTATCATAGTTGATGAGCGTGTGTGTTAAATTTTCACCTTTACTAACACACAGCCCCCACGGTTGGTTCGCTGGTCTGATACCGTAGGAATCCTATGACTCCTAGGAAGCCTAAGAAGCCTATGACTCCTAGGAAGCCTAAGAAGCCTAAGGATCATTTATTGGGTGTGGATGAGAGCCAGATATCGAGGGTGCCACCTTGGGCGAAAGAGGAGTGAGGGATCTGGCATTTGTCCAATGGCTTGTCGTTGAGTGATAGGCGCGAGATATAGCAATTATCAGCCGAGTTGTCATGAGTGACAATGTGAAACTCCCCGCCAGGATAATAGTCTGGATTCAAAGAGATGGCCACCTTGTCAAATACAGGGCTGGTGACATCCATCTGCGGGTCAATCTCGGTGCAACCCGTGAGGTTGAACAGGCCTATCGACATCAGCGCTGAGAGCGAACTCATTTGCCCTTGGTCCTCGTCATGGCCGCCATAACCCAAGTCGGGAGTAATGGCGCCGTAGGCTTGCTGGTTGACATGGCGCACCCACTTCTGCGTAAGCCAAGGCTGCCCGGCATGAGCGAAAACATGGGCCGATGACAAGCCCGGCTGATTGGCATAACTGACATACCCAGACCCGTATCCCTTGACGAAATCCTCGGGCGCAGCCATCTCAAAAGCATAGTTGAGCTTGGAGCATAGGCTATCTGCTCCGCCCATCGCCTCGGCGAGCGCTGGTATAGCATGGGAGAGGCCAAAGGTTGTCTGCCACGAATTAGCTTCCTCAAATCCCCAGCCGCTGAGAGGATCCTCGTGCAGCCACGACCCATCGCGGCGTCGAGGCATCAACAGCTTCAGTTCGGGATGCATCGCCGCCTTCCAGCCCTCAGAGCGCTTGGCGTACTGGTCGGCCAGGTCATCGCGCCCCATCTTCTGGGCCATCTGCGACAATACCCAATCCTCAAAGCACCATTGCACAGTCAGTCCGCCTCGGTCGGGGCAATAGCCGTTGGCCATGTAGAAATCAAAGTCATCGCCCGTACCCCAACCTTGCATGCCGCCAGGCTGGTGGTTGCGGTGCATTAGATCGAGCGCAATCTCAGGATTCCACTTCTTGCACAATCCTTGTTGATAAGCGCTTGCTATCAAGGTGGTGGCCGGGCAGCCGCTCATTATAAAGGAATAGCCTCCGGCGCAAGGACCGCGTGCCAGCAAGCCCCCATCGATGCCCGTTTGCAAAAATGAAGCGGCAAAATCATCCAGCACCTCGGGATAGGCCAAACCCCACAGATTATTGAGATTCCACTGCGAGAGCCACAGCGCATCAGAGTTGTAGCAATTATGCAGAGGCTTGCCATCGTCATCAGTTGGCAATTGTTTCACCTCAAGCTTAGCGCCAACGAGGCCATTGCCGCGCAGCGAATCATATTGGAAATAACTCGGATACTGTCCGTTGGCATCATTTATCTTATGTCGGCCCAGCAGCGAATGCCACAGGTCGGTATAAAATTTCACCCGTTGTTGTTCGCTGCCTCCCTCTACCTGGATGCGGCTTAGGTAGGACTCCCACTCTTGCTGTGACTGTTGGCGTTCTCGATCAAAGTCCCAGTCTGTGAAGTCGCTCTGCAGATTCTCCTTAGCGTTATCCAAACTGCAAAGCGAGAATGCCGACTTGACAAGTACCTGATGGCCAGCCTCAACCCGGAAATGAAGCAGCATACCCGCAGCCGGTGCATCGGCATAAGTCATGCCATCGTTGCGCGGCGTGAATACGTCGGGAGCCTCAAGAACTCCCCAATCATGTCTCAATCCATTGGCATCGTAGGAATCTATCGAGTTGATGGGCTCTGAGGTCTGGAGCGTAAAGAATATCCTAACTCGGTCGGGTCCGCCCCACAGACGCCCCACGGTATCAAAGTAGCCGCAGATGGTCGAATCATTCTCCTGCGTGGCATGGGCGTTGGTCATCGTAGCGGTGGAGACATAACCGCCAAGATTGACCAGCAGTCCGGCATCGCCGTCTTGGCAATATGTGATCCGATAGAGCGATGTGCGTTCGGCGCAGGTCTGTTCCACCCAAGCATGATACCTGTCAAGGTAAAGGCGATGATAGGCCGGTTGCACAATCTCGGCATCATGCGAGAATGTTGACTTCCAATCGTCATGGCCAGTAAATTGGGAGATCTCTCGGTGGATATCCACCTTGTGATGCACGGGCATTAACTCTAATCCCGATAGCATCCAACCGTGGATCTGCGGAAAACTCAGCACATGCCTGGAATTGTAATTGTATCCCCCACCCTCTTGGTTCTTGTTACGGGTGAGCGGCGCGGCGCTCATCATGCCAAAGGGCATGCTGCCGGTGACAAAGAAGAAATACCTGCCGCGAGTAGTCTCGATCCAGGGGTCGACATACGATAGGCATGTGCCATCGCTGCCGGGCGCAGCCATCACTTCGATCTCTGACAAGCCCAGGCTCTCGCCCTCGCCATCGGTAGCCTCAAATCTGAGCCAAGAGACAGTGCGAGGTTCAAAATTCACCACTCGCGGGGCGCCATCAGCTGGGAGCTGCAGCACTCTCTCTTGGGTGCCATCGCTAAATCTCAACACACCCGATGCGATGTTGCGCTTCTCATCGGGCAAGTCATAGAGGATGACTTGGCTGATGGTTTGCGGCTCAGTCCAGTCGAGCTGAACCCAGGGGTAGTCGATTTCGCCCCAGAATGTCTCCCGACTCTCCGACACCCAGCATCCCTTGCCGTCGACGCGCATGATGCCATCATTGACGCACTTGGCCGTCTCTTGGCCCGAGGACGCAGTGGCCAGCGCCCTTGGGGCTACATTGTCAGTCGAAGCCCAGGCCGTACCGCCGAGCCACAAAGCCAAAATCGGCATAAGATATTTTGTCTCCATAATCATCGCTTTTCTTAGGTATCCTGTCTCTTGGTATCCTGTCTCTTGATATCTTTCTATTTGGTATCTTTTTGGTATCTTTCTTATTGTATCCTTTCTTATGGCAACAAAATTACTAATTTTCCCTTACCCCACCATCCCCATTTGATTCAAAAATTATCACGAATCCACCAATCTTATCTCATCGTCGAATAACTTTGAGATATGGCCGAAGAATTCTTATCTTGTCATCTTCTTTCGCTCCCTTGAAGACCGCACTTACATTGGGCAAGAAGTAGATAGTCGCCACACCTTGACTTCCGAAATTATCAAACGCGATAAAGTAAAGGAATTTTTCCTCAACGATGCCCATGTTAAGTGTAAGTTCAGTGAGTAAATTGGAGGAAAAAGCAGAATGCCGTGAGTTTACCGCACTTTCTGTCTAAAGTTGCGGCAAACCTACCGCAACTTTTCCTAAAATCTGCGGTAAACTTACCGCAATATTGCTGATGGCCCTTGTTTTTATGGGAATAATATCGTAACTTTGCCACAAAATTACTAAATCGGATATGGAACAGCTTCTGTTAAGATACCACCATGCTTTAGAAAAGACGCCAACAGAATTTGTGAGATATTTGGATTCACAGATAGATTGGTCGTCGCGCCTCATAGGGATTTTGGGTACGCGCGGCATAGGCAAAACTACCTTAATGCGTCAACGCATTAAAATGCATGAGAATATAGAGTCCACCCTCTATGTAGATGCGGGGGATATTTACTTTGGTTCTCATTCACTGTATGAGGTAGCCGAAAATTTTTATAAGAATGGTGGGAAAAAACTTTTCATAGATGAGATACATCGCTATGAGAACTGGGCCTCAGAAGTGAAAATGATTTATGATTTCTTAGAGGATTTCCAAGTAGTATACTCAGGATCTTCAATTTTAGACCTTGAAAGAGGGGGCGCTGACTTGTCGAGGCGTAAAAGCCAACATTATCTCTATGGGCTCTCTTTTCGTGAGTTCTTAAAATGGAAACATGACATCGATGTGCCAGTGATGACTTTGGATGAGGTATTGCACAACAAACAACCTATACTCCCATCAACATTGCGTCCTATCGCCCTTTTTAAGGATTATCTTAGAAATGGTTATTATCCATTTGGTGAGGAAACGGATTTTTGGGATAAGTTAACAAGTGCAGTGACAACTACGTTAGAAAATGATATCCCTCAATACGCTAAGCTAACATTGGGGACCATCAAAAAAATTAAGAAATTGTTTTTCTTCTTAGCCCAGCATGTGCCCTTCAAGCCTAATATCTCTAAAATAGGAAAGACTTTGGGCATAGATCGCAATGAGATACCTGATCTACTGGAGTATCTCAACCGCGCCCAGCTAATTTCTATGGTGAAAATGCCTGGGAACGGCCTGGGGGCAATACGTGATGTCGAAAAGCTGTTTCTTAACAATACCAATCTTGCCTATGCACTCTCAAATGAGACTCCCGATATCGGTACATTAAGAGAAACGGCTTTTTGTCAAATGGCTTGCGTCACAGAAAAGGTTTCAGCCTCTTTAGCTACAGATTATTATATAGGTGACAGCTCTTTTGAAGTAGGCGGACCTAACAAAGGTACTCAACAGATAGCCGGTGTGCCCAATTCTTATATGGTACGAGACGACACGGAATACCGTGCCTTTAACTTTATCCCGCTTTGGCATTTTGGTTTTCTCTACTAACCCATGAGGGCCTTTGATAGAGAGCCCGCTTGCCGCTTTTGCGAAGTATGAACTATTCAAGTTTGAGAAATGAATCGATTGATGAGTGTTTTGATGGCGATAGCCGCTGCATTGGGCGCTAATGCTGCTTGGGTAGAAACGCCGATGGAATATCGGGCAGGGATGCCTGATACGCTGATGGTGCCCCCAGTACTGACATATCCTATCGATGGGATGCCGCAGCCGAGTTGGCGCCCTGATGGGCACTATGATGGTGGTCGCGATGCGAGGGTGCGGCTGTTAGACTGGTTCAGCTTCAAGTACCAGAGTCCAGATACCGTGGCTACAGTGCAAGCCATAGAGCAATACACCTTTGGCAACGGCCAAGCAGGAGCGACAGATGTAATCTTTGTGGGTCCAGATGCCATAGCCGTATTGGTTTGCCAAGGATGGCATCAAATATACAGCGCCGAGACGTTGAGGAAAATAGGGGAGTTGCCAGGATATATCTATGAAAGTTTTGATGACATGATAGCGCGCGAACAGTCAATCAGTCATGCTCAGAGCGGGGTGGCCGATGCTTATGGCTGGGATGGAAAGCTCTATGTTGTAAGCAATGGCGGGGTACTAAGGATTTACGATATAGCAAAGATGCGCCTCGAGCATGTAGTGGTGCTATGGCCAGAAGATGAGGCTGATGGTCGCTTGACGCGACCTATTGACCAATGCTTCCTATACCCACAGCAAGGTTGGGTGGCGTATAGCTTTGATGGTGACCCAATCTACTATCACTGCAATTTTGCAATCTATCTGCGATGAGGTAATGACAGAAAGGTCCCATGGGGTGAAATGTCTCGATGGCAAAAGGCCTTTAAGACAATGATGTTTGAGCCGCTGAGAAAAGATGGGCTGGGAGATTAATCGTAAATTTGCAGCGGTGATTGTCTTATCACTCATAACTCATAACTCATAACTCATAACTCATAACTTATAACTATCGTGCGCCATTTACTTTTAATCATCGCTTCGCTGCTGTGCCTCAGCAGCTGCGGCCAGTCAAACAAATCAACCATGGACCAGAAGAAAATTCTCGTAGCTTATTTCTCAGCCACCGGCACCACCGAGCGCGTGGCCAAGGCTATCGCCGATGCCACCGGCGCAACCCTCTATGAAATTACCCCTGAGCTGCGCTTCACCACCGACGACCTCAATTGGAACGACCCATCGAGCCGCAGCAGCTTGGAGATGCACGACCCTGACTCGCGTCCTGCAATCGCCAACACCGACGGTGTCAACGCAGCCGATTACGACTTGATTTTCATTGGTTATCCGATATGGTGGGACTTGGCCCCGCGCCAGGTCAATACTTGGATTGAAAGCCAGAAGCTCGATGGCAAGCGCGTTGTACCCTTTGCCACCTCGGGCGGCTCCTCCATTCGTGGCAGCGTGCGTGACCTAAAGCGCCTCTACCCCTCAATCGATTGGCAAGAAGGGCGCCTCCTCAACGGTTCCCCCAAATCCGCCTCCGATTGGGCCAAATCAATCGATTGAGGTAGAAGAAATTCCCCTGTAGGAATCCGAGCCAGAGATTGGTGAGGAGGAGCGAGAGGACGTCGATTTAGACCTCACCACAAGAAAGTTTGAGCCTGTCAGCAATGGGAATTTGGAAAAACTGCTGTAACTTTGCAACATCAAAAGAAATATCATGAGATTTATCGCAACCGCATTGTTATTGACTTTATCATTTGCTGTTATGGCACAGAATCCAGTAAAAATCACCCAGACCGCTGGGCGCCAAGCCCTGGGCGAGTTCGCCCCAGAATTTGCCCACCTCAACGACGACATCCTCTTCGGCGAGGTGTGGAGCCGCAACGACCTGCTGTCGCTGCGCGACCGTTCGCTTGTCACAGTCGTGGCCCTGATGGCTCAAGGGCTCACCGATTCCTCATTCAAATTCCACCTTGAATCGGCCAAGGCCAATGGCATCACCAAAGAAGAGATAGCCGAAATCCTCACCCATGCAGCCTTCTACGCCGGTTGGCCCAAGGCTTGGGCCGCATTCCGCATGGCTAAGGAGGTTTGGGCCGATGATTCAGCAGTCATCCCAGCCACCCTCGATGCCTACGCCCAGTCGATCCTCTTCCCCGTCGGCGAACCCAACCCCTACGGCCAATATTTCGTAGGCCAAAGCTATCTCGCCCCCGTGGTCACCGAGGGAGTAGGCGTATTCAATGTAACCTTCGAGCCCGGCTGTCGCAACAACTGGCACATTCACCACGCCACCAAGGGCGGAGGACAGACCCTGATTTGCGTTGGCGGTCGCGGCTACTACCAGGAATGGGGTAAAGACCCGATTGAGCTGAAGCCCGGCGACAGTGTCTTCATCCCCGCCGAGGTCAAGCACTGGCATGGTGCCGCTCCCGGCAGCTGGTTCTCCCACCTCGCCATGGAAGTCCCTGGCGAAAACGCCAGCAACGAATGGCTCGAGCCCGTCGATGCCGATTTCTATTCAACCCTAAAATAATCCATTCTCCTAGGCGCCTCGAAAATTCTCGACACCTCTCGATAACTTTCGAAAATTCTCGAGGAGCCCCACTCATAACTCATAACTCATAACTCATAACTCATAACTCATAACTCATAACTTCCATGCTCAATTTCACCTATTGCACGCCCACGCGCATGATATTCGGCCAGGGCGTAATCTCCCAGCTCCCCGATCAGCTCAGCAAATACGGCCACAAAGTGCTCCTCGCCTACGGCGGAGGCAGTATCAAGCGCAGCGGCCTATATGACAAGGTAAAAGAATTGCTCGCCGGATTTGAGGTCCACGAGCTTGCCGACATCGCTCCCAATCCCAAATACGACCCATCGGTGCTCGATGGCGTGAAGATCTGCAAGACCGAAGGCATCGAGGTGATCCTCGCCGTAGGCGGCGGTTCGGTGCTCGACTGTTCAAAGGCCATCGCCGCCAGCGCCAAATACGATGGCGACCCCTGGGATCTCATCACCGGCAAAGTCAAGGCCCAAGCCGCGCTCCCCATCATCGATGTGATGACCCTCGCCGCCACTGGCAGCGAATACGATGCCGCTTGCGTGATTTCGCGCACCGCCACAAACGACAAGATCGGCTACATCGACCCGCTGCTCTATCCTCGCGTATCATTCCTCGACCCTACCTACACCGAGAGTGTCAACCCCAAGCACACAGCCGCTGGCGTGGCTGATGCCATCAACCATTGCATGGAGCAATTCTTTGTCAGCCCCCACAACAGCGTGGCCGACGGCTATGGCGAGACGCTGATGAAGACCCTGATGCTCTGGGGACCAGTGGCTCTGGCAAAACCCGACGACTACGAGGCTCGCGCTGAGATAATGCTGGCTGCCGCCTTTGCTTGCAACGGCATCACCAACCTCGGAGCCGGTCAGAGCGGATGGCCGATGCACGGCATCGAACACGCTCTCTCAGCATTTTATGACATCACCCACGGCGAAGGCCTGGCTATCATCACGCCCCGCTGGATGAAATTCATACTATGCGACCGCACGGTGGAGCGATTCGTTGAGTATGGTACGCAGGTGCTGGGCATATCTTCCGAGCTCTCGGCTTATGAGATTGCCAATCGAGCCATCGCCATGACGTATGATTTCTTCCGCGACACGATGCACATGCCGATGACGCTCCGCGAGGTGGGCATCGATGGCAGTCGCCTCGACGAGATTGCCAAGCACATCGCCGACAACGAGGGCCTCGACAACCCCAACAACTTCTACCCACTCACCGAGGCCGACATCCGCCAAATCCTCCAGGATTGCCTATAGGAGGACCTGGCGTCCCCGCCGGCCCATGAATCTTTGTGGTGCATTGCGATCGTGATACACAGAGGACACAGATGACACACAGAAACCACGCCAGAAAGATAAATTCCATAGAGGCGCTAAGCGCCGACAGATAACACAGATGCCATCCGGATGGTCTATGCCATCTGTCAGAGCCTCTGGCTCTCTATGGATTTTTAATATCATCGAAGGTTTCTGTGTGTCATCTGTGTCCTCTGTGTATCACGCCCCACAAAACATCCCTAATGGCGCATCTTTGTTACAATCATACACTTGTGTCCGATTTCGGACACCGATATAATTCGTTACATTGTTGCTAATCAATGGTTTATGATTTTGGCACGGCTTTTGAAATGAAAAATGAATAACGAAAAATGAATAATGCATCTTTCGTTTCCAAACACCAAATACTTTTTGGTAACTTTTCCAAACACCAAACACCAAATGCCAAAAACCAAAGACCAACATGAATATAATCAATCTCAGCGGTGTCACCAAAATATTCCGCACATCTGAAATCGAAATCCGCGCCCTCGACAGGGTGAGCTTCGTGGTCGACGAGGGCGAGTTTGTCAGCGTGATGGGCCCGTCGGGCTGCGGCAAGTCGACCCTGCTCAACCTCATCGGCCTCCTCGACAATCCCACCGAGGGCCATATCGCCATCGCCGACACCGACATCACACGCCTCACCCCGAAGCAGCGCGCTCGATTCCGCAACGAGCACATCGGCTTTGTGTTCCAAAGCTTCCATCTAATCCCTTCGCTCTCAGTCAGAGACAATGTAGAACTCCCTCTCACCTATCGCGATGACCTCTCGGCCCGCGAGCGGCGGCGCCGCGTAGAGGAAGTGCTCGACCGCGTAGAACTCTCGCATCGCATCAAGCATCGCCCCGGCCAATTGTCGGGCGGTCAATGCCAGCGCGTGGCGATAGCCCGCGCCATCGTGGGCAATCCGCGCATCCTCCTCGCCGACGAACCCACCGGCAACCTCGACAGCCAGATGGGTGCCGACATCATGCGCCTGCTGCAGAGCCTAAACCAAGACGATGGCCGCACCATCGTGATGGTCACCCACAACGAATCGCAGGCTCGCCTCACCCACCGCATCCTCCGCTTCCTCGACGGCCACCTGAAAAATGAAGAATGAAAAATGAAGAATGAAAAATGAAGAATATTGTCAATAATTTGCGGCAGCAGCCGCTGATCAGCTGGGTAAGCATCGTGGGCACAGCCCTCGCCATTTTCCTAATCATGGTGATGGTGATGATGGAGCAGGTAAAATATGCCCCCTTCCCACCCGAGTCCAACCGTGACCGCTGGCTTGTGGCTCAGTTTATGAGCATCAACAACGACAATTGGGATGGCGAAGGTGGCAGCAACGGGCCCATTGGATACCGTACGCTCCAGGAGGTTTACTACAAGATGGAGAAGCCCGAAGCCGTTACAGCTTTTACCTCCCAGAGGAATCCTGTTTCGCTCAAAGCTCCAGGCGGCATCCCTGTCAACGCAAACGCCAAAGGGACTGACCATAACTATTGGAAAGTCATGAATTTCACATTCGTCACAGGCAAGCCCTACGGCGAGGAAGAATTTGACGCCGGTCAGACTGTAGCTGTCTTATCAGAGACAACAGCTCGCAAGCTTTTCGGTACTACCGATGCTGTGGGCCGCGAATTTACCCTCGACTTCGTTCCCTACCGAGTAACCGGCGTGGTGAAAGATGTAACTAACTTAGCTGAATTTTCTTATGCCGATGCTTGGGTGCCATATTCATCGACCAACGCTATAAATGACGGATGGTGTGACAATATCATGGGGTATTTCTCGGTAATTATGCTCGCTAATAATCCAGCCGACTTCAAAGATATCCGTGATGAGTTTAATCGCTTACATGCCATCTATTTTGAGAGTTTGCGTGATGAGGGGTGGACATTCGTTTCTCGCGATCGGCCTTACACCCAGGAGGTAGTGGCCTATTCCAAATATGCTAATGTGTCGGCTACGGATATGAAATCAATATATCGTGAGCGGTGGCTCACCTACGGCATCCTACTTTTGGTGCCAGCAATCAACCTAAGCAGCATGACGCATAGCCGCTTGCGGCGCCAACGCGAGGAGATTGGCGTAAGGCGAGCATTCGGAGCCTCGCGCTCGTCTATCCTCAGCAATCTTTTTTGGGAGAGCTTTGCAGTGACTCTACTCGGCGGCTTACTCGGCATTATCCTCGCCGTGATATTCTCGCTTATCGGAGGCGCCTCGATTTATACTCCCGGCTGGGGCATGAGCGCCGACAATACCTTTGTCAACCTGTCGATGATTCTCCACTGGTCGACTTTCGGCTGGGCACTCCTCTTCTGCTTTATTCTCAATCTGCTCAGCGCCTCCCTCCCCGCCTGGCAGGCCTCCCGCACCGACATCGTCGCTGCCATCTCCCGCCGATAGACCATAAGGACATAAGAAACTTAAGCACATTAGCCTTACCTTCCATATCCCCTTAGGTCAATAGCGCCATTTATGTCCTTACGGTCCCTTATGTCCTTACGGTCTCTTAAGTCCTTACGGTTTTTAATCCCATAAAAATATGAAACGAAAATTATTTACCCAAATACGCAGCGAATGGCGCAGCAACCTGTGGCTGGCCATAGAGTTGCTGCTTGTCTCAGTGATCCTCTGGTATATCGGAAGCACTATCTTCACGCGCTTGCGCATCTATTATGAACCACTCGGATTTGACTACGAGCACGTCTATCAGATAGGTTTCTCCACCCTCAACCCAAAAGCGCCAGAATATGTCGAGCAAACCGATGAAGAGAAACTTGCCTCAATGCAACGCATACTCCAGCTAATCGAGGCGCGACCCGACATCGAGGCGGTGGCCATGGGCCTCAACGCCCACATGTACAATGGCAGCAATAACGGTGTCTCGCTATACATCGATAGTCTGAACACTAATGGCACTTTCTTAGTGCAACGTCTCGTCACACCCGACTTTGCGCGTGTTTACCGCTATCATGGCATCAATGGCGAGACCCCAGAGCAACTTGCCCAGATGTTGAAGGAAGACCCTAACATTTTCTTTGCCTCACCAAATATCCTTGAGCACAGAGGCGTCAAAGATTTGACTCCCTATATTGGTCGACATTTCGAGAATCGGAGCAATGGGCCACGCGACATTGTGCTCAAAGGCATACTCGTTACGCCCCGCTATTCCGATTTCCAGCATGGACCCTTTTCCCATTCTGTACTGATGCCAGCACAACCCGACTGGGTTGGTTGGATGAACGAATTGATGGTACGCGTCAAGGATAATATGGATGTCGATTTCAAGGAAAATTTCCTTAAATTCGCTGACCAGAATCTGCGCATCGGCAACTACTACATTACTGGCGTAACCGCTGATCGCGACCAGCGCGAATTATTCAACCGTGGAAGTTATGTACAGATGCGCAACTACATTGTTGCCATGGTTTTCTTGGCTATTAATGTGTTCTTGGGTCTTCTCGGCACATTCTGGTATCGTACCCAGCAGCGCACAAGTGAATTAGCCATCCGCAGCGTAAATGGAGCATCCCCCTCGCAACTATTCCGCCGTACCATCAATGAGGGCATTGTAATCCTCACCCTCATCACCCCTCTTGCTATAGTCGGGGATTGGTTGCTCGTGCATTATTTCTATCTCAGCTGCTATGAGGGCAAGTTCTATGCTCCTCAATTTTGGTGCCTCGTGGCCATCGTCTACGCCATCCTCGCCCTGATGATTCTCCTCGGCACCCTCTTCCCCGCCCTCCGCGCCTCCCACATCCAGCCCGCCCTCGCCCTCCAACAAGAATAACCACAGATGGATGTTTCAAAACCACGGATTACACGCTGGTGACAAAAACCACGGATTACACGGATTACACGGATACCATCCGGATGGCAATCCGTGTAATCCGTGTAATCCGTGGTTTTTATTTCCCCTCAATCACTTTTGTAATCTCAGTTTTAATTTGTAATTTTGTGGTATGATACTGGTTATAGACGACAATAGCGCGGTGAGGGCATCGCTCAAGCTGCTGCTTGAGCATAGCGGCCACCGGGTGGCGCTCGCCAAAAGTCCCGATGAGGCCATCGAGGCAGTGCGCTCGCTGCCAGTGCGCTTGGCAGTGATGGATATGAACTACACCAACTCCACCACCGGCCAGGAAGGTCTCGAGCTGCTGCAGCGCGTCAAGGTGCTTCGCCCTCAAATGCCGGTGATCCTCATCACGGCCTGGGGCAGCATACCCCTGGCCGTAGATGGCATGCGCCTCGGCGCTGCCGACTTCATCACCAAGCCCTGGGACAATCGCCTGCTCCTCCAGCGCATCGACACCGCCCTCGCCCTCGCTCCAGATACAGACCGGACCGAAGGCTCAGACTCAGACTTCGACCGCTGCGGCATCATCGGCAACTCGCCGCAGATGCAAGAGATAATGGCGACAATCAAGCGCATCGCCCCCACCGAGGCCTCAGTGCTGATTATTGGCGAAAACGGCACCGGCAAAGAACTAATCGCCGAGGCCATCCACCGAAACAGCCGCCGCTCGGCACAGCCCTTTGTCAAGGTCAACCTCGGCGGCATCAGCCAGTCGCTATTTGAGAGCGAGATGTTCGGCCACGCCCGTGGCGCTTACACTGGAGCCGTAGGCGAACGACAAGGCCGCTTCGAGGCTGCCAATGGCGGCACAATCTTTCTCGACGAGATAGGCGACCTTGACACGTCGTGCCAGGTAAAGATGCTGAGGGTATTGCAAGAACATGCCTTCGAGCGCCTTGGCGAGACAAAGACACGACGCGTCGACATCCGCGTGGTATCTGCCACCAATGCCAACTTGCCGCAGATGGTGCGCGACCGCAGTTTCCGCGAGGACCTTTTCTACCGCATCAACCTCATCACCATCGCCCTGCCGCCGCTGCGCGAGCGCCAGAGCGACATACCCCTGCTCGTGCGCCATTTCGCCCAGCGAGCCAATCCCGACGCATCGTTCTCGCCCGCTGCCATTGAGTTGCTCAAATCGCTCCCCTATCCCGGCAACATACGCCAACTCAAAAATCTCGTAGAGCGCGCCATCCTGCTCTCCCCTACTCCGCGCATCGACACCGTCGACCTAAAGCCGCTGATTGCCGAGGTCAAACAACCCACACCGCCCGGACCCATGGAGAGCCAAGAGCGACAAGCCATCAACGAGGCCCTCGAGCGCTGCCACGGCAATGTGGCCCACGCCGCCTCGATGCTCGGCATCACGCGCCAGACCCTCTACCGACGCATGGAGAAATTCGGTCTGAAATGATGAGGTACTTACTTGGCTCTATCATCGCTCTGTCGCTGCTCACCTGCGCGGTGGCATGGTGGCAGGGTTCGGCCTGGCCCGGGTGGATTATGCCAACGGCACTCGCTGTGCTGGCGTTGGCAATTATCTGGTTTTACGCCAACATAATGCGCCCGTGGCGAGCCGTAGAGAACGGCATGGGGTTGCTGCGCGCCCAGGATTATGCCAGCCGCCTGAGACAGGTGGGCCAGCAAGACACCGACAATGTGGTAGGTCTCTTCAACGACCTGATGGAGCGGCTAAAGCGTGAACGCCTCAGCCTGCAAGAACGCAATCAGCTGCTGCAGCAACTGATTGACTCGTCGCAACAAGGTATCGTTATCCTCGACTTGCATGGCGAGATAGAGTCGACCAACTACGCCGCTCGGCAGATGCTCAAGCAAATCTCGCTGCCCTCGCTCAGCGATGGCGAATCGCGAACGCTGCGCAGCGATTCTGGGGCCATCTACCGAGTTATGCGTCAATCATTCATCGACCGAGGCGCGCCGCGCAGCTATTACATAATAGAGATACTCACCGAGGAGGTGCGCCGCGCCGAACGCGACGCCTACGGCCGCATCATCCGCACGATGGCCCACGAGGTCAACAATACCATGGGTGGCATCGATTCGGTGTTGCAACTCTTGCGCGACACCTCTACCGATGCCTCGGTGGCCGAGGCCATCGACAGTTGCCGCGACCGCGCCCAGAATATGACCTCCTTTATCTCGGCTTACGCCAATCTGGTCAAGACTCCCGCGCCTCAGCTCGTCAAGAAAGACCTCGCCGACTCGCTGCGAGCCGTAGAACCATTCATCACCCAATATGCCGCGAGCTACGGAATCTCGACATCATTTGATTACGAAGAAGACGTAGAGGTAGAGCTCGATCCCATGCTGTGGGAACAAGCCATAGTCAATATCGTCAAAAACTCCGTAGAATCCATCCTCTCGACTAGCCGCACCGACGGGCATATCCGCATCGCCAACACTGCGCAAGGACAAGTGACCATCACCGACAATGGCGCCGGTCTATCGCCCGATGCCGCCGAGCATCTATTCACCCCCTTCTTCACCACCAAGCCCCAGGGTCAAGGCATCGGCCTGATGCTCGTCGCCGAGGTCCTCCGTGGCCACCACTGCCACTTCTCACTCAGATCCAATTCCACTGATACTATTTTTACTGTCCAATTCCCGTAAAACCACGGATTACACGGATTGATAATAACCACTCAGGTTACTTAAAAACCACGGATTACACGGATTACACGGATTGATAATAACCACTCAGGTTACTTAAAAACCACGGATTACACGGATTTCACGGAGCCATCCGGATGGCTTTCCGTGTAATCCGTGTAATCCGTGGTTTTTACACCCAGCGAATTTGGGTGTAATCCGTGGTTTTTACACCCAGTAATCTGTGGTCAGACGCGGCGGACGTAGCTCCCCTCGCGAGTGTCGATTTCGATCATGTCGCCCTCGTTGACGAAGAGAGGCACGCGCACGGTGGCGCCGGTCTCAACGGTAGCGGGCTTGAGGGTGTTGGTGGCGGTGTCGCCCTTGATGCCGGGTTCGGTGTAGGTGATTTTGAGCACGGTCTTGACGGGCATTTCAGCGTAGAGCACGGTCTCGGTGCTGGCATCGCTTACTACCTCTACGGTATCGCCTTCCTTCATGAAGTCAGCTCCGGTCACGAGCTCCTTCGAGATAGGCACTTGCTCAAATGTCTCATTGTTCATAAAGATGTCATCGTCACCCTCGGTATAGAGATACTGATAGGGACGGCGCTCTACGCGCACATCCTCGAGTTTTTCGCCGATGTTGAAGCGGCGCTCGAGCACGCGGCCATCGACCACATCCTTCAGCTTGGTGCGCATAAAGGTGTTGCCTTTGCCGGGCTTCACGTGGAGAAACTCCACGCAGAAGTACAGACGGCCGTCCATGCGGATGCAGGTGCCGTTCTTGATGTCTTGGGCGTTAATCATAACCTGATATTATCCTTATTATAGTGTTATTGTTGTTTTTTCGTTTCAAGTTGCAAAATTACAAAATTTTCCCCATATCCCAAAAAGATTTGCACAATAAAACCACAGATTCCATATTTAAATAACCACGGATTACACAGATTACACGGATTGCCATCCGGGAGGCTCCGTGTAATCCGTGTAATCCGTGGTTTTTGATTAGGCGATTCTATGTTAGCGGCGGATGGCTTTGCGTGCGGTGCCGTCGGTGTAGCGGATCAGGTAGATGCCCTGTGGCAGCGATTCGAGGCGCTTGCCGAGGCTGCGGCCATTGAGGTCGAATACCTCCTGGATTTCGCGTGCACTCTCCACGCTTACATTCTCGATGCCCGAGGTCGAGGTCACGCCGTAGAGCTCGATATTGTCAAACGCGATAGCATCGCCGTTGAGGGAACGCACATGGAATGCGATGTACACGTCCTGACCGGCATACGAGCTCAGGTCAACTGCGCCGCATGAGGGCATAAACAGACTGCCCTCCTGGAATACTGTGGTGTAGTAGTACCAAGCATCGGCATCAGTCGAAATCTCGACATTGTAAGCCTCGGTGTACAGTGCGTTGAGACCCATTGCAGCCCAGGTCATGCAGGCGTCAGAAGCGCCTACGTGCATCTGAGGCAGCACGCACCAGATGTCGGCCTTTGAGGTCGAGCTTGTGAGCCAGGTATTGCCGCCGAGCCAGTAGTTGCCAAACAGGGCATGGTTCTCGATTTCGAAAGGTGCCCAGCCCAGTTCACCCCACTCGTCAGCAGCACTCGGGTGAGCTGAGGTGCCTTCGTTGCGGAATGTGAAATTCTCTGGAACTTCGCCATCCTCAAAATCATAAGCGATATCGGGAGTGCCAAGCACGCGGATTTGCTTCTCTACCACATTGTTCTCAGTGTTGGGGTCGTTATCTACTGTAGCCTCGATGCGCAGAGTGTGGGTGCCCACGCTGAGCGAGCGCAGCAGATTCTCGACAGTGTACTCGCTCTTCTCCTGGCCTTGGAGGGTTACGCTGGCTGAATAGCAGTTTACGCCATCTATAGCGACAGTCACATCCACATCAGCTGAGTTTACGCCCAGGTTGTAGAGCTCAAAGACTACGCGGTCATACCATTTCTGTGAATAGAATTCCAGCGGTTCGCTCAGAGCTGTGATAGAGATATCTGATTCGGCTGGGTCGATGCTCTCAAGGGTGATGTCATCGATGGTGAGCCAGTTCTGGTTAGCATCTGAGTAGCAGTAGAATCCGATATAGACAACCTGGGGTTCTGCTGTCTCGAAGATGCAGATAGCCTCCTGGTATGAGCCATTGTTGACATTGGGGAAGTCAGCCAGCTCGTTGACCATGGCCTCGGGGGTTTGCTCGGTGCCATAGCAAACTTTGAATTTCTCAACATAGTTGCTGTCGCCCGAGTACCAGAATTTGAGCACGTGATACCCGGCTCCTACCTGTACTCCCTCAAGGATTGCCCAGTCGTCGGCTGCATTGCTTGAATCGTAGTTGTAACCAAGGCAGGCGTTGCCTGTGCGAGCAAATGTGCTCCAGTAACTGCCATAGCTGATGCCCCAGTCGCCAGTGTCACCGTTGAGGTTGAAATAAGCGTGGCCCTCTACGTCTTCGTCGGTCTCAAAGCCCATGAAGTAAGGCTCGACAGCTGCGCCCTCATGGCGCACCTTGGCTGTGTAGGAGTTGTTGGAGGTATTGATGTCGCCATCAACATTGACAGTAGCCTGTATGGTATAAGTGCGGTGCGATACTGAGAGATCGACCGGGGTTGACAGAACTATAAAGGCAGATTCGCCAGCTGCCAAGGGTTGATTGATAGTCTCAGTAAACATTTCCTTGCCGTCAAGACTTACGGTAATGCTGTACTCCTCAGCAGTATCCATGCCAGCGGCATTTGATACGGTGAGAGCGATGTATTCTTGGCCGAGATTCTCACCGCTTACAGGAGCAGAAATTTCATCAAGCGAGAGGTCAACGAGTGATGAAGCGAACTCTACCTCGACACTGCTGAGATATAGGCGATACATGTCAGCCTTAGAGCAAGCATGGAATCCGAGATAGTATGACTTTCCAGCCTCGCAATTGAGGATGAAATAATCTGAGAGTTGAGTATACGGAATATCCTCATACGATTTCATCACAAGATTTGAGAGGTCGGCAATCTCGGGCGATGTGCCAACGCAGACCTCCATATTCTCGCCATAGGATGAACCCATGTAGCTGAATTTCACCAAGGCTTGACCCGACTGTTCGGGTGTGATGGCCGGTGAGATCAACCAATCGTCGGCAGCGTTTGTGCTGTGGTAGCTGTAGTAGGTGCGCAACCCTTCGTCTTGGGTAGCGTCGAATTTCCATGTCCAGCCATCGTTGTTGTTGTCGATGACTGTCCACTGGTCAAATTCCTCCTGGGTGCTCAACGTGGTTGAGAACACAGTCTGTGCGGTGACAGCCTGCATCGAGGCAGCCGCAGCAAGAGCAAGTAGAATTTTTCTCATACGATTCTTATATTGGTTTATATATTTATCTTTCTGATTGCAAAGATAAAAAATATTATTGAATATTGGTTTATAATAGGATAAAAAAACCAATACTCTCGCCCAATACTCGCGCCTAAAGCGCGAGGCACCGTGGCGCCAGGACACCTAGCTATGATTCCCAACCTGGGTGCCACCCTGGCGCCACCGTGCCCGGCGCTTCGGGCGCCGGGCTGTTTGGACACAATAAGCAAGGCCCCGCAAGCAGTCGCTTGCGGGGCCTCTGATGATGGCGGTGACCTACTCTCCCACTTTCGCAGTACCATCGGCGCGGCGAGGTTTAACTTCTCTGTTCGGGATGGGAAGAGGTGGAACCCTCGCGCCAT